>NZ_JBQFSK010000004.1:0-276766 GCF_056537925.1 Ruegeria sp. BI7
CTCTCCTGAGCGTCTCCGCCGTCTCCAGCGTCCCAACACCGCCTCAGCAGCGCCGGTGAAGGGGGTTCTAAGGTTTACCCAAACAACCCGCAAGTGGAAAATTGCATCTTGCGTGATTTTTTTGCGGATTGATTTTTTTCACTTATATTTCAAATGATTAAGATGCACCCAACGAAGCCACATACACCGCTCACGCAGTAGGCACACGCAGTTGCCCCACCATGAGCAATCGGTCAACCACCCGCATACCCTATATATAGTGAGTTCCTAGCCGACATCCACAAGACCCAACCGAGTCGCATCATCTGATCCGAGCCAATTTTGAGCCCGTTTCCCCGACTCGCCACCAAACAGGGCACTGAAAAAGGCACAACGCGCGCGCCGGGTCTTGCGCATTAACCTCGGATACTGTCACCTCGCCGGAAAGAGACAGCCAAACGCACAGTAATATGACAGCTACACACGCGCATCCCTTTCCTTGCATACGGACGGTTGGTCAGGACGGTCTATTGGTCTCGTTTGCTGACACGATGGCTGAATCCTCGAACCGGGCGGCGCTTGCATTTCGCAATGCGGTCGACCTTCTTGGATGGGAAGGTGTAATTGAGACATCGGCGTCTCTGGCCTCGGCCTATGTTCGGTTCGATCCCCTTGCCCTGCCGCACACAGAAATCCACGGGCGGATCGAAGAGATGCTGCATCAGCAAGACTGGTATCGGGCACCGCTTCCTGCAGGTCGCCGCTTGTGGCAGGTACCCACTGTGTACGGAGGTGAATTAGCACCGCAATTGGACGAAACCGCAGCGGCAGCTGGGCTGACACCAACCGAAGCCATACGACGCCTGAGTGAAACCCGTGTTCGCGTACTGACCATCGGCTTTGCGCCCGGCCTACCATATCTTGGACCGCTAGGGCCTGAGTTCAACATTCCACGCCTCAAGAAACTCACTCCTATGGTGCCGGAAGGAGCGCTGATCCTGGCGATATCGCAACTTGTGCTGTTTTCCAGACCCAACCCGACAGGATGGCGACATGTCGGCCAAACCGCTTTTCGCTGCTTCCGTCCCGAAGCCGAACAGAGCTTTGTCCTGCGCCCCGGCGACGAGATGCAATTTCTGCCGGTCTCACGCGCAGAACTGGAACAGATACGCGAAACCAATGATGGTCTAGGCGGGGCGACCCGAGAGGAGATCCCGGCATGAGCCTGCTGGTACATCAGATTGGCCCGGCCTGCACCATTCAGGATCAGGGGCGTTCGGGATATCTGGATCAGGGACTTTCACGGTCAGGGGCGGCAGATCAACTCGCGTTACATGAGGGTGCCGCGCTGCTGGGTCAAAGCCCGGACTGCGCAGCCCTGGAAATGGCGGGAATGGGCGGCACGTTCGAGGCCACGCAACCGGTCAGCATCGCCCTGACCGGCGCGCCAATGCAGGCCAGTATCGATGGCGTCCCGATTGTCTGGAATGCCTCTTTCTCTTTGGAGGCAGGTCAGAAGCTGACGATCGGCGCCGCCAATCAGGGCAACTATGGCTATTTGCATGTTGGTGGCGGATTTGAATTACCGCTGTTTCTGGGTTCACGTTCCGCCCACCTGACAGCGAATGTCGGGCGTGCCGTGCAGGCCGGCGACCGACTGCCCGTCGGTCCCTATTCAGGCAACACCGGTATGAAACTGCGCCCCGATGACCGATTTTCCGGGGGCACCCTGCGCGTGTTGGCAAGCTTCCAGACCCCGCTGTTCGATCCAGAAACGCTGGACCGTTTTACCGAAACCGCGTTTCGGCGCGGTGCGCGGGCCAACCGAATGGGCATGCAATTGGAAAACGATGGCGAAGGCTTTGCCGCAAAGGGTCAATTGAACATTCTGTCAGATGTGATCACCCCGGGCGACATCCAGATGACCGGCACCGGAAACCCCTTTATCCTGCTGCCCGAGTGCCAGACGACCGGTGGTTACCCTCGTATCGCCACTGTCCTGCCCTGCGATCTGCCCCGGGCGGCGCAAACCCCGGCCGGCGGGCAGATAAAGTTTACATTTGTGTCCATGGACGAGGCCGTCGCCCTGCACGCCACTTACCTGTCCGATCTGTCGCGATTGCGCGCGCGGGTCGAGCCCTTGGTCCGCGATCCGCACGACATCCCCGACCTGTTATCCTATCAATTGATCAGCGGAATGATCTCTGGCACCGAATAAGGAGTTTGCCGATGCCCAGCGTCGATTTGAATGCCGATATGGGGGAAAGCTTTGGCCCTTGGAATATGGGCGATGATGAAAGCCTGCTGAAGATCATCACCTCGGCCAATATCGCGTGTGGTTTTCATGCGGGCGATCCCGATGTCATGGCGAAAACGATGACGTCGGCTGCCCAGAACGATGTCGGCATCGGCGCGCATCCCGGCTTTCCCGATCTGCAGGGATTTGGCCGCCGCAATATGAAGGTGCCCCACGAAACCCTGCGCAATCTGGTCCGTTTTCAACTTGGCGCGGCGATGGGCATGGCCAAGGCGGTTGGTACGAAGGTCCGGCATCTGAAGCTGCACGGTGCTTTGGCCAATATGTGTTCGGTCGATATCGACATGGCACGAGCTTGTTATCAGGGCGCGCTGGACGTGGACCCGGACATTATTGTCATGGTGCTAGCTGTTACCAAGCAGGAAGAGGCCGTGCGCGAATTGGGTTGCAAATGGGTGGGAGAAATTTTTGCCGACCGCGCCTATAACGATGACGGTACGCTTGTTGATCGCAGCCTGCCCGGCGCGGTCATCCACGACCCCGAACTGGCAGGACCACGCATGCTGAACATGGTCCGCGAAGGTGCAATCATCACCGAATCCGGCAAGCGGTTGGAAACCTCAATCGACACGATCTGCCTGCATGGGGATGGGCCGACCGCGGTGCAGATCGCCCGGTCCGTTCGCGAAAACCTGATCGCAGGTGGTGTCGAGGTGACAAAATTCACCCGATAGACATCCGGGCGTAAGGTCTGCGCCCCACCTTCTTACTGTTGCCCAGTTGGATTTCTGACCCTAGCATGCCTGCAAGTGCATGTTCTGATTATTGGAAATCCAGGCAACGCCGGGTCCGGAGCTCTCTGGGCCCTCGCAAGGAGGGAAATTTATGTCTTTCGATTTGATGTCTTATGAACCGCGCGGGGACAAGAAGAACTCGGACTTCTTCGGTGAGTATCTACCCAAAATTTATGAGCGGCGCAGCAGCTCTGGTGTTGCCGATCAGGTCGGGCCGATGCGGGCGATTGTCCAGCAAGTGGAAACCACAGCGCTGTTCGATACGCTGATCGAATTGTATGTGATGACCCCTTATCGCCACACGGCCACCTATTTGGGGCAAACGCATAAGTTTTCGGTCCTGCATTCGCACGCCGACTACCCGGCGTTGGTCGTGACGGCGCCGCTCAGCCCAAGCTTTGAGGATTTCATTCCCCGCATCAATCGCATGTACCCGCTGGCGCGCAATACCCCGCAAACCCGCTATGTCGGCGAGATTTACGGCGCGATCGACTTGCAGGCCCTCACCAAGACGCTTGAGGATCAGAATATCCGCTTTGAATATGAAGGCGATACCGAAAACCCGTTCTACACGCTGGATGGGTTCCGGTTCACCACCCCGTCGGATTTCACTTGCAACCGGGTCGGTTATTCCGCACTGGATTTCAATGACCCCGACAGCCTGGGTCTGGGTGACCGCGTGTTGCTGAGTGATGCAGAGCAGGCGCAGTTGGATCAAGCTGCGGCTTTTGGCTCTGACAGCAAAATCTCACCCTTGATGCTGGGGGTCGACCACCTTGCCACACGTATTCTGGCTGGTGAGCGCGAGGACGCGATCCTCGAGTTTCTGACCATGGTGCCTTATTACTTCTGGGGTGCGTACAACATCTTTGACATGAATTCGTCGACCAACGTGAACCGAAACCCGAATGTGGATGATGACAAGAAATCGCCCGCCAAGGTCTTCACCGCCAACAACACCCCTTCCTTCATCAATTCATTTGAGCAACTGCCGATGCCGACCGAGGATTTCGTCCGAAATTTTGGCCGTCGCCTGCATCACATGGCCATCGAAATTCAGGACGGTGATCACAACGCCGGTGAGAAAAACGTCGATTTCGTGGTTAATACGCTCAAGGATAAAGGCGTGCCGTTTCTGGCCCATGTGGTGGGTGAATGCAAAGACGATCCGAACCTCAAGCAGATTTTCTCGAAACACTCGAAGAATACGCTGCTGATCACGGAATATATCGAACGCTGCCACCACTATGACGGGTTCTTCACCAAGGACAACGTGGCGGCCCTGACAGCCGCCGCCGGGCAGGACGAACAATACCAGCATGGCCACGTGTTCGACTAAAACGCCCTGACAAAAAAGGGCTGCGAGTTTCCTCGCAGCCCAGATCCATCCAGGAGAGTATATGTCGGATCTTATGACGGCCCGATCATGAAACAGGTGACATTCCGGGCCTGAAGCCTGCGGCAGGCCAAATCGGCCTGTTCGCGGGTCATGCCCTGGAATGTCGCGTCAAAGCCGCGCGAGCTTTGGTTCACCTTGCGCAGCGTGCCTTCCAGAGTGGTCATTTCCGACAGGGCGGTTTTCAGCAAAACCTTTTCCGCCTCGTATCGGGTGGTATAGCGGCCCACGTTGACGCCCCACAGGTGCCCGCCGGACGTGGACAGACGGGTGACAATTTCCGGTTCGGGTTCCGGCTGCACGGCCGGATCGGTCGACGCCAGAACCAGATCATCCGGACGCGCAGCGGGGCGCGCTGTGTCGCCGGTAGGGGTTTGGATATCCGCAGCGGCCATGGCGGCTGCAATACCGTCCTGAATACGCGCGCCGTTCTTGGCCGCTGTCGCAGCAACCGTGCCCGCAACCTGTACTGCAGACCCTGCCGTTGGACGCAGTACCGGACGGAGGCTGGAATTTGGTGCACCGGTCAGAGCTGCAACCGTCGCGCCCAATCCGGCATTCCCGGCATAGGCCGGGCGCGCCGGTTTACGGATCGGTGCCCGAGACGGGGCGCGGCGGAAGCCCATGTCCAACAGCTCGGCCACTTTGGCGTTGCGCGATGCGCCCGACTTGCCGCCAAAGACGGTGGCGATGATACGTTCATCTTTGCGCTTGGCCGAGGCCACAAGATTGAAGCCCGCAGCCCGGGTGTAGCCTGTCTTGATCCCATCAGCGCCCTTATAGGCGGCCAGCAGGCGGCGGTTGGTGTTGGGAACGGTCTTGATCCCCGCATGTGTCGATTGGCGCGAGAACAGATTGTAGTATTGCGGGTAATCATACAGCAGATGACGGCCCAAAGTGGTCATATCGCGCGCGGTCGACAGGTGGCCTGATTCCGTCAAACCATGCGCGTTCTTGAAGGTTGTGCGGCTCATGCCCATCGCCTTGGCAGTACGGGTCATGCGGCGGGCAAAGGCGGCCTCGGACCCGCTGATCGCAATACCGATGGCGGTAGCTGCGTCGTTCGCCGATTTAACCGCCGCGGCACGGATCAGATAGCGGAATGCAATTCGCTGACCGGATCGCAAGCCCAGCTTTGACGGCGGCTCGGACGCGGCCTTTTTGGTGATGCGCACCTGGGTATCCAGATCGATCTCACCGTTCCGCACCGCTTCGAACGCAATATAAAGCGTCATCATCTTTGTCAGCGAAGCCGGATGCAGCCGTGTGTCGGCATTGCGCGAATGCAGCACCTCGCCGGTGCGTGCATCGATCACCATCGCCGCATAAGGAGCAGCCACCCCTTGCAACGGCGCAAAGGAGAGCAGCCACAAGAATGCTATAAGGAATAAGCCCATTCGGGCCGGAACTGTCCGCCGAACCTGCACGATCTTTGCCTCTGTCTACCTCGGGCCGCCGGGTTTTCCCGGTCGGCTAAATAATTATTTTATTATTGATCAGGCTAACACAGAGACCCAGTGAAAGAAACAAAAAGCTCGTGAATTCGCGGTTTCTTGAGCTTGCCACGGACACACCACATGTGGTCAGGCGCACCCTTGTCACCACCAAATCCATGAATATGACCAGAACTTGCCGACGCTGGGCGTCGATTTTTCAGGACTGAGACCATTCGGCCACATCAGCTGAGTCGCTGAACAAGATTGGCAAGCTGACCCAAATCCTGAAGCTCGCGGTATCGCGGGTTATCCGCCGGGGTTTCGGCCTGTTCGATTTCCCAAACCAGACCGTGCGGCACATACACGCCCCAGCACCCGGCCTGTATCGGGGCCACCACGTCCGAGCGCATCGAATTGCCAACCATCATCGCCGATGCAGGCCCGTCACCGTATTGGCCAAAGATGAGCCGATAGGTCTGGGGCGTTTTCTCGGACACAATCTCGACCCCGTCGAACAGCTCACCCAACCCCGACTGGGCCAGTTTCCTCTCTTGATCAATCAGATCGCCCTTGGTGATCAGCACCACTTGATGAGTCGCCGCCACGCTTTCAATCGCCGCGCGTGCATGGGGCAACAGCTCGATCGGATGGGCCAGCATCTCTTGCCCGGCTTCTATCAATTGCCGAATGACCGAGGCGGGAACCCGGTCATCCGTCACCTCAATCGCAGTTTCGATCATCGATAGGGTGAAACCTTTGATTCCATATCCATAGTGCCGGATATTGCGTTTTTCTGCGGCCAGCAGACGCTCCATCAGGTGACCCCTTTCGGCGTGATCCGCCAGAAGATCGGCGAAATAAGCCTGCGTCAGCTGAAAAAACCGCTCATTGTGCCACAATGTATCATCCGCATCGAAGCCGATTGTGGTAAGATTTTGGCCCATGGCTATTACGTCCTGCTGGCTCTTTTCTCTGGCTGGTTCGACGTTATATAAGCGCAAAGACAAACCGAAGCCTGAATCGGACAGTAGAACGCGATGCTTGAACACCAATGGATGATGTCTGACAAATCGGACGACGACGATGCAGATGCGTCTGTCCTGGTACAGACGCGCACCAAGACCAAGCGTCCGCCGCTGTACAAGGTTCTGCTGCTGAATGACGATTACACGCCGATGGAATTCGTTGTGCATGTACTGGAACGGTTCTTTGGCATGACCCACGCGCAGGCGTTCGAGATCATGCTGACGGTGCATAAAAAAGGCGTGGCCGTCGTTGGCGTGTTCAGCCACGAGATCGCCGAGACCAAAGTGGGCCAGGTCATGGATTTCGCCCGCAGGCACCAGCACCCCTTGCAATGCACCATGGAACGGGAAGAGTAAGACCAGACCGGTCTTACGGAATCGCTTATGTCCCCTCGCCTTGATCTTGCGCTGCAAAGCGGTCTGACCTTGTTGCAACCACTGACTGTACTGGGGCCAACAACGGCCAGTGACCTGTCTGATTTGCCGCGTGAAACGCAAGTGGTGCAGCCGTTTAAACCCTTTCACGACCATTTCACCCAACAGGGCTTCGCGGTTGTACCTGTGGCGCAAGATCCCTGTCAGGACGCCATCGTAATCCTACCTCGCGCTAAGGCATTGGCCCGGTCGATGGTGCAGCAGGCCTGCACCCGCGCGAATGGCGTGATTGTCGTTGACGGCGCCAAGACCGACGGTGTGGACAGTTTGCTGAAGGACATCCGCAAGCGGGTCGCGGTTGAGGGGCCGATTTCAAAGGCGCATGGCAAGATCTTCTGGTTCCAGTCCGATCCGCATGCTTTTGCGGATTGGGCCGCGCCCGCCCATCAGACCGCGGACGGTTTTAAAACCGCGCCAGGCGTATTCTCGGCCGACGGCATTGATCCGGCCTCGGCCCTGTTGCGGGCCGCGCTGCCGGACAAGCTGGGCGCTCGGGTCGCCGATCTGGGGGCTGGTTGGGGGTATCTTTCCGCCGGGCTGCTGCAGGCGCCGGGCCTGAAATCCTTGCACCTGGTCGAGGCCAACCATATTGCGCTGACCTGTGCCCGCACCAATGTGACTGATCCCCGCGCTCAGTTTCACTGGGCCGATGCGGTGACATGGCGTGCCGACGAACCCATCGACACCGTGGTGATGAACCCACCGTTTCACACTACGCGCAACGCCGATCCGGCACTGGGGCAAGGCTTTATCACATCCGCCGCAAAGAACCTGACCCGCAATGGCACATTGTGGATGGTGGCCAACCGCCACCTACCCTATGAGCTTACATTGACCGACACGTTTGCGCATGTCGAAGAAGTGACCGGCGACAATCGGTTCAAGGTGTTCCATGCCTCTCGCCCTCGGCGGTGATCCCAGTTAACCTGCGCCGAAATTCAGGAGGAAGCGCATGTCCTTTTCCATAGCAGGCAAAACCGCAATCGTGACCGGCGGCGCCAACGGAGTCGGCCTGGCCATCGGGCGCCACTTTGCCGATGCCGGGGCAAATGTGATGTTCGCCGACATGGACGAAAAGCGGCTGGCCGAAGAACTGGGCGAGCAGGCCGATGACAGCAATATCCGTTTCTTTGCTGGCGACCTGCGGGAAAAGCTGACAATTGCCAACCTGCTGTCGGCCACAATCGACGCCTTCGATCAGGTGGATATCCTGATCAACGGCGCCCGTCAGGTGATCCCTTCTGATCCGCTGGATGCCGAAGACGATTCAGTCCGCACCCTTCTGAATCAGAACCTAATGCCCGCCCTGCGGTTAAGCCAGTTGGTCGCCAAACGCATGATCAAACAAGCCGGAGATGACGAGGAAAACATTGCAGGCTCGATCATCAATCTGTCTTCGATTGCAGCGCGACGAACCCACCCTGACCTGATGGCCTATTCCGTCTCGACCGCCGCGCTGGATCAGATGACCCGATCCTTGGCTGTCGCGCTGGCCCCCAACCGTATTCGGGTAAATTCCATCGCATTGGGATCCGTGATGAGCGCCTCATTGCGCTCCACCCTGAAAGAGAACCGCGACTTTCGGGACGATATTGAAAAACACACTCCGCTGGCCCGCATTGCTGCGCCGACCGAACTGACCGAAACAGCACAGTTTCTGGCCTCGGACGCCGCAGGTTTCATCACCGGACAAATTCTAACCATTGACGGCGGCCGCACCCTGCTGGACCCCGTTGCAGCCCCAGCGCACTGACACATATGTTCGACACCGAAAAATCCACCGCTTCTGCATGGTTCCGCCAATTGCGGGACCAAATCGTCACCGCCTTTGAGGCTCTTGAAGACAGCCACGACACCGGGCCGTTTTCGGACGCCAGACCTGGACGGTTCGAAATCAAGGAAACCACGCGCCAGTCCGAAGATGGCACGGATGCGGGCGGCGGATTGATGTCGGTGATGCGCGGTGGCCGCGTGTTCGAAAAGGTCGGCGTCAATATCTCAACCGTCTACGGGACACTTGGCGCACGCGCGCAGCAGGCGATGGCAGCGCGCAAAGGCATTCCGGGCATGACCGAAGACCCGCGCTTTTGGGCCTCGGGCATTTCGCTGGTCGCGCATATGCAAAATCCGCATGTTCCGGCGGTGCATATGAACACTCGCATGTTCTGGACCCCACATGCATGGTGGTTCGGCGGTGGGTCCGACCTGAACCCTTGCATAGAATATGACGAGGACACGGCCCATTTCCACGCCACGCAAAAGGCGCATCTGGACCCGCACGGGCCAGGTCATTACCCACGCCTGAAAGAATGGGCGGACGAATATTTCTATATCCCGCACCGCAAACGCGCCCGCGGGGTTGGCGGTATCTTCATGGATGATTACTGCACCGGCGATTGGGCTGCGGATTTTGCGCTGACACAAGATATCGGCCGTGCCTTTCTTCCGGCCTTTTTACCCCTGGTCGAACAGCGCCGCGTGCAAGGATTCAACGATGCTGACAAGAATACCCAGCTTGTGCATCGGGGCCTCTATGCCGAATACAACCTGGTTTACGACCGGGGCACCAAGTTCGGGCTGGAAACCGGCCACGATCCGGATGCTGTGCTAATGAGCCTGCCGCCGATGGCCAAATGGGTTTGATCTGCCCTCAGAAGTCGAAATCCATAAAGTTGTCGTAGCAACGGCTTTGCGCCCCGGATGCCGACATACTTTCGCCCACGCGGCTGACGGTGATCGAATAACTCTTTTTGGTGCTGCCACCTTCAGGCTCAGCAAACGAAAACTGCACCGTCCGTGTCTGCTTTTCATAAGCTCTCGAGACATAAATCTGCTGCGTTGTCGGCAAGCCGAGGGTGCGGATGGCGAAGTCACCGATACCGCACCAATAGGCCACCGCCGCTGACGATCCATGCGTGGCCACTTGATAGTTGCCATTGTCCAATGGCGTCACTGTCGTGCGAAAGCCGGGATTGAAGCCATACCTAAACCCAAACCCGGTCGCTTGCGCCAGGGCTGGCACCAACACCAGAACGCTTACGCTCAATAATTTGAATAATTGCATGGCAAAACTCCTCTAACCAAAATACGGCTTTGCTTGAAATGATAGGGATTAGGCTCGATGAGTAAAGTTAACGATAGGCGGCGCAATTCTCACCATTCCGCAACGGAAGCGCGCCTATGTGACCAAAATGGTATCATTTCAGGACTTTAGAGGGTAACCTCTGATCGTCGGTCATTTGCATGAGGCACGGGTTGAGCAAGGCATTCCCAAAGGACTGGTTCGACATTCCGCCCGAAAAATATGCGGATTTCGGCGCGCTGTTCTATCTGGCGTCGCTGACAACACCGCATAGGGATCGCAGTCTGGCGCAGGTGCTTTATGCCTTTGAAACACCATTCCGGTTGGGCCAGTATCACATCTTTCGGCAAAACAGTTTTCCACGCGGATTTGTGACTTTCGCTGGCCTCAGCCCCGAGGCCGAACACCGATACGCCATTCAGGAAACTCCGTTGACCGAGGCCGATTTCACCAGCGGGTCGTCGTTCTGGATCGTCGATCTTGTCGCCCGGTTCGGGCAGACCAATCAGATTGTAGAGATGCTGAAAAAGAGCATCCCCCATCCTAGGGTTCGTACGAACCGCATGGAAAGTGATATGTCTCAAAACCGGATCGTGGAATGGACGCGTGATGACACGGGCGCGATTCATATGCAGCTGTACCGCAAGCAGGAGTTCGCACAGGTTCTGGCGGCAGAGGGCACGTGACATGGTTTCGATAGCAATTACGGGTGAAATAGCTGGCGATGTGACCGGCAACCCTCCGAACCAGGCTATGGGCGATCTGGATCTGGACAGCAACGTCCCCATTTTGTCGGAAACATGGGTTATCACTTCGCCTCCGGCTTTTGGAACAGCCAGCGTCGACCCGAATACTGGGGAATGGACTTATACAGTTGACCCGGCGTTTTTTGACAGTCTGGACGACAACCAAATCGTCACCGATACCTTCACCATTCAAGTGACCGGTGAGTTCGGCACTTTTCTTGGGCCTTTCCCTTTCGACCTGCAGCAAGAGATCACGATCACCATCGAAGGGGTGTGTTTTACCGCTGGCACGCTGATCGAAACCCCGGGTGGTGCGCAACTAATCGAGGCCTTATCAGTTGGCGATAGGGTGCTGACCGCAGATCACGGCCCGCAACCGATCCGATGGATCGAAAGCAGCGTACTGCCACCCGAGCGATTACGGGAAAATCCCGCCATGCGGCCTGTCAGGATCAGCGCGGGCAGCCTTGGCCCAAATACGCCCAGCCGGGATTTGCTGGTGTCGCAGCAGCACCGCGTTCTGATCCGCGGTCCCAAGGTCGATTTGCTGTTCGGCACGCCCGAGGCGCTGGTCGCGGCCAAACATCTGTGTTCCTGGCCAGGGATCGATATTGAAACCTCTGACGCGGCCGTCAAGTATTTCCACATTCTGCTGGACGAACATGAAATCCTGACCGCCGAAGGCGCATCGGCTGAAAGCCTGTTTCTGGGTGAGGAATCCTTGTACACGCTGTCATCCGAGGCATTGCAGGAATTGGCGGCGATATTCCCCGATACCGCGACCCCTGATGGGAATGGCTTCGGTCGCGCCGCCCGTTTGGTTCTGCGTGAATTCGAAGCGCGCGCGCTGGTTTAAGACGGGGTCAGCCTGCCGCCCACATCCTGCGGCGCCAGGGCAACGGTCTTGATTACCGCAAAACAGGACTTGCCCGGTTCCAACCCCAAAGCCGCAACAGAACGGCGGGTCACGCGCGCCAAGATCGGCCCTGCGGACGTTTGCAATGAGACGATGGCGCCCGGCCCGCCGCCCGCGCGGATGGTGTCAACCGTCCCTTCCAACATGTTCAACGCCGACAATCCATCAGGCCGTTTGCTGGACAGGATCACCTCTTGCGCGGGAATACGGATGCGAAGGTCTTCCCCTACCTGATGCGGGATACGTGGCAGGAACAGGCGTGCACCGCCGGCCTCCAGCTCGGTCAACCCATCCGCATGATGTTCCTGAACCCGCACTCTCAGCACCGCGCCCACAGCGCGAACCCCGGCTGGAGCCACGGACGGGTCAGCCATAACTTCTGAGGCAGGGCCATGCCGCACTACTTTGCCATCCTGCAAAGCGACGACGGAGGTGGCCAGCCGTGCGACCTCGGCCGCGGAATGGGTGACGTACAGAATGGGCACTGAAACCTCATCCCGCAGCCGTTCGAAATAGGGCAGGATCTCAGCCTTGCGCGCATCGTCCAGCGCGGCCAGCGGCTCGTCGGCAAGGATCAGGCGCGGGCTGGCCAATAGTGCACGCCCAATGGCGACTCGCTGCTTTTCTCCGCCCGACAAGCCCGCTGGACGGCGATCCAGCAGATGCCCGATGCCCAGCATTTCGATCACCTTGTCCGGGTTCTCGCGGCGCGCGCGCTTTGGTGCGAACCAGCGACCGTAGGCCAGATTTTGGCGCACAGTCAGATGCGGGAACAGGCGACCTTCCTGAAAGATGTAACCCAATCGCCTACGATGCGGCGGTAACCAGAGGTCCTGTTCGGTATCAAACAGTTCCCACCCATCAACGGCAACACGCCCGGCTTTGGGCCGCAGAAGTCCCGCCACGGCATTGACCACGGTGGTCTTGCCCGACCCCGACCGCCCGAACAGAACCGTCACTCCCAAGGGCGCGTCAAAGCTGAGGTCCAGCTTGATATCGGGCAGGTCATGCTGCAGGCGGACAGACAGCCTCATGACCCCGACACCCGAGCGGCGGCGCGGCGACCAATATATTCCGACAGTAGTAGCGCGCCCATGGCAATGATGATCGAAATCACAACCAGTCGGGTCGCTGCCCCCTCACCGCCGGGCACCTGCAGGAAGGCATAGACGGCTGACGGCAGGGTCTGTGTCTGGCCTGGGATGTTTGAGACAAAGGTGATCGTGGCGCCAAATTCGCCCATTGCCTTGGCGAAAGCGAGAATACTTCCGGCGATCACACCCGGCAGGATCATCGGCAGGGTCACGGTCGCAAAAACAAAGGGCCGCGACGCGCCCAAGGTCGCCCCAGCCTGTTCCAGCTTGGGGTCTACCGCCTCGATTGACAGACGAATGGCGCGCACCATCAGTGGAAAGGCCATGATCCCCGCCGCCAGCGCCGCCCCGGTCCAGCGGAAGGCGACCACGATGCCGAACTCCCCCAGTAGCCTGCCCATCGGCCCCTGAATCCCGAATGTCAGCAGCAGCAGATACCCGGTTACAACCGGCGGCAGGATCAGCGGCAGATGCACCAACCCGTTCAGCAACTGACGACCGGGAAACCGCCAACGCGCCAGCGCATAGGCCACGAAGATGCCAAAGGGCAATGTCACCAGCGTCGCCCAAAAGGAAACGCGCAGCGACAATCTCAGCGCTTCAATCTCTGCAGGTCCCAACCATCCCATGCGTCAGTTGCCCGGCAGGGCAAAGCCCTGTTCTGTAAAGATGGTTTGGGCCGTGTCCGATTGCAGGTGGTCTAGAAACAAACGCGCCTCAGGCGGTGCTGATGTAGTTACAGCAGCGGGATAAATGATCGGAGGGTGAAGCTCTGACGGGAACGAGGCTACGACCTTCACCCGATCTTCAACCTGCGCATCGGATTGGTAAACGATCCCCAGTGGCGCCGCCCCTGCCGCGACCAGCGCGAGCGCCGCGCGCACGTTGTCAGTCTGGGCGATCCGAGGTTGCACGCCCTCCCACAGCCCCAGGTTTTGCAGGGCCGCCTTGCCGTAGATACCCGCAGGCACCGCATCGACCAGCGCCATGGCCAGATGCCCGCTGCCCAGCCTTGCAATCAAATCGGTGTCCGCCTGAATATGCCCGATCTGCGCCTGATCCGACCCACCGATCAGAACCAGCCCATTGCCCAGCAGATCCACGCGCGAGGCCACGTCGATCAATCCCTGATCCTGCAGAACATCCATCCAATCCACATTGGCGAAAATGAACACATCTGCGGGCGCGCCCAACTGAATCTGCCGCGCCAACACTGACGAGGCCGCATAGGACACCGTCACCTGATGCCCTGTTTGCTGCTCGAATATCGGTGCGATCTCATCCAACGCGGTTTTCAGACTGGCAGCCGCAAACACCAAAACTTCTGCCGCGCTGACCCGGAGCGGTGCCAGCGTTACAGTGCCAAGCACCAGGGCCGCGATTGCGCATCGGCGGGCAAGGGACAGGATCATATGCTCTCGCGTCAGGAAGGTTGCGTCCCTTCGGAGATATCTGAGGCAACCGGGGACACGCAAGCGTCTTTCCCATACGATCAGGGCCAGCCTGCGGAAAATGAACAAGACTACCGGGGCCTGCGATGCACTGGGGCGGATTATCCGGTATTGAGGTAAAGAAATTGTGCCGGACCCTCTTGCACCCGCGCGCAGGCTTGGCTACATGCAGCATCACGGGTGATTAGCTCAGTTGGTAGAGCGCTTCGTTTACACCGAAGATGTCGGGAGTTCGAGTCTCTCATCACCCACCATTCTCCCTCTGCTTCCACAAATACCACGGACACGGTGTTATTTGACTCTCGGCCTTGCAACCGATTGCAAAATATAGCTGTTGGCGCATACTATCTGTTTCATGAAATTGCTGATCAGCTTCCCCCCTAACCGTGGGCGCCAGTCATGAGTGTCACCTTGAAAGATGTTGCTGCCCTAGCGGGTGTGTCACGCTCGGCCGTGTCGCGGACCTTTACCGAAGGTGCCTCGGTTTCGGCAAAGACCCGCAGCAAGGTCGAAAAAGCCGCCAAAGAATTGGGCTACAGCCCGAACGCACTGGCGTCGTCGCTGACAACCGGGCGGACCAAGCTAATCGGGCTGATTTCCAATAACTTTCACAACCCGATCTTCCTTGAGGTTTTCGACCAGTTCACCCGCGCCCTGCAGGAGCGCGGGCTACGACCCCTGATCGTCAACCTGACGGACGAGACTGAACCGGCCAATTCGGTGCGGATGCTGCGGCAGTATTCTGTGGATGCCGCCATCGTCGCCTCATCGACCCTGCCGCCCAGTTTTGCCAAGGCGTTCCATGATGCTGGCGTGCCGGTGGTGCATACGTTTGGCCGCTCAGCCACGTCGCCCGAAGTGCATGTGGTCGGAATCGACAACGTCGAATGCGGGCGCATGGCGGCGCGGGAATTGCTGGCGCGCGGGTATCGGCGCGTGGGGTATCTGGGGGGGCCAAAAGATGCGACCTCGGCCATGGACCGATATCGCGGCTTTATGGAAGAGGTCGAAAAGCACCCCGAGCTTGATGTGTCCCACTCATTCGCGGGGGCCTATTCGTTCGAGGCCGGACGTGCCGAGATGTTGCGACTGCTGGCAGGTGCCCCGGCTGATGGGTATTTTTGCGGTGACGACATTCTGTCGGTTGGGGCGCTGTCCGCCCTGCGCGACCACGGGCTGAAACCCGGCGAAGATATCGGCATCATTGGCCTGAACGACATGGAAATGTCGCGTTGGGAGAACATTGACCTGACCACCATTCATCAGCCGATCAAGCAGATCATCACCTCGTCCGTCGATCTGGTTGAAGAGATGCTGAAAGATCCCAAACGCTATCCCGAAGCGCGGATTTTCCCCTGCCGGGTGATCGAGCGGGGCACATTGCGGCCCCGCCCCTGATTATCGGAACATCGGCGGGCGCGCATCTTTCCACGCGCCGTCTTCTTTGCCTGATGCGACTGCCGCGTGGACGGCAGCAATCGAGCGGACCCCGTCTGAAGCGCCGGGCAGGCCGTCACGGGTTTCTCCGCGGATCGCATCGGCCAGATCGCAATAGATATTGGCGACGGCCAGGGGGAACCCTTCGGGATGCGCAATCGCCACGCGGGACAGGCGCTGCACCTCATCGTGCAATCCACCCTCACCCTTTTCAATGATCTGAGTACGCCCCCCCACGGGTGTATAAATCAGCTGATTGGGCTGTTCCGAGTGCCACCGCACTCCCCCGGTTTCGCCAAACACCTGAATGTCGAACCCGTGCTGCCGCCCGATTGCCACGGATGAGGTCCACAGGCGGCCGACTGTGCCGCCCTCCATTCGGAAATTCACCATGGCATCGTCCTCCAGTTCCCGGCTTGGGATGGTCGAGGCCATATCGGCGGACAGTGTTTTGACCTCGTCATCGCAGATGAAACTGGCCATATGCAGCGCGTGGATACCGCAATCGGCGAATTGGCCGGACACCCCCGCCATGGCCGGATCATACCGCCAACGGACGCGCGGGTTGTCGGCATCGGTGGCGTCTCCGTGGTGGCCGTGGCTGAAATTGGTCACCACTAGGCGCACTTTCCCAATGTCGCCGGCCCGCACCATTGCACGGGCCTGCCGCACCATCGGATAGGCGGAATAGCAATAATTCACTGCACAGATCTTGCCCGAAGCCTCGGCCACGTGGACAATCTCTTCGCCCTCTTCCACGGTCATGGTCATCGGCTTTTCGCACAGCACATTGAATCCGGCTTCAAGAAACGCCTTGGCAATCTCGAAATGGGTTGAGTTTGGCGTGGCAATTGTCACCAGATCAATCCGGTCCTCGCGTCCTTTTTCACCCGCCAGCATTTCCTGCCAATCGCCATAGGCGCGGTCCGCAGCAACACCCAGCCGTTGCGCATATTCCCGACCCACATCGGGGCGGTGATCCAGCGCGCCCGCGGCGAGTTCGAACATCCCGTCCGCCAGCGCTCCCAAACGGTGCGCAGGCCCAATCTGGCTGCCTTCGCCACCACCGATCATGCCCCATCTCAGCTTTGCCATGGTTCTTGTCTCTCTTCAGGTTTTACGGTTGCGCGATCAGAAATCGCTTATGTCTTGCCATTGCCGCCGCTCGGACGAGGCCAGCGCTGCAGCCAGCACCCGGTTGACCTCATGCCCGTCTCGGAATGTGGGCCAGATCGGTTGGCCGGCATGAATGGCTTCAAGGAAATCCTTGGCCTCAATGATAATCTGATCCTGATATCCAGTGCCATGGCCAGGGCCCTGACAGAAGGGTTCGTAATCCGGATGTGCAGGACCGGTCAGGATCTTTGTGAAACCGCGATGCGCTTCGGGGCCTTCGCGACGATAGAACCACAGGGCGTTTTGGTCTTCCTGATCGAAACGCAGCGCGCCTTTGGTGCCCGAAATCTCATACGCATAGCCCATTTTACGCCCGGTTGAGATGCGGCTGACATAGATATTGCCCATCGCGCCATTTTCGAATCGGCACATGATCTGAGCATGGTCGTCATTGGTGACTTTTCCGCCGGGACGGGTTTCGTGGACGGTTTCAACCTCGGCCATCACTTCGGCAATCGGCCCCATCAAGGCCAGCGCCCCATTGACCATATGTGGCGCTAAATCGCCAATGGTGCCGTTGGCCATACCCGTTGTGCGCCACGTGGCCGGGGCATCGGGGTCGGCGTAGAAATCCTCGGTATGTTCACCCCGAAACCAGGTGACCTCGCCCAATTCACCGTCGGCAATCAGTTTCCTTGCAAATTGAGTGGCAGGCGTGCGGACGTAGTTGAAACCAACCATGTTTGTGACACCAGCCGCTTCGGCCGCGGCAACCATGGCATCTCCATCAGCCATCGACGCGCCAAGGGGTTTTTCGCACAGAACCGGCTTGCCCAATGCAAAGGCCGCCTCGGCAATCTGACGGTGGGTTTCCTGAGGCGAGGCGATGACCACGGCCTCGACCGCCGGGTCCTTGACCAGCGCCTGCCAATCCCCAGTCGCGCGCTTGAATCCATAGGCCGCCCGATAGCGTTCGGCGCTTTCAGGGCTTGAGGCACAGATCATTTCCAGACGCGGACGCAATGCGGTGTTGAACACCGCACCTACTGCTGACATCGCGACGGAATGAGCCTTGCCCATATAGCCGCCACCCACAATTCCAATTCCGATTTCAGGCATCTGTCACGGCTCCGAACATACTATTTGCAACCGGTTGCAAAATGAGTATCGTGTGAATCGATTCAACGCAAGGTCCAAACTTTGCCGACCCCACTTTGCCGGAGGACATGACGTGAGCGCTTTGATAGACGGTATCAAAGGTAACCGCTTTGCCGTATTGGGGCGTGCAGGCATGGACCTGTACGCAGATCCCATCGGTGTCAAAAGCGAAGATGCTGATAACTTTCACGCCGATCTGGGCGGGTCTTCCGCAAATATCTGCGCCGGTCTGGTCAAGCTGGGCAGTCAGGCCTCGCTGATCACATCAGTCTCGGATGATGCGGTGGGGCGGTTCTGCCTTAACAAGCTGCGCGATTACGGCGTGGACACATCCTATATCCGCGTTCTGGGCGGTGAATACCGCATGTCGCTGGCCGTCTATGAAAGCCGAATCGAGAATTTCCAGAACGTTATATATCGCAATGGCGCAGTCGATTTTCAGGTCACCGACGAAGATATGGACAGGGTTGATTTCTCGGCTTTCTCTGCTGTGATTTCGGCTGGAACCGTCTTTGCCGCCGAACCTTCGCGCAGCGCCACGTTCCGCGCTTTTGACAATGCCCGCGCGGCTGGTCTGCCGATCATCTTCGACATCGACTATCGCCCATACAGCTGGCCTTCGGCTGAGGTTGCCGCGGATGTGCTGTCGCGCGCGGGAGACGCCAGCGACCTAATCGTCGGCAATGACGAAGAATTCGGCTTCATGGCTGGCGGTATCGAAAAAGGGCTCGCAAAAGCCAAGGAACTGGCCGAAAAACCCGGCCGGATCGTCATCTTCAAGATGGGCGAGAAAGGTGCCGTCACGCTGGTAGACGGTCAGGAAATTGCCACCGGCATATACCCCGTCACCGCCGTCAAACCCAACGGCGCGGGCGACAGTTTTATGGCTGGCCTGCTGGCCTCGATCGCGGCGGGGCATTCACTGAAAGACGCCGTGATGCGCGGCTCGGCTTGCGCATCAATCGTGGTTTCGCAACCCGGTTGCGCCCCCGCCATGCCCACAACACCCGAGCTGGAGGCATTCCTTGCCGCCCATCCCGGCCCGACCACATAGGAGACCCCAATGCATATCGCGCCCTATGACAATCAGAACAAACCCATCGTCGATGCCGACGACCCTACGGTGCCTTTGAACTATTTCAACATCGTCAAACTGAAAAAAGGTGAGGTGTTCGAATATCAGGTGCCGGGGTATGAAACCTGCATCGCCCCCGCCACCGGCAGCGTGGATGTCGACGTTGAAGGCGTACAGTTCCCCAAGCTCGGCAACCGGGGTGAAGACGTCTGGGATGGCGAGCCCGAGGGCGTCTATGTCCCCGTCGGCACCAAGGCTCAGATGGTCTGCGTCTCGGACGAGGCCGAAATATTCATCGCCGGGGCCAAATACGACAAGGTACTGGACCCGTTCGATGTGCGCGAGCATGACCTTGTGCAATACGGCAGCGATGACACCAAAACCCATCGCAAGATCAAGCACATCCTCGGTCAAAAACAGCACGACAAAGTAGGTCGTCTGTTGGTCAGTGAGCTGTTCACTGTGGGTCAAGGCGGTTGGTCCGGATTCCCCAGTCACAAGCACGACACCAACCGCCTGCCGGAAGAGTCGCGCCATGACGAGACCTATAACTTCCGCTTCAAGCCCAATTGGGGCTCGGGCCTGCAGATGTTGCAACGCGAAGATAACAAACCCGGCGATGCTTATCACATCGTCGACGGGTCCACGATTTGCATCGACAAGGGCTATCACCCTTGCTGCGTCCTGCCGGGGTATGAGATGTACTATTTCACCATTCTCGGCGGTCTCAGCCAGAGGTCTCTGGTGCAGTACTTCCAACCAACCCATGCCTACCAGATCGAGACTATTCCGGGCATCAAAGACATGATTGCAAAGTTCAAATGACCCTTGTCACGCTGAAAGACGTTCTGTCCCCTGCTTATGAACAAGGTTATGCCGTGGGTGGCCTGGTTACGCTGGGCTGGGAAGACATGCGCGCCTATGTGGCCGCGGCCGAGGCTGAAAATGCGCCGGTAATCCTGCAAGCGGGCCCCAGCTGCCGCGAACACACGCCGTTGCCTGTGCTGGGCAAGATGTTCCGCCATCTGGCCGAAAACGCCTCGGTCCCCGTCGTCGCGCATCTGGACCACGGCTATACGTATGAGGACTGCAAAATCGCGCTGGACAGCGGGTTTACATCGCTGATGTTCGACGGGTCGCGCAAGCCACTGCGGCAGAATATCGACGAGACCGCCGCGATTGCCGAAATGGCCCACGCGGCGGGGATTTCATGCGAAGGTGAGATCGGCTTTGTCGGCTATTCCGGTGGCGAAGGGTCAAATGGTACCGACCCGGCCGAGGCCGCGCAGTTCGCACGTGAAAGCGGTGTGGATGCGATAGCGATTTCTGTCGGTAACGTCCATCTGCAGCAGAACAAGGAAGGCGGCCTAGACGAAGACCGCATCCACCAAATCGACGCCGTGACAGACGTGCCCTTGGTCATTCATGGTGGTTCCGGCGTGCCGGTTGAACAGCGCACCCGCCTGGCCCGCGGGACCTCGATCTGCAAATTCAATATCGGGACCGAGCTGCGCATGGCCTTTGGCGCCGCCCTGCGCGAAGCCGTAAACAGCGACCCCGAAAGGTTCGACCGCGTCACCATTCTAAAAGAAACCCACGACCCGGTCGAAGCCGCCGCACGGCTCGTGATCCGGGCCTTCGGAGCGCCGCCGCAAAGTTAATACCAGAGCATCTAACATATTACTTCAAAAAGAGAATTTTACACTCCATGAATAATCCTGTTATTCGTGAGGTATGCAGCAAAACGCCGAACGCTTCCTCAATAAGCTCTTGCGGGGCATTTCAACTGACCACATAGAAACTGTTAGGGATGCATGGCGGGCATTACTCTCTGATCAGGAAGAGGCCGTCCCGGTCATAAAGAAAAAACTCAACTCCAATGCCTGGAAAAACAATCCTCCGGGTCCTTTACCAAAGTACTTTGGTATCCTGTTGGCGCTGCTAAGCGAGATGGACGGCGACGCGTTCCGGCAGGAAGTCATGCGGCTGGGACCGATCAAACTGTATCCAGTTCATCGCAGAACGCTGAACCTTTTGGCAAAACGGCTGGAAGATGCACCTTCAACCTATTTGGCCGAAACCGTTCCAGTATTCATTGCCGATGACGTCGCAAATTCGCGTCGCGTCATTCGTAACCTTCAGCGTTGGAGCAAAACCAAAGGATTGTCGTTAAAGGACGTAACCCGTATCGACGTTATCGCCGAGCGGCCTGAGCTTGACTATCTGGGCAGGTACAACCTGTTCTTCTCTGGCATTGTGCTGACCCAACCAACAATCCAACTCAAAGGTTTGATTAGTTGGATTGAAACACTCAACAATGAAGTCACCTTTTACCACGAGGTCGGCCATCACGTTCTTGGGCACAGTGAGGGTGGACAGGTGGCCGAGCAAGAAGAGGAAGCCAACGCCTATGCCCGGTCCATGATCCGCGTGTCGAGACCGGTTTTCTTTTTCGTTGTGGACGTGTTCAAAAAGCCACTGAAGCTGGTCCTCAAACCCTTATTTCCGCAAAGCAAACGTAACTCAAAGCGCGCCACGTAGACCGATCGGACCTACCCGTCGCGCTCCATGATCCATTCAACTTCGGGAGCGGGTACAAAACGCCACTTGCGTAAAGGTCCGGCCATGACGTTCAGATAGTACATCTCAAACCCATAAGGTGCGCCGCACGGGTGATGGCCGCGCGGGACGGTCACGACGTCGCCGTCTGAGACTGCCATCGTCTCATCCAATTGACCGTCATCGGTATAGACCCGCTGAATGCCAAAGCCGTTGGCCGGGTTCAGGCGGTGGTAGTAGGTCTCTTCCAAATAGGTGATCCGCGGGTAATCATCTTCGTCATGTCGGTGGCTAGGATAAGATGACCAGTGCCCGTTCGGCGTAAACACCTCGGTCACCAGCAGACTGTCAGCATAATCCTCGGCTTCCATCGCGATGTTGTTGATATAGCGCGTGTTCACCCCTTTGCCGCGTTCGGTCAGAGTGATGCCGTCGGGCCCGATCCGCCGCGCCGCGTGCC
Source organism: Ruegeria sp. BI7 (assembly GCF_056537925.1). Lineage (NCBI taxonomy): Bacteria > Pseudomonadati > Pseudomonadota > Alphaproteobacteria > Rhodobacterales > Roseobacteraceae > Ruegeria > Ruegeria sp. BI7. The sequence goes on from NZ_JBQFSK010000004.1 coordinate 22,417, forward strand.
CGCCCTGGCCGGGGGCGGTGCAGACGGCGATGACGCAATCGGTTTCGGCGATGGCCTGCCACTCAGTTCCGTTTGGCAGATACAGGCAGTGCGGCGGGGTCTTCTCAAAGACATTCATCCGGTCTCCCAGAACACCCCAATCCTGGCCGCCACCAGTGATCTGCGCCTTGCCCTCGACCATGACCAAAATGACCTCGCGCTCACCAGTGGCCTCAGCCGCCTTATCCCCTGCGCGCAGATGATAGAGGCCGAACCCGACATACTGCCAACTCGCACTGGCCGGGGTGATGTCATGGACCTTGCCACGGGTACCGAAGGGTTTCTTAAGCAGGTCTGCCATTTTAGCCTCCTTGATGTTCTTGCTTCAGGCAGCTTGCCTTGTGTGCAGGGCGGATAGCGCCTCGGCCAGAATTGTTTCGGTCCAGCCCTCGACCACGGCCCTTCGCAGGATATCGGCCTGACTTTCCGGCGCGTTGCCTCCGATCGGAGGATCCGTGTCCAGATTTGTCGGAAACGGGTAGCCTTCCGCTGTGGCGGCGATGGCGGCGTCCAGTTCTGCTCCTGCCAGCTCGCCGCGCTGTTTCAGGGCAACAAGAGACGGGAAAACCTCCAGCGCCATGGCGCGGCGATCCACCGCCTCCATCGCACGCCCGAACGCGGATGAGATTTGCAGCAGGTTGGCCATCCTGTGGATGTCGGCGCTGCTGTTTTCACCCGCCGCGTGAAACAGCGCCGGGTTGAAAAACACTGCATCACCTTTTGCCAGTGGCAGTTGAACATAATTGTCTTCGAAATGATCCTGATGGGCAGTATCGTGAAACGCCAGATATCCTGATGGGTAAAGCTGTGAGAACGGCAACAGCTTTGTCGGCCCACTTTCCACTGGCATATCACAATGGGCAATCGCCCCCTGTAACGTCAGCGACGCAGTCACAAGATGGGCATGGGCCGGGTACTGGGCGGCACTGTCCGCGCTTTGAAACCCAAGGTGGTAATCCCGATGCGCCTGCTGCGCCTTACCGCCGGGACGCACCTGATTGACCTGCGCGGTGAGCTGATAGTTCGGGCCTAACCATGCCTCGCACGCTGCCGCAATCGCGGTATTCCCGAAATACAGCGCAAAGCCTTCGGGGTCGCGAAGGCACTGTTTTTGCAGCGCGTTCCAGATCCGATCATTCGCGCCCGAGACCGCAAAGTGATCGCCCTCGCCCGCCCCGCTTTGGCGTTCCTCGTCAATAAGCTCTCGGAAGATTTCGGTGGCGCGGTCGATGATAGAAGTATCCGCATACGCCCCCTTGAGGGCGATCACGCCAGCGGACTTGTCCAGCACCCAAGCCCATTCCGCCAGCACTGCCCGGCGTGTATCGGGCCGTTCCAATGCCGGGCGCAACGCCTGCATGTCATAGACAGGAATGTTCTTTTCAACCGACGCGGCAAGGGGCACCGCGTCGGCCAAAAGACTTTGCGAGGTCAACACCTTAAATTCATCCAGATCGCAGGATTCCCGGTCGAAATAGCCGACATATCCGAGGTCTTGATTTACCATGACTTTTTCCTTTCTCATGGCTTTTGGTGTTGCTCTCTTGGGCGGCGTGTTACGCCTTGATCTTCAACCCTGCCGTTCCGCACACGTCCACAATGTGGTCGTAACCCATCTTGGAGTATTCATAGGGTGGCGCCTTGGCTGGGTCCTGTTCCGCCTCGACCACGATCCAGCCGTCGTAGTCCATCGCCTTCAGCGCGTTTGCAATCGCCTGGAAATCAATGCAGCCGTCGCTGGGCACGGTAAAAGCCCCGGCGATAACGGCATCCAGAAAACTGCGGTTTTTTTCGCGCGTATCCTGTACCACGGCGGGCCGGATATCCTTGAAATGCACATGATGCACCCGGTCGCCCCAGCGGTTCAGGGTGGCCAGCACATCGCCGCCGCCAAACAGCAGGTGGCCGGTGTCAAAGCACAGCTTCACTTCGGGGCCCGACCCCTCCATCAGCCAGTTCACCTCATCTTCGGTTTCGATGATCGTGCCCATGTGATGGTGATAGGCCATCGTCATGCCCTGATCGCCCATCCACTTGGCCAGATCGGTGATCTTAGCCGCATAGGCCATAACCTCATCTTTCGACAGTTTGGGGCGGTGGTTGACCGGCGTTCCAATCTGCCCCTGCACGGTGTTCGAACACTCGGCGTAAACGATGCACGGACTGTTCAGGGCTACGAATTGCTCGACCTGCGCGCGCACAGCGTCGCGTTCAGTTGCAAAGTCATTGACCAGCGACGCGCCCGAGCACCAGCCACCGCACAGCGCAATGTCGTTGCCGTCGAGATAGGCGCGCAAACCTTCGGTATCGCTGGGCATTCGCTGGCCCCGTTCGACGCCTGTATAGCCGATCTCACGCGCCTCTTTCAGCGCCTGCTCCATGGTGAAGGCCGCAGTAATGTCCGGCAGGTCATCATTCTGCCAGGCGATCGGAGAGATTCCGATTTTCACGCTCATTTCGTGTTTCTTTCCTTGATAGCAACCTCGTAGGCCGCCCGTTTTTCATTCACTTCGGGGCGGATGCTGACCTCGGGAACGGCCACTTCCCACCATGTTCCGCCATGTTCGGTCGAGGGGTACGGATCAGTGTCGATAACCACCACATACGGCCCTTTGATCTCGCCGCGTTTAGCCAGCGCGTCCTCAAGCTCGGCAATCGAGCTGACCTTGACCGAAGTCGCCCCCATCGCCGCCGCATGGGCGGCAAAGTCGATGGCAGATGGCGTTTCGTGCACTGCATGATCCAGCAGGTTGTTAAACTCGGCCCCGCCCGTGCCCATCTGCAGCCGGTTGATACAACCAAACCCGCGATTGTCGGTGATGACGACCGTGAACGAAATTCCCATCATCGCTGCCGTCGCCATTTCCGAATTCGCCATCATATAGGTGCCGTCGCCGGTAAAGCAGATCACATCACGTTCCGGCTGAGCCATCTTGATCCCCATTGCACCAGCGATTTCATAGCCCATACAGCTGAACCCGTATTCCATGTGATACGAACCCGGGCGCGGCGCTTTCCACAGCTTGTGCAACTCACCCGGCATGGTGCCCGCCGCACACATTACAACGGTGTCGTTGTGCGAGGCGCGTTGAACCGCACCCACCACCTGCATGTCGGTCGGCAGAGCGTTGCCTTCCCCCGGCGCATCGGTCAGCTTATCGACCTTGCCAAACCATTCAGCCTTCAGCGTGTCGGCCACCGGATCGACACGGTATCCTTGCAAGGCCGTGCCCAGCTCTTGCAGCCCGACTTGCGCGTCGGATTGCAGTGGCATGGCGCCGTGTTTTTCGGCGTCATAGGCAGCTGTGTTCAGGCAAATCGTCTCACGTTCGGGATTCGAGAACAGGCCCCATGAACCTGTGGTGAAATCCTGCAACCGCGTGCCGACTGCCAGAACCAGATCGGCGGCGGCACAAACGTCATTGGCGGGCTCACCGCCAGTGACGCCAACCGGCCCTAGATTCAAAGGGTGATCCCAGGCCAGGGCCGATTTACCAGCCTGCGTCTCGGCAACGGGGACGTTGTGCGTCTCAGCAAAGCTTTGCAGTGCATCGGTCGCGCCCGAGTAATGCACCCCACCCCCGGCAACGATAACCGGACGCTTCGCCGCTTTGATGGCCGCGACGGCACGGGCCAGTTCGCCTTCATCCGGGCGGATACGGCGCTGGTACCAGACCCGCGGCTCAAAAAAGCTTTCGGGATAGTCATAAGCTTCGGCCTGCACATCCTGACAAAAGGCCAATGTTGCCGGTCCGCAATCGGCCGGGTCCGTCATGGTGCGGAAGGCGCGCGGCAGTGCGGTCAGCAGATGTTCGGGGCGCGAGATACGGTCATAATAGCGGCTGACCGGGCGGAAACAGTCATTGGCGCTGACGGTGCCGTCGCCAAAGCTTTCGATCTGTTGCAATACCGGATCGGGTCCACGCGTGGCGAATACATCACCGGGGACGATCAGAACCGGCAGGCGGTTCACATGCGCCAGCGCGGCCGCTGTCACCATATTGGTCGCGCCCGGCCCGATCGACGAGGTCACCGCCATCGCCTGGGTACGCCGCATCTGCTTGGCATAGGCAATCGCGCAATGCGCCATGGTCTGCTCGTTATGGCCGCGATAAGTGGGAAGGGTGTCTTTGACAGCGTGCAGCGCCTCACCCAGACCTGCCACATTGCCGTGGCCGAAAATGGCCCAGACACCAGCGATGAACGGCTCTCCGGCCTCGTTCATCTGCGCACCCAGATAGCGCACCAAAGCTTGCGCTGCGGTCAGTCGGACTGTTTTGCCCATTGTGATCCCTTTCAACACAAGGCCGATTTGGCCAAGCCTGCAATTTTGTTTGATGTCGGGCCTTGGGCCCAATATGGGGGAACGGAGTTAAACCGTTCCGCCCAAGGACCCTTCCAGTTCGGCCAGTTCCTGACCGCCTGCCATCAGGTCCTGCAACTCTTCTGGCGTGATTTCCCCGCGCCGTGCAGTGCCCAGCGTCTTGCCCCGGTTCAACACGGTAAAGCGGTCGCCCACAGCCAGCGCGTGACGCACGTTGTGGCTGATGAAAACAACGCCTACGCCTTGACTGCGCACCTTGTCGATGGTCGCCAACACGTTCGAAGTCTGCCGCACACCAAGGGCCGAGGTCGGTTCGTCCAGGATCAGAATCTTGGCGCCGAAATGAACCGCCCGAGCAATGGCCACCGTCTGACGTTCACCGCCCGACAAGGTACCCACGGCCTGATCGGGACCACGCAAGTTGATGCCCATTTTTCGCATCTCTTCCATAGTGATTTCATCGGCCAGTTTCTTGTCGAAGAAATTGATCCCCGCGACTTTGCGCGTTGGTTCATTCCCCATAAAGAAGTTCCGGCTGACGCTCATTAGTGGGATCATCGCCAGATGCTGGTGTACGGTGGCAATTCCCGCTGCAATCGCATCACGCGGATCTTCGAAATGCATCGGCTTATCTTCAAAGAAGATCTCGCCGGCGGTGGGCTTGTGTACGCCCGACATGGTCTTGATGAAGGTCGACTTGCCCGCGCCATTGTCGCCCAGCAAACAGTGGCATTCGCCGGAACACAGATCAAAGCTGACACCGGCCAGCGCAATCACCGAACCGAAATGCTTTTGAATGTCGACCATCCGAATAATCGGTTTCTTGGCCTGCGCGTCGCCGTGGTGGAACTTGGTGTCTTCGGTCATCTCAGCGTTCTCCTGTGATGATGCGACGGATGTAGGTGTTCAGGATCACAGCACCCAGAAGGATGACGCCCAGGAACACCCGGAATAGCGAGCTTTCGACACCGGCAAAGAACAGACCCTGCTGCACGACGCCAAAGATCAACGCGCCCAACGCCGCCCCAAGGACCGAGCCATAGCCACCGGTTAGCAATGCGCCGCCAATGACCACGGCGATGATCGCCTCGAATTCTTTCAGCAACCCGCGATCCGCACCGGCCGAACCAAACTCCATCACCTGACAGGTGGCGAAAACCGTGGCGCAAAAGGCAGTGAACATGAACATCAGCACCTTGACCCGATTCACCGGCACGCCTGAGTTCCGGGCCGCTTCGGCGTCACCACCGGCAGCAAAAATCCAGTTCCCGAATTTAGTCTTGGTCAACAGCACATGGCCAAAGATGATCAGCCCGATTGCCCAGATCAGCAACATGGGAATTCCATCGACGACCGGCTGCCCTTCACGTGTACCACGTGAGAACGTTTCGATCAGGCCATTGTTGCCCAGCCAGACAAAGAAGCCTTGAAACACCTTGCCGCCAAACACCCACGCCAACCAATCGCCCTCGGCCACGTCCTTGATGCCGCCAATGATGGTTTTGCGTTCGATAGTCTGCGGCAGGTAGATCGTGAAACCGCGCAAGATGAACAGAAATGCCAGCGTGACGATAAAACTAGGCAGCCCCGTTCGTATGACGATGTAGCCGTTCAGCGCGCCGATAGAGACACACAGGGCAAATGTCACCAGGATCGCCATCCAGACCGGCCAGCTGAGCGTGACCGAAAAGATTGCGATCATCATGCCCGCGAAACCAATCATCGAACCGACGGACAGGTCAAATTCACCCGCGATCATCAGCAGGCAGGCCCCTACCGCGATGATCATGAATTGCGCCGAGACAATGGACCAGTTCATGATGCCCTGGCTATTGAACATGCCGCTGTCAAAAGCAAAAAGCAGGAAAAAGGTGAAAACAGCAACTGTCCCGACCATGCCGCCCAATTCGGGGCGGATCAGGGCGCGACGCAGTGGCGAGATCTCTTTGATCCGTTCGTCACCGCCTGCCGTGGATTGAACTGTCTCAGACATTGTGGTTCTCCCTCGCGCGGGTTTCCGAGTGTTGGAGTGGGCGGCGGGCGCACTCCTCTTGCGCCCGCCGCATTGTTAAATCAGCGGTATTCGCCCGCGAACTCTTCGATTTTTGTCAGGCCGTCCGCTGTTACAAAACCGGGACCCGAGTTGATATTGTTGCCCGGCAGGACGCCATAGCGGTGGTAATTGGCCAGAACCACAACCGGCAGATAGGCCTGCAGGAACGGCTGCTGGTCGATACCCCACTGGATGGTGCCGTCCTTGATGCCTTTGACGATTTCACCGCCCAGATCGAACGTGCCGAAATAAATGTCACCGGCCATTCCATTTTCCTGCAGCGCCAGAATGGTCGGGTCGGCCGATGTCGGACCAAGCGTCAGAACAGCGTCGGTTTCAGGGTTGGCGGAAAGATAGGCCAGAACCCGGTTCTTGATTTCAGCGGGGTCCTGACCGGCGTCGATCATCTGCTCGCCCAGTTCCACACCCAGACCATCGGCAAAACCTTGGCACCGCTCTTGGCTTGAGGGTTGAACGATATAGTGGTTCACACACAAGAAGGACCCGATCCCGTCCGCCTTGGCCCGCTGACCGGCAGCCAGACCCGCATCATATTCAGGCTGCCCCACATACATCAAAGCGCCAACTTCACGCGCCTTTTCGGGCGTGCCGGTGTTCATGATGATCACGTCGATGCCGGAATCCACCGCTGCCTTGATTGGACCTTCCAGAATGTCCGGGTCGGCCAGCGTGGTAATGATGCCATTGGGGCCAGACGCCGCTGCCTGGTCGATGATCCGTGCCATGTCAGCCAGGTCACCTGTGGGCGGATTGCGGTATTCAACCTCGACACCCATCTGTTCGCCCGCCAAGGCGATGCCATTTTTGATTGTGTTCCACCAGCTGTCGCTGTCAGGGGCGTGGCTGACTAGAATGTATTTCTCACCCTCAGCCGCAACGCCGGTAGCGGTGACCAGCGCCAGCGCGCTGGCAGCCAGGGCGCTTTTTACGAACTTATTCATTTGGTTTCCTCCCATAAAAACAGTTTGTCTTTATTGCCGGGGCAGCAGCCCCAGTCATTCGGACCGGCCGAATCTCCTCCGCTCCGGGAATCTGGCGGAGCTTTCCCCAGTTTCCGGATATCCGCTCATTTTGCAACCGGTTTCAAAACATCGGCCATTGCAACAGGCTGCCCTGATTGGGCCGAACGGTTCGCAGCTTCGGCCATGGCCAGGGCAGCAACCCCGTCTTCCAGCGTCACTGGCATTGACGAACCGGACTGCACCGCCTGCACAAACGCATCCCATTCTGCGCGGTAGGCAGGCATATAGCGTTCCAGGAAAAAATAGGTCGGCTTCGCCCCAGTGATGCCGTCGGCTGTTGACTTGACCACCGCGTTTTCCAGAATGTTATGGGCCTGCAACAGCCCGCCCGACCCAAGCATTTCGATCCGCTGGTCATAACCGTAGACAGCACGCCGCGAATTCTTGATCACCGCAATCTGACCGCTTGCATAAGTCATTGTTACAACAGCTGTATCCACATCGCCCGCCCGTCCGATTTCGGGATCGACAATCGAGGTGCCGAAGGCCGAAATCTGCGCTGGCAACTGCCCCATCAGATAGTTCGCCATGTCGAAATCATGGATCATCATGTCCCGGAACAGACCACCCGAGACCTTGATGTAGCTGACGGGTGGAGGGGCCGGATCGAAAGACGTAATCGACAACAACTCGGGCGCGCCAATTTCACCCTGATCGGCTGCGGATTTCAGAGCTGAAAAGCTGGGATCGAACCGGCGGTTGAACCCAACCATCACCGGTCGGCCGGTTTCCGCCGCAACGGCTTGACAGGCAAGTGCCCGTTCTAGGCTGAGATCGACGGGTTTTTCACACAGAACGGCCTTGCCCGCCAGCGTAGCGGCCTCGATCAGGTCAGAATGGGTGTCAGTCGGCGTCGCGATCAGGACCGCATCAATAGACGGGTCCGCTATGATCTCCATCGAGTCGCGCGCCGTCGCCCCCTGTTCAGTGGCAAGGCTTTCAGCCGCATCGGAAATCGCGTCAGAGACAGCGCACAGCTGGCTTTGCGAATGCGCAGCGATGGCCTGTGCATGTACGCGACCAATGCGTCCGGCACCAAGCAATCCGATTCTGAGCATGCAGGCCTCCCGATTCTTTAATTCGAGGATACCATGATTTTCTTTGCAACCGGTTGCAAGATATTTTTCAACTTACTTGATACGATGAGGCTTAAAGGGCTCCGCCCCACGTGAGCGGGCCCCAGTAAACCGCCGTCCATTTCAAGTGGTGCGATCTTTGCCCTACCCGCGCTCTTGCGCTGCCACCAGAGCCAGCCCCTCGGCCACGGCGGTAAAGACAGAGGCAAAGGAATGCTCGGCCGAAGGGAAAACGCCACGCATCGTTTCGGGCACGACGCCCATCAGGCTAGAACCCCCTACATAGACGACGCGGTCGATCTGCTGTGCAGTCAGATCAGCCTGGCGCAGAACTTCGCGTGCCCCCGTGTCCAACTGCGCGGCATACGCGGCAAGGCTTTCGGCCACCAACACATCACTGAGTTGCGCGGTCAACCCCGTCTCGAGCATGTTCAGCGTGATGGCCGGATCATTCGCCCCTGAGTTCACGGCTATTTTTCCGCGCTCCACCGCAAAGGCCAGTTCGTGACCCAATTCGTGTTCAAGCACTGTTGCAAGCCGCGCTAACCGATTGGGGGACTCGGCCAGCTTCAGCATATCGCCCACCATGCGGCGGTTCTGGGCCGTGTACAGAAAGGGGATCATTTCCCAAGTCGCAAGGTCATTGAAGATCGCGTTGGGCGTCTGCGACATGCCTTTGCCAAAAACATCTCGAACCATCGACCCTTTGCCCAACAGGGGCATGACCTGATTGATGCTTATTGTACGATCAAAATCCGTACCGCCAATTCGTACCCCGTGGTTGGCCAGAATCTCGACCTCTGCGGACCTAGTGCGGAAAACCGAAAAATCTGACGTTCCGCCACCGATATCCACAACCAATCCAACCGTGTCATCTGGCCCGGCCGCACCGTTCGCAATGGCAGCCGCGGCGGGCTCGGGACAGAACCGGATGTCGGTAAATCCGGCGGTCTCATAACACGCGTACAAATCAGCCTCGGCCTGCGCCTCGCGCGGATCGCCCGAGCCATGAAATACCACGGGCCGTCCCGAGACCACGCGGGTGCAAGACACGCCACGCTCGGCCTCGGCCCGCTCTCGAAGCCTGCGCAAGAAAGATCCGATAATCTCGACGAAAGTCACCCTCTGGTTCAGGATCTGGCGCTTTTCATGCATCAACGTGGTGCCCAGCACGCGTTTGAGGGCGCGCATAAATCGCCCCTCCAACCCTTCAAGCAATGCCTGATTAGCAGGCTCGCCGATCAGGGTTTCGCGGGTTTCGAAATCAAAGAAAAAGGTTGTGGGAAGGGTCGTGGCGGCGGCGTCGAACCGCACCAAACGGGGTGCACCCGCGTCCACATATGCCACCGCCGAGTTCGACGTGCCAAAATCAATGCCAATCCACGGGCTGCTGGGGGCCATGGCGCATGTCTCCGAGATGTCTGAGCAAAGACGACAGGGCCTAGAGCGTTCGCAGCCCAGGGTCAAGGGACAAACTTGACCGGCTGGATCGACTGAAACTGGCGGATATTATTCGCGCTTTTCCGACCATCCTCGTCTGAAGGACGTTGGCGCCTCGCCATAACGCTTTTTGAAACGCACCGTAAGCTGGGTCGCACTGCCAAACCCCGTGGCCGCAGCGATTTCGGTAACGGGCAATTCGGTTTCGCTGAGCAGTGCATAAGCGCGCGCAACTCGCAATTCGATGTAAAACTGCACAGGTGAAACTTCGACATATTTCTGGAACAGGCGCTCCAACTGGCGGCGTGATATCTGAACAGCCTCTGCTATTTCCGAGATATCCAACGGATCCTCCAGGTTCTCATGCATGATCTGCATGGCGTTGATCAGGTACTGGTTGCGGCTACCCAAAGCCACCGAAAAGGCTGATTTCTGGAGGGTTTTGCGGTTGTTCGACCGAAAATGGATGCACATGTCGGAAACGATGACGGCCAAATCCTTTCCGAAATCAGACTCGATCATATCCAGCATCATATCGGTCGCGGCATTGCCGCCGCCGCATGTCATAAGCTCATTGTCGATTTCATACAGGTTTGCAGAAGGTTCCAGCCCTTCAAAATGCTCGATAAAGGCTGGGTGGTTTTCCCAGTGTAAGGTGAACCGCTTTCCGGTTAGCGCTCCGGCTTTGGCAAGTGCAAATGCACCGGTGCAAATACCACCAAGCTTGCAGCCAAAGGCCTTCTGGCGACTGATCCACGACAGTACCTTGGGATTGGTGCTTTCTGCCGGTTCTATGCCAGAGCAGACGAACATCCTTGATAGGCGCGGTAGGTTTTGCAGTGCAGTGTCTGGGGTGATTTCAATTCCGTTTGAGCATTGAACCGGGTTTCCATCTTCGGTGATCAGATACCATTTGTAGAGCTCTCTGTTCGTGACCTGATTGGCGATCCTCAACGGCTCGACAGCTGCGCTAAAGGCCAGCATTGTTAGTTTCGGCAGAAGCAGGAAGTAGATCTCTTTGGCTGGCCCGTCATGGTCTATGCGAAAACTGGCCGCCCCTTTTGGGATGAAGTTCTTGGGGCTCATTCTATTTCCTCCCAATACCAACCGAGATGGGTGAAACGCACCAACACCCAAAGGTGTTGGTGCAGGTTGATCAGGCGTGCCACTCAGCAACCGGCTCGCCGCTGGCTTCCCAAGCGTGGATTTCCTCGTCACTGGCTTTGGGCGAGAAAAGCCCAGTCATAGCATAAAAGATACCGATGACAGGTGACAGCCAGCAAGCAAACGCAAGGGGAATGTATAGCAGGTTTTCAAAATTCCCGTCTGCGATCCCAAGACCAAGTGCGGTGATCACAAAGGCGCCTCCGGCGTTCCAGGGGATCAGGGGCGAGACCAAGGTACCGCCTTCTTCGACAGCGCGTGACAGGTTCAACGGTGAATACCCCATGGCCCGATAGACAGGCGCATACATGCGGCCCGGCAGGGCGATGGAAAGATAAGGGTCACCCGCAACGGTGTTTGTCGCCACCGAAGTCAAAATGGCCGAGGTCTGAATGCCCGCGAAGGTCTTCACCTTCGAGATGACCACATTGATGATCGCCTGAAGGCAGCCAACGCGCTCCAACGCGCCGCCAAACCCCAAGGCAAGCAGCACCAGCGAGATGGTCCACATCATCGACTGAATACCGCCACGGTTCAGCAGCGGGTCGATTTCGGGAACGCCGGTATCAATGGAATATCCGCTGTTGGCGAAGGTGAACGTTTCGTGCAGACCCGCACCCTGGCAAAAGATGGCCATGATGCCACCAACGACGGCCCCTGCAAACAGCGACGGGATCGGAGGCTGTTTCATAACCGCCAGAACGATGACCAGAACCGCCGGGAACAACATGATCGGGGAAATCCAGAATGCCTCATCCAGTGCGGTTGTGATGGCATGGATGCGATCAAACGACACTTGCGATGTGTCGATCAACGTAAAACCGACAACAAAGTAGATCACCAGCGCAATCAACATGGACGGAACCGTGGTGGGTAACATGTTCCGGATATGATCGAACAGATTGGTGCCTGTCACGGCGGGTGCCAGGTTCGTCGTGTCTGACAAAGGTGAGATCTTGTCGCCGAAGAAAGCACCTGAGACGACCGCGCCAGCCGTCCAATACATCGGGATACCAAACCCGGCGCCGATGCCCATCAGGGCCAGCCCGACAGTGCCCGTCGTTCCCCAGGAGGTGCCCAGCGAGACAGAGACGATGGAACACAACACCATACCCGCAGCCAGAAACAGCTCAGGCGACAGTATCTTCAGACCATAATAGATCAGTGTCGGAACCGTGCCGCTTGCGATCCACACACCAATGATCATGCCAACCGTGATCAGAATCGAAACAGACGGTAGTGAAATATTGATGACGTGGAATACGCCCTCTTCGATGCTGGGCCATTTGTGCCCAAGCATAAGACCGACGATCCCAGTAATCGCGATCCCGAAGGCCAGCGGAATATGCGGGGTAAAGTCGCCAAAATAGAAAAGCTGCAGGCCAAGCACGAAAAGGGTCAGCACAATTGGTACAAGCGCCAGCCCCAGACTTGGCTGTCTTATGTGTTCTTCATTCGCAGACATTTGGGTCTCCTCCGTTGGAATGATCCAGAACCGTGATGATCCGCGGAAGAAACCAAGTTTTAGGGAACCGCACCGTCGGTCAAAGCGCACATCCTATAGAAATTTGCGACACGGTTGCGTCGATTTTCGGCCCAGGCCCGACGCGGCGATGCACATGTAAGCACGCATAGTGCAATCAAACATATCCACTGCCGCACGGTTGGGGTCCTTTCGATTCAAGGAGATATGGCTGGATATCGGCGGACCTTTTGGTAACGTGCAGACACATTGATTTGCATCTGCAATAGTTTTTGCGGGACAGATACCGGAGCGTACTTTTGATAATTCCGTTTCACGTTCGTGAGATGCTTCATCGCATCAAGGCTCGATTTGATGCCGATCAGATACCGCAGCAGATGGCGTCAAACGACGCCGAATTTGCGACCTTGCGACCATCGCGCAAGACAACCCCTGAAATGGTTGTGCGGTTTTGGGAAAAGCTGAAACCAACCGCAGGTGATGAAGATCAGGCGCAGATTGCGGACCCTGCAACGCTTGACGCCGCAGAAATTTACAGTGCCAATATCGAAAATTTCATTGGGACGGTTAAGCTTCCTGTTGGAGTTATTGGGCCGTTGCGTTTGAACGGAATGAACGCAAACGGGGATTTCCACGTTCCCCTCGCCACAACCGAGGCGGCGTTGGTCGCCTCATATGCCCGGGGTGCCTATGCCGCCACCCGGTCTGGTGGTATCAGCACGGCTGTTTTGTACGAAGGGGTGCTGCGCACTCCGGCTTTTGTGTTTGAAAGCCTGCTAAAGGCCGGGCAATTCGTGGATTGGGTGGTTTCAAATGTCGAAATGCTCAAATCCGCGGCCGAGGCGACCACCGGCCACGGCAAGCTAGTTTCGCTGGAGCCGTTCATAGACACCAACGTCGTGTTCCTGATCTGCCGATACACCACCGGCGATGCAGCCGGACAGAACATGGTGACCATTGCCACCGACGCGATGTGCCATGAAATTGCAGATAACTGTCCGGTCGAGTTCGAGAACTGGTATGTCGAAGGGAATTTCTCAGGTGACAAGAAAGCTTCGGCGCTTGGGCTGGTGACAGGGCGCGGACGAAAGGTTAGCGCCTCGGTCACACTTCCTGCTGAAATTGTCGAAAAGACGCTGGGCACAACGGTCGAGGCGATGTTGGCCTATGGGCGTGTCGCCAATCTGGGTGCGCATCTGTCGGGTCAGTTTGGCGCACAGGCGCATTATGCCAACGGGCTGGCCGCGTTTTACATAGCAACCGGCCAGGACGCGGCTTGCGTGGCCGAAAGTGCGATGGGCGTCACAAGAATGGAGCCAAGGGGTGATGATCTATTCTGTTCGGTGACGTTGCCAAACATTTTGGTTGGATCAGTAGGGGGCGGCACCGGGTTGCCAAGCCAGATTGCGGCCCTGAATATACTCGGCCTTAAGGGCAACGGGTGTGGCACAGCGTTGGCTGAGGTGGCCGCGGCAACCTGCCTGTGTGGGGAAATATCCATCGTCGCGGCGATCGCGGCAGGGCATTTTACCCGCGCTCATGAAAGTCTGGCCCGCCAAAGATGAGCTTTCAAAGCCGCTTCTGGATTTATCAGACTGAGCGATTTCCGCTGAAGAAAACCGTGCCCCTGCTGCTTGTGTTTTCTGCGGCCAGTATATGTGTGTCCGCCCGTCTGGCGGATAGCCCCCTGCCGGAATGGCCTGCATTTGCCGCCGGTTTTGTCCTTGCCATGGCGCTGTTTTTCCAGATGCGGGTCTGTGACGAATTCAAAGACGCTGAGGATGACCGACGTTACCGGCCCGGCAGGCCAATTCCACGTGGTCTGGTATCCAAGCGAGAAGTATTGGGCTGGGGCCTGTTGACCGTGCCTTTGTCTGTTGCCGCCGCCTGGCTGTGGTACCCGCCGGTCTTGTGGCTATTGGGTTTAGTCTGGATCTGGCTTGGGGCAATGACCGTCGAATTTGGCGCGCCCGCCTGGTTGAAGGCACGACCGGTCCTGTACCTGCTAAGCCATATGGCAATCATGCCTCTGATCGATTTGCTGCTGACCGGCATCGAATGGCTGCCAAAAGGTCAGGCGGCACCCTTCCTGTGGTTGTTTCTGGCGCTGTCCTTCGTGAACGGGTGTGTGCTTGAGATTGGCCGCAAATTGTGGGCACCCGAAAATGAGATCACCGGCGTCGACACCTATTCCGGGTTATGGGGCCCGCCTCAGGCAGGGCGCATCTGGGTGGGTTGCGTTTTAATATCCTATGCGCTGCTTGTGGGCACAGGTGCTGCAACCGGCGTTGGTTGGTTAAGCGCCGTGATCGGCGGGTTGGCCCTGATCCCCTGTTGTCTGGCAGCAAAACGCTATGTTCAGGCGCCGACAGTGAAAGCCCAGGACCGGATGGACACAATCGCCGGCCTATGGGTGTTTTTCTGCTACGCCACAGCTGGTTTCCTTCCGTACCTGATCGGAGCGCTTACATGACCTTCATCGTCGCCCAATCGGATGCAAACGGTGTTTCCGTTGTAGGGGGCAAGGCAGCTGCTTTATCGCATCTTACGCAGCATGGTTTTGCCCCGCCCGCATTTTTTGTCATTACCAGCGATGCATTCCGTATGGGGAAGTCCGGTCCCATTGCTCAAAACGGTCTGCAATCGGCTTTGACTGCCGCGATGAAAACACTCGGAACCGGGCCTTACGCGGTTCGTAGCTCTGGTAAGGCCGAAGATGGTGTGGAACACAGCCATGCGGGACAATATGAAACGGTTCTGAACGTTTCGGGCGGCTCTGTTTTGAAAGCGGCCAAAAAGGTCTGGCATTCCGGCTTCTCTGAGACGGTCGAGACATACCGCGCGGTCAAATCCGGGGGCGAGGCCGAAGGACCCGCGATCATCGTACAGCGCATGATTAATCCAAAATCTGCAGGTGTCGCATTTTCCGCCGACCCGGTTAGCGGTCGTCGCGGTGTGGTCGTAATTTCGGCAATTGATGGTCTGGCTGAGCAGTTGGTTTCTGGTGAGACGGACGGGGAAGATTGGATCATAGGCGCGGATGACGCACCTGAAAGCGCACCGGATAAGCCTGAGTATTTAACGGTGAGTGACGCGCAGTCCATTGCCGCCCTCGCGCGTAAAGCCGAAGAGCTTTTCGGATCGCCCCAGGATATTGAATGGGCCATTGATGCACAGGGGCTTCATATTCTGCAGGCCCGACCAATCACAACGCCATTGCGCCCCGCGGCCTTGGCCGACACAACGCTGACGATTTTCGACAACTCGAACATTGTCGAAAGCTATCCCGGTATCGTTAGCCCGCTGACCTATTCCTTTGCTCTGCACGTGTATGCTCAAGTCTACCGCGCGTTTGTCAGGTTGTTGGGCGTCTCCAAGCGTACGGTCGACCAGAATCCAACGGTGTTCGACAATTTGCTCGGGCGCGTGGATGGGCGTGCCTATTACAACCTGATCAACTGGTATCGGGCCTTGGCCCTGTTGCCGGGGTTTTCGCTGAACCGCAACTATATGGAAACGATGATGGGCGTGTCGGAACCCATGCCGCGCGAGGTCACGGATGCCCTTGCCCCACCACCCTCGGTTGGTTGGCGCAGGATTGTGGAATACGCAAAGCTGGGCAAGGTCGCGGCCGGGCTGATCTGGCAGGCCATCTGCCTGCCACGGACGCGGCGAAGCTTTTATGACAGGCTGAACGGGGTATTGCAGGCGGGGCTGGACGTAGATGCGTCTAATGCGACCCAGCTTGCAGCCGAATACCGCCGCATCGAAAGCACCCTGCTGGATCGGTGGGATGCCCCATTGATCAATGATTTTCTGTGCATGATTGCATTTGGCGGGTCGCGCAACCTGCTGCAAAGGTGGCTTGGTGAAGACGGCCTGACGCTGCATAATGACCTGATGATTGGCCAGGGTGACATCGTGTCAGCCGAACCTGCGCAGCGCATTGCCCGGATCGGTCATCTGGTGCGCACCGCCGGTATCACGGAACAGTTGAAAGCTGACGCGCGGCTGTCCGTTTTGTCCGCGCACCCACAGATCGAGGCTGAAGTTGAATCCTATCTTGAGAAATTCGGAGACCGATGCACCGAAGAGCTAAAGCTGGAAAGCATCCCTCTGCAAGACGACCCGACAAGCCTGTTGCTGGCAATTGCCGCCTGCGCCGATCATCCTCCCGGCGGGCGTCAGGAAGGCCGTGAACCGGATTGGAAGGCACTGTTCCCAGCGAGCCCGATCAAGCGACATGTTGCGAAATGGATTTTGGGTTGGACCAAGGCGCGTGTGCGCGACCGCGAAAACCTGCGCTTTGAACGCACGCGCATCTTTGGCTATGCGCGCCGTGTGTTTTTGGGGATCGGTCGGGAATTTGCCGCGCGCGACTTGCTTGAAACACCAAGAGATGTGTTCTTTCTAACAACGCATGAAGTCCTTGGCGCGGTCGAGGGGTTCAACCTGTCGCCTGACCTGAAAGGCATCGTTGCACGACGCAAAGCCGAAGATGCGGCCTCATCCCAACGCCCCGATCCACCCGAACGGATTGAAATCCAAGGTCCTGCCATCGCGCCTGTCTGGTCTGATTCGATTGAGGCCGAAGCAGATGCCACACGGACAAAGTACGGAACGGGCTGTTCCGCGGGTCAGGTCAAAGCACGTGCGCGGGTGATCCGCGATCCTCGGACCGAGGCGCTGAACCCCGGCGAAGTACTGGTCGCCCGCCACACCGATCCAGGCTGGATCGCCGTTTTCTCGAACGCCTCTGCCATCGTTGTCGAACGTGGCAGCTTGTTGTCCCACTCGGCCATTGTGGCGCGCGAATTGGGTATCCCCTGCGTTGTTGGCCTAAAAGGGGCCACACAATGGATTAAAGACGGAGAAGTACTGTCTGTCGACGGGGCAAGCGGCGCAGTGGAGCGGTGCGATGCGTAGCAGTGAAATCGAAGAAAAGGCGGATTTCGACCATATCCGGTACGCCCAACTGTGGGAGGATGCGGGCGTCCTGACCGCCGCATTGGGTGATTGCACGGGGCGGACACTGGTGTCGATATGTTCGGCCGGAGACAATGCGCTGGCCATGCTGACACTCGATCCCGCGCGTGTTGTGGTGCTGGATTTGTCCCCGGCTCAGATCGCCTGCCTCAAGCTCAGGATCGCGGCGTATAAGGTGCTGACGCATTCAGAGTTCATTGAGTTGACAGGCTCACGCCCAAGCAAGCGGCGACTTGCTTTGCTGAACCGGGTGTTAGAAGAAACCGATGCGGAAACACACGCCTTCTGGCAGACCCTTGCGTCCGAAGTAGACAGACACGGCATCGGCGGCGTCGGTAAGTTCGAGCGGTATTTTCGCATCTTTCGAACCTGGCTGTTACCGCTGGTCCATTCGCGCCGCACCGTCGACGACGTGTTCACCCCCCGAACCCCCGACGCACGCGAGGTTTTTTTCGACACGCGGTTCAACACATTCCGATGGCGGTTGTTGCTGAACACTTTCTTCTCGCGATTCGTGATGGGGCGGATGGGGCGGGACAGCGCTTTTTTCGACCACGTGGATGGAAGCCCGGCCCAACATGTTGCTCGCCGACTGCGCCATGCCGGGGTCGCGACCGATCCATCGCAAAACCCCTATCTGCACTGGATTCTAAAGGGCACCCATGGCGACGCATTGCCGATGGCGTGGCGTCCGGAACATTATGAAACTGTCCGGTCCCGATTGGATCGCCTGGATATTCGCCTTGGCTCGCTCGAGGCCTTCATCTCGACGGGCGAAAAGGCCAGCGGGTTCAACCTGTCCGACATTTTCGAATACATGTCCCCTGAAACGTTCAAGCAGGTCTATGGGGCGATCCTGAGTGCGGCAGAGCCAAATGCACGATTGGTCTATTGGAACATGATGGCGCCGCGCCGTGTACCAGCGGATTACCGGGACAGGATTGAAACCCTGACCGAAATCGAAACACAGCAGAAGGCCCTCGATCTGGCCTTCTTCTATTCGGATTTCGTGGTCGAAGAGGTTCGGCCTTGACCGTTCTCATGCAGATATTGCTGGCGGCAGGGTCGGTTTTGGCATTGCTCGGCGTGATGATGGTCGTCCGCCACCTGGCCAAAGCTGCAGGGCTGAACGCCGAAGTGCAGCGGAAACTGATGCATGTAAGCACGGGGCTCTTTGCGTTGCTGCTGCCCTGGATCTTTCCCGACCGCTGGCCGGTTTACATGCTGATCGCCGCCACAATGCTTGTGATGCTTGTCTTGCGTCTTCCTCGTTTTTCGAAAGGTCTTGGCGCGACCCTGCATGGGGTGGAGCGAACATCCTATGGTGACTTCCTGCTCGCGTTGTCGGTGGGGCTTTGCTTCCTGCTGGCCGGAGACAACCTGTTGTTCTACATCTTGCCGATTGCGGTTCTGACCTTGGCAGACGCCGCCGCCGCGCTGGCCGGAACCGCGTATGGAACGCAGCGGTTCATTGTCGAGGATGGTGAGAAAAGCGTCGAGGGATCGGTCGTTTTTTTCGTGGTTACGATGCTGATCGCGATCGTCTGTTTTCTGTTCATGGCCGCCTTGCCACCGGCGAACACCCTTATGCTCTGCGTTATGGTTGCTGCGTTTGGAACCCTGGTCGAGGCCCAAAGCTGGCGGGGTTTTGACAACCTGTTCCTCCCACTTGGCCTCCTGATTTTTCTGAGCGTACACTTCGACAGTTCCTTGATTGAGTTGGCGACCATAGCCTTGGTTTTTCTGGCCTCGCTCGGCAGTTTCAGCATCCTGGGCGCAAGGCTGGGTCTTACCAAACATGCCACACGGGTTTACGTCATCACCGTTTTCCTCTTGCTGGCGGTCACTGCACTTCAAAATGCGGTCCTGCCTATTTTGGTACTAGCGACGCATCTTTGGGCACGGATATCGACCCCCTGTGACAGCAAATACCCGGATCTAGATGTCGTGGCGTCTCTGGGGTTGTTCAGTTTCGGATGGCTGGCGCTTGGCAATGCGACCGGGTGGAATGCCGTATCATTTTATGGCCTAAGTGCGATGGGGCTGGCCATGGGGTTCAGCGTTCTGGCGCTGCGAGGCAAAATCCTTGCGATCCTTGTGGTGGCCACAACATTATTCTTAGTCAGACACTTTGCTACTGCGCTGAACCCGGAACCTGCACGCTGGGCCGAACCGCTGACAATTCTGGCGCTGCTTTCTTTAATCTGCGTGACGGCCGTACCGTGGATCAGACCGCAGTGGTTTGAAAAAGATCGGGTGCTGAGGTTAACAGTATTGGCCCTTGCCCTTCCGTTGATCTATTACGCGTACTCCGTTGCGGGATCGATCGGTGCTGGTTTTTTTGCCGGAGTCGCGTCATGATCAAAGAGACAATCAAAACCGCTGATGCGAAGCTGACCGTTTACCTGAACGGCCCCAATTGGGAGGGCGTACAAGCGGCAACATTCGGTGACTTTTCATGCAAATCACCCGAAGCCGGTGCCGAAATTCTGGATACGGGTATAGAACTGGTCAGAAACGCAGGCATCGACCGGGTCATTGGGCCGATGTCGGGGGACACCTGGCACAGTTACCGTTTCGTCTCCTACAGCGACGGTTCCTCTCCGTTCCTGATGGAACCGACCAACAAAGCGCATGAACCTGAAGTCTTCCGGTCCGCGGGTTTTTGCGAAATCAGCCGGTATTTCTCGGCCCGTGTAGAGTTGGAGGATACCGACACAGTGGCACCGCCTGAAAACGATGGTTTTGAGGTGGAAGCGTGGGATGGAAATGATCCCGAGGGCTTGTTTCGCCAGGTGTTCGCGCTGTCTGCACAGGCGTTTTCAGAAAACGCGTTTTACAAACCGATTTCCGAGTCCGAGTTCCTAGCCATGTACCTGCCTGTCGTGCCGATGATGAAGCGTGAACTGATCCTGTTTGCGCGTCGCCACGATGGCAATTTGGCGGGTTTTCTGTTCGGCATTCCCAACTATGCCGAAGGGCCCACCCCCAGTTCCGCGATCCTCAAAACCTATGCAAGCCTGGAACCGGGCGCAGGGCGGCATCTGGCCCACAGGTTTCACAAAGCGGCTGCAGAGATGGGGTGCAACACTGCCATCCATGCCCTGATTCACGACGACAATAAGTCCGCTGATCGCAGTGCGGCAGAAGGGGCGACTATATTCCGGCGATACTCTCTGCTTGGACGTAAGCTGAATGGCTGATTTGATAGCACATTTTGCTGCTGCGGTTGAACGGTTTCCGAACAGAACCGCCATAGTGGACGGCAAAGGCCGCCAGATCAGTTTTCAGCAACTGCACTTTCGCATGCAGAAACTGGCGGGCCGATGGCACGCAAAAGGTATCAGGCCAGGAGACCGCGTATTGCTGGCAATGCCCGTCGACGCAGACCTATATGCAAGCCTGGCGGCCCTGTGGTCGTTGGGTGCAACCGTCGTGCTGCCGGAACCGGCAATAGGACTGGCCGGTTTGCGCCACGCTGCACGGGCCACTTCGCCCAAGGCGTTCTGCGCAGCGGGCGCGTACTTTTTGCTCAAGTTTCTAATTCCAGAGCTTTGGAGGCTGCGTCTTCTGACACCCAATAAAGGCCCTGGCTCGCCGCCCAATCATCAGATTCGGGCGGATGACACAGCCTTGATCTCATTCACCTCCGGAACGACAGGCCAGCCCAAGGCCATCCCGCGCTCGCATGCGTTTTTAATGGCGCAACACGACGCCATTGCGCCCCTTCTAGAAAGCGACAAGGCCGAAAGGGATTTGGTGTCCTTTCCGGTGTTCACCCTGATCAACCTGGCCGCAGGGCGCACCACCGTTATGCCAAACTGGCGGCTGAGCAAGCTTGACCGCCTTGCGCCCACCCACTTGGCGGGCTGGATTCAAAAGCAGCAGGTCACCCGTGCCCTCATTCCACCCTCTATTTGCGAAAAACTGACCCAAACCCAAAATACCGGACAATTGAACACGGTCTTCACCGGTGGCGGTCCCGTTTTTCCGGACCTTGTCGACACGTTGCGAACCCGAAAGGGGCTTTCCGTGGTTTGTGTCTATGGATCGACCGAGGCTGAGCCGATTGCCCACCTTGATGCCACAGATATCTCGGAACACGATCACCGACAGATGGCCGAAGGGAAAGGTCTACTTGTGGGGTATCCGGTTCCTGAAATCATACTCCGCATCTGCGACAACGAGATACAGGTCGCCGGGGCGCACGTGAATGACGGCTATCTTGATCCCGCACATTCGGACGAAAACAAAATCAAAGAAGGCGCCGTCATCTGGCATCGCACCGGAGACGCCGGCACGTTGGATGAAGAGGGACGCTTGTGGTTGTGGGGTCGGGTGGGGTCTGAAATAGAAGTGAAATCGGGCCTGCTCTTTCCCTTTGCGATTGAAGTCGCGGCAAGACAATGGCCGGGTGTTGCGCGCTGTGCGTTGATCAACACTGGGACCGGACCGACGCTATGCGTCGAAGGGCGGCGTGATCACCTTCAGGATTGGCGTAAATTCGCGTCTGAATTTGGCGTGCCCAATGTGATTTCAGTTCACAAAATCCCCATGGACAAACGCCACGCATCTAAAGTTGACCGCTCGGAACTTGAACGTATCGTTGCCCGCTAGTGCAACACGGGTCGAAATCATGGCAAAGCACCTTCCCACTGAAATCCAAGTAATCTCCAACAATTGCGACCGACCTTGGTACAGCGACAACGGACGTGTTCAAGATTTCTTTCTTTGGTATTTCGATGATTTGGTGAAATGGCGATCCCTGAAGGACTCGAACCCTCAACCTGCTGATTAGAAGTCAGCTGCTCTATCCAGTTGAGCTAAGGGACCGCTGCGCCCTTCTTGCGGTTTTTACGGGCGGGGTTCAAGACCCAAGCGCATGAAGGCGCTGTTCGGGTCGGCCTCATACCCAAATATCGGTCCGCAATAGGTATATCCCAGCGCCTCATAGAGTTTGCGCGCGGCATCATATTCCGTCAGATGTTCCGCCCCAGTTTCCAGCACCAGGGCCGTCACACCTTCTGAACGGGCAAGGTCAGCCAGGTAGGTCATGATCACTCGCGCCAGACCACGGCCACGGGCGGCGGTCACGACATGCACTGATTTCACCTCAGAGGTGCCATCGGGCAAGGCTTTAAGCGCTCCGCATCCCAGCGGTTTACCCGCTTCATACAATGCCCAGAATCGAATGCCGGGCTCTCGCAATGCATCGACGTCCAGGGTGTGGTTCGAGGTCTGGGGCGTGGCATCCCAGCTATGGGCCAAATGCGCTTGAATGATCGGGCGCATGTCCTGCGCTCCGGGATCCACTTCGCGGATGTCGATCATTCCAAGGGTTTCGGTCAATGGGTCCAGGGTGCCCGACGACCCGGGGCGAAGTTTTCACCATACCCACCCGCGCGTACGTTGGGCTTGCGCTTATGCGGTTCGCTGACCTGCGCATCAATCCCGTTGTCCTTGGCGTAATCCAACGCCTCTTCCTTGGTGTCGAACTTCAGGCGCACCTGGGTCTGCGTGTCGTTGGACGAGGTCCAGCCCATCAGCGGATCAACCTCGCGCGATGACGCGGGGGCGTATTCCAAAACCCACTTGCGGGTCTTGGCCATTCCCGAGGTCATTGCATTTCTTGCGGGCTGGTAAATCCGTGCGCGCATGTCGCCTCTCCGTACTCATTTGGATAGGGATGTTTATGCGTCAGGCAGGCGGCGCGGACAAGTCCGCAATTGTCGCAATTTCGGCATTTGGAAATGCCCCCTTGAACAAGAACAAAAACAGATCAAAATCAGGCGCGAAAGGAATCTCCCCCTATGGCCTATGCTCATTCCGACAAGACCCAGATGAATGCCGAGGATGTCCGCGCCCGCCTGAAGCTGGAAGGCGGCAAGGAATTCGTTATGCATACCGAGTTCGCACCAGCGGGTGACCAACCAACGGCCATCAAGGAGCTGGCCGGGGGTGTGATGGACGGTGAACGCGATCAGGTTCTGCTGGGCGCGACGGGGACGGGCAAGACCTTTACCATGGCCAAGGTGATCGAGGAGACCCAGCGCCCGGCTATCATCCTTGCACCCAATAAGACGCTGGCAGCGCAGTTGTATGGCGAATTCAAAGGCTTCTTCCCCGAGAACTCGGTCGAGTATTTCGTGTCCTACTATGACTACTACCAGCCCGAGGCCTACGTGGCGCGATCGGACACCTACATCGAGAAAGAATCCCAGATTAACGAACAGATCGACAGGATGCGCCACTCAGCCACGCGGGCACTGTTAGAGCGGGACGATGTGATCATCGTCGCCTCGGTTTCCTGCATCTATGGTATTGGTTCGGTCGAAACCTATGGGGCGATGACGCAAGACCTAAAGGTCGGCAACGAATACGACCAACGGCAGGTGATGGCCGATCTGGTCGCCCAGCAATACCGCCGCAACGATCAAGCGTTTCAGCGCGGGTCTTTCCGGGTACGCGGCGATTCCTTGGAAATCTGGCCCGCCCACCTTGAGGATCGCGCCTGGAAATTCTCGTTCTTTGGCGAGGAACTGGAGACCATTACCGAATTCGACCCGCTGACCGGCGAACGCGCCGCTACGATGGAACAGGTGCGTGTCTATGCGAACTCGCATTATGTGACGCCGAAACCGACCATGCAGCAGGCCATCATTGGCATCAAAAAAGAACTCCGCATCCGTCTGGATCAACTGGTGGGCGAGGGCAAATTGCTGGAAGCGCAGCGGCTGGAACAGCGCACCAATTTCGATCTGGAGATGCTTGAGGCCACCGGCGTCTGCAACGGAATCGAGAACTATTCACGCTATCTGACCGGTCGCGCACCGGGCGAGCCGCCCCCAACCCTGTTCGAATTCATCCCCGACAACGCGATCGTCTTTGCCGACGAATCCCACGTCAGCGTTCCGCAGATCGGCGGCATGTACCGGGGTGACTATCGCCGCAAGTTCACGCTGGCCGAACACGGGTTCCGGCTGCCCTCCTGCATGGACAACCGACCGCTGAAGTTCGAGGAATGGGACGCCATGCGCCCCCAATCCGTGTTTGTCTCGGCCACCCCGGCAAAATGGGAGATTGAACAGACCGGCGGCGTCTTCACCGAACAGGTGATCCGCCCCACCGGCCTGCTGGACCCTGAGGTCGAAGTCCGCCCTGTATCTATGCAGGTGGACGACCTGCTGGACGAGGTGCGCAAGGTGGCCGCCGATGGCTACCGCACGCTGGTCACGACCCTGACCAAACGCATGGCAGAGGATCTGACCGAATACCTGCATGAACAGGGCATCAAGGTCCGCTACATGCACTCGGACATCGACACGCTGGAACGTATCGAGATTCTGCGTGACCTGCGGCTGGGGGCGTTCGACGTGCTGATCGGCATCAACCTGCTGCGAGAAGGCCTCGACATCCCCGAATGCGGGCTGGTCGCCATTCTGGACGCGGATAAAGAGGGTTTCTTGCGGTCCGAGACCTCTCTGGTTCAAACCATCGGCCGCGCCGCGCGGAACGCCGATGGCCGGGTGATCATGTATGCCGACAAGGTCACCGGTTCCATGGAACGCGCCCTGAACGAGACCAACCGCCGCCGCGCCAAGCAACTCGCGTATAACGAGGAACACGGCATCACCCCTGAAACGGTGAAGAAGAATGTCGAAGACGTTCTGGCCGGTCTCTACGAAGGCGACGTCGACATGAACCGCGTCACCGCCACCATCGACAAACCGATGCACGGCGCCAACCTCGAGGCCCATCTGGACGGTCTGCGCGAACAAATGCGCAAGGCCGCCGAGAACCTGGAATTCGAAGAGGCCGCCAATATCCGGGATGAGATCAAACGTCTGGAAGCGGTCGATCTGGCCGTTGCCGACGACCCGATGGCGCGTCAATGGGCAGTTGAGAAAGCCTCGGAAGACGCGGTGAAATCGCGCGGACGCTCAACGGCAGGACGGCCTGGGCAGCGGGGCGGGAATGTGAAGAGAAGGAAGCGATGAATGACAACTATAGATGATTTCTCTCAGCAGAAGCCTCTGGTGAGATTTTCAATCTATACGTTAATACAAGCGGATAGCCTTCAAAGAGTAGGACAAAAGCTTTGCAGCTTAAGTCAAGGTTGGCCAGAAGACATTAAAGGCGGCGACTTGAGTGAATACTATGATTTGTTTTGGCTATGGGTCCTAGGCTCTTACGAAGTTTTAAGAACAATGGATCAACACTCGAGTTGCTTCTCAGTAGAAAAGCAAACAGAGATTAAGGATCTGAAGAAAAAGCTGCACAAAATTCGAATACCTTTTGCGAAGCAAGAGCTTCGGGGCCGCGGCGGACCGATTGATAACGAAAACTCAATCGCCAATGTTTCCAGCGGCCTACGCTTTGTAATTGAGGGGCAGCGATTTGAGAGTTGCGACCTTATCCACGAAGTAACCTCATTTTTGAGGTCATTCGCTCCAATGGACATCCGATCATCCATACCAACTCGGTAGTGTTGAGATGCACTAGGCTTTGGCCCTATGCTATTGCTTGTGAGCAAGGCTGGTGAATTGCCACTGCCTCCCACACTCCACCCTTGCAGCCCAGCGCGCACTCCTCCACGTTTGAAATCACAAATTGTGATTCCAAACGGTTGCCATGACGAACCCCAAAAGCCTGCCCAGCACCCATGAGGTCCAAAACGCCATTCACCGGGTGCGCGGCACTCGCGTGGTGCTGGCCGAGGATCTGGCGCAGTTCTATGGAAAGTCCGTCAGCGCCTTCAATCAGGCCGTCTCGCGCAACAAGGACCTGTTCGAGGGCTACCGCTTTCAGCTGACCGATGCCGAGGTCGCCGATTTGCAATCACAGAATGTGATCTCAAAACCCAAGGGCCGTGGCGGACGGCGGGTCAATCCGTGGGTCTATACCGATTACGGTGTGGCCATCGCCTCGGCCCTGTTCAAGGACCCGCGCGCGATCAAGATCACCCGTATGATCACCGAGGCCTTCGTTGACGGCGCAAATGCGCTGGCAGAGACCCCGCGCAGCGTGCCGGAAATCCTGCCGCCCGAGAACGCCCCGACCCCGCTGTTGCCCAATGGTGAGCAGTTGCGCGATCTGGCCGAAAACATCCTCGATTCCGGGCAGCAGAGCCTTGTCGATTACATCGCCAACCCCACCACCAAGCGCCAGCAGGCCGTAGCGGCGATTATGAAAACTCTGGCAGAAACCGCCGGAGAAGAAGTGCGTACCCAGCACGAACGCCTGCGCCTGAACATCGCCCAGCGTCTGGCGATCGGAGATTACGCCGATGATGACGACCGAAAACGTCTGCTGGAATTGCTGCACGCGATGAAAGGTTAGACGCCCAATTCGGCCCGCGCCTTCTTGGTCAGCTTGGCCACGACCAGATCATAGGACGTCACGATATGCTCGCGCAGGGAAGCATCGCTCATTCCGCGTTCCTCATAGACCTGCAGCCACTTCATCCCCCGCGAGGCCAGATAAGGCGCTGGGCGGATGCCGGGCTCATCACCCAGCACCTCAAAAGCCAGATCGGTGGCCTTGAAGGTAAACGCATCACGCCCGTCGTTCCAACCGCAGATCGCAAAGACCTTGCCGCCCACCTTCCACACATCCGCATTGCCCCATTGCACCACATGGCTGGTGGCTTTGAGGCTGGCGCAAAAGCTGTTGAATTCATTACGGGTCATGGCCCGATCTTGGCTTGCAGGATCAACTGAAAGCAAGCGAGAAGATCAATCCTCTCGCTTACTTTCTTGCCATGCGTTTAGTAGCTGACCCACCAATCATGCAAATTGCGTTTGCCGTCAGTGAATCTCAGGTCACGGCCCATAAAATAGACCTTCGAACAGAGTTCACCCTTACCAGAGGTATCAGATTCCCGGCAGAGTTCATTGCCTTTCACCGACCACGTGCCTTTGTCTGTCCATGATCCGTCATTTGCCGTTGAAGACTGTTTTCCGTCTTTTTAAAACGTTAAGGTCCAGTTGGAACTCTTGAGAGTTTTCCCCGAGACGATCTTTTCTATCGACGCCCCGTCCATTTGCTGTGCGCCCATATCCTTAATCTGGGACACCTTGGTCGCCGTCAGGAAATCTTTGGATGTGTCGGCAATGGCCGCACCGGAAAACAGGTTTGCGATCAAAGCCATAGCTGCGCATTTCGAAAAGTTCATTGAACATTCCTCCTGAAAAAGTCTGGTACTAGAGTTGAGAAATTTGGCCCTGAATACGCGGACCTATCCTTTATCCCAATGGACAACCACGTCGAACCCGGCCGGTGATGGCGGGCCTTCTAGGAATTCGGCAAAATGTCCCCAAAGCGCCGCCACTTTGGGGGCGTTGGCGTTCGAGGTTTCCTCGCTTTGAACCACGGCCACAACAAAACCGGTACCGTCCTCATTCATGACATTGGTAAAGCTGTGCATGCCTTCCATGCCCATAATCTGATCTTTAAGCTCGTTCATCTTTGCCTCGGCCGCATCCCGCATTCCGGGCTTCATCTTGAACTGAGTAATACGTGCAAACATGATTTTCCTCGCTATCTGGGCGAAATCCCCCAATGACGGCCAAAACGGCGCGTCCGGCGGAGTGTACCACAGTCACGGGGATTCTGTTAGAATTGGGGTCAAGGCCGCAGGAATTTGGCGTTGCCGACTGTCCGCGATCTGGGCGTTTCAGCTGGTTGCGGCACTGCGCTCTGCCCGGAAATCGACCTTTGCGTTCCGCAGGCCACACCATCGCCATCGGGGTCATTGCGCGGGTGATACCCAGGACCGCCCTCAACGAATGGCCCCGGCACAATGGTTTCAATCGCGCCGCACCCGGCCAGGGCAATCAGGTGAAGCAAAGCTTCTTCGTGCCTATACTCAGACGTCCGCAGATAAACCCCCACGACGATACCCATAATCGTCACCGGCAGCATCAGGACCATGAGGAAAATTCGAACCGGGGATAATGCGCGTTTCCGCTGCGCCTCTGCCCGTTTTTGACGCCGCGAAACCTTCGGGGCAGAAGATTCCGTTTCAGGGGTGGGTTTTCTAAACTGCATGTCCCTCTGTTACCCTCGATTTGTGGCGAAACCGAGACCCCAATTGACCCGTAAACCAGCCCTCGCACAGGGAGGGCATAGGGGGTATCTTTTGCGTGTTTCAAACAGCTAGAAGCACGCACATCATGAGCCAATCCAGCCCATTTCACCCGGTCGATGAGACCGCCCGATGTTTGACTCGTGATCTGATCGAGGGCGCAACCTGTGGTGCGCTTGCCACTTTGCGACCGGACTTAGGGGTGCCTTCGGTGTCGCGCATCGCCCTGGCCACGGATGACGCGGGCAGCCCTATGACCCTGATTTCGACATTGGCGGATCATACAGCCGCCTTGCGTGCCAATCCGGTCTGCGCGTTGCTAATCGGAGAACCCGGTAACACTGGCGACCCGCTGACCCATCCCCGATTGACATTGCATGCCACAGCCACGTTCGTTGCCCGTGAAAACGCCGAACATGCCAGCTTGCGGTCGCGGTATCTGACCTTGCGACCCAAATCGAAACTCTATGTCGATTTCACCGATTTCAGCTTTGTGCGTTTCGCCATTTCAGACGCCGTTCTGAACGGAGGTTTCGGCAAGGCCTGGCGCCTTGCCCCCAGCGATTTGCGGCCTGATCAGCGCACCACGTGAACCGCACAGGCGGCGTGACGAACCACGTGGTTTGTGGTTGAGCCCAACAAGAGATCCTGCATGCCAGGCCGGTGTGAGGCCATGATGATCAGGTCAGGCTTGTGGGATTCCGCCCAGTCCAGAATGGTGCGCCCGGAATGCCCTTCGATCACCACACCCGTCGCATTGGACAGCTTGGCCGCCAACTCATCCAGCTCGCCCTGGACCGCCTTGCGGGCCGCGGTCAGATATTCCGGCGGCATGTAGGAAATCGCGTAGTTCGGAATATGCTCGACCACATGCAGCAGTGTCACCTGAGCATCTGGTGTTGCCAAAATCTCGGCCAGTTTCAGCGGGCCGGAGATATCCCGATCGGCATCAAATGAAATTGGAACAAGAATGTTGTGATACATGGTGAGCCTCTACTTTCTCCAGCCACCATACCCAATTTTACCGATTAAGGCTTTGATGCAGGTCAGGAACTGCCAAAAGTCTCGGCCACGTCATACATCACCGGCTCAAAGCTTTTACACATCTCGTTGATCTTGCGATTGCGATCGCGCATTTCCGGCGTTCGCAACATTGCCAGAAAATCCTCACGACGGTTCCATTGGGAATAGTTGGCAATCCGCGTCTGCGCATCGTTCACATGCAGCCCTGCGGAAACAAATCCCGGCTGTTTCGAGATAAACTCGGCGTAGGCGTCGGTCAACGCATCCAACAGATCGTGGCAGGTACCCGGTGTCATCTCAAAAGTGGTGATGACAGTCTGGACGCTCGCGGTCTTGGAAATCTTCGGCATCTGGAATCTCCCTTTTCTTTTGCAAGCTTAACACATGATTTGGAAAGGTCTTGTGTTTCCTTAAACGACACGCCGCCTTGGATTGGTTTCCAGAAAACAAACAAAACACTAACCAACCGTTAACCATGCTTGCGGAAACTGCGTGCATGTTCCGGATTCTCGCTTTTCTGGTATTGCTGCTTGCCGCAGCCCCGGCTTGGTCCGGCGCATGGCTGCGTGAGAAGGACGCAGCGTTCACCGCGGCCTCGGTCACTGCATTCAAAGACCGTGACGGCAGCTATGATTACAAAACGGCGCTTTATGCTGAATTCGGATACAGGCCGAACCTCACAATCGGGGTAGATTTCGAACAAAGCCGGGATTTCTACGGACACGCCCTGTTGTTTGCCCGGGTTCCCGTGGCCGATTTCAACAAATGGGGGCGTTTCGCGGCCGAGTTCGGGGCCGGTGCCCACCACAGGCAACTGGACGCCTGGGCGATGTACAAACTGACCCTGTCCTATGGCAAAGGGTTTCAAACCGGTTGGGGCAACGGTTGGGTTGCGGTCGACACGGCCCTGGAAATTCGCACACATGACGCGGTTTATCGCAAACTGGATATCACGGCGGGCCTTTCGTCAGATCGATTGCTCAATCCTCTGATCCAGGTGGAAACGGCTTATACCTCTGGACACTCGTTATTTTGGAGGGCCAGGCCCTCGGTCATGATCCGTGCGCGCGACAAAGGGCCCACCTGGGTGCTGGGCCTTGAACGCAACGATGCCCGCAACGATACGGGTTTGAAAATCGCGCTTTGGGAAGAGTTTTGAGACCGGTGAAATGGCCACCCTGCAAAAGGGTGGCCATCCCAGTTGTCAGCTTTCCATACGAATGAGGGTCGAGACTTTTCCGCGGACCGCCTCGGGCCAGCGCAGGTTGATCGCGTTTCTCGACGCACCTTGTTCTAACTGCACATAGGGGGTGGCATAGGTCACCGCGCCGAATGTATTTCTCAAAGCTCCCAATGCCGTAACCGCGTCGCAACTACGCGCATAGCCCCCGAAGGGCAGCTCTCCGGCTGTCTGAACGGACCAGGCTTGCGCTGCGGTTCCTTGCGTATGCTTGACCCGCAATGGGTTCGCAACTTTTTGGTCAACGCCGTGAAAGGTATTGCTTTCAAACATCACATTGCGATGCGCATAGTTGTTCATACTGGCAAATGAGGTATCCACCCGTTCCACCCGCGTGATACCACCGCTTGTTGCGCGGAACTTATTTCCGGTCACGATCACACCGTTCAGGAAGTGTCCTGCACCATGGGGACGAACAATGAGGTAAGTGAACCAGGGCGGGGCCTCGCTGGAATAGAAGATATTGTCGGTAATGGCCATCGAGCTGAAGGAAAACCCGGTTGTGTAAACCGGATCTGCGTCCCGTTCGTTGGTCCACAGGATCGAGCAATTGTCGATATAGTTCCCCGAGATTGTCGAGCTGTTGTAAGTGCCGATCATGACCAGTCCAGGGCTGCGTACACCTTGTGGAATGCTGTCGCCCTGAAAAAAGTGATTGCCGAGGATCATGTTGTTGGTGCCACCCAGAACCGCAAAATGGCGGAACCGTACGGCCCGGTTGTGGCGCAGTTTGACGTCGTTGGCCGTCGCGTTTAGCGCGATCGACGAACGGTCTGGGACGTTAAAGGATTCTTCGGTGGACAGGAATTGACACGTATCGATCAACATGCCCTGACAACCGTTACCGATAGACGTGATTCCGCGATCTTTGGGGCGGCTGACAAAACAGTTCGCCAATGCAAAGGTGCTGCCTGACGGGGCCAGACGGATCGCGCTGCTGCGGCCGTTACATTGGAATTCGATCTGTTCCATTCCAAATTTGCGCAGCGTGCTGAAACCGCTGAAATCCAGCAGATACTTGAAAGACAGGAACGTGAATGTCTGCGTACCAGACGCATCGTAGAGCGGCGCGCTGAGCGTGATTTCACCCGCGCCGTCGTTCTTCGAACGCACGTAAATCTCGCGACCGACCCCGCTCCCCTGTACCAGACAACCAACCGGAATATTGGCCACATTCGCCACGTTCACCAACCGGGTGGGATCGTTCGGGTTGTAGGTCGCGACCGATGTAAAGGTTTCGGTGTCCCAGGCCGTACTGCTTTTGACGTCGAACTGTCCGTTGCGGATCACACGGCGCGTCGAGAATCCGGTTTGCCGGTTCGGAACAGCAGCGGCCATATCGATGGGCTCGGTTACCGATACCTTGCGCCCACCCATATCCAGCGATTCATGGTCAGAATTGTTCAGCAACGCCTGAAACGCCTTTTTAAAGGCCCGCATTTCATCACCAAACGCATTGATATAGGTCGGCAGATCAAAATTCTTGGTCAGCAGCAGCATCTTGTCATCCGGCATCGTTACGGTGCCTTCAAATTCGATCTCGGATGCCACCGACGTGTTTTGCGCCAGCAGATAGGTCCCCTCGGGCACGAAAATACGACGACCATTCGCAGCCTGATCCGCGGTCTCGAACGCAGCTGAGTCATCCGCCACGCCATCCCCGACCGCGCCGAAATCGCGGACATCGACCAGACTGATCAGATTGCGCAGGAACACGCCGGTGACATCCGAAATCTCGATATCATCTACTCGGATCACAGCCCCGTTCGCACCGTCGATGTCCAAGCCGAAATGCCCGTACAGCGCCTCCACACCCCACGGCATGTCTACACCAGGACGCTGGCCGGTGCCGACTATGGCCGTGATCTCGTGCACAGTGCCATAGCCCGAAAGCTGCGTGGCCGGGCCTTGCTCGACCACACCGGTAACCTGAACATCCCCGGCACCGCCAGCCCATCCGGCGATACGTACCTCGGGCAGCGGGCCGCTGATGGCTTTGACCCGAGCCTTGATTTGCAGGTAACAGCCCGGCATCAACGGCGTCTGCCCCATGTAACGCAGGCGCTGGGTGGTGCTGACTTTCAGGATTTCCAGACAGCCCGCAAAATCCGCATCCGCCGGAACAAATGCGCCGGTGCCCGATCCCTCATAGGTAGGCGAGCCGGGCGTCCCGTCGCCGCTGGACCACACGTTCAAACCATTTGCGAAAGCAGGCGGCGTGAACACGATACCGTCGGTGATTGCCTTGTTCATAGAAATCCCTTTCCCAATCGCGCCGCATCAGCGCGCATAAACCCAGTGCCCGGAGACACACGCCCCGAACGCAAAAGCCTGAGTACCGAAAAGGGATTAACCGCCGCTCATATCACCGTGACGGTGGTGTTGCATCAAGCTGCCGGATCAGAATTGCCCAGCAATTGCACGCCATTGATCTTCCAACCGTTGTCCATCTGCACCATCTGATAGTCCAGGATATGCACCCTGCCAGCGTCATCAGTGATCATGACTTTTTGCCACAGCGCCCCGGCCACCTCGCGCAATTCCAGAAAACGAACCTCCGCCGGACGCCAGACCATCGGATAGCCGCGCCTAACCATGACGCCGAAATTCTCGGGCGTTTGAAACAGTTGCTGGATATTGGGGCTGGCAAAGGTAAAGGCGGTGGCAAAATCATCAGCCTCAAACGCCTTAATCTGCGCCGCGATGTTTTTCTCGATCTCGGCGCTTTGGGCAAACGCGCCCGAGGCCAATCCGGCACTTATGCAAAGGGCAAGCAATAAACGGCGCATGGGACCACCTCCTGTTGAAAGAGTAGCCCCAAGCGGTATCAGGTCAAATCAGACCAGCTCTCCGGCCAGCGCCTTATCGATTAGCGCGATGGTTTCCGGTACGCCGTACAGCGCGATGAAGCCGCCAAAACGTGGGCCCTGCGAGGCGCCCAGCAACACCTCATACAGCGCAGTAAACCAACCGCGCATGGGATCGAACCGCTCTCGCCCGATCGAATAAACCACCGATTGCAGCGCTTCATCCTCAATGGGGCCGTCATAAGCTTCCAACGCAGTTTTCAGTGCCTCCAACGCTTCGCGTTCCTGATCCGTCGGGGCGCGGTGCTGACGTGTAGGTTTGACGAAATCGTTGAAATAGCGCACGGCAAAGCCAGCCGCCTGATCCAAATCCGGATGCGTTTCAGCCGTCGCCTCAGGTGCATAGCGGCGGATAAAGCCCCACAGTGCCTCTTTATCCTCAGCCCCCGAAACGGACGCGAGGTTCAACAACATCGCAAACGGCACCATCAGTGTGGATGCAGGAACATCACCACCATGGATATGCCAGACGGGGTTGTTCAACTGCGCCTTCAGCTCCTGCCCCGGATAGGCTCGCAGCTGCTGATGATATTCGTCTACTGCCTTTGGGATCACGTCAAAATACAGGCGCTTTGCCGTCTTGGGCTTTTGATACATGAAATACGACAGGCTTTCAGGCGCGGCATAGGTCAGCCATTCCTCCATCGACAAGCCATTGCCCTTCGATTTGGAAATCTTCTGACCCTGCTCGTCGTTGAACAGCTCATAGCTCAGCGCCTCGGGTGGCTTTTGGCCCAGCGCTCGGCAAATCTTGGACGACTGCGTGACCGAGTCGATCAGGTCCTTGCCCGACATCTCATAGTCCACACCCAGCGCAGCCCAGCGCATCGCCCAATCCGGCTTCCACTGCATCTTGACGTTACCGCCAGTGACCGGAATTTCGACCTTCTCGCCGTCGGGTTCCTGATAGACGATCGTGCCCTTAGCGACATTGCGCTCCAGCGTCGGCACTTGCAGCACGTGCCCGGTTTTCGGGCTGATCGGCAGGAAGCACGAATAGGTCTCGCGCCGTTCCGGCCCAAGCGTCGGCAGCATGATCTCTTGAATTTTGTCGAAGCGCTCCAACGCGATCAACAGCATCTCATCAAACCGACCGCTGGTGTAATAATCCGTGGCCGAGGCGAACTCGTACTCAAACCCGAAACTGTCCAGGAAATCGCACAGCATCGCATTGTTGTGCTGGGCAAACCCGGCATGGGTGCCAAACGGATCGCGCACCTTGGTCAGCGGCAGATGCAGGTCTTCTTTCAGCTCTTCCTGCATCGGCACGTTGGTCGGCACCTTGCGGAAACCGTCCATGTCGTCCGAGAAACAGATCAGCTTGGTCGGGATGTCACTGATTTGTTCAAAGGCGTGACGGACCATCGAGGTCCGTGCAACCTCGCCAAATGTACCAATATGCGGCAGACCCGACGGGCCATAGCCGGTCTGAAACAGCACGTATCCCTTTTCCGGAGCCGCTTTCTGATAGCGTTTGAGCACCCGGCGCGCCTCTTCGAAAGGCCAGGCCTTGGACGCAATCGCGGTTTCACGCAGTTCAGACATTTTTAGACAAGCTCCATCGGGAAAAACAGCGCCGGTCACCCCATGCAACCGACCGGACCCTCCTATTGTGCCGGTGCAGCATGAGTCAATAAAGCGCTGGTTATTTCCTGTATGGAAGGCTGATCTATATGGTCAACTGGTCCAGTTTGGCCGCCCAGATGAAATCATTCTCGCTTAGACCACCAATTTCATGCGTGGTCAGTCTGACATCCACATAACCCCAGCCAAAGGTGACATCCGGGTGGTGCCCCTGCTGATCGGCGAGCCACGCGCAAAGATTGGCCAGATAGGTGGCCTTGGCGAACCCTTTAAACTTGTAGTGACGGCTCAGTTCTTTCGCATCAGCGTCCAGATTCCAATCGGACGAAAGCTCCGCCATGTGCGTGTTCGCCTCATCCCGCGTCAAAGCTGGAACGCCACCTGAACAGGGCACACAGGTTCGGTCCGATAGGCTGCAGGTTTCTCCTGTTAGAGTCATGATCCGTTCACTCCGCTGCGGTTGCCTTTTCCGGGAACTTGTTTGGCAACAATCCCAGGGATTGTGCCTGCCGCACGTCTGCCAGCAAATCGCGGTCGGCGGCGGCAAAAAGTTCCTCGGGTGAGTTTAACACGAAATAGCCCATCTGGTGCATATCGATCCGATAAGGCGTGCGCAGGATCGTCAGCACATCGAACGGATCCCGATCAGGAATGCCGCTTTCGACGGCATAGACAAGTTCTGTCGGCGAGGACGCCAACCCCGACCCCAACGCCTTGATCACACCATCCTGACGACGCAACCCAAATTCGATCGAAAACCAATACAGTCGGATCAGCCAGGCATAGTCCTTGTCATCAGCCTGCACGCCTGCCTTGCCGATGGCATGGCTGAACGCCGCAAAGCGTGGATCGCTCAGCAGCGGGGTATGACCGAAAATTTCATGAAAAATATCCGGTTCCTCAATGTAATCGAAATCCTCGCGTGACCGAATAAAGGACGCAGCGGGAAACACCTTATCTGCCAGCATGCCAAAGAATGTCTTGAACCCGATAAGCGCTGGCACAGGCTGAACCCGCCAGCCGGTCATGTCCAACAGCCGTTCCGAGATATCCGCGCAAGAAGGCACGCGGGTCTTTGGCAAGTCCAGCCTTTCCAACCCTTCAAGATAGTCTCGCGCCATAAAACGCTGCACGTTCTCTGCTTGCGCAGCATAGAGGTCAGCCCAAACGGCGTCCTCTTCTTCTGTATAGGCGATATGGCCGCGTTCATCAGCCACTTTGGCGATGTATTTGGTCGACTTTGGCATCTGCATTCCCTCCGCAGGAAAAGTATAGCCACGCGACTTGAAGGTTTTGATTTGGACAATCGATGGTTTCTAATTATTTTGGCAAATATATATCGAAAGGTGACAATTTGTGAAACAAACCCTCCAACCCGCTGATATCGCCATCCTGCAAGAGCTGCAGACCAATGGCCGCCTGTCTATGCAAGAGCTTGCCGACCGAACCGGTCTTTCCGCCTCGCAATGTTGGCGGCGCGTACGCGATCTTGAGGCATCCGGGGTGGTATCAGGCTACATTGCGCAGGTGCGGGCCAAATCGGTCGGGCTGGACGCCATTGCCTATGTTCACGTCGCATTGCGCGATCATCAAGAGGACAGCATCACCTCATTCCTGCGGTTGGTCGCAACCGAGCCGCAAATCGTCGAATGCGCCTCAATCACCGGGGACCACGACTTTATCCTAAAGGTTTATGCCAAGACGCCCGAGGACCTTGAACATTTCATTATGCAACGGCTGCTGAAATCCGGCCTTGTCCGCGACACGCGCAGCAATTTTGTGCTGCGCCAGACCAAAACACGCGGCCCGTTGCCCATTCTCTGATCGGTCAGGGGCAAAATCCGTTGAACCTGCCCGCCAGCCCTCCTATCGTGCGAGCGCAAAAAGCCCAATCAGGACGACACCATGACCGAACAAGTACCCCACCCGATGTCCCCACAGGATTGCCTGGTTGCGATCATGGTCGCGGTCTCTGCATCGGATGAAACCATTCGCACGGCCGAGCTGGTCAAGATCGAAGGCGCAGTCAACATGTTACCTGTCTTTGCCGAATACGATATCGACCGTACGCGCCGAGTATCTCAGACGGTGTTCGACCTGTTCGAGCAAGAGGACGGGCTGGATGCACTTTTCGGCCTGATCCGCGATAACCTTCCCGAGCGGCTGAATGAAACGGCCTATGCGCTGGCTTGCGATGTGGCCGCTGCGGACGGGTCGCTTGCGGAAACCGAACTGCGCCTGCTGGAAGAAATCCGCTACGAGCTGAGCATTGACCGTCTGCACGCCGCAGCGATCGAGCGCGGCGCACGGGCGCGCCACACGACCTGATCCTAGCTGCCCTGTAACGTTCCCCAACGTTCGATCAATGCGCGTTGCAGCTTGCGCGACCTGTTGTTCCAGCTGCGCGCGCCTTCCGGACGCTCGCGCAGCGCACGGGGAATGGTCGCGCGGTGATCAACGTCAGCGGTAAAGATGGCAAAGGCCAATTCGGAGCCATCCGGTGCAGTTATGAAGCCGCCCAATCCCGACACGAAATTCAGCGTCCCGGTCTTTGCGTCTACTTTGATCGGGTGATCCTTGACCGGCCGTCCCTGACGGTCCGCCAGGGTAAATTTCTTGAGCAAGGGCCGCAGCGCGCCATCTTTGCGCGCCACCACCAGCGCGGTAACCAAATCCGCGGGTGCAACGCGCGACGCATCGCCAAGCCCCGAATGATCCACCATCGCAATCCCGTTCACACCATAGGTCTCGACCGCCCAGCGATTCATTTCAGCGGCGGAATCGGCGAGGCTTTGCATATTTGCTCCGCGGGCTTTCGAAGCCGTCATACCGACCAATTCGGCCGTTATGTTGGTCGAATATTTGAGCATACCGCGCAGAATACTTTCCAGCGGATCACTCTGATGCACCACCAAAACAGTGCCCTGCGGGGTCTGCCGCGTGATCTGTACGCGCCCCAGCACAATGCCATTTGCCCGCGCCAGAGTACGGAAAACATCCCCTGCATAAAGCGCAGGTTTGCGAACGGGCAGCCAACGCGCGCCACCATTGCCCAGCGCACCGCGGGCAACGGTCCAGCGATCCTGCCGCGCACTTGGCTGATAGGTGTATATCGGCAAACTTCGCTTTTCGACCTGCATCGACGCCATATCCACAGAAGGAGTATATCGGGCGGTGCGCGCATCCATACTCACGTCATAACTGGCACCAGCGCGCTTCCATTCGAAATGGACGCGATTGAAATTGAGTGAGATGCCGCTGATTGCCGGGCTGTAACCCAGGTGATCCGGCTGCCCGGGGTCAATGCTAAACACATAGGGCAAAGCTCCATCATAGACCTTGAAGGCCCCGCGCACCTCGGTGATTCCGGCCTCGCGCAGATTGGCGGCCATCGTGGCCAGATCATCTGTGTCCAGCAACGGGTCGCCGCCCCCGACAAGGATCAGGTCACCATTCAACACGCCATTCTCAATCGGCCCGTCCGCCATCAACGAGGTTTCAAACCGATAATCCGCGCCCAGAACATCCAGCGCATAAAGCGCGGTCAGCGCTTTGGCGACACTGGCGGGCGGCAAGCCTTGATCGCCGCCAAACGCCTCAACCTGCGTACCGGTCTCTGCATCAGCGACTGCAAACACAACCTCTCCGCGCAACCCGGCGGACTGGATAAGGCGCTCGGCCCCGCTGGGCAGGTCCCCCCGCAGCTGCGGTCGCAAGGATTGGACAGGAGCATCGGCCAGCGCTGAGCCCGATGCAATCGAGGCCCCAAGGCCCGCAAGAAACAAACGACGCGAAATACGATCAACCATGGGTCAATTAAAATCCCAGAGATCACAGGCAAACAACCACTGAATGTGATTATGCCCGCATGGGGGCTATTCAGGCAACACCCCTCCATCCCAGCCACCGCGTGTGCGAATCTCGGTCGAGCTGACATCGACCATCGGTACATTCACGAAACACCACGCCGGTGCCTGCGCCCGCCCCAGCAAATGCCGCGCTTGGCCGTCAATGCGATATTGAGCGTAAAGCCGCGCCGCAGGCGACATCCGTGCCGAGATCCGATCCCCCGGCCGTGCGACAACCCCCACCGGCACGCTGTCCATGATCAGCCGCCAATCCTTCCAGCGATGAAACTGCGCCAGATTGTCCGCGCCCATCAGCCAGACAAACCGCACCTGCGGATAAAGTTTTTGCAAGGCCGCCAGCGTATCCGCCGTCGCCCGCGTCCCGGTCAGCGCCTCGATATCCGTCACCTTGACCTTGGGGTGCTGCATGACGTCCCGCGCAGCCTTGATGCGCCGCTGTAGCGGGGCAGGTCCACGCGCCTTTAACGGATTGCCCGGAGACACCAGCCACCAAACCCGATCCAGCCCAAACGCCTTCATCGCTTCAAGCGAGACATGCACGTGGCCGCGATGCGGTGGATCAAAAGACCCGCCGAACAGACCAACGACCTGGCCAGGCCGTGCATATGGAATATCGCTTCGCAACATCCTTTGCTGATGTTCAGAACTGAAGCGGCTTGTCAATCAACCGGTTGCACCAGATCGCCCAGCCGGACCCGTCCGGACCTGATGACCTCGGCGCACCATCCCCCGTGCCCACGCACGGCGGAATAGCCGCCCTTGCCCAGCGCCTCCTCCATCCGGCTGCACGGCGCGCAGATGATTGTAAAGCGCAATATAGCCCCGCCAACCTGCACCTCACGCCCCTTGAGCGCCGCCAGATTGATCCCCGACACGACCAAGTTGCGCCGTAGGATGTCGGCGGCAATCGGCCCTTGCCCCAAGTAGGAACCAATCGCCGCCAGATGTTCTTGCTGGATCAGAGTCACAGCCCTTTTGCCAGCGCGACCCCGGTCGCCCTCTAGGCCGTCGGCTGAAATCATAATATTATCAACCGCGCGCATTTCTTTGCAGCGCTCAGGTCGCAATCCAATCCAATCGACACAACCCGGCTTGGCCCAGCCAGCTATCAATTCCGCCAAATTCGACATTTTAGCTCCCACTCAGCGAATAGATCTAACTAAATTCGAGGCCATTAGAAATTCACAAAACCACCAGCTTGCCCCGCCCGCCCCGCTTAGATATCTAGCGTTTCAACCCAATTTCCCCGACCCAAAGGACGCGACATGGCCGCCTATCAATATGTCTACCACATGCAGGGAGTCTCAAAGACCTATCCCGGTGGCAAGAAGTGCTTTGAAAACATCCACCTGAGCTTTCTGCCTGGCGTGAAAATCGGTGTTGTCGGCGTCAATGGCGCGGGTAAATCGACGCTGATGAAGATCATGGCCGGCCTCGACACCGATTTCACTGGTGAGGCTTGGGCGGCTGAGGGCGCCAAGGTTGGCTACCTGCCGCAGGAACCGCAGTTGGATGAATCGCTGTCAGTCCGCGAAAATGTCATGCTGGGCGTGGCTGCGAAAAAGGCCAAAGTCGACCGGTTTAACGAGATCGCCATGGAGATCGCCGAGAATTACTCGGACGAGCTGATGGAGGAAATGACCACCCTGCAAGACGCGATCGATGCGGAAAACTTGTGGGATCTCGACAGCCAGATCGACGTGTCGATGGAGGCGCTGCGCTGCCCGCCGGACGACGCCAACATCGCCAACCTCTCGGGCGGTGAGAAACGCCGCGTGGCGCTGTGCAAACTGCTGCTCGAAGCGCCCGACATGCTGCTGCTCGACGAACCGACCAACCACCTGGACGCCGAGACAATCGCATGGCTGCAACAGCACCTGATCGACTACAAGGGCACCATTCTGATCGTCACCCACGACCGGTATTTTCTGGATGATATCACCGGCTGGATCCTCGAACTCGACCGTGGCCGCGGCATTCCTTACGAAGGCAACTATTCCGCGTGGCTGGAACAAAAGGCCAAACGGTTGGAGCAAGAAGCGCGCGAAGACAAGTCCAAGCAGAAAACCCTGCAGCGCGAGCTGGAATGGATGCGTCAGGGCCAGAAGGCCCGTCAGGCCAAATCCAAGGCCCGGATCAACGCCTATAACGAGCTGGCCGAACAGTCCGAACGCGAAAAGCTGACCCGCGCCCAGATCGTCATACCCAACGGCCAGCGCCTTGGTGGCAAGGTTATCGAGGTAGAAGGCCTGTCGAAACACATGGGCGACAAGCAACTGATCGAAGGTCTGGACTTTGCCCTGCCCCCCGGCGGCATCGTCGGTGTCATCGGCCCCAACGGTGCCGGTAAATCGACCCTGTTCAAGATGCTCACCGGTCAGGAACAGCCCGACAGCGGCACCATCACGCTGGGCGACACGGTTGAATTGTCATACGTCGACCAGTCCCGCGACGACCTGAAAGACAACGACACCGTGTGGGAGGCGATCACCGGCGGTGCCGAGATCATCCAGTTGGGCGACGCGCAGGTCAATTCCCGCGCCTATTGCTCGTCCTTCAACTTCAAGGGCGGCGACCAGCAGAAGAAAGTCTCGCTGCTGTCCGGGGGTGAGCGAAACCGCGTCCACATGGCCCGTCTGTTGAAAGAGGGTGGCAACGTCCTGCTGCTGGACGAACCGACCAACGATCTGGATGTCGAAACCCTGCGAGCGCTAGAAGACGCCCTGGTCGATTTCGCCGGCTGCGCGGTGGTCATCAGCCACGACCGTTTTTTCCTGGACCGTATCTGTACGCATATACTGGCCTTCGAAGGTGATGCCCATGTGGAATGGTTCGAGGGCAACTTCGAAGATTACGAAGAGGACAAGAAGCGTCGTTTGGGACCAGATGC
This sequence comes from Ruegeria sp. BI7, assembly GCF_056537925.1. Classification (NCBI taxonomy): domain Bacteria; kingdom Pseudomonadati; phylum Pseudomonadota; class Alphaproteobacteria; order Rhodobacterales; family Roseobacteraceae; genus Ruegeria; species Ruegeria sp. BI7. The sequence goes on from NZ_JBQFSK010000004.1 coordinate 64,584, forward strand.
GCTGGAGCCCAAGCGGTTGAAGCACAAAAAGTTTGCGCGATGAACGGTTTCATCGAAGCACGTATAGAAAAATGGATGCGCAGCGTACGCAAAAGGCTGGCCCCCCGGCGTTTGAAGCGCATCCCGCAAAACGCGCCGGAAAATTGCGTCATCGTCGCCAGCAATGGCCGGTCAGGTAGCACAATGACCTTTCTGGCCCTTGCGGATTCGCTAAGAGACGTTGATAGGGAAGCTGCGAAAAAATCGAACTTCATCGCCCGGCTGGACGACGCAACATTTCACGCGCCTTGCGTGTACAAGACACACGATTACCCTCAGCCCCTCTCTTCATGGCCCGAGAACACTCGGGTCGTTTTTTGTTTTGGGTCTGCTAAGGATTCCGCGTTTTCCGTCTATTCCGCGCTGGACAGATACGGCGCAGATTGGATCGACCTGCATTTTCATCACCTGCATGCCACCGGCACCTATGACGAACTGTTTCAGCGCGATGTGCTGCAGCAGGCGCGGCAGATCAAGGAATGGGTGACATATGAAGACGTCCCTGTTCTGTGCGTTCACTATGACGCGCTTTGGGAATATCAGGAAACCATCTCGCGCTTTACTGGATTGGACTTCAGGCCCCCTGAACGGCGCGAGCGTGTGCCAAAAGACATTCCGGCAGAACTCAAAGCTGCAGCCGATCTTGTTTACGATCCGATCGACGAAGTGATCGAACACCTGCCACGGTGTTTTGTTGCGTCAAAACAATACCGAATGACTGTCGAAGAGCTACCGATTTCCAACTGAAGACCGCAGATCAAAGCACCCTGACTGGATGTTCGACGATGCATCACCCAGGTCAGACCAGCTTGGCAATTGGAAAAAAGTGGGTCAGGTTGCAACTGTTGGTCACATCACAGCCGCAGCAGACGAGTAACAAAAGGACAATATTTGTGAGAGTGCTTTTCTCAAAGGGGCTTGTTTTCATATCCAAGCCACGCTGTGGTTCCACATCAATCCGCAGACATCTGGGCCCTTTTCTTTCAAAGGATGACGGTGATTTTGCTGTCGATGTGGCCAAAACGGTCGAGCATTTTCACCCGCATGATACGGCGCCCTATGTCAAAGCAAAGCTGGCAGAGTTGTACCCGGATCACCCAAAGCTGACCTATTTCATGACCATCCGTAATCCGGTTGATATGCTCTGGTCATATTATCGGTTTTTTCGACCTGATGCTGATTGTCTCTACAATTATCAATCCGATTGGAATGAAAACTCGACAATCGACTTTGAAGAATGGATTCAATTCGGCAAAGTTGGCATGAACCCTGCCTGGCAGGAACTTGCGCCCAAATGGATCTCGACCCAGAACCTTTCCCCGCTCAGCCTAGAAGCACATGCCATCGACCGCGCAGGCGTCAACCACGTCAAAAACGTGTTTCAGCTTGAAAACACTGAGAAACTGAACAGGTGGCTAACCAGCAAGCTTGAAAATCGTAGATTCCCAGCTTTGTCCGAGGCTTGGCGGTCTCGCAGACTTAAGCCACTTTCCAGCGCCAAGAACAAACAAAAGGCGCTTCCACACGTTAATCAATCGGATGGGGTTGGAAAGGCCGCAAGTGATCAAAGACCCGCTGTTCTGTCAGACCAAAGTCTGAAGGCGATCCGAACAATGTTTCCTGAGGAAAGCAAGATTTACAAGATTTGACTCGCCCTTAACCGAACGGCCAATTGCCTACTGAAGGATATCGCCTTCAGCACTCTCTTGCCCTGCGCTTGTGCAAATGCCATATCTGACGGGCACACGTTTTTCTATTTCGACCTACTGTCTCCTTCTACGGCGCTCAGTCTATCGATACAGACAACGACGCCGGGCTGCCGCAACACCGTGGGCAGCACTAAACAGGAGACAACGGATATGCCCGCAGGCACCGTAAAATGGTTCAACACCACCAAAGGCTATGGCTTTATCGCACCCGAAGATGGCGGCAAAGACATCTTCGTACACATCTCAGCTGTCGAGCGTTCGGGTCTGACCGGCCTGGCCGACAATCAGAAAGTCACGTACGAGCTGCGCTCGGGTCGTGACGGCCGCGAAAGCGCCGACGACATTCAGTTGGCGTAAGTCAATGAAAGGGCAGAGCATTTCTCTGCCCTTTTCCTTACTGGACGACCACTTTTGCGTTTGACCACCGTCCGCAAGTGTGTCCCGGCGAATACATCACAAACAGGTTACTTCTCTCCGGCGATTGACCAGATCGGCTATCATTCCGACATTAGGGTCAAGATTTTTGTGTTTTGTTGAAGAGAGCTGCCATGTTCACGCGCCGTACTTTCCTGACAGCAACTGCTGCCACCAGCCTTTTGCCCGGTGTTGCAATCGCAAAGCAAAAAGCTGTCGAATACGATCCCACGCCGCAATACGTGCGGATCAAGAAAGAGTTTTTGCCGGGTCAGTTGCTTGTCGTTCCCCGGTCCTTCTACCTCTACTACGTTACCGAACCGCGCAAGGCGGTCCGCTATGGGTGCGGGGTGGGTAAAGCGGGGTTGGAATTCACCGGCACCGCCACGATCGACGTCAAAAAGGAGTGGCCGACCTGGCGCCCGACTGATGAGATGATCGAACGCGAGCCCGTCACCTATGCCAAGTTCAAGGACAATGACTATGTCCAGCCCGGCGGGGGCGACAATCCATTGGGGGCGCGGGCGCTGTATTTGTTCCAGAACGGTGTCGATACCTATTTCCGCATTCACGGCACCACGCAGCCGCAAACCATTGGGCGGGCAGCATCCAACGGCTGTATTCGCATGCTAAATTCACATGTGGTCGATCTGTATGAACGTGTGCCCATCGGCACCGTGGTCACTGTCGTCTGATCACTGACGGGTGGCGTTCACAAGCTCCAACACGTATGGACCTAGGTTCTCAACGATCAAGGTCACACCTGCGGCGTTCGGATGAATACCATCTGATTGCATGTAGTTGCGGGCGGCATCCGGATCGCCCCCGGCTGTCAGCCCGGCAAAGAAACTGGGCGCATAACCCGTTTCATATGCTGTCGCGAGGTCGGGATAGATCGCGTCAAACGCTTCTTTGTAGTCCGCCCCATAATTCCCCGGCGCTTGCATGCCGACCAGCAGGATATCGACCTCCGAGCTGTCTGCCACTTTTACAATTGCCTCAAGATTACTGCGCGACACTGCCGGATCGATCCCCCGCAGCAGATCATTACCGCCTAGCGCCACGATGATACCATCCACGTCCGGCGTCAAAGTCCAGCCCACGCGCGCGGCGCCTCCGGCTGTGGTATCGCCGGATACACCGGCGTTGATCAGGCGTACATCCGCGCCTTGTGCCCTCAACCACCGGTCCAACTGCGGTACAAACCCGTCCTCTTCCGGCAACCCATAGCCTTGTGTCAGGGAATCGCCTAAGGCTGCGATTACGACCTGTTCGGCTGTGGCCCCAAAACCGCAGCAAACAAATATCACCGACATCAAAGCCTTGCGCACCATCAGAACCGCTCCATATCCCATTTGACCGCCTTCATTTGGAAAGACCTATGACGACACCTGTTCTTTCGCTCCAAAATGCCGCTTTGTCGCTGGATGGCAATGCCGGGCGGGTCAATATCCTACATGACATATCCCTGACCGTAGCCAAAGGTGAGACACTGGGGCTGGTGGGGCCGTCCGGGTCGGGCAAATCCTCGTTGTTGATGCTGATGGGCGGGCTGGAATTGGCGACGGCGGGCAAGATCACCGCCCTTGGCAACGATCTGACAGAAATGGACGAAGACGCCTTGGCCCGTTTCCGGCGGGACACGATGGGGGTGGTGTTTCAGAACTTCCACCTTATCCCGACCATGACCGCGCTGGAAAACGTGGCCACGCCGCTGGAACTGGCCGGCCACAGGGATGCGTTCGACAGCGCCGAGGCCGAACTGGAAGCGGTCGGCCTGTCCCATCGGCGCGATCATTACCCGGCGCAATTGTCGGGGGGTGAACAACAACGGGTGGCGCTAGCCCGGGCATCGGCCCCGCGACCGCAGATATTGCTGGCGGATGAACCCACGGGAAATCTGGACGATGCAACTGGTGCCGCCATTGTCGATCTTCTGTTTGGTCTGCGTGACAAACACGGCGCAACACTGGTTCTGGTCACGCACAGCCACAGTCTGGCGCGCAAGTGCGACAGGGTCGTGCGGTTGCGAGACGGAACGATTGCCGAAGACATTCAGCAAGAGGCCGCGGAATGAGCCTGCGGCTGGCTGGCCGTCTGGCCCGGCGCGAGCTGCGCGGCGGCCTGCGCGGTTTTCGGGTGTTTCTGGCCTGTCTTGCGCTGGGTGTTGCCGCCATCGCCGCCGTTGGATCGGTGCGTCAGGCCATCCAGACGGGACTTGCCCAGGAAGGCGCTGCGCTTCTGGGTGGAGACGCCCAATTGGAATTCACCTACCGCTTCGCCAATGAGGATGAGCGTGACTGGATGGAACAGACCGCAACGACTGTGTCTGAGGTGGTCGACTTCCGCTCGATGGCCGTAGTCCAGCAAGGCGAGGAAGCCCAGCGCGCGCTGACCCAGGTGAAATCGGTGGATGCAGCTTATCCGTTGTTGGGCACACCCGTGCTGGACCCTGACCAAACGCTATCCGCCGCTCTGGATGGTGATCAGAACCTGCCCGGAGCGGTCATGGATCCGGTGCTGATGGATCGGTTAGGTCTGTCCGTCGGAGACCGCTTTGCCCTTGGTACGCAAGAGTTTGCCCTGACCGCCGCCCTGATTCACGAGCCGGACGGGGCTGCCGACGGGTTCGGATTGGGGCCGCGTACTTTGGTACGAACCGAAGATTTACAGGCGTCGGGCCTTTTGGCGCCGGGGACGTTGTTTTCCACCAAATACCGGCTGGCTTTGCCACCCGATACTGACCTTGCGGCCTTGTCCACCACAGCACAGCAAAGTTTCGACAGTACCGGTATGCGCTGGACCGATGCCCGCAATGGCGCTCCGGGGATCGCGGAATTCGTCGCCCGCCTCAGCGCCTTTCTGGTTCTTGTGGGACTGTCGGGTCTGGCGGTTGGCGGTATCGGCGTCTCTGCCGCCGTCAGGGCCTATCTGAGGCAAAAGACCGAAACCATCGCCACGCTGCGCACTTTAGGGGCGGATCGCGCGACGATTTTACAAACCTACATGATCCAGATCGGTGTATTGTCCGGTATTGGCATCCTTATAGGCATAACATTGGGTGGGCTACTTCCCCTGCTACTGGCCCCGCTGATCGAAAGCCAATTACCTGTCCCGGCGGTCTTCTCGCTTTATACCCGTCCGCTGGCCGAGGCCGCGCTATACGGGGTTCTGACAGCCTTCCTGTTCACCCTCTGGCCGCTGGCCCGCACCGAAGAAGTGCGTGCCGCGACCCTGTTCCGCGATGCGTTGTCTTCGGCCCGCGCCCTCCCGCGCCCGGTATTCATCCTGGCGACTGGCATCGGGCTGGTCCTGCTGGTCGCATCAGCATCCTGGTTCAGCGGTTCGGCACGTCTGACACTCTGGACCAGCGGAGGGCTGGTCGGCGCGCTGCTTGTGCTGTCTCTGTCGGCTTTGGCAATCCGCAAGTTTGCCCGTTTCGGTGCCAAACCAGCACGTGGTCGCCCGGCCCTGCGATGGGCCTTATCGGCCATATCGGACCCGCGCGAAGGGGCTGCGTCGGTCGTGCTGTCCTTGGGGCTGGGGCTTTCGGTACTGGCCGCCGTTGGCCAGATTGACGGAACCCTGCGCAATGCAATCGCAGGCAATTTGCCGGACGTGGCGCCATCCTATTTCTTCGTCGACATTCAAAAAGACCAGATGCCCGGTTTTACCGAACGGCTGAACGCTGACCCGGCTGTCACCCGTGTTGAAAGCGCACCGATGCTGCGGGGGATCATCACCCAGATCAACGGCCGCCCTGCCCGTGAGGTAGCTGGCGACCACTGGGTTCTAGACGGTGATCGGGGCGTGACCTATTCCGCCGCTCGGCCACAAAAAACCCGCGTCAAGGCAGGCGAATGGTGGCCGGATGACTATTCCGGTTCACCGCAGGTCAGTTTCGCGGCAGAAGAGGCCGAGGAAATGGGCCTGTCCCTAGGCGACGAGTTGACCGTAAATATCCTTGGCCGGGACATCACTGCCGAAGTCACCTCACTACGCGAGGTCGATTTTTCAACCGCCGGCATCGGCTTTATCATGTCGATGAACCCTTCGGCGCTGGCCGGAGCCCCACACAGCTTTATCGCCACCGTCTATGCCGAAGAACAGGCCGAGGCTGCCATTCTGCGCGATCTGGCCGGGCAATATCCGAACATCACCGCGATCCGGGTGCGGGACGCGATTGATCGTGTCTCAGGCCTGCTGGCCGGGCTGGCGGCGGCGACCTCCTATGGAGCGGGTGTGTCTTTGCTGACCGGTTTCTTGGTCCTGATCGGGGCCGCTGCAGCAGGCGAAACCGCGCGCCGCTACGAATCTGCGATCCTCAAGACATTGGGCGCAGACCGGCGGCGCATCTTGCTCAGCTTTGCGCTGCGTTCGATCTTGCTGGGCGCGGCCGCCGGATGTGTCGCCCTGCTGACCGGGATATTAGGGGGTTGGGCCGTGGCCACATACATCTTTGACACCGGGTTCACGGTCATCTGGAGTTCAGCCCTGGGTATCGTGCTGGCTGGAATCCTTGTGACACTGGGCGCAGGTCTGGTCTTTGCCCTGCGCCCACTGGCGGTACGCCCGGCCAGCATTCTGCGCGCCGCTGACTAGGATCAGCGCACGCAGGCCACCGGTTGCAGAATTTGCAACAGCTGTTCGTTGTCACAGACCAGCGCATCCAGCGTGATCTCGTCCAGCGAGGCATAGAAAACCTCGGCAGCGTCGCTAAGCGCCACCCGCAAGCGACACGCATCGGTCAGTGGACAAGTATTGTCGGCATCGGCAAAACACTCGGCGATCGGCAAAGCGCCCTCGACATGGCGAAAAACCGACCCGACGCGAATTTCGTCAGCTGGGCGCGCCAGAGACATACCGCCATTGCGACCGCGCTGGGTGCTCAGATAATTTAGCTGGCTCAATTGATTGATCACCTGTGCCAGATGGTTTTCCGAGATATTGCACACATCCGCAATCTCGGCCTTTGTCACCAATCGATCCTGATGCGCCGCACAATACATCAAAAGGCGCACTGCTATGTTTGTCCGTTTGGTAATCCGCATGTTGGCCTCCCAAATTTCAAGGTGGGACCTTATTGCATGTCTGGCAAAAAAGCGGTTTGACATACATCAATCGCTTCAAAGGACATGACGGCGCATGGCGGACCCTTATTTCTTTGGCTATGGCAGCCTTGTGAACCTTTCGACCCATGATTTCCCCGATCCGCACCCGGCCCGGTTAAAGGGATGGCGGCGCGTCTGGCGGCACACAGACCTACGCCCGGTGGCCTTTCTGACCGCAGTACCGGACCCGGAATGCGAGATTGAGGGGATGATCGCCCATGTGCCGAAAGACGACTGGGCAGCACTGGATGAACGGGAGTGGGCCTATGATCGGGTTCCAGCCACGCAGGCGGTGACACACCCCCTGACCCATGACGTTGAAATTGCCGTCTATGCAGTGCCGCATGACCGTCATACCGCACCCAGCAACCACCACCCGCTGCTGCTCAGTTATATAGACGTGGTTGTGCAGGGTTATCTGCGTGCCTTCGGACCCGATGGAGTGGATCGGTTTTTTGCAACCACCGATGGTTGGGACGCGCCAATCCTGAATGATCGCGCAGAACCTCGGTATCCGCGCCATCAGCAACTAAAACCGGCAGAGACCGAATTGGTGGATGATCGTTTGCAACAGGTTTCGGCACAAGTGCTGCAGACCGGCCAACAAAAAAAGGCAGGCGGTTTGCCTGCCTCATTCGTGTTCTAGGCTGATTAATACCGGATCAGGTACATTCATCCGCGCGCGCGGATCACCTGCAGCAACGGCAGCAAGGTCGCCATTTCCGGACCCCGCTCCATGCCGGTCAGCGCCTTGCGCAGCGGCATGAAAAGGCCCTTGCCCTTGCGGCCGGTGGCCTCTTTCACCGCCTTGGTCCATGCGCCCCATGTTTCACCATCGAAAGGCCCTTCGGGTAGCAGCGCAACGGCTTCGGCGATAAACTCACGGTCCTCATCCGCGATCAAGGGTTCAGCCCCGTCGCGGCACAGCTCCCACCAGCCTTTCAGATCGGCCAGGGTGGTGATGTTTTCGCGCGCCATCGACCAGAACGGCTCGGCCAAATCGGCTGGAACGCCTGCGTCGGCAACGGCGTCGGCCACATCGGCCAGCGGCAGCGATTGCAGATGCTTCGCCGTCAGCGGGAACAGGTCCTGCACGTCGAACTTGGTTGGTGCAGCCCCGAAACGGTTTACATCGAATCCTTCGATCAGTTCAGCCATGTCCGAACGCAACTCAACCGGATCGGACGAGCCCAGACGCGCCATCAGGCTCAGCAGAGCCATTGGTTGCACACCCTGTTCACGCAGATCGCGCAGGGCCAGCGTACCCAGACGCTTGGACAAAGCTTCACCCTGCGGGCCGGTCAGCAGCGAGTGGTGCGCAAAGCGCGGGCAAGTGCCGCCCAGTGCCTTGATGATCTGAATCTGCGTCGCGGTGTTGGTCACGTGGTCCGAGCCGCGCACAACGTCAGTAACGCCCATCTCAGTGTCATCCACCACTGACGCGATCGTATACAGAACCTGACCATCCCCCCGGATCAGCACCGGGTCAGACACCGAGGCCGCATCGATTGAGATGTCGCCCAGAATCCCATCGGTCCATTCGATCCGCTCATGATCCAGCTTGAACCGCCAGACACCATTACCACGCTCAGCCCGCAACGCGTCTTTCTCAGCCTCAGAAAGGTTCAGCGCGGCGCGGTCATAAACTGGCGGCTTGCCCATGTTCAGCTGTTTCTTGCGCTTCAGGTCAAGCTCGGTCGGCGTTTCAAATGCCTCATAAAACCGGCCCATCTCACGCAGTTTGTCCGCAGCTTCGGCATAGCGGTCCAGCCGTTCGGACTGACGCTCGACCCGGTCCCAATGCAGGCCCAACCATTCCAGATCCTGCTTGATCGCATCGACATATTCTTCTTTCGAACGCTCGGGATCGGTGTCGTCGATACGTAGGATAAACGTACCGCCTGCCTTGCGGGCGATCAGATAGTTCATCAGGGCGGTGCGCAGGTTGCCCACATGGATATAACCGGTGGGCGACGGGGCAAAACGGGTGGTGGTCATGGAGTTCTCCTGTTGGCGCGGCTCATGTCACAAAGGCGCGTTTTTGTCCAGCAGGGGTTTCAGGTCGGCTGCACCGGCCAGTGCCGATCCAGGTCTTTCAACCCGGCGCGGATCAGCTCGGAGAGCACATCCAGATCAATATCCGCCAGCTTGTTCACATAGAGGCAGGATTTGCCCAGTTTGTGTTTGCCCAGGCGCGTCAGGATATCCCCGAAATCCGCATAACCGGGCATGATATAGATCGACAGCGCAGATTTACGTGGGGAAAACCCGGTGGCCAGAAAATCACCCTCGCGCCCGGATTTATATCGGTAGTGGTATCGCCCGTACCCGATCATCGACGCCCCCCACATAACAGGTGCAAATCCCGTCGCGTTGCGGAATACTGCATCCAGTACCCGTGCCTCCTCGGCTTTTCGCGTTGGCTGTACCGCCGAAAGGAAACTCTCAACGCTTTGCCCTGTGGGGACGGTTTTGTTTACAGATCGCGCCATGAACAAAATTTAACACGTAATGTTCAACCACACAGCCCATGTCTTGGGTGTATAGAGTGGCAAGTGACCCTCTCCGCCCTACCTAACATCCTGATATTCTGACAGGGAGATCGAAAATGACCATCAAATTGACTCGCCGCGCGGCCCTAGGAGCCGCAGCAGCATTGCCATTCGCATCCGCCGCCGCCCCGGTTCTGGCCGCCGGGACCGAGACCAAGGCCAATTCAACCATCGCCAAATCCTTTAAGTTGGGCGACTTCACCGTCACCACACTGTTGGACGGTAGCCTGCCCCGTGACGGCGCCAAGGATATCTTTGGCGGCGGCGCTTCGGACGAGGATTTCGCCAAGGTCTCAGCCGACAACTTCATCTCGCCCGAGGTGGCGCAGTTCTTTTTTACCCCAACACTGGTCAATACCGGGTCTGAGCTGGTTCTGTTCGACACTGGTCTGGGTCAGGGCGGCATTCAGGCCGCGCTGGCGGATGCGGGCGTGACGCCAGATCAGATCAATACCGTTGTGATCACCCATATGCATCCCGACCATATCGGCGGCATGACCACGAACGACGCGCCGACCTTCCCCAATGCGCGCTATGTCACCGCATCGCCTGAATATGATTTCTGGGCCGCGCAAGACGCAGGCAACCGCGTCGGCGATCTGGTCGCTACCAAAGTGACACCGTTGGCCGAAAAGATGACCTTTGTCGAAGACGGGGGCGAGGTCGCGTCGGGCATCACTGCAGTCGCAGCCTATGGGCATACTCCGGGTCACACGGTTTACCACTTGGAAAGCAACGGGCAACGTCTGGTGCTGACCGCTGATTTGGCCAATCACTATGTCTGGTCTTTTGCCCACCCGGAATGGGAGGTGCGCTTTGACATGGACAAGGCGGCAGCCACTGCATCCCGGCGCAATGTGCTAGGCATGCTGGCCGCCGACAAGGTGCCTATGATCGGCTATCACATGCCGTTCCCGGCGGCTGGCTTTGTCGAAACGCGCGGTGACGGGTTCCGCTTTGTCCCGGTCAGCTATCAGATGATGGGCTAAGCCCTAGTATCCAGGGTCCGGCCATACTATTGAGCCATCCGTGAAACGGGACAGGCGAAAAGCGGCCGGATCGACGCAAGGCGTGGTTTCGGCGACCAGGTCAGCCATCAGACGGCCTGCTGCGGGGGCGATACCAAACCCGTGACCGGAAAAACCGGTTGCAATATACATTCCCGCCATCTCATCCACCCCCGAAATTACCGGCACCGCATCCGGTGTCACATCGATCATCGCCGCCCAGCTTTGTACAATCTCGGCCTGTTCAAGCGCCGGAAACGCATTGCGTGCTTTGGCCCATGCCTTGCGCAACACTTTTGACGACGGCTCGGGGTCCAGCACACGGCATTTTTCGAACGGCGTCACATCGGTTGGCAGCCAGGTCTGATCCTGCTGCGCCTCGGTGCGCCAGCGGCCCGACAATCGAAAGCGCAAAGACCGCCATTCCTGTTTAAAGGCAGGCAGGAACTGTCGGCCCAGACGAAAGCTGTCGGGAACGATATCAACCGTATTCTCGCGACCGGACGCGATGCTATAGCCCCCATCAGCGCGCTTTCGCATGGCAAATTCATCCGCCCAAAGCGCTGATTCAGGACCCTCGACAGATGACGTGCGCAGAACCGTGTTCAGTACCTTCAGTTGCGGCAGATCAATCCCGGCATTCCCGGCAAACAGACGAGACCACGCACCACCGGCCAGAACCACATAGTTACATGCCACCCGACCACGCTCGGTGAACACACCAGAAACGCGGCCATCCCTAAGATCGACACTGCGCGCTGCGCAATTGGTCATCAGCACCGCCCCACGGTCCCGCGCCGCCTCTGCGATGGCGGGTGCGGCCCATTGCGGCTCGGCCCGACCGTCCTGCGGCATAAAAAGGGCGCAATCAAAATCCGCTGCAGTACCGGGCAGCATCGCGTCCAACTCACCCCCGGCCACCAATCTGGCACCGGTTTGCAACCCGTCGACATGGCGTAGCCAGCGTTCCAGATTTCCGCTGCTGCGTTTGCCCGAGGCGCCAAACAGGATGCCTGCACGGGTATAACCTGTCTTGCGGCCGGTCCGCTGATCCAGCCCTTGCCACAGGTGCAGCGCCTCGACCATCAACGGGATTTCCCGCGGGTCGCGCATACCCAGACGCACCCATCCCCAGTTGCGCGAGCTTTGCTCGCCCGCGATCTGCCCCTTTTCACACAGCAGCACCGAAGCACCGCGTTCAGACAGTTCCAACGCGGTGGACGCGCCGATTATGCCGCCGCCAATGACAACGACATCCACGGTTTTGGGCAAGTGCAAATCAGGTTCGACGGGGGTTGGCTTGGGGCCGGGCATCAACCGCTCTTATTTCATGGCTCGAACCGCCATGAAGGCCCAGAGCGAGCGCACAGGCAACGTGCCTTGTGCCGCAGGGGTGATGATTTTCAAAAGCTGTGGCGAACACGCCAATAGACGCGAGAATTTACGCGCCATTCCGTCAGGATTCACCTAGAAATTATGCTGCGCCGCGCAACTCTGCCAATTTCTGGCGCAGGGTCGCCCCCAACCCGCTGTCTTTCGTCTCGACCTCTTCATCCATCTCGGCCTGTTGAGGCAGTTCAGGAAAGACGGTCGGCGCTTTTGTGGATTTCACCTCAGGCTCGGGGTCTTCGGGCTCATCCTCGCGAAGAAGATCCGCGATGGCAGAATCCAACTTAGCTTCGTCCAGAACCCGCGCCTCGGACTCCATTGATTTGTACCTCAACGGCGGGTGAAGCGGTTTGTCATATCCCTCATACATAATAACACCAAATCGTTAACTCAGACATCCAACACCAAGTGCGCCACAATTCGATACTTTCGAAATAAGGTCACACCGCCCCAGATGGGGCGTGAATTAAGCTAAAATGTGGCAAAAAAATGTCTCAATTTCAAGCCATCTATTCCAAGAGAGGCTGGAAAATTAGAGTGTTATCGGAAAATTTGAAACAATGCTCACCTCTCTGGACAAACTAGCCTAGCGAAGGAGACAATCATTTATTCCTTAATTGGTTCCAGAGCAGTTCAGCCTTTGTCCCGCCAGCGATTCACAATCGGATAGCGGCGATCCAGCCAGAAAGCCCGATGTGTCAACCGAGTTCCGGGGGCGGACTGAAAGCGTTTGTATTCGCTAATATAGATCAGATGCTCGACCCGCCGCGCATCAGCCTCGTCAAATCCGGCAGCGACACAATCGGCGATCGAGCCCTCACGATCGACCAGAATATCCAGAATGGCATCCAAAACCGGATAGTCGGGCAGGCTGTCGCTGTCCTTTTGGTCCTCACGCAGCTCGGCACTGGGCGGTTTGTCGATGACCGAAGGGCGGATCACCACACCTGCGGGCCCCATCATCCAGTCGCGGTGGTTTGCATTGCGCCAGCGGCAGGTCTCGAACACACGGGTTTTGTACAAATCCTTGATCGGGTTATAGCCGCCGTTCATGTCGCCGTAGATGGTGGCATATCCCACCGCGACCTCGGATTTGTTTCCTGTGGTCAAAAGCATCTCACCAAACTTGTTCGAGATCGCCATCAACAGCAATCCGCGCAAGCGGGATTGGATGTTCTCTTCGGTCAAATCCGCATCACGCCCAGCAAACAGCGGGGCCAAGGTCTGGGTCACGGCTGCCCTGCTGTCCGAGATCGGCACATAGTCATAGTGAACGCCCAACGCCTTGGCGACGGCTTCGGCATCGTCCAATGACGCCTGACTGGTGTATTCCGAAGGCAGCATCACACAGCGAACATTCTCAGCGCCAATGGCATCCACTGCGATAGCCGCGACCAAGGCAGAATCAACGCCGCCCGACAAACCCAGCAGCGCTTTTTTGAACCCGGTCTTGCCCATATAGTCGCGCAAGGATTGCACCATGGTGCGATAGTCCTGCTCCCATTCGTCGGGCTGCGGCACGATTTCAGCGGGCACGATGCGCCAGCCATCATCGCCACGCTCCAGATCGATCTGCGTCACGGCCTCGTCAAAGACAGGCATCCGAAACGCCAGCTCTCCGCCCGGGTTCAGGCCAAACGTGGCCCCGTCGAAAACCTGATCGTCCTGACCGCCAACCATGTTCAGATAGATCAGCGGCAGGCCAGTCTCGACCACGCGGGCCACCATATGGTTCAGGCGCACGTCGTATTTGTTGCGGAAATACGGCGAACCATTGGGGATCAGCAGAAACTCGGCCCCGGTTTCCTCAAGCGTTTCGGCCACGTCCGGATGCCAGCTGTCTTCGCAGATCGGGCTGCCGATGCGGGTGTTGCCAACCGCATAAGGCCCGCCCAAAGGCCCGGCATCGTACAGGCGCACTTCGTCGAATACGGTTTCATTGGGCAAATGATGTTTCAACGACTTGCTGCTGATCCGCCCGTTCTTGAGGATCAGGTACGCATTGAAAAGATTGCCATCTTCTGCCCAAGGTCCGCCAATCGCCACCGCAGGGCCATCGACGCATTGTTTGGCCAGATCCACGACCGCCGCCATCGCCGCCCGGTGGAACGCAGGCTTCATCACGAGGTCCTGCGTGTTGTAGCCGGTGATGAACATCTCGGGGAACGCCACCAGATCGGCCCCGGCCTCGCGCCCCTGCTTCCACGCGGCCAACGCCTTGGCAGCGTTACCGTCGATATCCCCCACGGTGGGATTGAGTTGCGCCAGAGTGATACGGAAACGGTCGGCCATTGTGCCCTCTTGCCCTCGTCAGTCTTACAGCCATTTAGCAGATCATTGCGCAAGTAAAAGGCAAATGCGGCAAAACCCGTTGCTCTGCCCCCACCGGTACCTTAGTTTTGCGCAAAAGGATGAACACTGGGCAGGCAGGACAGATTATGAACGCTTTTCGCATTTCCATTGCCGCATCAACAATCGCTCTGATCGCTGCTGGCGCCGCCGCGCAGAACGGTCAGGTAATCACCACGGACGATGAAGTTGGCGGCGTCTATGAAGGCACGTTCGAAAACGGCCTGCGCCACGGGACCGGCACGTATCGCCTGCCTAACGGGTTCGAATATAGCGGCGAATGGGCCGAAGGTGAGATTCAGGGCAAAGGGATTGCCCGTTATGTCAACGGCTCGATCTACGAAGGCATGTTTGTCAAAGGGCAACCCGAAGGGCGCGGCAAGATCATCTATGCCGACGGCGGCAGCTATGATGGTGAATGGGCCGACGGGTCGCTCAATGGCGCTGGCATCGCGATCTATGCCAATGGCGCGCGCTACGAGGGCAATTTCAAAAACGCGCGTTATCACGGCAAGGGCGTGATGACGGACCCCAGCGGCTTTAGCTATGACGGGGACTGGGTTGATGGTGTCAAACAGGGCAGTGGCAAGATTACCTATGCCGAAGGCGGTATCTACGAGGGCGAAATCAAGGATGGTCAGCGCCACGGTCAAGGCAGCCTGACCCTGCCCGACGGGATGACTTACGTCGGCGATTGGGTCGAAGACCGCATAACAGGCTCCGGGCGCATGACCCTTGTCAACGGTGACGTCTACGAAGGCGAACTGATCGAGGGTCGGCGGCAAGGCAAGGGCAAGATGATTTATGCCAATGGCGACGTCTACGAAGGCGACTATGCCAACGATCTGCGCCATGGTCAGGGGGCCTATACCGGCACTGACGGATTTGCATACACCGGCGAATGGACCGACGGGCTGCTTGAGGGTTTAGGTGAGATGACCTATCCGGATGGCTCGGTCCATGTCGGCGATTTCAAGGCTGATCTGGCCGAGGGTAAGGGCCTGATCACCTACCCCGACGGCTCGACCTATGATGGCGATTGGATCGCTGGTGTGATTGAAGGTCAGGGTATTTCCACCTATCCCAACGGCACGGTCTACAAAGGACAGTTCAAAAACGCCAAACCGAGTGGCAAGGGCATTCTGACTTCTGCTGACGGGTCCAGCTATGACGGGGATTGGGCCGATGGTCTGCGTCAGGGCAAGGGCTTGTCCACGTATCCCGATGGCACCACCTATTCCGGCGAGTTCAACGCAGGCAAACGCCACGGGCAAGGTGAAATCGTCATGGCCAACGGGTTCAGCTATTCTGGCCAATGGACCGAAGGCAAGATCACCGGTGACGGGATCGCCACATACCCAAGCGGCGATGTTTACGAGGGCAGCTTTGTCGACGCCAAACGGCACGGCAACGGCACAGTGCGCTATGCCAACGGCGAAGAGGAAACCGGTGTTTGGGAAAACGGTGCATTGGCGACATCGAACAGTGCGACCCCTGAGGCGGATGCCACGGACTCAACTGATTCGGACGGCTGAACCTTCACCACGGCACGGGTTTGCCGGCCCAATCGAAAAACCCTCCAGTTTCGGCTGGGGTTAAATGCGCCATCACGGTCAACAGGTTCTCGGCGGCTTCATCCGGTGCAACAGCGGGATGACGCCCCAGGTATTTTCGGGTGAATTCAGTTTTCACGGTGCCGGGATGCAGGGCAACGCAGATCGCTTGCTGGTGGGTACGATGCAGTTCGATCGCCCCCGTATGTACGATCTGGTTCACCGCTGCTTTTGCTGCGCGATAGCTGACCCAACCGCCCAGCCTATTGTCCCCGATGGACCCGACGCGTGCCGATAGCACAGCAAAAATCGCCCGGCGATCCCGCGGCAGCAGGCGTGATGCATGGCCCAGAATCAGCGCAGGTCCGACAGCGTTCAACGCAAACTGGCCCATCATTGTCTGTGCTGTGACCGCACGCATTGTCTTTTCCGGTGCCGCCCCGTTGATTTCTAACGCGCCCGAGGCGACGAGGATCAAATCGAAGGGGCCGGACAACTTGCCCAATACGCTCTCAATACCGGCGGGATCGGTTAAATCAAATCCGTCCGTAGATCGCGACAAGGTGGTCACCGTCACGCCCTGCTGCCTCAGGCGGTGACATACCGCCTGACCGATTCCTCCTGACGCGCCTATGATCAACGCTGTTTTCATCACTAACCACCTAGACGTCCTGTTACGCGGATCAATACGCCACTGTAGAAAGAAACCCCTGCAACAGCTGTTAAGGCGCAAATGGGTCTTTTCATTCTGGGCGGGCTCTGTATAAATTCCGCCCTATGATCAACCGCGCAGATATCCCTTTTGCCGACACCGCCCTGCGCGGTGCGTTTCTGCGTGGCCTACTGATCCTAATCCGCCTCTGAGCGTGCCATCCGGCGCGCCCGCTCAGAGGAGGACGCCCGCGCGCCATAGGCTTTAGGACAGAAGAAGAAAGAGAATCCCATGACCAACGTGACCGACCAAGACCGCGTCTTGATCTTTGACACCACTTTGCGCGACGGCGAGCAAAGCCCCGGCGCAACCATGACCCATGACGAAAAGCTGGAAATCGCAGAATTGCTGGATGAAATGGGCGTCGACATCATCGAGGCCGGTTTCCCCATCGCGTCCGAGGGCGATTTCAAAGCGGTATCCGAGATCGCCGAGCGATCCAAAAACAGCCGCATCTGCGGCCTGGCGCGTGCCAATTTCGCGGATATCGACCGCTGTTGGGAAGCCGTCAAGCACGCCGGAAAGAACCGAATTCACACGTTTATCGGCACCTCACCACTGCACCGCGCCATTCCGAATCTGACACAGGACGAAATGGCCGAGAAAATCCACGAGACTGTCAGCCACGCGCGCAACCTGTGTGAAAACGTGCAGTGGTCGCCGATGGATGCAACGCGGACCGAGTGGGACTATCTGTGCCGCGTGATCGAGATTGCGATCAAGGCCGGCGCTACGACGATCAATATCCCAGACACTGTGGGCTATACGGCCCCGATGGAATCGGCTGACCTGATCAAGCGCCTGATCGAGACGGTGCCGGGTGCAGATGAGGTGGTATTTGCCACCCACTGCCACAACGATCTTGGCATGGCGACGGCGAACTCGCTTGCCGCTGTCGCGGGCGGGGCACGTCAGATTGAATGCACAATCAACGGCCTTGGCGAACGCGCAGGCAACACGGCGTTGGAAGAGGTCGTTATGGCGCTGCGCACCCGCAACGACATTATGCCGTGGAACACCGGCATTGATACGACCAAGATCATGCATATCTCGCGCCGCGTTGCGACCGTGTCGGGCTTCAACGTGCAGTTCAACAAGGCCATCGTCGGCAAGAACGCCTTTGCCCATGAAAGCGGCATCCACCAGGATGGCATGCTGAAGAACCGCGAAAACTTTGAGATCATGCGCCCCGAAGATATCGGCCTCTCGGGCACGTCATTGCCTTTGGGAAAACACTCGGGCCGTGCGGCGTTGCGCGACAAGCTGGAAACGCTGGGCTATGAGGTTGGTGACAACCAGCTCAAGGATATCTTCGTGCGGTTCAAGGATTTGGCTGACCGCAAGAAAGAGGTGTTTGACGACGATCTTATCGCATTGATGACGCTGGATGACGAAGACGATCATCTGCAATTGGTGTCGATGAAAGTGACCTGCGGCACCGGCGGACAGGCAGAGTCGACGGTCGAGTTGGAAGTGGACGGCAAGGATACGATCGCAACCGAACACGGCGACGGCCCGGTGGATGCGACCTTCAAGGCAATCCGCGCGATCTTTCCGAACAAAGCCCATCTTCAGCTGTATCAGGTGCATGCAGTAACAGCGGGCACCGATGCCCAGGCCACGGTGTCAGTCCGTCTGGAAGAAGACGGCATGATCGCAACGGGTCAATCGGCCAACACGGATACGGTTGTGGCTTCGGCCAAAGCCTATCTTCACGCCTTGAACCGCCTGATCGTACGCCGTGAAAAAACCGGCCCCGGGACCGATGCGCGCGAGATCAGCTACAAAGACCTGACCTAGGGGCAAAGGCTCCCGCACCCGCGGCGGCCCGGCTTCGCCGAACCTTCTTGGGTTTTGGGCCCGGCAGCGCGCCAAAGGCGCGCTGCCGGGCCCAACTCGGTTGTCTGCATCTTTGATGCGGGCAAGCGAGGCGGGAGCATTCTGGAATTGACTGCAGACTGTGTTCAGAGCGCCTTGAACAACTTGGTCAACCGGGCGGCTTCGTTTTCCAGACCGAATGGTGCATTGACGATAAACATACCTGAACCGACCATGCGGTGCCCTTCTCGCACCGGATCAAACCGAACCTCGTGGCAAAACGCCTTGGGCAGATTCTGCGCCTGCAGCGCCGAAACCATGGCCCGGTGACGGTCATCCGTTAGAAGCGGATACCACAGGGCAATCACGCCAACATTCCACTTGCGATGCAGTTTGGCGATGATGCCGGGCAGACGATCATATTCCGATTTCACCTCGTAGCTTGGGTCGATCAGCAACATCCCGCGCCGCGGCGTCGGCGGCAGCAGGGATTGCGCCAATTCGTATCCATCCTGCTGATACACTTTGGCTCCATAGGGTGACATCGCCATAACCAAAGCCGCGTGTTCCTGCGGGTGTAGCTCCGCAAAGTGCAAACTGTCCTGATCGCGCAGCAAACTGGCCGCAATCATCGGAGACCCTGGATAGGCCACGCTCCCCTGTCGCTGCTGAACCGCCGCAATTGCCCGGCTCAGTGGATGATCCGCATCGAACCAGTCGGCCTTTTGGGCTCGCCCGATACCCGCCGCCGCCTCGCCCGTGCGCAGTGCCTCAACCGTATCCAGCTTATACAGTCCCCGTCCAGAGTGGGTTTCAAGGTATGTCAGCGGCTTGTCTTTGCGGGTCAAATAATTCAGCACCCATGCCAATAATGCGTGCTTTTGCACATCAGCCAGATTCCCGGCGTGGTAAATGTGTTGATATGAGAGCATATTGCCTTCTAAAGTCCCTCTCAATAAGGCGGAAAGGTGCTGATTGTCGCGGAATCAGCCCTTTAACCGGGCGTATTGGCACCCTATAAGTCATCCGTCCCGGAACCGTCGAGTCGCGGGCAGTAGAAAACCGACATACAGGATCAGGGGAATCATGGGGATCTTTGGCAATCTAGGCGGCCTGTTCACAGCGGACATGGCCATCGACCTTGGGACAGCGAACACGCTGGTTTATGTCAAAGGACGCGGCGTGATCCTGTCGGAACCGTCCGTTGTCGCCTACCACGTGAAAGACGGTGTGAAAAAAGTGCTGGCCGTGGGCGAGGATGCCAAGCTGATGTTGGGCCGGACGCCGGGTTCGATTGAAGCCATCCGCCCGATGCGTGAAGGCGTCATTGCCGATTTCGACACCGCCGAAGAGATGATCAAACATTTCATCCGCAAGGTGCATAAGCGCTCGACCTTTTCGAAACCCAAAATCATCGTCTGCGTTCCACACGGCGCAACTCCGGTTGAAAAGCGTGCGATCCGTCAGTCGGTTCTGTCCGCAGGTGCGCGTCGCGCCGGATTGATTGCGGAACCTATTGCTGCCGCGATCGGCGCTGGCATGCCAATTACTGACCCGACCGGCAACATGGTCGTTGATATCGGCGGCGGCACCACCGAGGTGGCCGTTCTGTCGCTGGGCGACATCGTCTATGCCCGTTCAGTCCGTGTGGGCGGAGACCGGATGGATGAAGCCATCATCTCGTATCTGCGGCGCCAGCAGAACCTGCTGGTCGGTGAATCGACCGCCGAGCGGATCAAGACCACCATTGGCACCGCCCGTATGCCCGATGACGGCCGCGGTCAGTCGATGCATATCCGTGGCCGCGACCTGCTGAACGGCGTGCCGAAGGAAATCGAAATCAGCCAGGCGCAAGTGGCCGAGGCATTGTCGGAGCCAGTTCAGGCGATCTGCGAAGCCGTCATGACCGCACTGGAAACCACTCCGCCCGATCTGGCTGCGGACATCGTGGACCGAGGCGTCATGCTGACCGGAGGTGGCGCGCTACTGGGCGATCTGGATCTGGCCCTGCGCGAACAAACCGGGCTGGCCGTGTCGATTGCAGATGAAAGCCTGAATTGTGTGGCTTTGGGCACCGGCAAGGCGTTGGAATATGAAAAACAGCTGCGCCACGCGATTGACTACGAAAGCTAAGGCGCGCACCCTTTAAGGGACAACACTCGGGCAAGAGCAGCACGGGAAGGTAACCTGTGGCAAAGGACCGATCACAGCGCGACGAATACACCACCCCCCTGCGCCGTCTGCTGTTGGGGATTGTGGTGCTGTGCCTGCTTGCCATCTTTCTGGTCTGGCGGATCGACAGCCCGCGCGTGGAACGGTTCCGCGCGCAGGTCGTGGACCGGGTGGTGCCCTCGATGGAGTGGGCAATGGTCCCGGTCACCGCCGTGGTCAACCTGGCCCGCGATTTCCAAAGTTACCAACGCCTCAGCGAACAGAACCAGGAACTGCGCAGCGAGCTGCGCCTGATGCGCGCCTGGAAAGAAGCCGCGCTGCAACTTGAACAGGAAAACGCCCGGCTGTTGGATTTGAACAACGTGCGTCTCGATCCCCGTCTGACCTATATAACCGGGGTCGTGATGGCCGATAGCGGGTCACCCTTCCGGCAGTCGGTTCTGCTGAATGTTGGGGAACGCGACGGTATCACCGATGGCTGGGCCACAATGGATGGGATTGGTGTGGTCGGGCGCATTTCCGGCGTGGGGCCGGACACGGCACGGGTGATCCTGATGACCGATGCCTCCAGCGCGATCCCTGCCACAATCCAGCCCTCTGGCCAGACCGCCCTGATCACCGGCGACAACACATCCGCGCCCGCAGTCGAGTTTCTGGAGAACCGAGAGCTGGTCCGCCCCGGCGACCGGGTCGTAACCTCGGGCGATGGTGGCGTGTTTCCCGGCGGTTTGCTGATCGGTCAGATCACTGCTGATCCCGGCGGTCGCCTGCGGGTGCGCCTGTCAGCAGATTTTGAACGGCTCGAATTTCTGCGGGTGCTGCGCTATCAATCAGCGCCTCAGATCCGCGATACGGGTGATATCGTCGGTCCACGAAACCCCGAGGCCGCCCTGACCCCGTCCGAGGTCGGCGATGGATAACGCAACCTCACAGCTTTGGTCCAAGCGTGGGCTGTATCTTATACTGGCCGCCCTTGTGCTATTTCTGCACTTGCTGCCACTAGACACGAAACCGGACCGCTGGCCATTTCCCGACTTTTTGATCGCACTGACTTTTGCCTGGGTACTGCGGCGGCCCGAATATGTTCCGACCCTGCTGATCGCCTTCGTCATGCTGATGGCTGATCTGTTGTTTCAACGCCCGCCCGGCTTGTTGGCCGCGCTCGTAGTGTTGGGCTCGGCTTATCTGCGCTCGGCTGCATTTGGAATGCGGGATTCAGGTTTTGTTAGCGAATGGTCCACCGTTGCGGTGGCGATCACGGTAGTTTTCATGCTGAACCGTGTCATTCTTGCTATTGTTTCTGTACAACAAGCGGCATTGGGGCCTGTAGTGATACAAGTGGTTCTGACAATTGCGGTTTATCCTTTGATCGTTCTGCTTAGCCAGAACGCGCTTGGCGTGCGGCGCGCAACCGTGGCCAATACCAATGCCGTAGGGGCACGGGGATGAAACAGCGCAAACCCAAAGCCCCGGGCCTTGCCTATAAACGCCTGCCTCGTCGAGCATTGCTTTTGGGTGGGTTACAGGCCGCCTTCATAGGCGGGCTCGCCGCCCGGATGCGCTATATGCAGGTGGATCAGGCCGATGAATACCGCCTGCTGGCCGAGGAAAACCGGATCAATATCCGCCTAATCCCGCCAACCCGTGGACGGATTTACGACCGGAACGGCGAGATCATCGGCCAGAACTCGCCCTCATACCGTATCGTCATGGTGCGCGAAGATGCCGGTGACGTCGATCAGGTTATCGCCAAGCTTTCAGAGCTGATCCCCCTGACGGCAGATGAGATTGAACGCGCCAAGACCGAAATGCGCCGCTCGGCCCCGTTCCTGCCGGTCACGCTGGCCGATCAGGTCACGTGGGAGGATATCTCGAAGGTTGCCGTCAACGCACCCGCCTTGCCCGGTGTGATCCCCGAAGTGGGACAGACAAGGCAGTACCCGCGCTATGAGGATTTTGCCCATGTCGTCGGCTATGTCGGCCCGGTCAGCGATTATGACTTGAGCCAGATCGAAGACCCTGAGCCGGTCCTACGAATTCCGCGGTTCCAGATCGGCAAGGTCGGGCTAGAGGCCAAGCAAGAGATTGCCCTGCGCGGCAAAGCCGGGGCGAAACGGGTCGAGGTCAACGCCACCGGCCGCGTGATGCGCGAACTGGACCGGCAGGAAGGTGAGACCGGGGCCGACTTGCAGCTTTCTGTCGATGCGGATCTGCAGCAATACGCGCAGGCACGTCTGGCCGGGGAAAGCGCCGCCGCCGTGGTGATCGATTGCGAGACCGGCGATATCCGTGCCATCAGCTCGGCCCCCAGCTTTGATCCGAACCTGTTCGTGCGCGGTATCTCCGTCGGCGACTACCGGACACTGACACAGGACAATTACCGCCCGCTGGCCAACAAGACGGTTCAGGGCACCTATCCGCCGGGCTCGACCTTCAAGATGATCACCGCCATGGCCGCGCTTGAGGCCGGGGTGATCGGGCCATCGAACACAGTCTACTGCCCCGGTCACCTGAAGGTGGGCAGCCGCCGCTTTCACTGCTGGAAACGCGGTGGGCATGGGACCGTTGATCTCAATCTATCGCTGAAACGCAGCTGCGATGTCTATTACTATGACGTAGCTCTGCGCACCGGCATCGACAATATATCAGAGATGGCCCGCATCTTCGGACTGGGCGTCAAGCACGATATCCCGATGTCGGCCGTAGCTGCCGGACTGGCCCCGAACCAAGAATGGAAAGAACGTGTTCACGGTGAAAGCTGGTTGGTTGGTGACACCGCGAACGCGTCTATTGGTCAGGGCTTCATGCTGGCCTCCCCCCTGCAACTTGCCGTGATGACAGCGCGAATTGCGACAGGGCGTGCGGTCAAGCCGCGTTTGGTGCGGTCCGTGAACGGGATTGAGCAGCCTTCCGGCGCTGGTGAGCCGCTGGCCGTCAATCCGAACAATCTGGAACGGATCCGCAAGGCCATGTTCTCGGTTTCGAATGAACGAGGCGGCACCGCCTATCGCAGCCGTATCATCGCGGATGACCTGCGCATGGCGGGTAAAACCGGCACCAGCCAAGTGCGCAACATCACCAAGGCGGAGCGCGCAGCCGGTGTGATCCGCAACGAAGACCTGCCATGGGAACGCCGCGACCACGCGCTGTTTGTTAGCTTTGCGCCTTATGACAATCCGAAATACGCCATAGCCGTGGTGGTGGAACATGGCGGCGGTGGCTCCAAGGCAGCGGCCCCGGTCGCACGGGACATCATGTTGCAAGCGCTCTACAACGGCACACCACCGCTGGAAGCCTATCCGGCTGGCGATCGCGACCGCATCAAGGAACAGCAAAAACGGCTTGAGGGCGATCGCCGCCCCAAAGCGCGTCCAACCGAGAAGGACCGCGCATGAGCTATCTTGAATATGCCGTCAAATCCACACCGTCGGGGTTCCGCAAATTCCTGTATATGAACTGGCCACTGACCCTGTTGCTGATCAGCACGGCAAGTGCCGGATTCCTGATGCTGTATTCAGTTGCGGGGGGATCGTGGATGCCCTGGGCGGAACCGCAGATGGAACGCTTTGGGCTGGGTCTGACAGCGATGTTCATCATCGCACTGGTACCGATCTGGTTCTGGCGAAACATGTCTGTCGTGGCCTATCTCGGGTCAATCGTATTGCTTGTTTTCGTTGAGCTTTTTGGCACCATTGGCATGGGCGCGCAGCGCTGGATCGACCTGGGATTCATGCGACTGCAGCCGTCCGAAGTTATGAAAGTTGCGCTGGTTATGGTTTTGGCCGCCTATTACGACTGGCTGCCGTCTCATAAAACGTCACGCCCGCTGTGGGTGCTGATCCCAGTGGCGTTGATCCTGGTCCCCACGTTCATGGTTCTGAAACAGCCCGATCTGGGCACCTCAATCCTGCTGTTGGCGGCAGGTGGCGGGCTGATGTTTTTGGCTGGAGTCCACTGGGCCTATTTCGCCGCCGTCATCGCCGCTGTGGTTGGCCTGATTGCCACCGTGTTCAACAGCCGCGGGACCGAGTGGCAGTTGCTCAAGGATTATCAGTTCCGACGGATCGACACGTTTCTGGACCCGTCTACCGATCCGCTGGGCGCAGGGTATCACATCACCCAGTCCAAGATCGCTTTGGGATCGGGGGGATGGAACGGACGCGGGTTTATGCAGGGTACGCAGTCGCGTCTGAACTTTTTACCCGAAAAACACACCGACTTCATCTTTACCACGCTGGCCGAAGAGTTCGGCTTTGTCGGTGGCATCACCCTACTGACTCTGTATGGCCTGATCCTGGTGTTCTGCCTAATCACCGCGCTCTCGACAAAAGATCGATTCTCATCACTGGTGACGCTGGGCATCGCGCTGAATTTCTTCCTGTTCTTTGCTGTCAACATGTCGATGGTGATGGGCCTTGCCCCGGTGGTGGGAGTGCCGTTGCCGATGGTCAGCTATGGCGGTTCCGCCATGCTGGTTCTGATGGCCGCCTTCGGCATCGTCCAAAGCGCCCATATCCACCGCCCCCGCTGATCCGAAAGGCCCCTTATGCCCGTGAACGTCCTGTTTTCCGCGCGCCCAGCCCAATGGCCGATCTATAAGCCTCTATTGACCAAAGGCCTGACCGAGGCCGAGGTAGACTTTCACCTGGCAACCGAGTTTGAGCCGGATCAAGTCGACTATATTGTCTATGCCCCAAGCGGTGGGTTACTGGATTTCACCCCATACACCCGGCTGAAGGCTGTGCTTAGCCTGTGGGCCGGGGTAGAAAAAATCGCGGGGAATGCGACCCTGACTGTGCCGCTGGCGCGGATGGTGGATTATGGCCTGACACAAGGCATGACCGAATGGGTGGTGGGTCACGTGCTGCGCCATCACCTCGGCATGGATCGACACATCACCGTGCAGGACGGTGTCTGGACCCCTGCACCGCCCCCTCTGGCAACCGGACGTCAGGTCTGTGTTCTGGGCCTTGGCGCGTTGGGCGAGGCCGCGGCGCGTGCGCTGGCGGCGCTGAATTTCGATGTCACCGGCTGGAGCCGCACAGCCAAGGATATCCCCGGTATCACCTGCCTGCATGGTCCCGACGGGCTGCGTACAGCCTTGTCGCGGGCCGAGATCGTGGTTCTGTTGCTGCCCGACACACCCGCCACCGTAAATATATTGAACGCCGACACTCTGGCCCTGCTGCCAAAGGGCGCTTGCGTTATCAATCCCGGTCGGGGCCCGTTGATCGACGACGATGCCCTGCTGGCGGCACTGAATGCGGGTCAGGTTGGCCACGCGACGCTGGACGTGTTTCGGGTTGAGCCCCTGCCTGCAGATCACCCCTATTGGGCGCATCCGAATGTGACGGTGACCCCGCATATCGCCTCGGAAACCCGGCCCGAAACAGCAGCGCAGGTGATCTGCGAGAACATCCGTCGGGGTGAGGAAGGTGAACCCTTCCTGCACCTCGTTGACCGGTCTCTGGGGTACTAAGCCGCGATCAGACCGCGCCCTTTCAGCAAGGCCTCAACCCCCGGCAACCGACCACGGAAGGCTAGGTACAGCTCTTCGGCCTCGCGTGAGCCGCCTGTGGACAGGATGTTTTCTTCCAACGCTTTAGCGCGTTCCGGGTCAAAGGCCCCTCCGGCCTCTTCAAACGCGGCAAAGGCATCGGCGTCCATGACCTCGGACCACATA
Organism: Ruegeria sp. BI7; assembly: GCF_056537925.1. Lineage (NCBI taxonomy): Bacteria > Pseudomonadati > Pseudomonadota > Alphaproteobacteria > Rhodobacterales > Roseobacteraceae > Ruegeria > Ruegeria sp. BI7. The sequence goes on from NZ_JBQFSK010000004.1 coordinate 91,092, forward strand.
TAGCTGTAATAGCCCGCGCTATAGCCATCGCCCGCAAAGACATGCGCGAAATGCGGGGTGGCGTGGCGCATCCCAATGGCTTGCGGCATGCCGATCTGGGACAAAACCTCAGCCTGTTTCGCCATTGGATCAGCCGGGGCATCACCATCGTGGAACGCCAGATCGACCAGCGCCGAGGCAACATATTCCACCGTCTGAAACCCCTGATCGAAATTGGCGGCCTTGAGCACTTTTTCCAACATCTCCTGTGGCATCACTTCGCCGGTTTCGGCGTGAGTGGCAAATTCGGCCAGAACCTCGGGCACTTCCAGCCAGTGTTCATATAGCTGGCTGGGCAACTCTACAAAGTCCCGCGCCACGCTGGTGCCCGAAATGCTTTCGTAGGTCACATCGGACAGCATCTGATGCAGCGCGTGACCGAACTCGTGGAATAGGGTCCGGGCATCGTCGTAAGACAACAACGCAGGATCGCCCTTGGCAAAGTTGCAGACGTTGATCACGACCGGCGCCTGCACTTTGGGGAACTTGGCCTGCGACCGCATCGCACTGCACCATGCCCCTGACCGTTTAGACCCCCGTGCGAAGTAGTCGCCTATGAATACGGCTATATGTTGCCCGTTGCGCGAGACTTCCCACGCCCGGCAATCAGCGTGATAAAGCGGCACGTCCAGTGGCGTAAACTCCAACCCGAACAGCCGGTTGGCGCAGGCAAATGACGCCTCGATCATTCGATCCAGCTGCAGGTAGGGCTTAAGCGCAGCCTCATCCAGATCATGCTCGGCCTTGCGGCGTTTCTCGGCATAATAGCGCCAGTCCCACGCTTCCAGCGGGCCGTTGACGCCGTCCTCCTGCATCATCTGCGTCAGGATTTCAGCATCGGCATCGGCGCGTGACTTGGCGGGGCCCCAAACTTGCATCAGCAGGTCGCGCACCTTGTCAGGCGTGCGGGCCATTTCAGTTTCCAGCTTGAAATCGGCAAAACTGTCATAGCCCAGCAGTTTGGCGCGTTCTTCGCGCAGTTGCAGGATTTCAGCTGAGATATTGCGATTGTCGGTCTCACCGCCATTGGCACCACGCGCCGCCCAGGCCCGATAAGCCTTTTCCCGCAGGTCGCGCCGGGGCGAGAATTGCAAAAACGGCACAATCAGCGAGCGCGACAGGGTGACCACCGGACCCTTTGCTACCTTTTCCTGCCCCGCAGCGCGGGCGGTATCCACCACGAATGCAGGCAACCCCTCAAGATCGTTTTCGGAAAGCTCCATGTACCAATCACGCTCGTCGGCCAAAAGGTTTTGCGTGAAAGAGGTTCCCAACGAGGCCAGCCGTGCCTTGATGTCCTGCATCCGGGCGTCCTTTTCGCCCTCAAGCGCCGCACCCGCACGGACAAAACCGCGATGGGTCAGCATGAGAACGCGGGCCTGTTCATCCGTCAGGTTCAGATCCTCCTTGCGAGACCACAGATCGGCCAGCCGTTGAAAAAGAACCTTATTCGAAGAAATACCCGAGAAATGCGCCGCAAGTTTGGGCGAGAAGTCTCGTTGCAGTTCCTCTCGTGCCGGGTTGCTGTCTGCCCCAGCGACCGTAAAAAAGACTGACAACACCTTGTCCATCTGCTCTCCGGCAGCTTCCAGCGCTTCGACCGTATTGGCAAAGGTGGGCGCATCGGGGTTGTCGGCAATCGCGTCGATCTCGGCGTTATGCGCCTGCATGGCCTGCTCAAGCGCGGGGGCGAAATCGTCGTCTGAGATTGCGTTGAACGGAGCGATTTCAAACGGCGTGGTCCAGTTGGACAGGATCGGGTTGGTCATGCAAATCTCCTTTGCTGGTCAAGCTAGGGAGGCGGGCTGGAATGGTCCAGAGGTGGCGTATCAAATTCCGCGACAATCCAGTTTCGCGCGCCAGAAGCAGGGTGCGGTTTCAGGGGCTCCCGCCCCCGCAGCGCGCATCAAAGATGCGCCTTGGCGGCGTTGGGCCGGACCGCGCGCTGACGCGCGCGGCGGTTGCATTTAGTTTTCGGAACCTGCGCAAATGGGGCAATCTTCCCGGCGTGACAGGGTGATTTTGCGACTTTCACCAAATAGCGCGTCGTAGATCAACATCTCACCGCGCAGAGCTTGCCCAGCCCCGGTGATTACCTTGATCGCCTCAACCGCCATCATCGAGCCTACCACGCCGGGCAACGGGCCAATCACACCAGCCTCGGCGCAGGAGGGGGCCAGACCGGGGGCCGGAGCCTGGGGGAAGATACATTGATAGCAGGGCGCACTATTGGCCGGGTCGAAGACGCTGAGCTGGCCTTCCCATTGTGACAGCGCGCCCGAGATCAGCGGCTTGCCCAGCGCGACAGCAGTGCGGTTTGCCAAATAACGGGTGTCAAAGTTATCGGTGCCATCAAGGATCAGGTCAAAATCGGCAAACAGTTCAGTGGCGATTTCATCCGTCAGGCGGCGGTGATATGGCAGAACAACCACATTGGGGTTCTGCGCCAGCATCGCCTGTTGCGCCGAAAAGACCTTGGGCATGCCGATATCTGCGTCGCGATGGATAACCTGCCGTTGCAGATTGGCGTTTTCAACCTCGTCATCATCAATCACGCCGATAGTCCCCACCCCGGCGGCAGCCAGATATTGCAACGCAGGTGCTCCAAGACCGCCAGCACCGATGACCAGAACCCGTGCCTGTTTCATCTTTTTCTGTCCCGGCCCGCCCAGCTCACGCAGGACGATATGGCGGGCATAGCGCTCAAGTTCGGTCTCAGAAAACTGGTCAGATGGCATTGCGGGCTCCTTGGCTGAGGCTGGCGCGGCGCGGTTTCGCAACGCCTTCAGAACACGTCCGTAAACCAGTACCAGCAGCACCGTACCCGCCAGTATCAGCCACATCGCCGCAGAACCGCCGGTCGCCTGACGCAACGGATGCCCATCAGGAAGCAGCAATTGAGCCGTAATCACACCCAGAAGCAGCACGGCCACCGAAGTCGTGCGGGCCGTCCGCGATACACCAGCCAGATAACCGATGCCCCACAGACCAGCCGCTAAAATCCCGACCAGAAGCATCAGCCGCGCCCGGTCGAGCCGAAACCACCCGCCCCGCGCGCCGTGTCGCTGAGCATATCAACCGCTTCGAACGCGGCTTGCACGACCGGGGCTACGACCAGTTGCGCGATGCGTTCGCCATGAGTGATCTCGAACGCCTCTTGACCTGCGTTCAAGACGATCACACCCAATGGGCCGCGATAGTCGCTGTCGATCGTACCGGGCGTATTGGGCAGAGTGATCCCGTGTTTCAGCGCCAGACCCGAACGGGGGCGCACCTGAACTTCGAACCCCTGCGGAATTTCGATCCTTAGACCAGTGGGCACCAGGGCGCGTTGGCCCGGTTCAAGCGTGATTGACGCACCGCCGGGCAGGTTTGCCCGCACATCCGCACCAGCCGCCCCCGCGGTTTCATAAGACGGCAAGGGTACTGAGGGGTCAGCGCCTTGTTCGCGGATCACACGAATTGCAACCATCACTGTTCCTCTTGTCTAGCTCGTCAAAGCGTCGGCGATCTTGGTCGCCAAACGCTCGGCCACTGCATCTTTGCCCATGCGCGGCCATTCCTCGGCCCCGTCATCCGAGATTAGGATCACCGCATTCTCGGACCCGCCCATGATCCCGGTTGCCGGGCTGACATCATTGGCCACGATCCAGTCACAGCCCTTACGCCCCCGTTTGGCGGTGGCATGTTCGATCACATTGTCCGTCTCGGCGGCAAATCCCACAACCAGCGCCGGGCGACCGGTTTTCATATGCGATACGCGTTTTAGGATGTCGGGATTTTCGGCAAACTCCAGCGCTGGCATCCCATCGCGGCTTTTCTTCAGCTTTTTGTCCGAGGCACTGGCGACCCGCCAATCCGCGACAGCTGCAGCGAACACGCCTGCATCCACCGGCAGTGCGGCATTGACGGCGTCCGACATTTGCAGCGCGGTTTCGACCTGCACGACCTGCACCCCTGGGGGCGGCGGAACATCCGCTGGGCCCGTGACAAAGACCACGTCAGCGCCCAGTGCAGCAAGCGCCCGGGCCACCGCCGTACCCTGCGCCCCAGACGAGCGATTGGCGATATAACGCACCGGGTCAATCGGTTCATGCGTCGGCCCCGAGGTCACAAGCACGCGCTTACCGCTAAGCGGGCCCTGACCCAGTTCCGCCTCAATCGCTGCGACGATCTCAAGCGGTTCGGACATACGGCCGGGGCCGTATTCGCCGCAAGCCATATCACCCTCGTTCGGGCCGACAAAACGGACGCCGTCGGCCTGTAATTGTTTTAAATTGCGCTGCGTCGCCGGATGGTCCCACATGCGCACATTCATCGCAGGGGCACACAGAACCGGCGTGTCGGTGGCCATCAACAGGGTCGAGGCCAGATCGTTTGCCAGCCCGGTAGCCATCTTTCCCATCAAATCCGCCGTCGCGGGGGCCACAACGATCAAATCCGCCGAGCGCGACAATTGGATATGCCCCATCTCGGCCTCATCTGTTAGATCGAACAGATCGCGATAGGCTTTCTCTCCGGCCAGAGCCGCCACGGACAGGGGTGTCACGAATTCCTCAGCCGCGCGCGTCAACACGGGCGTCACGGCCGCGCCGCGTTCTTGTAGGCGCCGGATCAGGTCCAGCGACTTATAGGCCGCGATCCCACCGCCGATAATCAGCAGAACGCGTTTCGATGCCAGCATGTTGAGCCCTTCCTGTCCCGGTCGGCCCCGACATTAGGCAAGGGGGCCTGACAGTTCCAGCGGTTAATTCTGCTTTTGAAACGCCAGACATGGGTCCTCGCGTTCAACGCTGGGGCTGTCGATCACTGCATCGAAGGTGCCGTTTACCACGCCATCCTCGGATTGACCCAGCACAAAGACCTTCAGCCCCGGGCGCAGTCGGGACAAATAGGTAGGAATGCCACGATCCTTACGCGCATGGCCATTCCCGGTAATCACCGCCACCGGTCCGCCGGTTTCATCGGTGGCGCGCAAGATGGCGCGCGTTAGCACCGCATCGCGCAAGCGCTGAATGGCCACTAGTTGCGGCAAGGCGCTTTCGGGGATCGCATCGCAATGGGCGGCCAGTTGATCGGCTTCGCGCGCAGCCTGTTCGTCGGCTGGCAAAGGCACGGTCAACCCGTAACGGGCTGCATCTGCGCCCAAAGCAGTGGCTGCCCCTCGCTCCATCGCTGCACGGGCTGCGGCACGTGGAACCATGGCCCCGTAGACGGGCGCGTCTGACGCTTGAAACACCGGGTAATACATGCTGAGCGGCGGCCAGCCCGATTCAAGCCATTCCAGAATGCGCGCAAGCTCTTCGGGGTCGGACACAGCCTTATCCGCCAGTCGTTGCGCACCTTCTTCGGTTACCATCTCCCACACAACAGCCGAGGGGGTGATGGCCTTCAATGCTTCGGCCTGAATGACATGGTGTTGCGGGTTGTCGTGTATCTCGCCCAAAATGACTACATCCGCCGAGGTCATCGCGGCCAGAATATCATCGGGGATCAAATCTTCGGCCTGGCCGGGCGCGGACATAACCATCAGTGTACAAACAAGAATCGCAAGCTGTCTCATGCGATGAAGTGTTGCACCTCGCGCGACTGGGCTTCAAGGTTCTTACGCATTTTCACAAAAGCCGCAGCCTCAAGCTGACGCACGCGTTCCTTGGACAGGCCAAGCTCTTGCCCCAGACTTTCCAGCGTGCGGGCCGGATCGCGCAGCTTGCGTTCGCGCACGATAAAGCGTTCGCGGTCGTTCAACGCCTGCATCGCCGTCACCAGCCATTCGCGCAGCTGTTCAGTATCGTGGCTGTTTTCAACCGTCTCGGCAGCTTGCTCGCGTTCATCCTCTAGCGCGTCGATCCATTCGCGACCGTCTTCATCGGTCGATTGCACCGCGTTCAGTGAGAAATCCGAGCCCGAAAGGCGCCCTTCCATCATCTCAACATCACGCAAGGGCACGCCGATTTCAGCTGCAATCATCTGGTGCAACTGATGACGGTCCAGATCCATCCCTTCGGTTGCGGCCTCGCGTTCCAAACGCGCCTGAACCCGCCGCATGTTGAAAAACAGGGATTTCTGCGATGAGGTCGACCCCGTGCGCACCATCGACCAATTGCGCATCACGTAATCCTGAATGCTCGCCTTAATCCACCAGACCGCATAGGTTGAAAAGCGCACGCCTCGGTCGGGATCAAATTTGTCGGCCGCTTTCATAAGGCCCAATCCGGCCTCTTGAATCAGATCATTCATCGGCGCGCCGTATCGTTTGAACTTGGCCGCCATCGAAATCGCCAGCCGCATATAGGCCGTGATCAACCGATGCAACGCTTGTTCGTCACGGTCGTCACGCCACGCATAAGCCAGCTTTAATTCAGTTTCTGCGTCCAGCAATTCGGCTTTCATCGCCTGCCGGGACATCGAAAAATCGGTTCCATTATCCAGTGCCATGGAAATCTCCCCTTTTCACAGGCGCGGGTCGGGCTTGCCTTACCGACTTAGGGTCGATACGCAGAACAAAACCGGGTGGATCACCAGAAAGGTAATAATAGTGTATCCGGATTTAACCTTTGTGTTGGGTGGCGCGGCCTCTGGTAAATCCGTTTTTGCCGAGCAACTTGTTGTTTCATCGGGGAAAAACCGCGTTTATCTCGCCACATCACAAGTGTTTGATGATGAGATGCGCGACAAGGTTCAGCGCCATATCGCCCAACGCGGTGCAGGATGGGCGACGATCGAAGCCCCATTTGATCTTGGCCCGGCCCTGTCCGATTTGACCCCCGATCATATCTGTCTGATCGACTGCGCCACCATGTGGCTGACCAATCATCTGTTGGTTGAAAACGATCTGGAACAAGCCCAATCTGTGTTGTTGCAGGCCCTTCAATCGTGCCGGGCGCCGGTTATCATCGTCTCGAACGAAGTCGGCCATGGCATCGTCCCGGACAACGCGCTGTCCCGCCGCTTCCGCGAAGCACAGGGGCGGTTGAACATCGCGCTGGCCGATCTGGCCGATCTGGCCGTACAGGTCACAGCAGGGCTTCCGCTGGTGCTGAAAGGACAATTGCCGTGACCCGGCTGCATCTTGTTCGTCACGGGCCGACCCATGCGAAAACTATGGTCGGGTGGTCAGATCTGCCTGCCGACCTTAGCGATCACGCCGCTATCGCACGGTTGCACGACCATCTGCCAGACAAGGCGCTGGTGGTATCATCTGACTTGCTGCGGGCCACCGATACGGCATCGGCCATTCAGGGTGAACGCCAGCGTCTGCCGCACCATAGAGACCTGCGCGAGATTCACTTCGGCACATGGGAATTGCGCAATTTCAAAGAGATTGAGGCCGAAAACCCCGATCTGGCTTTTGCCTATTGGGACAATCCCGGCGACGTGCGCCCGCCCAAAGGTGAAAGCTGGAACGAGGTTCGCGCCCGCGTCGATGCCGTGATCGACCAGTTGATTGTCGATCACACGGGTCACGACCTGATCATTGTGGCCCATTTCGGCGTGATCCTGACGCAGGTGCAGCGCGCCCTTGGCGTTGACGCACAAGAGGCGTTCAGCCATCGCATCGACAACCTCTCGGTCACCGACATCACCCATCACGGCGATCGCTGGTCGGTTGGGCGGATCAATCACTGTCCGTGATCACACCCCGCACAAAACACTGATTTACTGAACGATCGCGGCGCGCCATCGTAGTCGTATGACCTATGATTTATTTATCGGAGACCGCCTGTTTTCCAGCTGGTCCTTGCGCGGTTGGCTGATGCTGGAAAAGTTCGGCCTGCCTTACCGAAACCACATGATCGGTCTCTATTCCGGCACCATGGCCGAGGATATGAAGCCACTGGCTCCGGCGCGCCTTGTCCCTGCCCTGCGCCTGCCGGATGGGACCATAGTGGGCGAAAGTCTTGCCATGGCCGAGACCTTGGCCGAACGGCATCCAGAGGCCGGGATGTGGCCCGAAGACGTAGCCGCCCGCGCGACGGCCCGGTGGCTATGCGCCGAGATGACTGCCGGGTTCGCCGCGTTGCGCGCGGAATGTTCGATGCAGCTGTTGCACTGCTGGCAGGGATTTGAACCATCGCCTGAAACGCTGGTTGATCTGAACCGGATCGAAACCCTCTGGGCACATGCCCGCACTACATCCGGTGCAGCCTCCGGGCCGCTTTTCGGCAGGTATTCTCTAGTGGATGTATTTTACACCCCCGTGGCCGCGCGGATCATTGGCTATGGTTTGCCTGTGTCCGTGGCTAATCGGGAATATTGCCTGGATTTGCTATCCGACCCTTCGGTCCGACAATGGCGCGCAATGGGATTGACCGTGACCTATGATCCGTTCCCCTACGCATTCGACCTGCCGTCACAGGCATGGCCCATCGGCGCGCAAACCGATGCCCAATCTGTAGATAACGGACCATCGATCAACGATATCTGTCCTTATTCCGGCAAAGCGGTCACCCATTTTCTGGAACTGGACGGTCAGCGCTGGGGATTCTGTAACCAATTCTGCCGCGACAAAACGGTTGCGGACCCCGGTGCCTGGCCAAAATTCTTAGCAATGACCGACACCGTTAACCATTCGTAAACCGCATCCATGGCAGCAACGACCTGTTAACCAAACAGGTCGTTCATGGTCGCCCGTTCTCATACCGTCGCTTTCCAAGGGGTTGATGCCCGCCCGGTCGAGGTGCAATGCGCCGTCTCGCCGGGCCTGCCCGCTTTTTCCATCGTAGGCCTGCCCGACAAGGCCGTGTCCGAGGCCCGCGACCGCGTCCGTAGCGCGCTGAGTTCGATGGCCATCGCGCTGCCTTCGAAACGGATCACCATCAACCTGTCTCCCGCTGACCTGCCCAAAGAAGGCAGCCATTTCGACCTGCCCATCGCCGTCGCGCTGCTTTCGGCGTTGGAAATCATCCCGCCCGACGCCGCCGAAGGCGCGGTTTCGCTGGGCGAGCTGTCTCTGGACGGCTCGCTGGTTCCGGTCGTCGGTGCGCTGCCTGCCGCCATGACCGCCGCAGCCGAGGATCGCACGCTGCTGTGTCCTCGAGCCTCCAGCGCCGAGGCCGCTTGGGTGGATGCCACACAGGTCATCGGCGCGGGGTCACTCGGCGATGTCGTACGCCATTTTTCGGGCCAGTCGCCCTTGCCTGCGGCCCAACCCGGCGAAGTGAACTTGGCACCCAGCGCCCGCGATCTACGCGATGTAAAAGGGCAGGAACGGGCCAAGCGCGCGCTGGAGATCGCCGCCGCAGGCCGCCACCACCTGATCATGATCGGCACACCCGGATCGGGCAAATCCATGCTGGCTGCGCGCCTGCCCGGTATTCTGCCGCCTCTGACCCCAACCGAGGCGTTGGAAACTTCGATGATCCAATCCCTGTGCGGGTTGCTGGACGAAGGCGGCATCAGCCGCAGCCGTCCCTTTCGCGAACCCCACCATACCGCCTCTATGGCGGCGATCGTTGGGGGTGGCAAGGGCGCCAAGCCGGGCGAGATTTCCTTGGCTCATAATGGCGTTCTGTTCATGGACGAATTTCCCGAATTCCCGCGCACCGTGCTGGAAACCCTGCGCCAACCTATCGAGACTGGCGAGGTTATGGTCGCGCGCGCAATTGCCCATGTGAAATACCCCTGCCGGTTCATGCTGGTGGCTGCAGCCAACCCTTGCAAGTGTGGATATCTGACCGATCCCGCCCGCGCCTGTTCTCGCGCGCCTGTCTGCGGAGAGGACTATCTGGGCCGCATATCAGGCCCGCTGATGGATCGGTTTGATCTGCGGATCGAGGTGCCCCCAGTCGGGTTCACCGATCTGGACCTGCCACCTTCCGGCGACAGTTCGGCGACAGTTGCAGCGCGCGTCGACCAGGCCCGCGCCATTCAGGCCGAACGGTTCCGGGACACGCCCGCTACGCGGCAGAATGCCGATGTTGAGGGTTCGATATTGGAAGAAATTGCCGCTCCGGATGTTGAAGGCAAAGAGTTGCTGCTTAAAGCCGCTGAACGGTTTGGCCTGTCAGCGCGCGCCTTTCACCGTATTTTACGGGTCGCGCGCACGATTGCCGATCTCGATGGCGCACCAGATGTCCGGCGTCCGCACGTGGCCGAGGCGCTGAGCTTTCGCATCAGCGCCAAGGTTGCCTCTTAAAGCTTGGCTTCAATGGCCTGCCAGATCTTTTCGGCGATGTTCACACCGTCGAACCGCTCAAGCTCCTGAATGCCGGTGGGCGAGGTCACGTTGATCTCGGTCAGATAGTCTCCGATCACGTCGATCCCGACGAAAATCTGGCCTTTTTCTTTCAGCAACGGGCCGATCGCCACGCAAATCTCCTGATCACGCTCGGACAGGCCGATCTTTTCGGGCCGCCCCCCCACATGCATGTTTGACCGTGTCTCACCCTTCGCCGGAACACGATTGATCGCGCCTACGGCCTCGCCATCCACAAGGATCACGCGCTTGTCGCCGTTGCTGACATCGGGCAGGAATTTCTGCACGATCAACGGCTCGCGCGAGAAGCCTGTAAACAGCTCGTGCAGAGAGGTCAAGTTGCGGTCATTCGCATCCAGCCGGAACACGCCCGCGCCACCGTTGCCATAGAGCGGCTTCAGAATGACATCGCCGTGCTTTTCCTTGAACGCTTTGATGGTTTGCAGATCACGCGCGATCGTGGTTGGCGGGGTCAGGTCAGGGAAATCCAGAACCAGCAGCTTTTCGGGGTAATTCCGCACCCAAAACGGATCATTGACCACCAACACCTGCCCTTTGAGACGATCCAGCAGATGAGTCGAGGTGATATAATGCATATCGAACGGAGGGTCCTGACGCAGCCAGATCACGTCGAACTCGGCCAAATCCACCTCGCGTTCCGGGCCCAGCTCGGCCGGGTTGCCTGCCACACGCTGCACTTTCATGTCCTGACCGCGCGCGGTGATCCGCCCCTCTTGATAGGCCAACTGGTCCGGGCCGTAGAAAAACAGCGTATGCCCGCGCGCCTGTGCTTCTTCGGCCAGACGGAAGGAGCTGTCTGCGTTGATATCCACGGCCCCGATCGGGTCCATCTGAAAGGCGATTTTCATGGCGTGTCCCTCAGTTTCACGCCAGATACATGGCCCAGAGGGGCCGAGGGTTCAATGGGTGTCAGGCCTGACCAAACGCGTTTTCGATGATTTGAACAGCCCCCGTGGCATCCACCAACGCCGCGTCAAACCGAACATTTGTCAGCTGCCCGCCCGGTTCCGTTTCCAGAAATTGCGCTGCCGAGGTGAAAATCCGGTCAATCTGCCGCTGGCTAATCCGCGCCGCGGCCATGTCGAAACTGGTGCTTTTCTTGACCTCGATGAACACAAGCCCGTCGCTGCCCCGGGCGATCAGATCGATCTCACCGCCTGCGCCGCGCCAGCGATGATGCGCGATTTTGAAACCCCTACGTTCATAGTCGGCTGCGACCTGCAACTCTGCCGCCTGTCCGGCATGGTAGGAAACCGAACTTCGGACAGATCGCGAGGTCATGTCATCCCTTTCCCAATTTCAACGCCTTTTGATAAATCGGACGGCGCGGTAGTTTGTACATCTGCGACACCAGGTCCGCCGCATCACGCACCGAATGGGTTTCCAAGGCGCGCGTCAAAGCCTCTTCTATGTCGGATTCGTTAACAGATTCCGAATGACCCCGGTCAACCAGAAGAACAATTTCACCTTTGACCGTCTGTCCTTGCAGGGCAGTGGCCAGTTCACCCAACGAGCCGCGCCGGATCTCTTCGAACTTTTTCGTCAACTCACGGCACATCGCGGCTTGGCGGTCTTCACCCAACACCTCGGCCAAATCCGACAGGCAAACCGCCACGCGCTTGGGCGACTCGTAGAACACCAGGGTGCCGGGAATGTCGCGCAGCGCCTCGATCCGCGTCCGGCGCGCGCCGGTTGCGTTGGGCAAGAAACCCGCGAAAAAGAACGCGTCCGTCGGCAACCCCGCCAGCGTCAGGGCCATCAATGCCGCCGACGGCCCCGGCGCGCAGGTCACCATATGCCCGGCCTCGGCCGCCTGCCGCCCCAGATCATAACCCGGATCGGCAATCAGCGGCATTCCGGCCTCGGACGCATAAGCAACCGATTTCCCTTCGGCCAGAGCATCCAGAATTTTGCCGCGTGCCCCCGCGCCGCTGTGGTCGTGATAAGCCAGAATGCGCCGCCCTTCGAGCGGGACGCCATGAATCTCCATCAACCGCCGCAGGCTGCGAGTGTCTTCGGCGGCAATCACATCGGCCGAGGCCAGCACGTCCAGCGCCCTGAGCGTGATATCGCGCGCTGTTCCAATCGGAGTGGCAACAAAATACAGGCCGGTGCCCAATCTGACTTTTTGGAAATTCAAAGCTGGACCCTCACAGCGTGACGTTTATTATCGCGACCCAATAGATTGGCGGCATCTCAAGCCGCCGGGACAGGGAGTTTTCATTCAGATGTTTACCGTTTGCAAGCCCGTTCGCAAACTGGCGCGCACCGCCGCCGTACTGGCAACCGCCACATTTCTGGCCGCCTGCGACGTCAGCACCATCGGCGGAGGTCCGTCGATCAACACATCCGACCCCGTGCCTGTTGCCCTCTTGGTCCCTGCCGGATCGGGGCAGGCCGGTGATGCGGCGCTGGCACGCAGCTTGGAAAACGCAGCCCGGCTGGCCATGTCGGATTTGCAAAATGTTCAAATCGATCTGCGCGTTTATGACACGCGGGGCAGTTCGAATACGGCTGCGGCGGTTGCGCAGCAGGCGGTGGCAGACGGGGCGAAGATCATCCTAGGTCCGGTCTATGCGCAGGCTGCAAACTCTGCAGGCATTGCGGCGCTGAGCAGCAACGTCAACGTGTTGTCCTTCTCGAACAACACCAGCATTGCAGGTGGCAATGTCTTTGTTCTGGGATACACATTCGAAAATACAGCCAACCGCCTGGTCAATTTTGCCGGATCGCAAGGCAAATCGAACATGGTCATCGTTCACAGCAACGATGCTGCGGGCCAGTTGGGTCAAACCGCCATTGCCAATGCGCTAGCTGGCAGCCGCGTGAACAATGCAGGATCGGTGGGGTATGACCGTTCGCAGCAGGGCGTCATCAATTCGGTTCCCTCAGTTAAAGCAACCGTCGATGCGTCCGGCGCAGATTCCTTATTCCTGACCTCGACCACAGTTGGCGCATTGCCGCTATTCTCACAGTTGCTGCCCGAAGCCGGCGTTTCTACAACAAACACACAGTTTATTGGTTTGACGCGCTGGAATATCCCACCGCAAACATTGGACTTGCCCGGTGTACAAGGTGGTTGGTTTGCACTGCCGGACCAATCAAAAGCCCAAGCTTACCGGCAGCGGTACAACAATACCTATGGTGAGGCTCCACACCCCAACAGCGGGTTGGCCTATGACGGTATTGCCGCAATCGCCGCACTTGTCAGCCAGGGTAAATCCAACGCTCTGACCGCTTCGGCGCTGACGCAAAACGCCGGTTTCCAGGGCGTTGGCGGTATCTTCCGCCTGCGGCCGAACGGTACGAATGAACGCGGTCTGGCTGTCGCCACGATCCAAAATAAACAGGTAGTAGTGATTGACCCTGCCCCACAAAGCTTCACAGGCGCCGGTTTCTGAGCAAACGGGTTTGAAGCTCACCCCCAGGGGTGAGCTGATCTGCCCGGCGGATGAAATTTTCGACAGCGCCTCCGTCATGGCACAGCTGTCGGAGGCCTTTGACAAGACTTCGGACAACGCAGCGCGGCGCAATGAGACCGTTCGCATCTTGCGTGATGCCCAGAAAGGCGGGCGTCAGGCCATTGCCGATGCCTTTGCCGAACGCCCGTTTGATGCACGGCCGCTGACCCATTCCTACACCTATCTGACCGATGGGCTGGTCTGTACCGCCATGAAGGTATCCAGCGAGGATCTGCACCCTCTGGCCACCCCGACACAGGGGGAAAGGATCGCAGTGCTGGCGGTGGGCGGCTATGGGCGCGGGGAAATGGCACCGTCCTCTGATGTCGACCTGCTGTTCCTGACGCCCTACAAAATCACCGCCTGGGCCGAGAGCGTGATTGAATCCATGCTGTATATCCTGTGGGATTTGCGGCTGAAGGTTGGCCATTCGTCCCGCACGATCAAGGATTGCCTGCGGCTTGGGGCCGAGGATTTCACCATCCGAACCTCGATGCTGGAACAGCGCTATCTGGCGGGGGACAGCAAACTGGCCGCCGAGCTGGACAACCGCCTGAAGGCTGACCTGTTCAAAGGCAGCGAGCGAGAGTTCATCGAAGCCAAATTGCAGGAACGCGATGAGCGTCACCAAAAGCAGGGTGAGCGCTATATGGTCGAGCCCAATGTCAAAGAGGGCAAGGGCGGGTTGCGCGATCTGCAATCGCTCTACTGGATCGCGAAATACATCTATGGCGTTCAGGATGTGGCTGAACTGGTGCCTCTGGGCCTGTTCACGCCCGAAGAGTTTAAAACATTCGTAAAGGCCGAGGATTTCCTGTGGGCCGTCCGTTCGCATCTGCATCTGATCACCAGACGCCCGACCGAACAACTGACCTTTGACCTGCAAGTCGAGGTGGCCGACCGGATGGGTTATGAAGACCGGGCCGGGCGCCGCGCGGTCGAAGTGTTCATGCAGCGCTATTTCCGCGAGGCCACTTATGTCGGGGAATTGACGCGTATTTTCCTGACCAAGCTGGAAGCCTCGCATATGAAAGGTGAGGCCCTGCTTGAACGCATCTTCCGTCGCCGACCGCGGGTCAAGGCGGGCTATAGGGTGGTGCATGGTCGTCTGGACGTGGCCGATCCCGAGAAATTCCTTGCCGACAAAGTGAACCTGCTGCGTCTGTTCGAAGAAGGTTTGCGCACCGGCATGCTGATCCACCCAGACGCGATGCGGTTGGTGACCGCGAACCTGGACCTGATCGACGAAGATATGCGCGAAAACCGCGAGGCGCGGCGCATCTTCCTTGATCTGATGCTGAAACACGGCAACCCCGAACGCGCGCTGCGGCGGATGAACGAACTGGGGGTGCTGTCCGCCTTTCTGCCCGAGTTCGAGCCCATCGTGGCGATGATGCAGTTCAACATGTATCACAGCTATACGGTGGACGAGCACACCATCCAATGTATCGTCAACCTCGCCCAGATCGAACGCGGAGAACTAATTGAACCGCTGCCGCTGGTGTCGTCCATTCTGAAAGGCGGTGTGAACCGCAAGGTGCTGTATGTTGCGTTGTTGTTGCATGACATCGCCAAGGGACGACCCGAAGATCACTCGATCCTCGGCGCGCAAATCGCCCGTAAGGTTGCGCCCCGGCTTGGGCTGAACAAAGCGGACTCGGAAACCGTGGAATGGCTGGTCCGCTATCATCTGCTGATGTCGGACATGGCGCAAAAGCGCGACATCTCAGACCCGCGCACTGTGCGCGATTTTGCCAAAGCGGTGAAAACGGTCAAACGGCTGGACCTGCTGACGGTTCTGACAGTCTGCGATATTCGCGGGGTCGGGCCGAACACGTGGAACAACTGGAAAGCCACCCTTTTGCGCGCCCTGCACGCCGAAACCAAGCGCGCGCTTGAAACCGGGATGGAGGACCTCAACCGCGCCAATCGCGGGACCGAGGCCAAAAAAGCCCTGCGTGCCGCGTTGTCGAATTGGTCCAAGGCGGACCTAAAGGTCGAAACCGGGCGGCACTATGCGCCGTACTGGCAGGGCCTGAACCTGCACACCCAAGTCGAGTTTGCCGAGATGCTGCGGGCGCTAGAACACAGCGGTGATCCGGGTGAGGTAGAAATCCGCATGCAACCGGACGAAGACCGGGACGCCACGCGGGCCTGTTTCGCAATGGGCGATCACCCCGGTATCTTTGCGCGAATTGCGGGTGCTCTGGCGCTGGTCGGGGCCAACGTGGTGGATGCGCGCAGCTACACCACCAAAGACGGTTATGTAACCGATGCCTTCTGGATTCAGGACACCGAAGGCCACCCGTTCGAGGCCAGCCGCCTGCCACGCCTGGCCCAGATGATCCGAAAGACGCTCAAGGGTGAGGTCGTTGCCCGCGATGCGCTGAAATCGCGCGACAAGATCAAGAAACGCGAACGCGCCTTCAACGTGCCGACCCATATCACCTTTGATAATGATGGGTCCGAGATTTACACGATCATCGAGGTCGATACCCGCGACCGTCCGGGTCTGCTCTATGACCTGACCCGAACGTTGGCCGCGGCCAATGTCTATATCGCCAACGCAGTGATCGCGACCTATGGCGAACAGGTGGTCGACACCTTTTACGTCAAGGACATGTTTGGTCTAAAATACCATGCGGAAGGCAAACAGCGCACGCTTGAAACCAAACTGCGCAAAGCCATCACCGAAGGCGCCGAGCGCGCGGCCTCATGAAGCAGATCCGGTTGTTTTCAGGCCTGTTCACGGTCGGGTTCTGGACGCTGGCCAGCCGGATTCTGGGCTTTTTGCGGGAAATCCTGCTGACGGCTTATATCGGTCCGGGTCCGGTGATGGATGCTTTTGTCGCGGCCTTCCGTCTGCCAAACATGTTCCGCCGTTTCTTTGCCGAAGGCGCGTTCAACGCTGCCTTTGTGCCGATGTTTTCCAAGCGGCTGGAAGGCGAGGAAAACGCCCAAGGCTTTGCGCAGGACGCCTTCAATCTGTTGGCCGTGGCGGTACTGGCGCTGGTCGGGCTGGCAATGGTGTTCATGCCCGCGCTGGTCTGGATCACGGCCGAAGGGTTTCACGGTGATGAACGGTTCGATCTGGCCGTGGACTATGGATATGTGGTGTTCCCTTACATCCTGTTCATGTCGCTGGCGGCGCTGTTCTCGGGTGTTTTGAACGCGACGGGTCGCTTTGCCGCCGCCGCCGCCGCACCCGTATTGCTGAACATCTTTGCCTGCACGGCCCTGATCGCCGGGACAGCCGCTGGAGGCGAGGTGATCCGTTGGCTGATCGCCGTCATTCCCGTGGCCGGGGTCGCACAGCTGGCGCTGGTCTGGGTGGCGACCGAGCGTGCAGGCATTCGTATCCGGCCCGGTCTGCCGAAACTCAGCCCCGAGATGCGCCGCATGGTGCGCATCGCCGTTCCGGCGGCACTGGCAATGGGCGTCACTCAGATCAATCTGGTGGTGGGGCAATTGGTAGCCTCGAAAACCGAAAAGGCGATCAGTTGGCTGTTCGCGGCTGACCGGTTGTATCAACTGCCGTTGGGCGTGGTGGGCATTGCCGTCGGCATTGTGCTGCTGCCCGATCTGTCCCGCCGCTTGCGCGCCGGGGACGGGGACGGCGCCCGCAACGCGTTTTCCCGCGCAGGTGAATTCACGCTGTTGCTGACCATACCGTCGACCGTGGCGTTTGTGATCCTGCCAAACCCGATGGTCTCGGTCCTGTTCGAACGTGGCCAATTCAGCGCCGAGGACACCGCGGCGACAGCGCTGGCAGTGGCAATTTACGGAATCGGCCTTCCTGCCTTTATGCTGCAAAAGCTGCTGCAACCGCTGTATTTCGCACGTGAGGATACGCGGTCCCCGTTCCGCTATGCCGTGGTTGCGATGATCGTGAACGCCGGGCTGGCCTTTGGACTTTACCCGTTGGTGGGATGGATCGCACCGGCCATTGCGGCGTCGGCTGCCGGGTGGGCTATGGTCGGTCTGCTGATCCTCGGTGCGCGACGCATGGGTGAAGAGGCGCGGTTCGACGACCGCTTCAAACACCGGGCATGGCGCATCGTGGCCTCGTCGCTGGGGATGGGTGTCGTTCTATACGCCGCCATTCATCTATTCGGCTGGGCGTTCGAGCTGTCCGGCTGGCGTTATCTGGCGCTGATCATCCTGATCAAGATTGCCGCGGCCACCTATTTCTTCCTAGGCCACCTGTTTGGCGCCTTCAAGGTGTCAGAGTTCCGCAAAGCCTTGCGTCGGTCGTGATCAGTCGCGGCGAATGCGCCGCACGATCCGCGCCCAGCCACCCGGGGCAAGCAGGAACGAAAGGCCAAAGCCTGTGGCAAACCCGCCCAGATCAGCCACCCAGTCGGACGTGCCGCCGAACAACAGGCCGAACACCAGTTGAATCCCCATCAGGGCCGCGATCAAACCAAAGGCACGGTGCTGGTTTTCGCCAACCAATGACAGTTTGCGCCACAGCAACCACGTGAATGCGCCGATCAGGCCATAGACAGGCGGGAACCCTCCGACCAGCGGGTATTGGGGGTCCAGCAGCAGTGCATAGGCCAGTGCCCCGCCCACGCCAGACAGCACGAAGATCACCAACATCTGAAACCCGCCAAAGACCTCGGCCACCATCTTGCCCATGGCCATCAGGAAGACGCAGACAAAAACGGCCTGAGTGAAAGAGCCCGACACGAAGGGGTAGGTCACGAAACGCATGACATGTTCGAACGGCCAACGCCCGTTCTCGACCATCCAATCAAAGATATCAGGCGAAAACGAATAGCTCTGCAGCGCATCCAGCCGCCATCCCACCGCCGACGGACCGCCGATCAGCCCGCGTGTTCCCAGGGTAAAGGCCAGTTCCACCCCCATAATGAACAGCACCAAGGCCACCACAACGGGCGGCAAAGGGTTCACGGCGGGTGTATAATTCTCACTGCTCATTGGGCTGGCCTTTCGCGGCGGTTGACGTCCCTTAGCCTCATGGGTAAGCGACGGGGGCTGATTTTTCCAGACGGGAGTTCCCTTCGATGACCGAGACCCAGTTCACACCGCGCGTGTTTTCCGGCATCCAGCCGTCGGGAAACCTGCATCTTGGCAACTATCTGGGTGCGCTCAAGCGATTTGTGGATATGCAGCAGCCGGATATGGAGACCATCTATTGCATGGTCGATCTGCACGCGATCACCGTCTGGCAGGACCCCAAGGAACTGGCCCATTCGACGCGCGAACTGTGCGCTGGGTTTATCGCCGCCGGGCTCGACCCGGATAAATCGATCCTGTTCAACCAAAGCCAGGTGCCTGAGCATGCGCAATTGGCGTGGATCTTCAACTGCGTCGCCCGCATGGGCTGGATGCAGCGGATGACTCAATGGAAGGACAAGGCCGGAAAGAACCAGCAAAACGCCTCGTTGGGTCTGTTCGCCTATCCGTCGCTGATGGCCGCCGACATCCTGACCTATCACGCAACGCATGTGCCGGTTGGCGACGACCAGAAACAGCATCTTGAGCTGACGCGCGATATCGCGATCAAGTTTAACCATGATTACGGCATCGATTTCTTTCCGATTACTGAGCCGGTGATCGAAGGGGCCGCGACCCGTGTCATGAGTCTGCGCGACGGGTCCAAAAAGATGTCCAAATCCGACCCCTCGGACATGAGCCGCATCAACATGACGGACGACGCCGACACGATCGCCAAGAAGATTCGCAAAGCCAAGACCGACCCGGATGCGCTGCCATCCGAGATCGATGGTCTGGAAGACCGCCCCGAGGCGCGCAATCTGGTGAACATCTATGCCGCGCTCAGCGATCAGACGGTCGATCAGGTGCTGGCCGATGTTGGCGGTAAACAGTTCGGTGAATTCAAACCGATGCTTGCAGAACTGGCGGTGGAAAAACTGGCACCGATTTCGTCCGAAATGGCCCGCCTGATGGGCGAAGAAGCCGAGATTGACCGGATTCTGGGCAAAGGTGCGGAAAAGGCCCGCGCGATTGCCGCGCCGATCCTGCAGCAGACTTACGAAATTGTGGGCATGGTCAGCTTAAAACAAGGCTGATTGCGCTGGACGTTACCGCAGCGCCTTCCTAGGTTTGCGCAAAGCGTGGGAGGGCGTCATGGCAGTCGGCAAGAACATCCGCACCTATTTCGAGGGTCAGTGGCATGACGGGGATGCCCCGATCATGCGCGCGGCCGATCACGGTGCTTGGCTGGGATCGTCAGTCTTCGACGGTGCGCGCTATTTCGACGGCATGGCCCCGGATCTTGAGGCACATTGTGCCCGCGTGAATCGCTCAGCCGAGGCACTGATGCTGACCCCGTTTGTCTCAACCCAGCAGATGGTCGAGATCATCCGCGAGGGGTTGGCTTCTTACGGACCGAACTCAGCCGTCTATATCCGCCCGATGTATTGGGGCATCGACGGCGACGCGACCGCCATTGTCCCACAGGAAAACAGCACTGGTTTTGCCATCTGCCTGGAAGAGATCCCGATGGCGCCCGAGACCGCCTCGGTCACGCTGGGTACCACAAAATTCCGCCGTCCGGTTCTGGAATCGTCGGTGGTGAATGCCAAGGCCGGGTGCCTGTACCCCAACAATGCGCGCATGCTGCAAGAGGTTCGCGCCAAGGGGTTCTCGAATGCGCTGGTCGCGGACGCACTGGGCCACGTGGCCGAGACCGCAACCGCCAACATCTTCATGGTCCGTGACGGAGAGGTGTTTACCCCAACCCCCAACGGCACCTTTCTGGCTGGCATCACCCGCGCGCGTCACATTGAAAACCTGCGCGCCGACGGGGCGGTCGTTCACGAAGCCATCCTTGGCTTTGACGATTTCCACAAGGCGGATGAGGTCTTTATGACCGGCAACATGAACAAGATCACCCCGGTCACCGCGCTGGAGGATACGCAATATCAAATCGGCCCCATAGCCCGCCGTGCGCGCGAGCTGTATTGGGACTGGGCACTAAGCACCCGCTAAACAGCCGCTTATTGCCAGCACGCAAATGGTCGGGCATGATCGCCTGAAATATACGAGGACACTTCATGCGCAAATTCTTGGTCGTTCTGGATGACAGTCGCGAATGCCTGAACGCGATGCGTTTTGCCGCTATGCGCGCAGCCCACACCGGCGGTGGCGTTACAATCCTATCGGTCATTCCGCCGGATGAGTTCAACCATTGGATCGGCGTGGCCGAGGTAATGCGCGAGGAAGCACGCGAGCGTATTCACGCCCATTACGAGGTGTTCGCCAAGTGGATGCGCGACAAACAAAACATCGACCCCGAACTGGCCATCCGCGAAGGTGAGCCGGTCGCCGAGATCATCGAACATGTGCAATCAGACCCCGAGATCGGGGTGCTGGTGCTAGGCGCAGGCGTTGAAAAGAAAGGCCCCGGGCCGCTGGTGACGCAACTGACCAAGAATTCGGGCAACCTGCCAATTCCGATCACCATCGTTCCTGGTGATCTGAGCAAGGAAAAGCTGGAAGAAATCACCTAAAAGGGCACCCATGCAGCGCAGCATCCAGTTCTGGTTCGAATTCGCATCCACATACTCTTACCTAAGTGCGATGCGAATCGAGGATCTGGCTGCGCAGAACGGGGTGTCAGTTGAATGGCATCCCTTTTTGCTAGGTCCGATTTTCGCCGCGCAGGGCTGGGACAATTCGCCGTTCAACATCTATCCCGCCAAAGGGCGCTATATGTGGCGCGATATGGAGAGGTTGTCGGCCCGTCGGGGGTTGCGATTTGCCCGGCCTGACCCCTTTCCCCAAAATGGTCTGAAGGCTGCGCGGCTAGTGATGACGATTGAAACCCACCCTCAACGGGCTGCCTTTGTTCGGGCCGTCTATGCCGCCGAATTCGTTGATGGCCTCAATATCTCGGACGACAAGGTGCTGATCGACTGCCTGTCCCAAGCCAGCCTGCCCCCAGAAACGCTGGCCGGTTGTCAAGACCCGGATATCAAGGCGGCCTTGATCCAACAGACTCAGACCGCGCAGGCCAAGGGGATTTTCGGGGCGCCAAGCTTTCTAGTGGGGGATGAACTGTTCTGGGGCGATGACCGGCTGGATGCGGCGATGCAACTGGCGGCAGAAATTTAGAATGGTTCCAAATCTTGACTTCCCCGGCCCGGACCCGCATATCAGGTACAACTGAAACGGAGCCGTGACATGTTCATCCAGACCGAATCCACGCCGAACCCTGCAACGCTGAAATTCCTGCCCGGTCAGCCGGTGCTGGAAGCGGGCACTGCAGACTTTCCTTCGGCGGAAGCCGGGGAAAAATCGCCCTTGGCGAAACGGATTTTTGCAGTGTCTGGTGTCACCGGCGTGTTCTTTGGCAATGATTTCGTCACCGTGACCAAATCGGATGACGTTCAGTGGGATCACATCAAACCGGCCATCCTGGGCGCTGTGATGGAGCATTTTCAGTCCGGTCAGCCGGTATTGGGTGAAGATGCTGTTGATGGGTCAGGTCACGCAGAACATTTCGGCGAGGATGCCGAAGTGGTCAATCAGATCAAGGACCTGCTGGATACGCGCGTGCGCCCGGCGGTGGCGCAGGATGGCGGTGACATCACGTTCCACGGGTTCGACCGGGGCGTTGTTTACCTGCACATGCAAGGCGCTTGCGCGGGCTGCCCGTCCTCGACCCTGACGCTGAAAATGGGAATTGAGAACCTGCTGCGCCACTACATCCCGGAAGTGACCGAGGTTCGCCCCGTTGCCGTCTGACCCGATCATTTTAGCATTTGACACATCGGCCGCGCATTGCGCGGCCGCTTTGCTACATGGCGACACGATTGTCGCTTCGCGCGTTGAGCCCATGTCACGCGGGCAGGCAGAACGGTTGATGCCGCTGTTAGAAGAGATTCTGGCCGAGGCGGATTGCACGTGGCGCAATCTGACCGCCATTGGAGTCGGGATCGGGCCGGGGAATTTTACCGGCATCCGTATCTCGGTTTCGGCTGCGCGGGGATTGGCGTTGGGACTTGGTATCCCGGCTGTTGGAGTTACCGGTTTTGATGCCTTGGCCGAAATCGGGGATGGGATTCCCGCGATCCGCGCACCCCGCGAGCAAGTCTATGTCGCGCTGCCCGGTCAGGACCCCGCACTGATGGCGCAGGAACACGCAGAATCACTTGGAAATCTGATTCTGAATGATGACGCCGATGTGCTGGTCAACGCCCTTGCCCGGCTGACAGCGCAAAGATGGTCCACCACGACCCAGCCCCCTGCCCCGTTCTATGTGCGCCCGGCTGATGCGGCCCCGTCAAAGGACTCACCACCGGTTCTGCTTGACGGATGACCCCGCAAGAATTGGCTCATACCCATACGGCAGCCTTCACGCAGTCGCGCCCTTGGACGGAATCAGAATTTTCTGATCTTCTGACCAATCGGTTCACGCATGTCATTGGTAACGCTGACTGTTTTGCCCTGTTTCAAGTCATTGCAGGTGAAGCTGAACTGCTGACAATCGCCACCCACCCCAATCGTCAGCGCCAAGGTCTTGCCCTGCGCCTCATGCAGGACTGGCACGCAAAAGCCAAAGCTTTGGGCGCAACCCGCGCCTTTCTGGACGTTGCGGCAGACAATCACCCGGCTATCGCGTTGTACCAGCGCTGTGGATACACAAGCTGCGGCCTGCGCAAGGGTTACTATCTGCGCGAAAAAGCTGAGAAAATCGACTCCGTTGTCATGGTCTGCGCCCTGACCTGACCGACGCCTCCTAATTTTTTCGACCATTTGGTCAAGAATCAGTTGACCGCACCGGTTGCAAACGCCCTTAATTCCCGCCATCACAACAGTTATGCTCGCTCACAGTGAGTAATCGGGGCTATCTTAACCCCGACCAACAATAACAAACGGGAGTATGAAATGACCCTGATGAAATCCTTGATGGGCGCTGCCGCCGCCGTCGCGTTGACCGCGGGTGCGGCCCTGGCTGAACCAGCCCTGATCTTCGACCTGGGTGGCAAGTTTGACAAATCGTTCAACGAAGCAGCCCATAATGGGGCATCACGTTGGGCGGAACAGACCGGTAAGACTTATCGCGAAATCGAACTGCAGTCTGAAGCCCAGCGTGAACAAGCCCTGCGTCGTTTTGCCGAAGCTGGCCTGAACCCAATCATCACCATGGGTTTCGCAATGGCTGATCCGCTGGCGGCTGTCGCGGGCGACTATCCCGACACCAAATTCGTTGCAGTTGATGTGAATTGGCTAGATGCTCCGAACGTGCGTCAGATCGGCTTTGCCGAGCATGAGGGTTCCTATCTGGTTGGAATGATGGCTGCGATGGCATCTAAGACCGGAACAGTTGGCTTCATCGGTGGCATGGATATTCCGCTGATCCGTCACTTTGGCTGCGGTTACGCGCAAGGCGCCAAAGCCGTGAACCCCGACATCAATATCGTTGCCAACATGACTGGTACCACCCCATCGGCATGGAACGACCCGGTCAAGGGCTCCGAACTGACCAAGGCACAGATCAGCCAGGGTGCTGACGTCATCTATGCTGCTGCGGGCGGCACCGGTGTGGGCGTTCTGCAGACCGCCGCCGATGAAGGCATCCTTTCGATCGGTGTGGACAGCAACCAGAACCACCTGCATCCGGGCAAGGTTCTGACCTCAATGCTGAAGCGCGTGGACGTGGCCGTTTATGACGCCATGAAGGCTGGCGAGGATCTGCAAACCGGCGTTTTCGCCATGGGTCTGGCCGAAGAGGGTGTGGGCGTCGCCATGGATGAATACAACGCTGAACTAGTTACGGAAGAGATGAGCTCGGCCGTTGCAGACGCACGCAGTGACATCATCAACGGAAACGTCTCCGTCGTCAGCTATTACGAGAACGACAGCTGCCCGGCACTGCAGTTCTGATACCACGCGGGGCGGGGGTTTGACCTCCGCCTCGTCTCCACTTGGCCGCGCCCTGTGCGGCCCCTTCGGCAATTGAGGACACGACATGACAGTCCCCGCCATTGAGCTCAAAGGGATTTCCAAAGCCTTTGGGCCGGTTCAGGCCAACAAAGACATTTCCATCAGCGTCGCCCCCGGCACGATCCACGGGATCATCGGTGAAAACGGTGCGGGCAAATCCACGCTGATGAGTATTCTCTACGGTTTCTACAAAGCCGACAAAGGTGAGATTTGGATCAACGGGACCAAGACCGACATCCCCGACAGTCAGGCGGCGATTGCGGCGGGCATCGGGATGGTGTTCCAGCATTTCAAGCTGGTTGAGAATTTCACGGTTCTGGAAAACATCGTTCTGGGCGCCGAAGATGGCGGGCTGCTGGCTCCGTCTTTATCCAAGGCTCGCAAGGAACTGAAAGAGCTGGAAGAAGAATACGAGCTGTTCGTTGACCCAGACAAGCGCATTGACGAAATCGGCGTGGGGATGCAGCAACGGGTCGAAATCCTCAAAGCCTTGTATCGCAAAGCCGAGATTTTGATTTTGGACGAACCGACCGGCGTTCTGACCCCGGCCGAGGCCGATCAGCTGTTCCGCATTCTCGACCGTCTGCGGGCCGAAGGGAAGACGATCATTGTGATCACCCACAAGCTGCGCGAGATCATGGAAAACACCGATACAGTCTCGGTGATGCGGCGCGGGCAGATGACGGCGACAGTCAAAACCGCCGAGACCAGCCCCGAGGAGCTGGCCGAGCTGATGGTAGGCCGCAAGGTTCTGCTGCAGGTCGACAAGGTTCCTGCAAAACCCGGCAAACCTATTCTTGAGGTCGAAAACCTGCGCGTCTTCGATTCAGCGGGTGTTGAGCGGGTCAAGGGTATCGACTTGACGGTCCGCGCGGGTGAGATCGTCGGCATCGCCGGTGTTGCGGGTAATGGCCAGTCGGAACTGCTTGAGGTTTTGGGCGGGATGCGGCCTGGAAAAGGGTCTATCAAGCTGAATGGTGAACCGCTGGCGCTTAGTGGGCATGGGTCTGACGGTCAGGCGCGGCGTGCGCAGCACATCGCTCACGTCCCCGAGGATCGTCAGCGCGAGGGCCTGATCATGGATTTCCACGCGTGGGAAAACGTGGCGTTCGGCTATCACCGCGACCCTGCCTATAAACGCGGTCTGTTCATGGACAATGCCGCCCTGCGCGCGGATACCGAGCGCAAGATTCAAAAGTTCGATGTGCGCCCGCCCAATGGCTGGCTGACCGCCAAAAGCTTTTCAGGCGGCAACCAGCAGAAAATCGTCGTCGCGCGCGAGATCGAGCGGAACCCCGACCTGTTGCTGGTCGGCCAGCCGACACGCGGTGTGGATATCGGCGCGATCGAATTCATTCACAAACAAATCGTCGCCCTGCGCGATCAGGGGAAGGCAATCCTGCTGGTCTCGGTCGAGCTGGAGGAGATCTTCTCGCTGTCCGATCGGATCGCGGTGATGTTCGACGGACATATTATGGGCGAACGCCTGCCCCACGAGACAGATGAAAAAGAACTGGGCCTGCTAATGGCCGGTGTTGCGGAAGAGGCCGCGTGAAGCATGGATAAAATGCCCAAATGGGCCGATGTCGTTCTGATCCCACTGATCAGTCTGATATTGGCCGCGATCCTTTCGGCGCTGGTTATTCTGGCCATTGGTGAAAACCCGGTTGAAGCGGTGAATCTGATGGTTACCGGCGCGCTGGGGTCGACTTATGGCTGGGGCTATACGCTCTATTACGCGACCAATTTCATGTTCACCGGGCTGGCGGTGGCTGTGGCGTTCCACGCGCGGCTGTTCAACATCGGCGGCGAAGGCCAAGCCATGCTGGGCGGGCTTGGCGTTGCCATAGTGTGTCTGTACATCGACTGGCCACATTGGAGCATTGCCCTGCTGGCCGCCTGTGCGGCGTCGATGCTGTTTGGGGCGGCATGGGCCGCAATCCCGGCCTTTCTGCAAGCCAAGCGCGGCAGTCATATCGTCATCACCACGATCATGTTCAACTTTATCGCGGCGGCCTTCCTGAACTATATGCTGGTCAATGTGATGCGCCCGCAGGGCTCGCAAGATCCTGCAACTGCACGCTTCCCCGAGGCCGTGCATCTGCCGACCTTCCAGTCGATGTTCTCGACCGCTGAAAACGCGGTATTCAAGGGTGCGCCGGCCAATATCTCGTTCTTTGTCGCGATCCTGGCCTGTTTTGTGGTCTGGGCGCTGATCTGGCGGACGCGGCTGGGGTATGAGATCCGTGCCTATGGTCACTCCGAAACCGGTGCTGTCTATGCCGGTATCTCTCCCGTGCGCATCACCATCGTTGCCATGCTGATCTCGGGCGCGCTGGCTGGGTTAATGGCCACCAACAACGTGATGGGTGAGGCTGAACGGCTGGTACTCAACTCGACCGAGGGCGCGGGTTTCATCGGGATTGCCGTGGCGCTGATGGGCCGGTCGCACCCGTTCGGCGTGTTTGTGGCGGCCCTTTTATTCGGGTTCCTGTACCAGGGCGGTGCCGAATTGGCGCTGTGGACCTCGATCCCGCGTGAGCTGATCGTGGTTATTCAAGCGCTGGTGATCCTGTTTACCGGGGCACTGGACAACATGGTGCGCATGCCGCTTGAGAAACTGTTCCTCGGTCTGCGGAAGGGGGCCGAGTGATGGAGGTTTTCGTAACACTCATTCAGGTTTTTGATTCAACGATCCGTCTGGCAACACCGCTTTTACTGGCGTGTCTGGCCGGGTTGTATTCGGAACGCGCGGGTATTTTCGACATTGGGCTGGAAGGCAAGATGCTGATGGCGGCGTTTTTCTCGGCGGCGATTGCGGCAGTGACCGGGTCTGTCTGGTTGGGCCTGCTGGCAGGGATCGGGTCCTCGCTGATTTTGTCCGGCTTGCACGGGCTCGCTTCGATCACCTTCAGGGGCAATCAGCTGATCTCGGGCGTTGCCATCAACTTTCTGGCCTCGGGCCTGACCGTTCTGATTGCGCAGAGCTGGTTCAAACAGGGCGGGCGCACGCCTTCTCTCTTTGGCGGTGGACGGTTCGAATCTGCAGAGTTTCCTTATGCAATCGGCCCCGAAGATGCTGAACTCTCGGGGAAACCGGTTTCTGAACTGATGTCTGACACCAATTCGTTTCATATGGTGTATTCCGAACTACTCTCGGGTCATTCGATATTGGTCTATGTGGCGTTTCTGATGGTGCCATTGACGTGGTGGATTCTGTATCGCACCCGGTTCGGCTTGCGCCTGCGCGCGGTGGGTGAAAATCCGGCCGCGGTGGATACCGCCGGTGTCTCGGTTGTCGGCCTGAGATTTGCGGCCGTTGCCATCTGCGGCGTGCTGTGTGGGATCGCCGGGGCCTATCTGGCCACTGCCCTGCAGGCCGGGTTCGTCAAGGAAATGACCGCCGGTCGCGGGTTCATCGCTTTGGCCGCGCTGATCTTTGCGAAATGGCGGCCTTGGCATGCGATGTGGGCTTGCCTGCTGTTCGGTCTGTTACAGGCGATTGCGCTGCGTTTCCAGAACATCGACCTGGGCGGCGTTGTTATCCCGGTACAGGCCATGGACGCCCTGCCCTATATCCTGACGGTGGTTATTCTGGCCGGGTTCGTAGGCAAAGCCGTCCCGCCACGCGCCGGTGGCGAACCCTATGTGAAAGAGCGCTGATAAGTCCAGTTTAAGACTCATTTCAGTCCTGTTCGCTGCAGAGCGGCATGCAGAGTTGATTTTGCATGCCGCAACCGCTCTAAGGGGGTATGTGTTTGTTTCCTGTGATAGCCAAGATCGGATTCGTTCCTGTCACGGTGGCAAACGCACAAAAACGTCTCGGTTCCGGGGTCCGTTTTTCAATTCAGCCAGATCGGCTTGTCGGTCACGCAGCCCGCGCGATCGGCAGGTTGGTATTCGCCATACGGCCGCATTGCGCGCGCAGTATTAAAGCCTCATCCCTGTGGTATGAGACGGGCCGGATCACTTTGTGTGACGCGTCTGACCTCATCCGGTAAATACACATGCAGATCTACCTTCCAATCGCCGAAGTCTCCGTCAACGCCTTTTTGCTGCTGGGGCTGGGTGGGATGGTTGGCATCCTGTCGGGCATGTTCGGTGTAGGCGGCGGGTTTCTGATGACGCCGCTGCTGTTCTTCATCGGCATCCCCCCCGCTGTCGCCGTCGCAACCGAAGCCAACCAGATCGTCGCCTCGTCCTTTTCCGGTGTATTAGCGCATTTTCGACGAAAGACCGTAGATCTGAAAATGGGCACGGTCTTATTGATCGGGGGCTTAATGGGTGCGGCCCTTGGGGTGGTGGTGTTCAACTATCTCAAAAGCCTGGGCCAGGTCGATCTGCTTGTCACGCTATGCTACGTCGTCTTCCTTGGCGTCGTTGGTGGCCTGATGTTCATCGAAAGCTTGCGGGCACTGCGCAAGGCCAAAAAGGGTGGCGGCGCACCAGCAAAACGGCGCCAGCGTGGCTGGGTTCATGCGATGCCGTTTAAAATGCGCTTTCGCACTTCGGGCCTGTATATCTCGGTCATTCCCCCAATTCTGGTCGGGCTTTGCGTCGGTGTACTGGCGGCCATCATGGGCGTCGGCGGCGGCTTTATTATGGTGCCTGCAATGATCTATCTACTGGGCATGCCCACAAAGGTGGTGGTTGGAACATCCTTGTTTCAGATCATCTTTGTGACCGGCTTTACCACCATGCTGCACGCAACCACGAACTATACGGTTGATGTTGTTCTGGCCGTTCTGCTGCTGGTCGGCGGTGTCGTGGGCGCGCAGATTGGCACGGTGATTGGCGCGAAGATGCCCGCCGAGCAGTTGCGCGTGCTGCTGGCAGCCCTGGTTCTGGTGGTCTGCGGCAAGCTGGCACTGGACTTATTGATCGAACCATCCGAGCTGTATTCCATTGGCAGCGAAGGAGGGCACTGATCATGCTGAAACGCTTGATTGCCCTGCTGGTTTTCTGCTGCTCGCCAGCCCTTGCGCAAGAAGAGCAGGTGGTGCTGGGTCTCAGCCAGGACCGGGTCGCCATTACCGCGACATTCGATGGTTCTGAAATCCTGATCTTCGGTGCCGTCAAACGAGAAGCACCGATCCCCGCCGGCCCACCGCTTGAGGTGATCGTGACTGTGGCCGGGCCGTCCAGCCCAGTGACAGTCCGGCGCAAGGAACGCAAACTGGGCATCTGGGTCAACACTGACAGCGTTCTGGTCGACCTTGCGCCAAGTTTCTACGCCGTCGCCACAAGCGGACCGCTGGATAATATCCTTTTGGACACCGAGGACCTAAGATACCGAATTTCAATCGAACGCGCCATCCGATCGGTCGGGGCGGCCATGCATATCCGAGGCGCGCAGGATTTTGCAGATGCCGTGGTGCGCATTCGCGAGGATGAGGGGCTGTATTCCATTCGCGAAAACACAGTGGCCGTGGATGAGCAAACCCTGTTCCGCACCTCAATTGCAATGCCTGCCGACCTGACCGAAGGCGACTATGCTGCGCGCATCTTCCTGACCCGCGGCAAAGAGGTGATCTCGGAATTCGAGACAACCATCGACGTGCGCAAAGTGGGGCTGGAGCGGTTTTTGTACAATATGTCCCGACAGCAACCTGTGTGGTACGGGCTGATGTCACTGGTCATTGCGATTGCAGCGGGCTGGGGGGCGTCGACTGCGTTCCGATTGCTGCGTGAAAACTAGCCTCTAACCGCGCCCGATATAGGGCATCGTTGTTGCCATCACGGTCATGAACTGCACATTCGCCTCGGGCGGCAGGGTCGCCATATGCAGCACCGAGCGTGCTGCGTCTTCAACCGCCATGGTCGGGTCGGGCGTCTGACCGGCCTCAACCGCGGCATCCACCAGTCCCTGTACCATCTGCGTGCGCGCGTTGCCGATGTCGATCTGACCGCAAGCAATTCCGAAGTCCCGCCCGTCCAGCGACAGACTGCGGGTCAGACCGGTGATGGCATGTTTCGTGGTCGTGTAGTGCACCGAGTTCGGGCGCGGCACATATGCGGCAATCGAGCCGTTGTTAATGATGCGCCCGCCCTGCGGCGACTGATGGCGCATGATCCGAAAAGCCTCGCGCGCGCATAGGAACATGCCGTTCAGATTGACGTTGACGGTTTGATACCAATCCTCCAGCGCGATCTCGTCGATGGTTCCGCCGGGCGCAAAGATGCCCGCATTGTTGAACAACGCGTCCAACCGGCCAGCCTTTTCCTGAAACGCGCCAAAGGCCGCATGGACCGCATCCGCGTCCGTTACATCCGCAACCAATGGGATCGCGTTTGTGCGATCCTTGGCCATTTCGTGCAACGTATCGGCACTGCGCGCCAACAGGCCCACTGTCCAGCCTTCGTTCAAGAACAATTCCGCCGTGGCCCGCCCAATGCCCGAGCTTGCGCCGGTTACTATGATGGATGTCATGTATCTTCAGCCTCCAATGTCAAGGACGCCGCCGGAACCGCGCGCAGATCATCCACACGCAGCGGATGGGTGGGCTTGGCCAGACGGTTGCGCACAACCCAGATCAACCGCTCTTGCGCGCGGGTGATGGCGACATAGGCCAGCCGCTTCCAAAGCGGCTGCCCGGCCTCGGTCCTGCCCATGCGGGCGGCGGCGTAAATATCCGGTGCAAAGACCTGTACTGTGTCCCATTGCGAGCCCTGCGCCTTGTGAATGGTTACCGCCGCGCCATGCAGAAAGGTGGCACCCATGCGGGCGGCGAAGGGGATAAAGGGTTCTTCTTCATCCGGCTTTTCGATCTTGACGATCGAGGCCGCACTGACCTGTGGGTCCTCGGCGCCCATCACGTGCAGGCGTGAAAAGCCCGGCTTGCGCCCTGGTCCCAAATAGATGACTTGCGCGCCTTTGATCAGCCCGCGCGCCTCAAGGTCCAAACGTTTCTTGCGGTGTTTCAACGGCAGTTCGATGCCATCACAGATCAGTGGTTCACCTTCCAGCAGCTCGGTCTCAGGCGCGCCGTGAACTTGCCGAAACGCCTGAATCAACCGAATGCGTGTGGCGTTGCGCCAGACCAGAACCGGGCTGCGGGCCATCAGATCAACTTCGACCCGCTGACCCCAGACCACGCGGTCATCCTGACGGGCGGTTTGTTCTATAAGACGTTCGAAATCCTCGAACCCCATCTTAGGGTCCGCCAGCGCGTGGGCCAAGTCCAGGATAGGATTGTCCGCCTCTTGCCGGTGGACCCGGTGCAGGACCTGTTTGCGCGGCTCGGGCAAAGCGTCAAACACCATGCTGCCCGATTGATTGACGGGGGCCAGCTGCGCAGGGTCACCGAATAACAACAAGGTCGGAAAAATCTCTTGCAGGTCCTCGAATTGCCGGTCGTCCAGCATCGAGGCCTCATCGACGAACCCGATATCCAAAGGCTCGTCCCGACGTTTCCAGCCGGTGATGAAATCGGATCCGCGCAATCCGGCGGCGGCCAAGGCACCAGGGATCGATTTATTATTCGCATAAAACGCCGCTGCACGGTCCAACGCCTCGTCCGTCAGACCTTCGATCTCGGGGCGTTCGTCATTGCCCGCCAGCCATTCGGCGATGCGTTCATATTCCGGGTCATAAACCGGGGTATAGAGAATGCGGTGAATGGTCGTTGCAGGGACCCCGCGCAGGCGCAACACGCTGGCGGCCTTGTTGGTGGGGGCCAGGATCGCAAGGCTACGCTTTTCCTTGGCTTTGCGGCTTTCGAAATCACCAGACACAATCTGAACACCGGTTTCGGCCAAGGCCTTGTACAGCTCGGCCAGCAACAAGGTCTTGCCCGAGCCGGCTTTGCCGATCACCGCCATCACACCGGATTTGCCATTGCCCGGCAATTTCAGCAGGGCATCATCATCCAGATCAACACCGGCTGATCGCAGCATTTCAGAAATGCTGTCATAGGCGGCCGCCTGGTCGTCAGAGAAGGTCACGGGGGGCAAAGACATGGCGCGACCCTACAGGGCCGCGCCAGCTATCACCAGAGAGGGATTGGGCTTTTCGCCTGATCAGGCCGACAGAGAAAAGCGATGCTGCCGTCCGATCCCGAATGCCGTCTTGAACCACAGCCGCGACAACTCTCGCGGGATCCCCGCGCGTTCGGCTACGCGGTTGCAATCATCGGCAGAATAGGGCCACAGCCCTACCGAAATCTGATCACGCCCATGCCCTTCGGTCCCCAGAACCACCGGGGACGATCCGATCAGGCGGTAAATCCGAATCATGCGTGCATCAAAGACCCCGGCGATATGGGTCAGGCCGAACCCTTCCATCATCTCACCGCCGCTTAGCATGATGGCGCCTGCGGTGTGTGGGCTGGCCGTGCGCGACAGGCAGAACCTTGTGACCTCCCAAATCAGCGGGCTGCAGACTGGTTTGCCACCGGTCAGATGGCCGAACACCTCGTTCACCATGACCGGGCCGGTGGTCGGCAACACGCGCATTGAGCCTCCATGACTGCCGTCTTCTTCTTCCCAGATGACATAAAGCGGGTTCAGATCGTCATACCGATCCCGCTCTTCCCCTTTTTCGTTAACGTGTACGTCCCAACCCAACCGGGTTTTGAACTGATCCGCGCGATCCCGGAACATCCCTTCGGCCAGATCCGGAAACTTGTGCAGCTCATCCGCATACAAATAGCGCAACATGACTTTTTTCCCCTTGTCGTCCTGTGCAGGAACGAAGGGGGTACAAAGTCATAGTTAATTTCCCGTTCTGAGGGCGCGCGCCTCTTAAACCACTATTAATCCTCGGCTGAGCGCTGTGGCGATGGCGTGAGTGGTGTTCTGCGCCCCAAGCTTCGCCCGGGCGCCTTCGATATAGACCCGTAGTGTATGTTCAGAGATAGACAGCGAATGGGCCACCTGGGCCCGGCTGTACCCCAGCGCCAGCAAGGTCATCGCGTCGACTTCGCGTGGCGACAGACTGCGGGCAGAGTCGGGCTGTCGATCAACTTCGAATTCCAGCGCTTTGCGGTTGAAATAATGCGCGATCAGGATCAGCTCACGACCATGACGCTCGATGAAACGCTGCCAGGTTTCATCATCACAGGTATGGTTGACCGTAAACAAGGCGAATTGCCCGTTCGGCCCCCGGATCGGGATGGAATAGCCTTGATTGCCGACACCGTGGCTTTGTGCGTCTTGCAGAAATGCCTTGGCCACTTTGCTGGACCAATCCAGCGTTTTCCAATCGACCGGGTGGAACCGCTGAAAGCACCCCAGGATGACCGGATCAATGCGGTGATAACTCTTTTCCAGATATCGCTCTGCCCAAGCATCGGGATAGGTCGTATAGCCGTACTGATCCCCGGCACCATCGACCCAGTGGTATATAAGGTGCTCGACTTTCAGCCGGTCACGCAACCGGATTGCGACGCCACTTAATTCATCAAGCGTGCTGGTGTTTTCCAAGTCCTCCAGGACTTGGCTCATATCGAGTATTTTTCCCATCCGCCGGCGTCCGTACCTCAGCCTTCATGGACGCGATCTCGGCTGCGGCGATCAGCTTGGTGTCGTCCAGCTGTTCGGCCAGCGCGATCATACCATTCTCAACAGCGAAGGCGTTGAGGTCCGACAACACGTCCAGTATCCACTCATTCTGCGCCATCAGGGTCTCTCCGAAACGGTTAACGAAGGGTTAACACAACCATAACATGTGCAGTATTTTTTTGCCTATTCGCTGCTTTCTACTCCCCCAAAACAGTGGGGTTAATATCTATAACCCCTTAAAATGAATAGACTTACCCTTGAAAAAGTGACGCCCGCGAACCGTTAACACGATTCGCGGGCACCATTAACTGATTTTGGTGCGGTTCAACCGCGGGCGTCCAAAACCTCTTCCAGAGTGCGCATTCCGGTTTGCGGAGCTTGAACCAAGACCGACATGTTGCCCGGCTTATGCTCGTTACGCATCATCTTCATGTGCGCATCGGGTAGCTCATTCCACGAGAACACCTCGGACATGCATGGGTCCAGGCGACGCTCGACCATCAGCTGGTTCGCAGCAGCCGCTTGTTTCAGATGCGCAAAGTGCGAACCCTGCAGACGCTTCTGGTGCATCCACATGTAGCGCACGTCGAAGGTCAGGTTATAGCCGGTGGTACCGGCGCAGATCACAACCATGCCGCCCTTTTTCACCACGAAGGTCGACACCGGGAAGGTGCTTTCGCCGGGGTGTTCAAACACCATGTCGACATTGTTGCCCTTGCCGGTAATGTCCCAGATGGCCTTGCCGAACTTGCGTGCTTCTTTGAACCAATCGGCATATTCCGGTGTGTTCACTGTGGGCAATTGGCCCCAGCAGTTAAAGTCTTTGCGGTTCAGAACACCCTTAGCACCCAGACCCATTACAAAGTCACGTTTACTTTCGTCCGAGATCACACCGATCGCGTTTGCACCCGCAGTGTTGATCAACTGGATTGCATATGAGCCCAGACCACCCGACGCACCCCAAACCAGAACGTTCTGGCCCGGCTTCAGATCGTGTGGCTCGTGACCGAACAGCATCCGGTATGCGGTGGCCAGTGTCAGCGTGTAGCAGGCGCTTTCTTCCCAGGTCAGGTGCTTGGGGCGCGGCATCAGCTGCTGTGCCTGAACATTAGTGAACTGAGCGAACGACCCATCCGGCGTCTCATAGCCCCAGATCCGCTGGCTGTCCGAATACATCGGATCGCCGCCGTTACAGGCTTCGTCGTCACCGTCATCCTGGTTGCAGTGGATTACGACTTCATCGCCCACTTTCCAGCGCTTGACCTTGTCGCCTACGGCCCAAACGATGCCCGATGCATCCGAACCGGCGATGTGGAACGGCTGTCCGTGACCATCAAACGGGCTGATCGGTTTACCCAACGACGCCCAGACGCCGTTGTAGTTGACGCCAGCGGCCATCACCAGAACCAGCACCTCGTGGCTGTCCAGCTTGGGGACATCTACCACTTCCAGCTGCATGGCCGTGTCCGGCTCGCCATGGCGTTCCTTGCGGATCGCCCATGCATACATTTGTTTCGGGACAAACCCCATCGGAGGGATTTCACCCATCTCATAGAGGTCTTTTTCCGGTGCCTCGTACGACGCGATGCCGCTATCGGTGTCCAGAGCCATGTTGGCCTCCTTTTCTAAAATCCTTGCCGCAACGCAGAATCGGCGGCTTTACCCGATGAGTATTTTCCATCAAGCAATATTGCAACCCATTTTGAGTTCATTTTGTAACTTTATGACCCAGCGGGTGCAGAAATTTCTTTTGCAGTCGCAGAAATCACTTGCCCTGCATCCAGTGGCGCCGAGGCTGCATAATAGTTCAACAGGTCAACTCTTTGACCTGAAGACGATAATATCCCGCCCTCGCGTTTCAGAATGCGGCGATCCACCAATTGCTGAATACTAGCCTCGATTGCACTGTGCTCCAATGGTGTAGAACTTCCGTTGCGTCGCAGCAGTTGGTCTATCAGCGCCACCGCGTCTGTTTCGGCAATTTCGCCCTTTTCACGCACCAACCAACACGCAGCAGGCCCCGGAACCAGCGGGATCGCTTTACCAATGCCCACCATCAAGTCCCGCGCCAGATCGGTCATCAGGTTGGTTTTGTGGTCCGCCCGGAACGCCCGCAGCGAAACAGGCTGGCCGTACCGCACCGAAGCCACCCCGAACCGCTGATAGCGACCTACCAACCGTCGGCCGACCTGTTTGATAATCCACCAGGCGATGACCCCGATCCTGGCCCGAAACCTGCGTTCATTTCCCAGCGCCGCTTTGGTCAGGATTGTATCCTCTAGCACGCGGTCATAATTCAGCGCGACGGGTACAAAAACAACGTCCCTACCGTCGGGGGTGGTGGCATCAATGATGTATTTGAGCAGCCCCAGCTTTGGCCGACCCAGTGCGCCGGTCAAGCTAAGACCGCCCTCGGGGAACATGGCTTGCGTCACGCCTGCTTCGGTCGCGTGCCGCACATAGCAAGCCAGCACCTGCCGATAAAGCTCACTGCCCGATTTTCGGCGGATAAAGTAGGCACCCATTGCCCGGATCAAACGGCTAAGCGGCCAGACGCGCGCCCATTCCCCAACCGCATAAGACAGCGCAGACTGTTGCGCCGCCAGATAGGTCACCAACACATAGTCCATATTGCTGCGATGGTTCATGACGAAAACAACCGTCGCCTCTGGGTCAATGTTGCGCAGGGCTTTTTCGTCCATATAGCTAAGACGCACGTTATAAAACGCGTTGCTCAGCATACGAGTCAGGCGGATGGCAATGCTGAAATAGGCTACCGCTGAAAAGGACGGAACGATTTCGCGCGCATAACGACGGGCTGTTTCAAAGGCCACGGCCTCGGGAACACGTTCCTCGCGTGCAAAGTTCTGAACCGCCTGCCCGACCTGCGGGTCATAAATCAGCCGCTGAATCATGTCATGACGATGCGCCAGCTTGAACGGCTGGATGGGTCGCTGCAGGCGTTTGTTCAGGCGTTTGACTGCCCGCTCAAGCCGGCGGCGAAAAAACCAGCGCACCGAAGGAAACAGAAAATGCGAGGCCAGAGTGACCGCGGCAAACACCACGATCAGCAAAAACAGCCAAAGCGGAAGTTCCACGGTCTGAGTCATGCACGCACCCTGCCACCAAACCGGGCCGCCTACAATCTGAAGAACCTGAAATGCCGCGACGCAGCGAATTGACATATCCCGAAAATTGCGCTTTAGAGGCCAGTGACGTAATTTTCTTGCCCACCCGCAACACGAGGCCCAGCTATGACGCAGACGCAGAAAGATCGCCCTTGGCTCATCCGAACCTATGCCGGTCATTCCACCGCCAAGGCCTCAAACGCGCTGTATCGCGGGAATTTGGCGAAGGGACAGACCGGTCTTTCCGTGGCATTCGACCTGCCGACGCAGACCGGTTACGACAGCGATCACACATTGGCGCGCGGCGAGGTCGGCAAGGTTGGCGTTCCGATCAGCCATCTGGGCGACATGCGGGTATTGTTCGATCAGATTCCGTTGGAACAGATGAACACCTCGATGACGATCAACGCCACCGCCCCTTGGTTGCTGGCGCTTTATATCGCTGTGGCCGAGGAACAGGGCGCGGACGTGTCCAAGTTGCAAGGCACCGTGCAGAACGACCTGATCAAGGAATACCTGAGCCGCGGCACCTATGTCTGCCCGCCAAAACCGTCGCTGAAGATGATCGCGGACGTGGCCGAGTATTGCTATACCAACGTGCCGAAATGGAACCCGATGAATGTGTGTTCCTATCACTTGCAAGAAGCCGGCGCGACACCCGAACAAGAGCTGGCCTATGCACTTGCCACGGCCATCGCCGTATTGGATGAGCTGCGCCCCCGCGTCCCAGCCGAGGATTTCCCGGCGCTTTGCGGTCGTATTTCGTTCTTTGTGAACGCGGGCATCCGCTTTGTTACCGAAATGTGCAAGATGCGGGCTTTCGTGGATCTTTGGGACGAGATTCTGCAACAACGCTATGGCGTCGAGGATTCAAAATACCGTCGGTTCCGCTATGGTGTTCAGGTCAACTCGCTGGGCCTGACCGAGCAGCAGCCCGAAAACAACGTCTATCGCATCCTGATTGAAATGCTTGCGGTGACCTTGTCGAAAAAGGCCCGGGCCCGTGCTGTGCAATTGCCCGCATGGAATGAAGCTTTGGGTTTGCCACGCCCGTGGGATCAGCAATGGTCGATGCGGATGCAGCAAATCTTGGCCTATGAAACCGACTTGCTGGAATATGGTGACCTGTTTGACGGCAACCCCGCCGTGGACGCTAAGGTTGAAGAGCTGAAAGCAGGCGCGCGGGCTGAATTGGGCAACCTCGAATCGATGGGCGGCGCGGTGGCGTCGATCGAATACATGAAATCCCGTCTGGTCGATTCCAACGCCGAACGCCTGAACCGGATCGAACGCAATGAAACCGTCGTGGTCGGGGTGAACAAATGGACACAGGGCGAACCCTCACCGCTGGAGACCGAAGATGGCGGTATCATGGTTGTCGACCCTGCCGTTGAGCAAGAGCAGATCAACCGCCTGAATGAATGGCGCGCAGATCGTGACGACGCAGCCGTCAAGGCGGCTTTGGCCGCACTACGTGAGGCGGCGCGATCCGGCACCAACGTGATGGAACCGTCAATCGCCGCCGCCAAGGCAGGTGTCACCACCGGAGAGTGGGCTGAAGAAATGCGCAAGGTCTACGGCACCTACCGCGGCCCAACCGGCGTCTCAGGTTCGGTATCGAACAAGACCGAAGGGCTGGAGGGTCTGCGCGCTGCTGTTGATGCGGTCAGTGACAAACTGGGGCGCCGCCTGAAATTCCTGGTGGGTAAGCCGGGATTGGACGGCCATTCAAACGGAGCCGAGCAAATCGCCTTCCGCGCCCGCGATTGCGGCATCGACATCAGCTATGAAGGCATTCGCCTGACACCCGAGGAAATCGTCACTGCTGCCATTGAAGACAAGGCCCATGTCATCGGTCTGTCGATTCTGTCCGGCAGCCACATCCCATTGGTGCAAGACGTCATGACCCGCCTGCGCGAAGCCGGGCTGAACGATGTCCCTGTCGTGGTTGGAGGGATCATTCCCGATGATGATGCAGCGAAGCTCAAGGCAATGGGCGTTGCCAAAATCTATACGCCCAAGAACTTTGAGTTGAATGTGATCATGGGCGATATCGTAACTCTGGTCGACCCGCAAAATATCGCGGCTGAATAGTTCAACCCTTTTTGGGAAATCTCTGTT
Organism: Ruegeria sp. BI7; assembly: GCF_056537925.1. Classification (NCBI taxonomy): domain Bacteria; kingdom Pseudomonadati; phylum Pseudomonadota; class Alphaproteobacteria; order Rhodobacterales; family Roseobacteraceae; genus Ruegeria; species Ruegeria sp. BI7. The sequence goes on from NZ_JBQFSK010000004.1 coordinate 130,502, forward strand.
TCTATTCCCCTTCACGAGGGGATAGATAAATTTCGGATTTGGAATTACGGTGGGCTATTGCGTCCACGTATGACGAAGTGCGGAATGGAGAAAAAAATGGCGATCAGCCTAGATAAAATGTCTCGAAAAGAACTGCTTGAATTGCGCGACAAGGTGGAAATCGCGCTTAAAAATGCGGAAAAGCGTGATCGCAAAGAGGCTTTGAAAGCGGCCGAAAAGGCCGCCGCTGAGTTCGGATTTTCACTTTCAGACCTGTCTGGCAATGGCTCAAAGCTACCTAAAAGCCCGAAAGCCAACGCAAAATACAAGAATCCGTCCAATCCTGAACAAACCTGGTCGGGCCGAGGACGCAAACCGCAATGGGTTCATGACGCGTTAAAAGCCGGGGCAGATATTTCGGATTTGGAAATCTGACAGGAATTGAGTGAAAAATGACAATTCATATTGGCGCAGAAAAAGGTGAAATTGCTGAAACCGTTTTAATGCCCGGAGATCCCTATCGAGCGAAATGGGCGGCAGAGACTTTTTTGCAGAATACCAGGCTGGTCAATAATGTGCGGGGCATGCTGGGTTTCACCGGAACCTGGAAAGGAAACCCGGTTTCAATTCAGGGCAGCGGCATGGGGATGCCGTCCTTGTCGATTTACGCCAATGAACTGATCCGCGATTTTGGTGCTAAAACCCTGATCCGCATCGGATCGTGCGGCGGGATGCAGGACAGTGTCAATATCCGCGATGTGATATTGGCGATGACCTCGACAACGCTCAGCACGCCATCACGCGGCATTCTGAAAGAACTGAACTTTGCCCCCTGCGCCGACTGGGGTTTGCTACAGGCGGCGGCTCAGGCGGCGGCGGCCAAAGGGACACCCACGCATATCGGCGGGATTTATTCGTCGGACGTGTTTTATGACGAACGACCTGATTTGAACGAACAGATGGTGCGACACGGCATTCTGGGGGTCGAGATGGAGGCCGCCGAATTGTATATCCTCGCCGCGCGTCACAATTGCCGCGCGCTGGCCGTTCTGACCGTGTCCGATCACCTGCTGACGGGTGAGGCACTGCCGTCGTCCGAACGCGAAAGCAGCTTTGGGGATATGGTGGAAATCGCGCTGCAAGCAGCATTTCCCGACGCGGCATAGCCACAGACAGGGCGAATGATCGCCCTGTTGTCCTATTTCCCTTTCAGGCAACTGGTCGGTGAATCCGCACCTTCGTGCTGTGCCCCGCAATAGGCACAAACCCAGACGCCTTCCTTGCGGTGCTGCCGCCATCGGCAATCGCGCGTCAACGACGACGTCCGTGATCGCCAGATAAAATAGGCGAACGCTCCGGCCGCCAGTACTAACAACAGAATGGGCATGCTTATGCATTGCCCAATCCAAGGATAAATTCAAGCGTTAGGCGGCGTTTGCGTATTCGAACAATTCAGGCTCGAGAACCTCAGCCACCGGCGCAGGTTCCGGCGTGTAATAAGCCCAAGCTTGTTCCAACAGTTCCAGAGCTTCAGCAGCGTTCGTTTTAGAGTTTTGGTCTTGCATCGGAGCGATCCCGTTTCGGTTCCATCACTCCTCCCATGTTGAAAGGTTAAGCAGTCCAACAACTGACTTCATCACATCTTTTTGCAATCTCGGTATGACAAAACTGCATAAAAAACTGGCACTTGCATCTGCCAGCCTTTCTCGTTTTTCGCCAATTACGCGGTTATACAAGCATTCGCTTTACCGGCTTGTTCTTCGCTGACGCCGTTGCCGGGCACGAACACTTCAGTCTGCTTACCATCCTGGAGGACATATTGAGTGGTAAATGAGCCGCCAATTCCCGCCTGCTTCGCGCAGTCTACCTGCTTAAAAACAAGTTCCGCTCGGTTGCCACCTGATCCGCCACACGCTGAAAGAACGGTGATCGCAGAAATAGACAGTGCTTTTAGTAGAGTTTGGGTCATTGATGTACTCCGATATTTCAATGCCCGCATAACACGAAAAACCCGGAATGATTCCATCCCGGGTTTAATTTTATTTTGTGACTGTGATCAAACGGACCGGTCGACCATCATCTTCTTGATCTCGGCAATTGCCTTGGCCGGGTTTAGACCCTTGGGACAGGTCTTGGCACAGTTCATGATCGTATGGCAGCGGTACAGCTTGAAGGGATCTTCCAGCTCGTCCAGACGCTCACCCGTAGCTTCATCGCGGCTGTCGATGATCCAACGATAGGCATGCAGCAAAGCGGCGGGCCCAAGGTAGCGATCGCCGTTCCACCAGTAACTCGGGCACGAGGTCGAGCAGCTGGCGCACATCACACATTCATACAAACCATCCAGCTTTTTGCGGTCTTCGATCGACTGCTTCCACTCTTTCGCGGGGCGGTTGGTCTTGGTTTCCAACCACGGCATGATCGAAGCGTGCTGGGCATAGAAATGCGTCAGATCGGGGATCAGGTCCTTAACCACCGGCATATGCGGCAGCGGATAGATTTTCACGTCGCCCTTGATCTCATCCATACCGTAGATACAGGCCAGCGTGTTGATCCCGTCGATATTCATTGCGCAGGAACCGCAGATGCCTTCGCGGCACGAGCGGCGGAAGGTCAGGGTCGGATCGATCTCGTTCTTGATCTTGATCAGCGCATCCAGAATCATCGGCCCACAGTTGTCCATATCGACGAAATAGGTGTCGAGCTGGGGGTTTTTGCCGTCATCCGGGTTCCAGCGATAAATCTGGAACTTACGCACATTGGTCGCGCCTTCCGGCTTCGGCCAGGTTTTGCCCGTCGTGATGCGCGAATTCTTGGGGAGGGTCAGTTGTACCATAAGTTCCTCTCCTTAGAACGTCCGCGCCTTCGGCGCGATTTTCTTGAGGCTGATGCCACCTTCTTCTTCGGTGGTCAGCGGATCGGCTATGACCGGGCGATAGCTGAGCTCAACCTTGTTGCCCTCAACCCGCGAAACGGTATGGACACGCCAGTTTTCGTCGTCACGCTCGGTGAAGTCTTCGTGCGCATGAGCACCGCGGGATTCCTTGCGTGCCTCGGCACCAACGATGGTAGCCAGCGCGCTTGGCATCAGGTTGGTCAGTTCCAGAGATTCCATCAGATCACTGTTCCACACCAGCGAACGGTCGGAGACCTTCAGGTCGTCCATCTTGGCCGCGATCACCGTCATCTTTTCGACGCCTTCGGCCATGGTTTTGGCGGTCCTGAATACGGCTGCGTCTTCCTGCATGGTCCGCTGCATTTCAAGCCGCAGATCAGCGGTAGGGATTGCGCCGCTGGCATTCCGCACAGCGTCAAACCGGTCAAACGCCTTGTCGACCGACGCTTGGTTCAGAACCGGGTTCGACGCTTTGGCATCGACAACCTCACCGGCCCGGATCGCTGCCGCACGGCCAAACACCACAAGGTCGATCAGCGAGTTCGAGCCCAAACGGTTCGCCCCGTGAACCGAAGCACAACCCGCTTCACCCACGGCCATCAGGCCCGGCACAACAGCCGTTGGGTTATCGGCTGTGGGGTTCAGAACCTCGCCCCAATAGTTAGTCGGAATGCCACCCATGTTATAGTGCACGGTCGGCAGAACCGGGATCGGTTCCTTGGTCACGTCCACACCTGCAAACACACGCGCCGATTCCGAGATGCCCGGCAGACGTTCCGCCAGCGCTTCGGCCGGTAGGTGGCTGAGATTCAGGTGGATGTGGTCGCCATTGTCACCATGGCCACGGCCTTCACGGATCTCCATGGTCATCGAGCGCGAGACGTAGTCACGTGGCGCGAGGTCCTTGTATTGGGGCGCGTAACGCTCCATGAACCGTTCACCTTCCGAATTGGTCAGGTAGCCACCCTCGCCCCGTGCGCCTTCGGTGATCAGGCAGCCCGAACCGTAGATGCCGGTCGGGTGGAACTGAACGAACTCCATATCCTGCAGCGCCAAACCCGCACGAGCCACCATGCCGCCACCGTCACCGGTGCAGGTATGGGCCGACGTGGCGCTGAAATAGGCACGGCCGTAGCCGCCGGTCGCCAGTACCACCATCTTGGCGTTGAAGACGTGCATCGTTCCGTCGTCAAGTTTCCAGCAGACGACACCCTGACACTGCCCGTCCTCGGACATGATCAGATCGATGGCGAAGTATTCGATGTAGAACTCGGCGTTGTTCTTCAGCGACTGACCATACAGCGTGTGCAGGATCGCGTGGCCTGTCCGGTCGGCTGCAGCACAGGTGCGCTGCACGGCAGGACCTTCGCCGAATTCGGTTGTGTGGCCTCCGAAGGGACGCTGATAAATCTTGCCTTCTTCGGTCCGGCTGAAGGGCACGCCGTAGTGCTCCAGCTCATACACCGCTTTGGGTGCTTCACGGGCCAGATATTCCATCGCGTCGGTGTCACCCAACCAGTCCGAGCCCTTGACGGTATCGTACATGTGCCACTGCCAGTGGTCCGGTCCCATGTTTGACAGAGATGCCGCGATGCCGCCCTGCGCCGCAACCGTGTGCGAGCGTGTCGGGAACACTTTGGTGACGCATGCAGTGCGTAGGCCCTGTTCGGCCATGCCCAGCGTCGCCCGCAGACCTGCACCACCTGCGCCTACGACAACGACGTCGTATTCGTGGGTTTCATATTCATATGCTGCTGTCATTGTTCTTGTTCCTTACCGCGCATCACAGGGCGAGCTTGACCAGAGCGAACAGCCCGGCCGCGATCAGCGTGTAGCCCAGGGCCCACATTGCAACGAGCGAGACTTTCTCGAGAACACCATGGACATAATCTTCGATGGTTTCCTGCGCCTCATACATCAGCTGTTGCATGCCCACGACCAAAGTCAGAGCGGTCACAATTGCCGGGAATGGGCGGCTGAAATAGGCGACGACTTCTTCGTATGTGCCGCCGATACCGGCCCCGAAGGTGAAGATGAAGATCGGAACAAGCACGGTCAGGATCATCGCCCGGACCATGGTGCGCCAATGTGTTTGTGTGCCGGATTTCCCTGCGCCCAGACCCTGCGCGCGTTTACGGTCAGTCAGATATCGCATGTGCCGTCCCCTTAAACCGCAATCACAGTGATAATGGTCAGGATGGTCGCACCGACGAACATGCCTAGACCCAGTTTCTCAGAGACCTCAACATCAAGGCAGTAGCCGAAATCCCAAAAGACGTGACGCAGACGACCCAGCGTGTGATACCAAAGCGCCCAGGTGGCCAAGGTCAGGAGGATGTCGCCGAACCAGCTGCGCAAAAATCCGTCGATGGCCAGAAACGCGCTTTCCGATGTCGAAGCGGCCAACAGCCACCAGACGATCAGGATTGCAACGGCAAAGGCGCCCAATCCCGAGAGGCGAACCATGATCGACGACAACGAAGTCATCTGGGGGCGATAGATCATAATGTGTGGCGAGAGCGGGCGGTTGCCCCGATTGACATCGGCCATGTCGGCTCCTCTTTCGTTGGCTACCGGTCGTTTTACTGTTTTTTGCCCTTCTGTCACGTGCTGCATGCGCAAAAATGGGTAAAAAGGGTTCAAAATAGCAGATTTCATCAGTTTGTGATCACGCAAAATAATACTGTGATCACGAAAACCCTTCCAAGCCTTGAATGTTAGCGTTTTCAGGGAACAAGCATTGTGATCACGAATCTGCTACTGCCGCTCCAAAGCCGCTGATTGCTGTGTAACTTCGCGCAACAGCTTCTTTCGAATCCGCTCAGGGTAATCGGCAAACCCCGCTGCCGACACCACAAATGCGCCCTCGCCGACAATGACATTTTCAAAGAAATAGGCGGTCAGATCCGGTTCGCTTTCCTCGATCGCAATTGCGTTTACCGTCACCCCGCGTGTGCGCAACGCCCTGTGCGTCTCGGTTGGTTCGACACCCTCGTTCGACACCCCATCGCCCGAAATGTCTATCAGATGCCGTTTGCAATCCGCCACCGCATCGAAGCTGGACATGGTCATCTCAAGCGCCTCACCGATTGCGGTTGAAAAGTTGCGCCAAACCCTGGGGTCGTCGGCAACTTGATCGGCAAACCGTTCAAGCGTGTCAAAGCTATCGATCCGGGTCCACGGGATCGTCACCTTTTGACGCGAGGACCCGGTCCACTGCACCAGCATCAACTGTGCCTGCCCCCGCACCAGCGCCTCGGAAACCAAGGGGTCGCGCAGCCCGGCGGCCAGCCCATCCATCTGTATCCGGTATTCCGTCGTATCGACCGAACCGGATACGTCCACTGCCAAAGCCAACGCCAGATCGCACGCGACGGCGGGCGGCGTCAGAAACAGGAAGGCAGCAAGTGATCGAAGTAAGACCATGATCGCAGCCTAGCATGATTGACACAGGCTGCGATCAAATGAATGTGGGGCGTGTTCAGATTGGCATCAGCGCCCAATAATCAAGGTCCAACAGGACGTTCGGCTGATACCGGCCAGCTTCGTTTTTCAGCGCAAACGGCTCTCCACCCTTTGTCGCGACCAGCCGCAGACGGATGGCACCCACGCCCGGCACACCAGTTTCGGCCTTGTCCAGAACCTCGGACCAGGCCTTGATTGTGTCGCCTGCGAAGCAGGGGTTGGCATGGGCGCCGCCGTTCAGGCCGACAATCATCTGCGCATTGGCCAGGCCGTTGAACGACAATGTCCGCGCCATCGAAATTACGTGGCCACCATAAATCAAACGACCATCGGGCCGGAAGGTCAGGTCGAAATGCACTTTGGCTGTGTTCTGCCACAGCCGGGTGGCAAGCATATGCTCGGCCTCCTCCACCGTCACGCCGTCGACATGATCAATGGTTTCGCCAATTTCGTAATCACCCCAACGATGCGCCTCGCCCGATTGGGCAAAATCGTAATTCGAGAAATCCAACCCCGCGGGCACCACCAGATCTTTTGGCCCAAGTACCTTTTTCAGGTCCGGTACAACCGCCTCGGGCGCGGGGGCGTCAAGGTTCGATTTGCGCACCATCACCCAGCGGACATATTCGATCACGACCTCATCGCGCTGATTCAGGCCACGCGTGCGTACCCAGACCACGCCGGTCTTGCCGTTCGAATTCTGCTTGACCCCGATTACCTCGGATTCAGAGCGCAGCGTATCGCCGGGATAGACCGGCAACAGCCACCGCCCCTCGGCATATCCCAGATTGGCAACCGCGTTCAGCGAGATATCCGGCACGGTCTTGCCAAACACCACGTGGAAAGCGGCCAGATCGTCAATTGGGCTTTGCTGCAACCCGCAATTCCGAGCAAATTCATCCGAGGAATAAAACGCGTGCCGCGCCGGGTAGAGCGCATGGTACAGCGCCCGCTCTCCGTCAGTTACAGTACGCGGCACGGCGTGATGCAGCACCTGACCAACAGAGTAGTCCTCGAAAAAGCGGCCCGGATTTGTCTTTGCCATTATTGCTGTCCCAGTTTCATATCGGAGGAATAGTCGGCCTCGACCTCTTTGGTCACAGCCTGCGCACACCGCATCATGCGGCTGTTTTCGTCATAGGCGTAAGACGGGTCGCCATACAGCTCCCACCCTTTTGCCAAGGCGTCTGACACTTTGTGGCAGAAGGCGGATGTGTCTTCCTCGGTCAGCAGGCGATAGAGTTTTGCCATGATGTCATTTCCTTAAGATGGGAAGGGAGACGGACCAAGCAGCCCGTGAATATAGCCGATCACACCCAACAACACGATCGAGGCGACAAAGAACATCGCGTCCTTGCCATAGGTACCGGGTTCACCGGGTGTCCAATCGGGCTCGGACTTGTTGATCACAATGACCTCGACAACAGCCCAGGCCAACAGCCCGCCGAACAGAATGATCGAGGCCAAATCGCCGTTAACCAGCAAATGCGCAAAAGCCCACAGCTTGAACCCGCCGAGCATTGGGTGGCGAAGCTTGTTCAACAGGCGACCCTTTGTGCCTGCGGGACTCATCATATAGATCGCGATCAACACCAACAGATTGTTTATGTGGATCATGAAGGATGGTGGTGCCCAGACGAAAACGGTATCGGTCATGCGATAGCCGAAGATCATCAGCAGTATTGCCACGACCAGCGCCAGCGCAACCGCGCCTTTGCCCGCGCTGCCCATCGCCGCGCGCTGCGCCGGCATGACACGTTGGAACAGATGAGCGGCCCACCACAGCGCCACCCCAAGGATCAGAAGAACAAAGCCCATTGCTGGCTTACCCCGCTTGCAAAGCTGAAATCGCCTCTGCTTTTGCCAGAATTTCGCGGGCTGTTACAACATGCAGGTTTTCAACGATCTTCCCATCCACGACGGCAACGCCCTGCCCTTGTGCCTCGGTCTCTTCAAACGCTGCAATCTGACGGCGGGCCAAGTCGATCTCGGCCTCTGACGGCGCATAGGCCGCGTTGGTGATGTTGACCTGCGCCGGGTGGATCAGCGTCTTGCCGTCAAAACCCATGTCACGGCCTTGTTCGCATTCTGCGGCCAGACCAGCCTCATCCTTGAATGCGTTGTAGACACCATCCACGATGATCAGCCCATGGGCCTTGGCGGCCAACACGCACAGGCCCAGCGATGTCATCAACGGCAGACGGTCCGGACGGAACCGGGTTTGCAGATCTTTGGCCAGATCGTTGGTGCCCATGACAAAGCCTGCCATCAACGGATGCGCTGCAATCTCGGCCGCGTTCAACATCCCTTGCGGAGTTTCCATCATCGCCCAGATCGGCATGTCGCCGGTGATCGCGGCCAGCGCGTCCACGTCAGCGGCCGAACCCACCTTGGGCAACAACACGGCATCCGCGTCCATCTCGCGTACGGCTTCGGCGTCGGCACGGCCCCATTCGGTATCCAGCCCGTTGATGCGCACGATCCTGACCCGTTCGCCATACCCGCCAGCAGCCAGCGCCGCCTTGAGAGTTTCGCGCGCATTGGCCTTTTCGTCGGAGGCAACGGCGTCTTCAAGATCAAAGATGATCGCATCCACCGGCAGGGTGCGGGCCTTGTCCAGCGCCCGATCGCGCGAGCCGGGGATATAGAGAACGGAACGATAGGGGCGCTGACGGGGGTCCATTTGCCTCTCCCTTTGAAAGAATGTTGCGCGGAATGGGGCATTTTTTGTCGGAAAGTTCAAGGGCAAAATCGCCGCGCTGCAGCATTTACGACGCAACGTCCGGAGCTTTAACCGGATTTCTGCCCGCCGGACGCACCCTGATTACGTTGGAATCGAAAGGGGTGACTGATGAAAACGACGTTGTTCAAGATGACGATGGGCCTTGGGATCATGGTTCTGGCCGCACAACAGGTGCAGGCCCGCACCTGTGCCCCGCGCGAGGACATAGTGAAGCGCCTGACCGAGACCTACGGCGAAACACGCCGCAGTATCGGCGTCGCGCGGCAAGGGACCGTGATGGAGGTTTACGCTTCGGATCAAAGCGGCAGCTGGACGATCACGGTGACATTGCCAGACGGGATAACTTGCCTGGTCGCCTCGGGCCAGGCCTATGATGATATGGCCGAGGCGCTGCCGCCCAACGTCTAGGTCAACGCGTCCCAGATCAGCTTGCTGCCGGTCAATGTCAGCAGCACATAAGCGATGCCAAAGAACAGGCGCTCGGACAGCATGAAATGCGCCCGGACGCCCAGCCAAGCACCCAGAATAGCAAAGGGCGTCAGCAGCAGGTCAACCCATGCGGTGTGCCAGGTGAACAGCCCCAGATATGCATAAGGCACAAACTTCGCGATATTGATGACCCAGAAAACCAGCACGGTTGAGGCTTGAAACTGAGTCTTCGTCAGACGCTGCGACAATAGGTAAACGGCGGCCGGAGGCCCTCCGGCGTGGCTTACGAAACTGGTAAACCCGGCAATCAACCCCGCAAACAAACCCGCAGGTGGCGGCAGGCGATTGGCAAAGCCGCGCACCCAGCCTTTGGTCTGCGAGAAATGCCAAATCACAAATCCGACAGAAATTCCGCCGATAAGCAATCGCAGCAGGTCATCATTTGTGGCGCGATACAACCACGCCCCCAGCGCAACCCCCGGCACAGCGCCCAGTATTAACAGGCGTGAATCCGGCCAGCTCCAGCGTTTCCAATAAGGGCCAAGGGTGGCTACATCGATCACCATCAAGATCGGCAACATCAGTGCAAGCGCCTGCCCCGGTTCCAAGATCAGGGCCAGAATCGACGAGGATGCAAAGGCCACACCTGACCCGAACCCGCCCTTCGAGATTCCGGCAAAGACCACCGCAGGGATCGCCACGGCAAAAAACATCAAGTTCAATTCGAACATGTGGCGTCCTGCAAATTGGCCTGTCTAAAAGGCCGTTTAGCGCAATCACACGGCCGGGTGCAAATGGTATGCGGTTGCATGCCGCGCCCAAGGGTACTTGCGCGAAACCCATTTAACGACTAGCAAAACCGCGATTTCAAAACCGACCGGAGATAATCCAAATGGCCAGACCCAAGATCGCGCTGATCGGCGCAGGTCAGATCGGCGGCACGCTCGCCCACCTCGCAGCAATGAAAGAACTGGGTGACGTCGTCCTGTTCGACATCGCCGAAGGCACCCCCGAAGGCAAGGCGCTGGACATCGCTGAATCCGGCCCGTCCGAAGGCTTTGACGCAAAGCTGAAAGGCACTCAGTCCTACGAAGATATCGCTGGCGCCGACGTCTGCATCGTGACCGCTGGCGTCCCTCGCAAGCCAGGCATGAGCCGCGACGACCTGTTGGGCATCAACCTGAAAGTCATGAAATCTGTCGGCGAAGGCATTGCGGCCAACGCACCCGACGCGTTCGTCATCTGCATCACCAACCCGCTGGACGCGATGGTCTGGGCGCTGCGTGAATTCTCGGGCCTGCCGCACAACAAGGTCTGCGGTATGGCAGGTGTTCTGGATTCGGGCCGCTTTGCTCATTTCCTGGCCGAAGAGTTCAACGTCTCGATGAAAGACGTCACCGCGTTTGTTCTGGGCGGCCATGGCGACACTATGGTGCCGTCGGTCCGTTACTCGACCGTCGCTGGTATCCCGCTGCCCGATCTGGTCGAAATGGGCTGGACCACGCAAGACAAGCTGGACGCTATCGTACAGCGCACCCGTGACGGCGGTGCCGAAATTGTTGGCCTGCTGAAAACCGGTTCGGCCTTCTACGCACCGGCCACGTCGGCAATCGAAATGGCCGAAGCCTATCTGAAAGACCAAAAGCGCGTCCTGCCCTGCGCAGCCTATTGCGAAGGTGAGCTGGGCGTCAGCGGCCTGTACGTGGGCGTACCCACCGTGATCGGCGCGGGCGGTATTGAAAGGATCGTCGACATCAACTTGAACGAAGAAGAGCAGGCTGGTTTCGACAATTCGGTCAACGCGGTGAAGGGCCTGATCGAGGCGTGCAAAGGCATCGACAGCTCGCTGGCCTGATCCCTTCTGTGAGAATTCTGAAAGCCGGTCCTTTTCAGGTCCGGCTTTTCTATTGCCCGTTTGCCCAAGTCCGAATGGAGCTACCGAAAATGTTGGCGCAAACGTTTTAAATTTTGTTTTTGAATGTGTTTTTGGCAGGTTTGGTTTCAGATTCGAATCAAGTAACTGCCCGAGAATGAATTGTGATCACACCCCAAAAAACTGTGATCACAAATAACAAAAATCTTCGCTAAAAAGCTCTTCGCCATCAAAAAAGCCTTTATATTTGCGCTCTACAGCCCTCTATAACGGGGTAATCGTAGTCAGACGGGACAGTGTTGATGAACATTCACGAATATCAGGCCAAAGCTCTTCTTCGCAGCTATGGCGCTCCGGTCTCCGAGGGACGCGCGGTTCTGCGCGCCGAGGAAGCCAAAACCGCAGCCGGTGAACTGGACGGCCCGCTTTGGGTTGTCAAAGCGCAAATCCACGCAGGTGGACGCGGCAAAGGTAGCTTCAAAGAGGCCGATGCCGGTGAAAAAGGCGGTGTGCGTCTGACCAAATCGGTGGAAGAAGCCGCCGAAGAAGCCAAGAAGATGCTAGGCCGCACGCTGGTTACGCATCAGACCGGCCCGGCGGGCAAACAGGTTAACCGCATTTATATCGAAGCCGGTTCCGGCATCGAGCGTGAACTGTACCTGGCCCTGCTGGTGGATCGCCAGACCAGCCGCATTTCCTTCGTCTGTTCGACCGAAGGCGGCATGGACATCGAAGAAGTGGCCGCAGCCACGCCCGAGAAAATCCTGTCCTTCTCGGTTGACCCTGCAACCGGCTATCAGCCCTATCACGGCCGTCGCATCGCCTTCTCGCTGGGTCTGGAAGGCGCTCAGGTCAAGCAATGCGTCAAGCTGATGGGTCAGCTCTATAACGCTTTCGTCGAGAAGGACATGGAGATGCTGGAGATCAACCCGCTGATCGTGTCCGACAGCGGCGACCTCAAGGTGCTGGACGCCAAGGTCGGATTTGACGGCAACGCGGTCTACCGCCACCCCGACATCGCCGAACTGCGCGACACGACCGAGGAAGACCCCAAGGAACTCGAAGCCTCGAAATACGACCTGAACTACATCGCGTTGGACGGTGAGATTGGCTGCATGGTCAACGGCGCCGGTTTGGCGATGGCGACGATGGACATCATCAAGCTGTACGGGGCTGAGCCTGCCAACTTCCTGGACGTTGGTGGTGGTGCCACCAAAGAGAAAGTGACCGAGGCGTTCAAGATCATCACCTCGGACCCGCAGGTCAAAGGCATTCTGGTCAACATCTTCGGCGGCATCATGCGCTGTGATGTGATTGCCGAGGGCGTTGTCGCCGCGGTGAAAGAGGTCGGCCTGCAGGTTCCGCTGGTCGTGCGTCTGGAAGGCACGAATGTCGAGAAAGGCAAAGAGATCATCAACACCTCAGGCCTGGACGTGATCGCGGCGGACAACCTGAAAGACGGTGCCGAGAAGATCGTGAAGGCGGTTAAGGGGTAATCGCCACAGCTCATCGAACCTTAAACCAAACGGAGAACCGCTATGCGCAGTGGTTTGAGAGACACTTTTGAAACGCTGAGCTGGTCCGGACGCCGCAACGGACCGCGCTCGGGGCATGGGTCGACCCTTGCGGCGACCCGACCGTTGCGTGATGCGCTTCCGCGTATTTTTGACGAGTACAATGTCAAAACGTTTCTTGACGCGCCATGTGGTGATTGGACCTGGATGCAACATGTGGACCTGACCGGCATTCAATATGTCGGCGGGGACATTTCGCTGGAGGTTCTGGAAGAGGTCAAACAGCAGCATGCTGCTCCGGGACGCGAGTTCATGCACCTCGACATCACATCAGACACTCTGCCAAAGGCGGACATGATGATGTGCCGCGACTGTCTTTTTCATCTAAAATGGTGGTTGCGGTGGGCCTTTTTTGAAAACTTCGTCGCAAGCGGAATCCCGTATTTGCTGACGACGCGGCATTACATCCCCCAAAACCCCAGACTGCCAAGAAACGGAGGTTTCAAACGGTTCAACCCGTGCGTTGCACCCTTCAACTTTTCAGAACCGATCGAGACCGTCAGTGAAACGGGCGAAATCAACCTGGACCCCGAGTTTATGCTGACGCGAGAAGGTCAGAAACAACGGTCTTTGGGGATTTGGTCCCGAGACCAGGTCATCGACGCCTTGGCACGACGCGGTTCTGATCCCGACCAAAACGAGACTCGCAGCGCTGGTGATCAAAACATCTAGCGCGCTAACATTAATCACTATGGAGGCCACGAAATGGCAGTCCTCATCGATGAAAATACCAAAGTGATCTGTCAGGGCTTTACCGGCTCGCAGGGCACATTTCACAGCGAACAGGCCATCGCCTATGGCACCAAGATGGTCGGCGGCGTGACCCCCGGTAAAGGCGGGATGACCCATCTTGACCTGCCCGTTTTCAACTCGGTCCACGAGGCCAAGCATGTGACCGAAGCCAATGCCAGCGTGATCTATGTACCGCCGCCCTTCGCGGCGGACTCGATCCTCGAAGCGATTGATGCCGAGATGGAAGTGATCGTCTGCATCACAGAAGGCATCCCGGTTCTGGACATGATGAAGGTGAAGCGCGCGCTGGAAGGCTCAAGCTCGCGCCTGATCGGCCCGAACTGCCCCGGTGTGATTACGCCGGATGCCTGCAAGATCGGCATCATGCCCGGTCACATCCACAAGCGCGGTTCGGTCGGCGTTGTGTCCCGTTCGGGCACCCTTACCTATGAGGCCGTCAAGCAGACCACCGATGTAGGTCTGGGCCAGTCCACCTGCGTGGGCATCGGCGGCGACCCGATCAAAGGCACCGAGCATATCGACGTGCTGGAATGGTTCCTGGCCGATGACGAAACCGAGTCGATCATTATGATCGGTGAGATCGGTGGCTCAGCCGAGGAAGAAGCCGCGCAGTTCCTGGCGGATGAGGCCAAGAAGGGCCGCAAAAAGCCAACCGCAGGTTTCATCGCAGGCCGTACGGCCCCTCCGGGCCGCCGCATGGGCCACGCGGGCGCAATCGTCGCCGGCGGCAAAGGTGGAGCTGAGGACAAGATCGAAGCCATGCGCTCGGCCGGTATCGTCGTGGCCGAAAGCCCGGCGCAACTGGGTGAGGCGGTGCTGGAAGCGATTGGGTAAGATGCTCAAGGACCGGGACATAGCTCTGAGGGCAGCGCCCGGCCGCGGGTGGGCGCAAAGCGCCCGCCCATGGGGGCGGTCGGGCGCTGCCCGGCAATGCCGCCGGGCGGGTGCAGTATTCGTCGCGCTAAGCACTCTGTGCAGCCCCGTATATGCATCCGGTGAACCGGAAACCGTCCGCGATGTATTGAGCCTGTGTTCTGACCTCGGAAACAACGTTGCGGCGGTTGATGACGAGTTGAAAAATCTCGGCTGGCAGGCTGCTGATACACCGCAAACGAGTTTGAACGTACTGTTCTGGTCGTTGTTTGCGCGGGACTTCACAGTCTTTGGCGATGAAGCCCTCGAGCTAATGGCAAATAGCGACAACCTTGGCACGCAGCTTGGTTATTTGATTGTAAATGCTGACTTCATGGCCGCCTCAATTCTGGGCAACTCTGCGCTGCCTCCGAACCAGCCCGCATATAGCAAAGGCGAGTACCAACTGGCAGTTCTCGGCGTAAGCCTCGGTAAGGGTTATTGCATCATGGCGGGAACCAGCACCATCCTTGACGCCGTAACACAGTTCGACAGTTTTGCAGAAAAATGGCCCGAGGACATGCCAAAGAGCAACCGGGACGGCGTGACAGCCTTGTTTGGAACGGTGGGAAACGCAAAGATCTTTGCCGCCAATCTGGACGAACCGACACTCAGAACGCTCTATTCGTCGACGACAATCGAGCTCCCCGAATCCAGAAGAACATTCGATCCGCAAATCTTCGATGCTCTGCCACCGGCAGTCATCAGTATCTCTCCCACTAAGCCTCAGTGAGGTAAACCCATGACCTTCTCTGACGCCATCCGCACCTGTTTCTCCAAGTTCTTCACCTTCTCGGGTCGTGCATCGCGGTCTGAATATTGGTTCTTTTTCCTGTTCATCGTGATCTGGAGTATCATCGCCGGGATCATTGATGCACAGTTCTTCACTCAGGTTGCTGTGACTGAAACTGAAACATCCAAATCTGTCACCGCCACGTCTTCGGCACCGGTGCAAAGCATCGTTAGCCTGATCGTTTTCTTCCCGCATCTGGCGGTCGCTTGGCGGCGGATGCATGATACAGGGCGCAGCGGGCTATACGCATTGCTGCCGATCCTGCTGATCCTCGGGGCCTTTGCGGTTCTGATCTTTGGTATCGGTCTTGCGTCGCATTTTCAGCACGGCGGCAACCTGGACATACTGTTTACCCGCGCCACGCTTCTGATTGTTGTTCCAACGTTGATCGTTCTGTTTGTGTCTCCTCTTCTGGTGTTGTGGTGGCTGACCCGCCCAAGCCAGCCAGGTGTCAATAAATACGGCCCCAATCCAATTGAGGTGCCCCAGTGAACGGGCTTGGTATTCATAAATGGTCGCGGCCATCGTCTTCCGGAAAGGACCGCTGAAATGGTTCTGGTGTGCCACAAGCATAAATTCATCTACCTCAAGACTACTAAGACGGCTGGCACGTCGACGGAAAAGGTCCTTCAGCCGCTTTGCGAAAAGCCGGGTCTGGGGGAACTGGAAAACGGCAAAGTCAGGATCTCAAAATACGGGATCGTCGGGGCACGGGGGCCTGGGCGGCGTGAACCGCATCCGGATTGGCAGTTCTGGCGCAAGCACAAATACCCATGGCGCAACCACATGCCGGCCTGGGAAGTCAAAGAGAACCTTGGGGCCGAAACATTCGACGAGTACACCAAAATCGCAAATGTCCGCGATCCCTTTGACCGGGCGGTGTCTCAGTTTCACTTCATGAAATACCTGCAGAACCTGCCCTCGGAAGATCCGAAAACGGAATTTGAGCAGTTCAAATCGTTCATCTTGTCGGGAACCTGGTCCATCGATTGGAAGATTGTCTCGATCGACAACATTTTGATCGTGGATCGCTTTATTCGAAAGGAGCATCTGGTTGCCGACCTGAACGGTGTTTTCGCTGATTTTGGCTTGCCGGAAAACAGTTTTAACCTGGGGCATGACAAATCGATGAAGGAACGACGAAAAGGAATACCTGTGCCAGAGTATTATGACACCGAAACGATCGATACTGTCCGACGAAACATGGCCTGGGTGTTTGACAAGCTGGGCTACCCCGACAGCCCGCAGCACTGAGACCAAAACCGAAACCGCCAGCCCATTCGAGGTTCGCACATGACCGAACATACGCCCAATTCCGCATTTCACGCCTCTAGCTTTATGCAGGGGCACAATGCCGAGTATCTGGAACAGCTTTATGCCCAGTACACCAAGAATCCCGGCGCGGTGGATGCCGCCTGGGCCGAGTTCTTCAAGGCCATGGGTGACGCCACGCCGGACGTGCAGCGTGAGGCCGAGGGGCCGTCATGGGCGCGCACCGACTGGCCGCCGATGCCAGCCGATGACCTAACCGGCGCGCTAACCGGCGAATGGGCCGAGATCGACGCCAAGGCAGCTGGCCAAAAGATCAAGGAAAAGGCTGCGGACAAGGGCGTTGCCGTCAGCGACGATCAGATCAAGCGCGCGGTGCTGGACAGCCTGCGGGCGCTGATGCTGATCCGGGCCTACCGTATCCGGGGCCATCTGGCCGCCAATCTGGACCCGCTGGGCATGCGCACGGCCAGTACACACCCCGAGCTGGACCCCAAAACCTATGGCTTCACCGAGGCCGACATGGACCGGCCGATCTTTATCGACAACGTGCTTGGCCTGCAGATGGCAAGCATGCGCCAGATCGTTGAGATCGTAAAACGCACCTATTGCGGCACCTTCGCGCTGCAATACATGCATATCTCTGATCCCGAACAGGCCGCGTGGCTGAAGGAACGGATCGAAGGCTATGGCAAGGAAATCGCCTTCACCAAGGAGGGCCGCAAGGCGATCCTGAACAAGATGGTCGAGGCCGAAGGTTTTGAGAAATTCCTGCACGTCAAATACATGGGCACCAAGCGCTTCGGTCTGGACGGCGGCGAGGCCCTGATCCCGGCGATGGAGCAGATCATCAAACGCGGTGGCGCCTTGGGCGTTCGGGACATCGTGATCGGCATGCCGCACCGGGGCCGCCTGAACATTCTGGCCAACGTGATGCGCAAGCCCTATCGCGCGATCTTCAACGAATTCCAGGGGGGCAGCTTCAAGCCCGAAGACGTGGATGGTTCGGGCGACGTGAAATATCACCTCGGCGCCTCCAGCGACCGTGAGTTTGATGGCAACTCGGTCCACCTGTCACTGACCGCGAACCCCTCGCACCTTGAGGCGGTGAACCCGGTGGTGCTGGGCAAGGTCCGCGCCAAGCAAGACCAGTTGAAAGACGATGACCGCACGACTGTGATGGGCATCCTGCTGCACGGCGACGCGGCGTTCGCCGGTCAGGGTGTTGTGGCCGAAGGCTTTGGCCTGTCGGGTCTGCGCGGGCACAAGACCGGCGGCACCATGCACATCGTGGTCAATAACCAAATCGGTTTCACCACCGCTCCGCACTTCTCACGCTCCAGCCCATATCCCACGGATATTGCGCTGATGGTCGAAGCACCAATCTTCCACGTGAACGGTGACGACCCAGAGGCCGTCGTGCACGCCGCCAAGGTCGCAACCGAGTTCCGCCAGAAGTTCCACAAAGACGTCGTGATCGACATCTTCTGCTATCGCCGGTTTGGTCACAATGAGGGCGACGAGCCCATGTTCACCAATCCGATCATGTATAAGAAGATCAAAACCCATAAGACCACGCTGTCGCTGTACACCGAGCGTTTGGTCAAGGACGGCCTGATCCCCGAGGGTGAGATCGAGGATATGAAAGCCGCCTTTCAGGCGCATCTGAACGATGAGTTCGACGCGGGCAAAGACTATAAACCCAACAAGGCTGACTGGCTGGACGGGCGCTGGTCACATCTGGACAAGAACAAAGAGGAGTACGTGCGCGGCGAAACCGCGATCACGCCGGACACTCTGGTCGAGATCGGCAAGGCCCTAACGCATGCACCCGCCGACGTTGCCCTGCACAAGACCGTCGGGCGGTTGCTGGATCACAAGAAGAACATGTTCGACAGCGGCAAGGGCTTTGACTGGGCCACGGGCGAGGCGCTGGCCTTTGGCTCGTTGCTGACCGAAGGGTTCCCGGTGCGCCTGTCCGGTCAGGACGCGACACGCGGCACCTTTAGTCAACGTCACTCAGGCTTTGTGCATCAGGAAAGCGAAGAGCGGTACTACCCGCTGAACAACATCCGTGCAGGCCAGTCGAAATACGAAGTGATCGACTCGATGCTCAGCGAATACGCTGTACTGGGTTTCGAATACGGGTTTTCATTGGCCGAACCGAACGCACTAACCCTGTGGGAAGCGCAGTTCGGAGACTTTGCCAACGGTGCGCAGATCATGTTCGATCAGTTCATCAGCTCGGGCGAAAGCAAATGGCTGCGCATGTCCGGTCTGGTCTGCCTGCTGCCGCACGGGTTTGAAGGGCAAGGGCCCGAACACTCATCCGCACGGCTTGAGCGGTTCCTGCAGATGTGCGGCCAGGATAACTGGATCGTGGCGAATTGTACGACGCCTGCGAACTACTTCCACATCCTGCGCCGTCAGTTGCACCGCACCTTCCGCAAACCGCTGATCCTGGTGACGCCGAAATCGCTGCTGCGCCACAAGCTGGCGGTCAGCACTGCCGACGAATTCACCACAGGCTCAAGCTTCCACCGGGTGCTGTGGGATGATGCACAACACGGCAATTCGGACACCAAGCTGGTCAAGGATGACAAGATCAAGCGGGTCGTGATGTGCTCGGGCAAGGTCTACTATGACCTGCTGGAAGAACGCGACGCCCGCGGGATCGACGACGTCTATCTGATGCGGATCGAGCAGTTCTACCCCTTCCCCGCCCACTCGCTGATCAATGAGCTTGAGCGTTTCAAAGGGGCCGAGATGGTCTGGTGTCAGGAAGAACCCAAGAACCAGGGCGCCTGGACCTTTATCGAACCCAATATCGAATGGGTGTTGACCCGCATCGGCGCCAAACACACAAGGCCGATTTATGTCGGCCGCGCAACCTCGGCTTCGCCCGCGACGGGTCTGGCCAGCCAACACAAAGCTCAACAAGAGGCGCTTGTGAACGAAGCGCTGAGCCTCGAAGGAAAGTAAACGATGACCATTGAAGTTCGTGTACCTACGCTAGGCGAATCCGTCACCGAAGCTACGGTTGCCACCTGGTTCAAGAAACCTGGTGACGCTGTGGCCGTGGATGAGATGCTCTGTGAGCTTGAAACCGACAAGGTAACGGTCGAGGTTCCAGCCCCCGCTGCCGGTGTGATGGGCGAAATCGTCGCTGCCGAAGGTGAAACCGTAGGCGTTGACGCATTGCTGGCCACCATCACCGCAGGCGAAGGTGCTGCACCGGCACCCGCCGCTGCCCCGGCCCCTGCTGCCGCGCCTGCAGCGGCCGCTCGTGGTGGCAGCGTCGATGTGATGGTGCCCACTTTGGGTGAATCCGTGACCGAGGCTACCGTTTCGACCTGGTTCAAACAGGTTGGCGATGCCGTGGCGCAAGACGAAATGCTCTGCGAATTGGAAACCGATAAGGTCTCGGTTGAGGTTCCGGCACCGGCTGCTGGTGTTCTGGCGGAAATCGTAGCGCCCGAAGGCACCACCGTGGACGCCTCGGCCAAGCTGGCCGTGATTTCGGGTTCGGGTGCTGGAGCCGCCCCGGCCGCAGCCCCAGCCGCCGCAGCAGCGCCTGCGGCAGCCACTGCAGGAAAAGACGTGGCCAATGCACCCTCGGCTGAGAAAGCAATGGCCGAGGCTGGTCTGTCTGCCGATCAGGTCACTGGCACTGGCCGCGATGGCCGCATCATGAAAGAGGACGTGGCCCGCGCCGCATCGGCCCCCGCAGCCGCTGCTGCGGCCCCTGCCCCAGCGCCTGCACCTGCACCGCGCGCACCGGTCGCTGCTGGTGACGCTGCACGTGAGGAACGGGTCAAGATGACCCGCCTGCGTCAGACCATCGCCAAGCGACTGAAAGACAGCCAGAACACCGCCGCCATGCTGACCACCTATAACGAGGTGGACATGACCGAGGTGATGGCCCTGCGCAATCAGTACAAGGACCAGTTCGAAAAGAAGCACGGCGTGCGTCTGGGCTTTATGTCTTTCTTCACCAAGGCCTGCTGCCACGCGCTGAAAGAAGTGCCCGAGGTGAATGCGGAAATCGACGGCACCGACATCGTCTACAAGAACTTTGTCCATATGGGCGTTGCCGCCGGAACGCCGACCGGTCTTGTGGTTCCGGTTATCCGCGACGCGGATTCGATGTCCTTTGCCCAGATCGAAAAAGCCATCGCCGAAAAAGGCAAGCGCGCCCGTGATGGCAAGCTGTCAATGGAAGAGATGCAGGGCGGCACCTTCACCATCTCGAATGGCGGTGTCTATGGCTCGCTAATGTCCTCGCCGATCTTGAACCCGCCGCAATCGGGTATCCTGGGCATGCACAAGATTCAGGACCGTCCGATGGCAATCAACGGTCAGGTCGTGATCCGTCCGATGATGTATCTGGCCCTGTCCTATGACCACCGGATCGTTGACGGCAAAGGCGCCGTGACCTTCCTTGTTCGTGTAAAAGAGGCGCTGGAAGATCCGCGCCGCCTGCTGATGGATCTGTAATTATGGCAACGCATGTATTGTGGCAGGCCGATGTGGCCGATTTCGATGCCTGGCTGAAAGTGTTTCGTGAGGATACGCCAATGCGCAAGGCTGCGGGTATCCGCGACTTGCACGTCTGGCGTGACCCGGATCAGGCCGACCATGCCATTGCCATGTTCGAGGTTACGAACCTGGACAAGGCCCGCGCCTTTTTCGGATCTGAGGAATTGGCGATGCACCATGAACGGGGCGGCATCGCCCATATCACGATCAAGCTGCTGGAACCGGTTTGAAGTAAGCACAGCATGATCCAACCAGTTTGGATCATGCAGCCACCGGCCCATCCGGTCGACTTAGGAGAGTATAATGGCAAACTATGACGTCATCGTAATCGGCGCCGGCCCAGGCGGCTATGTCTGCGCTATCCGCTGCGCCCAGCTGGGCCTGAAAACCGCCGTTGTCGAAGGGCGTGAAACCCTGGGAGGCACCTGTCTGAACGTGGGTTGTATCCCGTCAAAGGCGCTGCTGCACGCTTCACATCAATTGCATGAGGCCGAGCATAACTTTGCCAAAATGGGCCTCAAGGGCAAAAGCCCCTCGGTCGACTGGAAACAGATGCAGGCCTACAAGGAAGAAACCATCGAAGGGAACACCAAGGGCATCGAGTTCCTGTTCAAAAAGAACAAGATCGACTGGCTAAAGGGCTGGGGCTCGATCCCTGCTGCCGGTCAGGTCAAGGTGGGCGATGAGGTTCACACGGCCAAGAACATCATCATTGCCTCGGGGTCTGAACCGTCCTCGCTGCCTGGTGTAGACGTTGACGAAAAGGTTGTCGTGACCTCGACTGGTGCGCTGTCACTTGGCAAGATTCCTAAGAAGATGGTCGTGATTGGTGCCGGTGTGATCGGGTTGGAACTTGGCTCGGTTTATCAGCGATTGGGGGCCGAAGTGACGGTGATTGAGTTCCTCAAGGAAATCACACCGGGCATGGACCCCGAGGTTCAGAAGACTTTCCAGCGCATTCTCAAGAAACAGGGCTTGAAGTTTGTGATGGGCGCAGCGGTGCAAAAGACCGAAGCGACCAAAACCAAGGCCAAGGTCACCTATAAACTTCTGAAAGACGACAGCGAGCATGTGATCGACGCGGATACCGTGTTGGTCGCCACCGGGCGCAAGCCGTTCTCTGACGGTTTGGGACTGGAGGCTCTGGGGGTCGAAATGACACCGCGCGGTCAGATCAAAGTTGGCAGCGACTGGCAGACAAACGTACCGGGAGTCTACGCCATCGGCGACGTGACCGAAGGCCCGATGCTGGCCCACAAGGCCGAGGATGAGGGCATGGCCGCTGCTGAACAGGTCGCGGGCAAGCATGGCCACGTGAACTATGGCGTCATTCCCGGCGTGATCTACACTTGGCCCGAAGTGGCCAATGTGGGTGAAACCGAAGAGACGCTGAAAGCACAGGGCCGCAACTACAAAGTCGGCAAGTTCATGTTCATGGGCAACGGGCGCGCCAAGGCGAACTTTGCCGCCGATGGCTTTGTGAAGATCCTGGCCGACAAGGACACGGACCGCATCTTGGGGGCTCATATCATCGGTCCTGCAGCAGGCGATTTGATCCATGAAGTCTGCGTGGCGATGGAATTCGGCGCATCAGCGGAAGACCTGGCGCTGACCTGCCATGCCCACCCGACATATTCGGAAGCAGTGCGCGAGGCAGCGCTGGCTTGTGGTGACGGTCCAATCCACAGTTAAACAAACTGACCTCGGCGGCGATTAGGTTGCCGGGGTCAGCCACGCATCAAGATAGACTTCCAGCCTGCCAGTGAATGTCTGCGCAGAGTGCAAAGCGCAAAACTTCAGGGACATGGCCTGAATCGCAAAGGCTTGTACACCTTCGGCTAGAAGGTCTGTTGAAACATCCGTTCGGACTTGTGCATCGTCAAGCCACATCATCACAACGCGGAAATATCTTTCAAAACAATATGCTATTGGGCCAATTTCTGAAATTGCCGTCGCGCCTGAGTACCTGATCAGCAGGTCAAAAACATACCTCTCGGAGGTCATGAAGCTATGGACCGGCTCAAGGGCAGCGATGATTTCCGATACCGTTTTGGGTGGTCTTCCCGCTTCGGTCTGATCCAGGCAAGTATTCAATTTTGCTGCCATCAAAATTTCCATAAGCGCATCTTTGTCACGGAAATGCGCAAAGAATGTCCCTTTGGCTACACCAGCGGCCTGAACAACCTCTTCTACCCTCAATGCTTCGTAGCCGCACCGTTGAATAACCTCCTCTGACGCCGCGATCAGGCGCGCTCGGGTTTTCAGCGTGCGTTTTTGAATCGTCTTTTGCATGGGTCTAAGTTGCATGGTTTTTGACCATGGTCAAATTTTTATTGACCATGGTCAGTTTTTGCCTCTATAAACTGACCATGGTCAACTTTGGAGTTTCCCGATGCCACAAAAGAGAATCCTCATCCTCAACGGGCACCCTGCCGAAAGCAGTTTGTCTCGAACCTTCGCTCAAACCTACAGTGAAGCCGCCCAAAAACACGGGCACGTTGTTCGCGTTACTCACCTAAGCGATTTACAATTCGATCATGACTTTGGGCAGGGCAACTACCACGACTTTAAGCCGCTGGAGCCTGAACTGGAACAAGTGCTTCAGGATATCGAATGGAGCGAACATCTTGTCCTGACAACACCGATGTGGTGGGGAGGACTCCCCGCGAAGCTAAAGGGTCTGATTGACCGGATGTTCATCCCGGGACGAACGTTCGATACAAGGAAAACGACCAAGATTGGCTTCCCAGCGCCAATGCTTACCGGGCGCACAGCGCGCGTTATCCTGACGTCAGACACACCAGGCTGGTTCATGCGGTTGATTTATCGACAAGCACTCATCCGGCAAGTCCGTGATCAAATTTTGGGTTTTGTCGGCTTCAAACCGACGCGTTTCACATATTTTTCAGGTGCCAGCTACCCAAAGCCCGGCAGTGTAGAACGCTGGGTTACCAAAGTCGCCAAATTAGGCGCGGCGGCAATATAGTGGGCGTTTTCACCACATCGTCTTTGCGGCGCGGGCACCCCATTCTGCATCATAGCGTTCACCGCCCTCCTCACCCTGACTTGCCTCGGCCAGAATCTCACCAATACTGGGCAACTCGGCGGAATTGTCACCCGAGGTCCAAATTTCAGCGCGCATCAAGGCACGGGCGCATTGCGTGTAGATCTCGGTGATTTCGATAACGATGACCGTGGCTGGCTGTTTGCCGTGTTTCTCAAACCGGGCGCGCAGGTCTGCATCCGCAGTCAGTCGGGCCGTTCCATTCACACGCACCACGTTGTTTGAACCCGATACCATAAACATCAAGGCCACACGCGGATCACGTACAATATTGCGCAGGGAATCCAATCGATTATTGCCGCGCCAGTCCGGAAGGGCCAGCGTATTTGGATTAAGCTCTAACACCGCCGGGCCATCATCTCCGCGGGGGCTGCCATCCACACCTTCGGGACCCACGGTACTGAGGATACAAAGCCGCGAGCTCATGATCCATTTGCGATAAAGTGGCGTCAGGCTGTGTACCACTTTTCGAAAAGAGGCCGCGCCGGGCGGTCTGTTGTAGATCTCTTCGAGCGATTTGATGTCCTTAATGAACTCCATCCGGATCAAACCCCACTTCTTTCATCAATGCATTGGATCGCGTCTCAATCACGTCTTCCAATCGACCAAGAAACGAATTGCGCGCAACCCCCGGCTCGATCGGATCAAGAAAGTCCACAATCGCCAAACCCGGTTTGCGCAGAACACCTGTGCGCGGCCAGAAAACTCCGGCATTTGTCGCCACCGGGACACAGGGAAATCCCAACCCCTCATACAGAACCGCTGTGCCCACTTTGTAAGGTTTCTGCACCCCTGGCGCAACGCGTGTGCCCTGCGGGTAGATCACCAATTGACCGGGCTCAGTGAATTCTTTGGCGACGTCTTTGACCATCTTGGCAACGGCAGCGCCTTTTTTACCGCGATCGACTGGGATACAACCGAGACGCCGCGCATACATGCCGATGACTGGGGTCCACAGCAGCTCTTTCTTCATGATGAATTTGCCGTGGGGGATGGCGTCGAAAATTATGATGATGTCGAGAAAGGACTGGTGCTTGGCGCCAATCACCACCTCGTCCACCGGCACTTTGCCGCGTACTTCGGATCGAATGCCAACCATCCAGCGCGCCAGCCACAGGGTTGTGCGGGCATAGGTCTTACACGCCCGCAACGCACCACGCTTGTTGAACAGGGCAAAGGGGGCAAACACGATGCCCAGGATCAGCATCCAGACATAGATCACGATCATGAAGATCAAAGAGCGCACCCATTGAAACGCTGTGGCCATCACGAAAGCTCCTTCAATTTGCGGCTGGCGGCGGTCCACGTGGCCAGGAAGGCAACAGTTGCGCCCAACACAGGGATCAGTGCAGGCAGCAACCAGCCTGCCCCCTGAAAGCCCAGACCGGTCAAAAACCCGCCCTCGTCCGAGGCTTCGGGCAGCAAAAGCACCCCGGTCATACCCAGCAATACCCCGACAACCGCGCCAAAGAATGCCCGGTAGGTAAAGCGCCGGACAAAGGCGCGGGCGATAAAGCGATCCCTGGCACCAACCAGACGCAGCACCTCAATGATCTGCGCGTTGGCCGCAAGCGAGGCATTAGCCGCAAGCGTAATCATGGCTGCGGTCGCGCCACCGATCAGCAGGATCGAGACCCAACCGAGCCGGCGCAGTGACATGGCCGCATCGACCAGAGGTTCGCGCCAGCGGGTGTGGTCGTCCAGCACAGCGCCCGGCACCTCGGCCCCCAACCGCAACCGCAGTCCGGTTGCATCCAGACCCGGATCGCCTTCGATGATCTCGATCAGTTGCGGAACGGGCAATGTGTCCAGCGGCAGGTCAGAACCAAACCATGGCGACAACAGCGCGGCCTGCTCCTCGGTCGTCAGCGCCCGGGCCGATGCGACGCCGGGGGTTTGGGCCAGCACGGTCAACGCAGCCTCGGTCTGGGCGGCCAGCTGGTCGGCGGGGGCATTGATCCGCAAGGTGGCCGCCCCGGCCAGTTCGGTTGCCCAACGGTCGGCCAATCGCCCGGACGCCAGCGACAGGGCCAGCGCAAACACGGTCAGAAAAGCCATCGCGCCCGATACGAACAAGGTCAAATGTGCGGTGTAACCGGTGGGGGGCACCACCCGATCGGCCCGCGCATCCCGTTTCAGCAAGTTTCGGATCATCCCCTTGCTCATAGGTCTGCCCCCGCAAGTTGGACCTGCCGTTGCGAAATACGCAGCACGCGTGCCTGTACCTGGCTTTTAGCGGCGCGGATCAGGCTCAGATCATGGGTGGCGATCAGCACGGTTTTGCCCATCTTGTTCAGCTCGACCAACAGGCGCAGCAAGCGTTGCGACATCTCCCAGTCCACATTGCCAGTGGGCTCATCTGCCAGAACAACATCGGGCGACAGGATCACCGCCCGAGCCAGCGCCGCGCGCTGACGTTCACCACCCGACAGTTCGGGCGGAAGCGCGCCCAGCCGGGTGCCAAGACCCACCCAGTTCAGCAATTCAGTCAGATCATCCCGCAATGCAGATTCCGAACGCCCCGACACCATCAGCGGCAGCGAGACATTTTCGACCACCGTCATATGATCCAGAAACCGGCAATCCTGATGCACAACGCCAACCCGGCGGCGCAGCAGGGCCATCTGATCGCGATCCAACTGGGCCACGTCCTGTTCAAACGCGCTCAACCGTCCGGACGTGGGCAGCAATGCACCGTAGCACAGTTTAAGCAAAGTGGTCTTGCCCGCGCCCGAAGGGCCGGTCAGAAAGTGGAACGAACCCGGCTGCAGTCGCAGGGACACGTTGCTCAGCAATTCACCTCCACCATAGGTGTAGCTGACATTTTCCAGCTCGATCACAGGGGCCCCCGTTCTAATTGCTGCTCTTCTTGCCCGAGCGTGGTTGTGGTTTCAATGCCTGCACCGGGGCGAATTGGTGACATTTATGCTGCCAAACCGAAAACACCCTTTGCGGTCAGGTCTTAACGGAATAACATCCCTAAAAAAACTATTATCAGGTCGAGGTCCCGACCAGGAGGCAGCATGCGTCTTACGTGTCCGAATTGCGGTGCCCAATATGAGGTGCCAGACGAAGTCATCCCGGAAGAGGGCCGCGACGTTCAGTGTTCAAATTGCGAGAACACCTGGTTCCAGGCCAAATACCCGGACCAACCCGCGCCCGCAGCGGTCTCGCCCATTTCAGAAGAGCCTGCAGCCGAGGAAGCCGCGACAGACCCGACCCCCACACCGGTGGATGAAGCGTTTGCCGCGGAACCGCAGGCTGAGCCTAGATCTGAACCTGCGACGGAACCCGAAACAACACTCGCACCAGAACCTGAAGCAGCCCCCGAGCCGGAAAAACCAGAAACAACCGGAAATATCGACCCTGCTGTTGCCGGCATCCTGCAAGAGGAAGCCGCCCGAGAGGCTGAGCTGCGTGCCCAGGAAGGCGGCAGCATAGAAACTCAGCCCGATTTGGCACTGGACACTCCTCCGGAACCTGACCCCGAACACGCCATCAAGGAACTGACGGCCACGGAAACCGCAGAAGACGCGGGCCAGAAAGATGACCTGCCCGATGTCGAGGCGATCAATTCCAGCTTGCGCAGCGACGACATCATGGGCGCAGAAGACGAGCCCGCGCCGCGTAAATCTGGCGGATTTGTGCGCGGATTTGCATTGATCCTGATTGTTGGCATCATTCTGTTGCTGGTCTATGGCAACGCCCAAAAAATCAGCGAGGCTGTGCCGCAGGCCGAACCGATCCTGACTCCATATGTGTCGCTGGTGGATCAGGCACGTCTGTGGCTCGAAGCACAGACTTCGGGGACAGCACAGAACTGACCTGATTGAAAGACGGACCTAGAACCGCTCTAACAGCCGCTTGAGGTATTCCAACTCGATCTGAGGACGATCCGATTCACCGGTGCGGCGACGGATTTCGTCCAGCAATTCGCGGGCGCGACGATAGACATCCTCGCCCTGCAACAGGCTGTCATCGGTTGAGATCGAGCCATTCGAACCCGGGTTGCGGCCCAGCGGATCACGGCTGTTGGCCTGCATATCACCTTCTTGCGATCCCTGACCCGGTTGGTTCTGCTGGTTCTGGGCCAAGGCTTCACCCAGTGACCGCATACCTTCGCGCAAGGCTTCCATCGCCTCGGACTGGTTGTCGATTGCATCAGCCAGATCATCATTACGCAGCGCGTTTTCGGCCTCGTCCATAGCCCGCCCTGCGCGGCCCAGCGCATCGCGCGCGGCATCGCCCTCGGGCGTGCCCGCACCGGGTAAATTCTGTTGCTGACGACCCAATTCATCGCGCAAAGCCTGTTGGCGATCAGCCAGCGATCCTTGCCCTTGCTGGCCGTCGCCCTGTTGGTCCGAGCCGCGACCACCCTGACCTTCGTGGCTTTGTCCCCGACCCTGACCGCCATTGCGGCCTTCGTTGCCCTGGCTTTCACCAGCCTGCGCGCCGGGGTTGAACTGTTCCTGCAGATCGCGGAAAGCCTGATCGCTGAGGCCTTGCTGTTCGCGCAAGGTTTCGGCCAACCCTTCCATCGCCTGCTGGCCTTCGGATTGCTGGCCCTGCCCCTGGCCCTGAGTGACGCGCATGTTTTCCATCATCCGCTGAAACTCTTCCAGGGCCTGCTGAGCCTCAGCCATGCGGCCCTGTTCCATCAGTTCCTGAATACGGTCCATCATCCGCTGCAGATCGTCCTGCGTCATCTGCAGGGATTCGCCATTCTCGCCTTGTTGGTTTTCGTCAAACTCACCGTTTTCCTGTGCCAGACGCTGCAGTTGGCGCATGTAATCCTGCGTTGCCTCGCGCAGCTCTTGCATCAGCTCAGCGATTTCCTCATCGGTGGCGCCGTTCTTCATCGCCTCGGTCAGGCGTTCCTGTGCCCGGCGCATCCGTTCCAGCGCATCGGCCAGCGTTCCGTCTTCAATGATGATCGCCAGATCCCATAGGGCCTGGGCGATCTCTTCCTGTTGTTCCAGTGTCAGCCCGTAGTCATCGAACATTTCCAATCGCCGCAGGGTCACACGAAGACGCAGATACGCGGTATCGGATCGAAAGAACCCTTCGGGCAGATGCGAGACCGCGCGCAAAATCTGAGACACCCGGGTCGCGTTATCCCTGGCCCACAGCAAATCACGCCGCTGTTCGATCACCGCAGCGGCCAGCGGATCAAAGAAACGTCGCGCAGGCAATGTGGTCTGATACGGATCAGAGTGGCCTTCCTGATCGGCCGCATCCCGTGCCGTCAATGTAACCTTGACCGGCAAATGCGCCCAAGGGTGCTGCGAGAAATCCTCGATCAGGTCTTCGGTAAAATCGATCCGGTCGCCGGTAATCGGCATCGGAAGTTCCACGGTGATCACTTCGCGCGGTTCAGGTACAGCGGCCAGACCATAGCTCCGGCTGACCTCAGCCAGATCCAGCGCGATCACGGCTGATCCAGAGACCACGCCATAATCGTCCACAGCAGTGAACGGCAGTTTCATGCGTCCGCCAGCCTCGGTCTCGGCCTCGTCGGCGATCGCAATCTTCGGCGACGTATCCGCAATGATGTTCACGGCCCAGTTCCGCCCTGCCGGACCATCAATCGTCAACTGGCCTGAACGGGTGGCAAGAAAATCCTGTTCCACCTCAGATGCGTCTTCGGCACCCAGGGGCGATGTCGTCTCGATCAAGCTATGGTCGCCGACCTCGCCATAAAAACGCAGGGTGATGCGGCTGCCTTGTGGAACAGATAGTGTCGGGTCTGATTGATCCGCCAGGTAAAGCGTCGGCAAGCCGGTATAGCGTGGCGGCTCCACCCAGCCTTCCCAGCTGGGCCCCTGCCCAGCCGTGGCCGCGCCCGGCGTCATCTCGGCCACTGAACCAATGCGCCAGAACGATCCGAACAAAACCGCAATCACCAGCGCCAGCAAGGCAGAGTAACGCAACGCATAAGGATCGCGATCAGCCAGCCGCAAATCTGGTTTGACCGGCTCAGCCTGCGCCGCCCGTTGCGCCATACGCGTCTGGTGCGCCTGCCACAGCGCGACTGAATCGGCATCCATCGCCCCAATGGCCTGATCGTCCATAAGCGCCTGAATCGGACGCCCCGGCAGTGACACATCCACCCGCATCAGCGCTTCGGCCCGTCTGGGCAAATGGAATCGCCTGATACCCCAGACCAGCGCCACCAGCAGGCCAATCACTGCGACAACACCCACTGCCCAGACCACCTCGACCCGGACGTGATCCTGCAACCCCAGCATCAACGCAGCCAGAATCGCCATGAAAATCGAGAAAAATGGCCAGAATGCACGCAAAACCTGCTCGGCCAGCATCCCTGCGTGCGTCAGCCACAGGGAAAGTCTTGGAATCGGCAGGTTATGTCTTGCGTTCAAGGCAGGCCTCCTGAGCGGGCCCGCGCGGTCATCGCGTCAAAGCCACTCAGGTATGGTATCGCGGTTTATGATTTCGTCAAAGCTTGGCCGTTCACGAATAACTGCAAATTGATCCCCATGTACCAGAACCTCAGGGATCAGGGGGCGCGTGTTATATTCGCTGGCCATCACCGCCCCATAGGCTCCGGCGCTGCGAAAGGCCACCAGATCACCCGGCGCCAGCGGTGGCATGTTGCGTTGTTTGGCGAAGGTATCACCGGTCTCACAGACCGGACCGACAATATCATAGGGTTGTTGTTCAACGCCCGGCGCCGGTTCTTGCACGGCAACGATATCGTGATGCGCCTCGTACATGGCGGGGCGGATCAGGTCGTTCATGGCCCCGTCGAGGATCAGAAAATCGCGCCCCTCACCGGATTTCACATAGATCACCTTGCTGATCATCAAACCGGCATTGCCCGCGATCAGACGACCAGGTTCGATCTCGATCTCGCAATCCAGATGGCCCAGCGTTTTCTTGATCAACGCACCGTATTCTACGGGCAGCGGTGGTGCGTCATTGGCACGGGTATAGGGAATGCCCAAACCTCCGCCCAGATCGAGACGGCGGATATTGTGACCTTCGGCACGCAGCTGCTCAGTCAACTCGGCGACTTTGGTATAGGCCAGCTCGAACGGCTCCAGCTCGGTCAGTTGCGAGCCGATATGGACGTCGATGCCAATCACCTCAAGCCCGGGCAGGGACGCGGCGTGGGCATAGACCTCTGACGCGCGGGCGATGGGAATACCGAACTTGTTCTCGGACTTTCCTGTAGCGATCTTGGCGTGGGTTTTGGCATCAACATCCGGGTTAACCCGCACAGTGATAGGCGCAACCACACCCAATTCCAGCGCTACAGCGTTAATCACTTCCATCTCGGGTTCGGATTCGACGTTGAACTGACGGATACCCCCGGTCAGCGCGGTGCGGATCTCATCCACAGTTTTGCCAACGCCTGAGAACACGATTTTATCGCCTGGCACACCCGCCGCCTTGGCGCGCAGGTATTCCCCGCCCGAGACCACATCCATCCCCGCGCCCGCCTGCGCCAGCGTTTTCAGAATCGCCTGATTGCTGGCGGCTTTCATCGCGTAGCATACAAGATGCTCGGTCCCTTCCAGCGCATCATCGAACAACTGGAAATGGCGCAGTAAAGTCGCGGTGGAATAGACGTAAAACGGGGTCCCGACCGCGGCAGCGATTTCGGAGATTGGGACATCCTCGGCGTAAAGCGCGCCGTCGCGGTAGAGAAAGTGATCCATGACAGCGCGCTTAGACCAAAACCGCCCGGCGGATCAATGGATTCTGCACATCCGGCGGTATTCGGTCAGTTGGTGACAGAAACGCCAACCCGACCATAGCCCGAAATCGAAACGCCAGAGCTGCCGGAATTCGCCTCGGGTTCGGGGCGGGAGTTGTGCGAAGGCTCGCAAGCCGCAAGTACGGCAATAGTCAGGATCAGGCCGAAAATCTTCATGATGTCATCTTAGCTCAGGAAATTCGGCACCAGGCCGATCATACGTGCGAACATGGGCGCCGCGTGGGCAAAATGCAATTACCTCAGAGGATTAAACCCCAAGAAAAACACCCAATCCACCGCGCCGAAAGCCAACACCACCACCAACATAAGTGCCGCTGCTTCCGACGCCTACATTGGCGCTCATCGTGGGTTGGATCGGCTCGCCATCTGCGCCACAGGCGGCCAGGGCAAACCCAGCCGCAATCAGCAGGACAACACGGAGAATTTGCATCATACCAACGCCTTCCATCGCTTGATCTGGGCCCGCACCTGATCCGGTGCGGTGCCGCCAAAAGACTGGCGCGAGTTTACCGAATTTTGGACGGTAAGGACAGAATAGACGTCATCGGTGATATCTGCGTGGACCGATTGCATGTCCTCCAGCGTCAGGTCAGGCAAGTCGCAGCCTTTGCTTTCGGCCATGGCCACCAGCGATCCGGTCACATGGTGGGCGTCGCGGAACGGCAGGCCCAGTACACGAACCAGCCAATCGGCGAGGTCGGTAGCGGTCGAGAACCCCGAGCCCGCTGCCGCCGCAAGGCTCTCGCGGTTGGCAGTCATGTCCTTAACCATACCTTCCATCGCAGCCAGCGCCAGCATCCAATTGTCGGCGGCATCAAAGACCTGCTCCTTGTCTTCTTGCATGTCCTTGGAATAGGCCAGCGGCAGGCCCTTCATCACCATCATCAATGCGGTATTTGCACCGTAAATGCGGCCCACTTTGGCGCGGATTAACTCAGCAGCATCCGGATTCTTCTTCTGCGGCATGATCGACGAACCAGTCGAAAACCGATCAGACAGGGTGACAAATCGGAACTGGGCCGAAGACCAGATCACCAGCTCTTCAGCAAAGCGCGACAGGTGCATGGCGCAGATCGAGGCGGTCGACAGGAACTCAAGCGCGAAATCGCGGTCGCTGACTGCGTCCAGCGAGTTTGCGGCAGGCCGGTCAAAGCCCAGCGCCTCGGCCGTCATCTGGCGGTCGATGGGAAAAGACGTCCCAGCCAAAGCCGCCGCCCCCAAGGGGGATTCGTTCATCCGGGCTCGCGCATCGCGGACGCGGCTCAGGTCACGGCCAAACATCTCGACATAGGCCATCATGTGGTGGCCCCACGTCACCGGCTGTGCGGTTTGCAGATGGGTAAAGCCTGGCATGACCCAATCGGCCCCGGCCTCGGCCTGCGCCAAAAGCGCGCGGATCAGGGCCAGCAGGCCGCTCTCTGCCGCGTCCAGTTGATCACGCACCCACAGTTTGAAATCGGTCGCAACCTGGTCATTCCGGCTGCGGCCCGTGTGCAAACGACCTGCAGGCTCGCCAATAACCTCTTTCAGACGCGCTTCGACATTCATGTGGATGTCTTCCAGCGCGGTCGAGAACTGAAATTCCCCGTTCTGAATTTCTGACAAAACGGTGAGCAGCCCTTCCCGAATTGCCTGCGCATCACTATCAGTTATTACGCCTGTGGCAGCCAACATGGCGGCATGGGCGCGCGAGCCTGCGATGTCCTGGGCTGCCATCCGCTGATCGAACCCGATCGAGGCATTGATTGCCTCCATGATCGCGTCTGGACCGGCGGCAAAGCGGCCGCCCCACATCTGGTTCGAAGATTGATCGGTCATGTAAGAAAACCCGGAGTTGATATGCGCCTATTTCGTCTGATCCCCCTTTATATGGCCCTTGCGCTGGGTGCAAACGCCGCTTTGGCAACAGATGCCGAAACGCTTGGCCCGCTGCGCGATGGAACACTGAAACGCCTGATCCTGCACAAAGAACCCAAGCCCGCAAAAGCAATCGAATTCCAGCTGGAAGATGAGGGCGGAGTTGGAACGCTTGAGGACTATGCCGGCAAGTATGTTCTGGTGAACTTCTGGGCCACGTGGTGTGCGCCTTGCCGCAAAGAGATGCCGCAGATTGCCGAGCTGCAAGAAGAGTTCGGCGGTGACAAGTTTGAGGTTCTTACACTTGCCACCGGGCGCAACTCACCCGCCGGGATCAAGAAGTTCTTCGAGGAAAACGGCATTAATAACCTGCCGCGCCATCAGGACCCCGGTTCAGCCGCCGCGCGCGAGTTTGGCGTTGTTGCGTTGCCAATCACCGTTATTCTGGATCCTGAGGGTCAGGAAATTGCCCGGTTAATCGGCGATGCGGAATGGAATTCAGAAAGTGCCAAGGCGATTATCGCGACGCTTGTCGGCGCTGAAAGCTAAGCAAAACACATAAGAAAATTGCGAATCGTGTTATTCTGCCAACTATTAGTTTGGGGGGAATAGCTGTGAATTCTATTGCCATCTTGGCCGCGGCAGCCAGTGTCCTGTGCATTTCGGCGGCTGCCGCAGACGCCAAAGACATCGAAAAGAAGCAGCAATTCATGGATGCTGTCATCGGCAAGAAACTTGTGCGCAATAGGTATTGGTTTATCGTCGCGGCAGACGGCACGATTTACGGGGATACCGCCCAAAAAGGTAAAATCAAAGGTGCCTGGGTCTGGAACAAAAGGTACTACTGCCGAAATCTCTTTATCGGGACCACGCAACTTCCTGTGGATTGTCAGAAAGTCGCAATCGACGGAGACCAAGTAGTTTTTACGCGTAAGAAGGGAAAAGGTAAGGCCGTGCCTATGACCATTTCCGACTAGGCAGAAAACACTGCATTCACATGTGCTAGAATAGAAATGGTCTTTTGGGGCCGGATTTTCTAATTGCTACCAGTGAAAAGGAGGCAACAATGAAACCAGTGGTTCTGTTGATCGGTCGCTTGCCGAATGTAATCGGCGACGTGGCGCGGCGTCTGGATCACATGCCTATCCAATGGCTGGGCGCGCATGATCAGGATGAGGTCCGGCGGCAACTGGATGCCGAACCCCGGATCGTCTGTGCGGTCATGGGCGCGGGCTTGGATGACAAGATCCGCGGCGAGATGGTCGGCATCATCGCAGCACGCAGGCCAGACATCTGCATACACCTGAAAGACAGGGCCTCGGGGCCTGATGGGCTGGTGCCCTTTGTCGAACGCGTGGTGCAGCACGAAGTCCTGGACACGTTCGAAGCTGGCTGACGTAACGCTACCTTTGACAGCGTCATTGCCGCTCTGCAATCTGTCGGGCGGGAGGAAAGAATGCCGCTTGAAATACTTCTGGTTCTGGTGGTCGGAGGCATCGTCGGCATCACCGTTCTGCTGCACCTGTCAGGGCGGTCACGCGTGCGCGAACTGACCCCCCAGACCGCGCGTTCGGAATGGCTGCGCCATGCGCCGGACGACGTAATAATTGATATAACAATCGCACATGACAAGCGGTCCGCCCTGATCCGTACCGAGACGGGAAACGGGCTGTTGTGGTCCTTTGGTGCCGATACGGTGGCGCGCCACCTTCTGGATTTCGACTGGATCGATCACCCCGAGGGTTTCGAAATTCAATTTCATGACTTCGGCACGCCCAAAGCCCTGATCCGCCTTGACGATTTCGAACGCCCCCACTGGCAAAACCTGATGGACCCCGCATGACCGACCAAGTGAGCTTTCCCGACGCCGTGCAATGGGCGGTGCCGTTCTTCATCGCCGCCATTCTGGCCGAGTTCCTGTGGATCGCTTTCAAAGGCAGGGGCGGACGGTATGAGACGCGCGATGCCGTCACCTCGCTGATCATGGGGGCGGGAAATATCGCCTCGGGGTTGCTGCTTGGGTTCATCGCATATGGCTTTTTCATGTGGCTGTGGCAGATCACGCCGCTGAACCTGGGCACCTCGATTCCGGTGATCATCCTGTGCTTTGTGCTGGATGATTTACGCTATTACTGGGTGCATCGGTTCGGTCACCGCATCCGCTGGGTCTGGGCCAGTCACGTGAACCACCACAGTTCTCAACACTACAATCTGACCACGGCGCTGCGTCAGACATGGACCTATACGTTTACCTTCATGATGGTAGTACGTGCGCCGCTGATTCTGCTGGGCTTCCACCCGGCGATGGTGCTGTTCTGCGGCGGTTTGAACCTGATCTATCAGTTCTGGATTCACACCGAGGCGATTGGGAAAATGCCCCGCTGGTTCGAGGCGGTGATGA
Source organism: Ruegeria sp. BI7 (assembly GCF_056537925.1). Taxonomy (NCBI): domain Bacteria; kingdom Pseudomonadati; phylum Pseudomonadota; class Alphaproteobacteria; order Rhodobacterales; family Roseobacteraceae; genus Ruegeria; species Ruegeria sp. BI7. Next base: position 166,790 of record NZ_JBQFSK010000004.1, read on the forward strand.
ACACCCCTAGCCACCACCGCGCCCATCATGGACGGAACGCGCGTTATCTGGATTGCAACTATGCCGGGGTTTTCATCATCTGGGACAAACTGTTTGGCACGTTTGTGCCCGAACAAAAGGACGACCGCGTCGATTACGGGCTGGTCCACAATATTGGCACGTTCAACCCGCTGCGCGTGGCCTTTCACGAATGGGTCAGTATCTGGCGCGACGCAACCCAGCCGGGGCTGACGTTGCGCGAACGTCTGGCCTATTGCTTTGCTCCACCGGGTTACAGCCATGATGGCAGCCGCGAAAGCTCAGAACAGATCAAAGCCCGGCATCTGGCGCGCCATCCCGAAGATCACGGAACGCCCGGTTTTGAACAACTTGAGGCCCAGACGCCCAATCCACAGGCAAAACAGGCCTAAATCCGCCTGTTCGACTCTCTGCTTTCTTGAAAACGGGATTTCACATTCCATATTCAGCGGATGTGACCCGTAGCCAGTAATCCGGAGGCCGCCATGACCCGTTTGATGACAGTATCGACCACACTTGGTTTGATCGGTCTGGCTTTGGCCATGTTGACGGCACTGACGGGTGGCCCCTCAACCATCGTTGCATTGGGCTTTGTCATGCTTGCACTGGGCTTCATGGGAGCCGTGGTCGGCGCCGCCGCTGTACTTGGACGGGTTTGGGAATCCGCGCGCTGACACCTGGCAAATTCGCCCCTCTTAACCGCAGATTCATACCTTTGCCTTGAAATAAGGCCCTGACCGGTGACGTTACGGGGCTTGGCAAGGACATGCGGGACAGGAAACAGGCAGATGTGCCCGAGGGTGCCGAAAGCCCGCTGAACGCGGCCGTCGCATCCCGTGACGAATCCTCGGTTCAGATGGCGACCGAGGCGGTAAAGCACAAACAATGCAAACTGGCCTTTCAGCCGGTCATGCAGGCGCATCAACCGTTCGGTGTAGCGTTCTACGAAGGGTTCATTCGGGTGCTGGACGAAACCGGGCGGGTTATTCCTGCACGGGATTTCATGCCGCAATTGGAAAATACCCCGATCGGGCGGGACCTGGATTGTGTCGCATTGGAAATGGGGTTGAGGACACTGATCAATAACCCCGATATCCGCCTGTCCATCAACATGTCCGCACGTTCGATCGGCTATGCGCGGTATTCTCGGGTGTTAGATCGGTTTCTCAAGAAAGACGCCAATTTGGGCGAACGGTTGATCCTGGAAATTTCGGAAAGTTCGGCCATGACTGTGCCCGAGTTGGTGATCGATTTCATGGACCGGCTGCAACCGCGCGGCGTTGCGTTTGCGCTGGACGATTTCGGTGCCAGCAATTTCAGTTTCCGCCACTTTCGCGAGTTTTTGTTTGATGCCGCCAAGATCGACGGTCAGTTCGTCCGCGGAGTTTCCGAAAACCCGGACAATCAAGCGTTGGTCCGGGCACTGGTCGCTGTGGCCCGGGAATTTGAAATTCTAGTAACCGCCGAATCGGTCGAAACCAGGGGCGATGCCGAATTCCTTGTGGCCAATGGCGTGGACTGCTTGCAGGGGTTTTTGTTCGGCGCACCCACTGTGTCGGGCCCTTGGAAAGATAAAAAGCTTAAGAAAACTGGTAGTTAAAGATATAGAATCCATTTCCAATTTACCTGAGACAAGCTGACCGTTGCTGCAATTGCAGCGTTACGCTATTCCATGAGCAGTTGGAGCGGGGGATCATGAGGCGCTCTGGATCTTAGAGGCCGGACCTCTGCGATCTGCGCCATCACGGTTCCCACAGGACCTTGATGGTAAAGGATTGTCTATATGACTAACGTAGTAATCGCATCTGCAGCCCGTACCGGTGTCGGCAGTTTTGGCGGCTCGTTTGCAAACACACCCGCACATGATCTGGGCACTGCCGTACTCGAAGCAGTTGTAGAACGTGCCGGAGTTGACAAGGGTGAAGTCAGCGAAACCATCATGGGTCAGGTACTGACGGCTGCACAGGGCCAGAACCCGGCGCGTCAGGCCCATATCAATGCCGGTCTGCCGCAAGAAAGCGCGGCTTGGGGCATCAACCAGGTGTGTGGCTCGGGTCTGCGCGCGGTTGCGTTGGGCGCACAGCACATCCAGCTGGGCGATGCCGAAATCGTGGCCGCCGGTGGTCAGGAAAATATGACCCTTTCGCCCCATGCCGCCGCGCTGCGCGCCGGTCACAAGATGGGCGACATGAAATATATCGACACGATGATCCGCGATGGTCTGTGGGATGCCTTCAACGGCTATCACATGGGCCAAACCGCTGAAAACGTTGCTGAAAAATGGCAGATCAGCCGTGACATGCAGGACGAATTCGCCGTTGCCTCGCAGAACAAGGCCGAAGCGGCGCAAAAGGCTGGTAAATTCGCCGACGAAATCACGCCCTTCACCATCAAGACCCGCAAGGGCGACATCGTTATGGACAAGGATGAATACATCCGCCACGGCGCAACCATGGAAGCCATGGGCAAGCTGCGCCCGGCCTTCACCAAGGATGGCTCGGTCACCGCAGCCAATGCCTCGGGCCTGAACGACGGTGCCGCCGCAACCCTGCTGATGTCAGCCGAAAACGCCGAAAAGCGTGGGATCGAGCCTCTGGCTCGTATCGCATCCTATGCCACGGCAGGTCTGGACCCGTCGATCATGGGTGTAGGTCCGATCTATGCCTCGCGCAAAGCGTTGGAAAAAGCGGGTTGGTCGGTTGACGATCTGGATCTGGTTGAAGCCAACGAAGCCTTTGCTGCGCAGGCTTGTGCCGTGAACAAGGACATGGGTTGGGACCCATCCATCGTGAACGTCAACGGTGGCGCAATCGCCATCGGCCACCCGATCGGCGCATCGGGCTGCCGCGTTCTGAACACCCTGCTGTTCGAAATGAAGCGCCGCGACGCGAAAAAGGGTCTGGCGACCCTTTGCATCGGCGGCGGCATGGGTGTCGCCCTGTGTGTGGAGCGCGACTAAGTGCTTTGACAACTAAATGGAAAAGGGCGTCTACTGGGCGCCCTTTTTTGTTACATTCGGGCCCTATCCCTTAGATGCGACAATATCGCCGAACAGAAAGATCAAAACGAAGACGAAACGATATTGCGCAGCAATCTCTCTCAGAGTAACAGAATTACCAAGTCAGACTTAATTGGAGGATTCCTCAATGGCACGTACAGCACTCGTCACCGGCGGTTCCCGCGGCATCGGCGCATCAATTTCCAAGGCGCTCAAGGCCGAAGGCTACAATGTTGCAGCCACCTATGCCGGCAATGACGAAGCCGCCGCAAAATTCACCGAGGAAACCGGCATCGCCACCTACAAGTGGAACGTGGCCGACTATGACGAATCGAAAGCGGGCATCGAAAAGGTCGAAGCCGAAGTTGGCCCGATCGACATCGTGGTCGCCAATGCAGGCATCACCCGCGATGCCCCGTTCCACAAAATGACCCCTGAGCAGTGGCATCAGGTGATCGACACCAACCTGACCGGCGTTTTCAACACCGTCCACCCGGTATGGTCCGGCATGCGCGAGCGCAAGTTTGGCCGTGTGATCGTCATCAGCTCGATCAATGGTCAGAAAGGCCAGTTCGCGCAGGTGAACTATGCCGCGACCAAAGCGGGTGATCTGGGCATCGTCAAATCGCTGGCGCAGGAAGGTGCGCGTGCGGGCATCACCGCCAACGCGATCTGCCCTGGCTATATCGCGACCGAGATGGTCATGGCTGTTCCGGAAAAAGTACGCGATTCCATCATCAGCCAAATCCCGGCCGGTCGCCTGGGCGAACCCGAGGAAATCGCGCGCTGCGTGGCGTTCCTGGCGTCGGACGATTCTCAGTTCATCAATGGCTCTACAATTTCGGCCAACGGTGCGCAGTTCTTCGTCTGATCTGCAGACCCACGAACAATTCAGGCCGGTCCTTTTGGATCGGCCTTTTGCGTTCTGAAACCGATAGTTAAAGAATTGCACGTCTTCCCGGTGGCTGTATCCTTTCAAAGCAGATCGGTGAAAAAGGTCACGGACCTATGACAAAATCTCAGGCAACAGCGATTGGGTTTGTGGCTGTGCTGTTGTGGTCTTTACTGGCGCTGCTCACAGTCGGCTCGACCCCAACCCCACCGCTTTTGCTGAACGCCATCTGTTTTTCTATCGGCGGTACGCTGGGCCTGATCTGGACATGGGCCAACGGCGGTTTGCCCCAATTACAGGCGGTGCCCTGGACAACGTATCTGTTCGGTGCCGCGGGCCTGTTCGGCTATCACGCCTTGTATTTTTCGGCCCTGCGCATGGCTCCAGCAGCTGAGGCTGGGTTGATCGCCTATCTCTGGCCCCTGCTGATCGTGCTGTTTTCCGGGCTATTGCCGGGCGAGCATCTGCGTATCAGTCATCTGTTTGGGGCCTGTCTGGGCTTTGCCGGAGCTGCGATCATCATCGCAGGAGGCGGTAGCGCAGGGGTTCAGACCGCTCATCTACCGGGGTATGGGCTGGCGCTGCTGTGCGCGCTGACATGGTCGGGGTATTCGGTCCTGTCGCGCCGTTTGGGGGACACTCCAACCAGTTCGGTCGCCGTGTTCTGCATCGCGGCGGCGATTGCCTCGGGCGCGCTGCATCTGGCTGTTGAAGAAACCATCTGGCCCGACAGCGCCTTTGGCTGGGCTTCGGTCGTGGCACTGGGTCTGGGGCCGGTGGGTCTAGCGTTTTATGTGTGGGATATCGGGGTAAAGCAGGGTGACATACAAATCCTCGGTACTGCTTCTTACGCGGCACCGCTGTTGTCTACGCTGGCTTTGGTTGGGGCCGGGATCGCCGCCCCGTCCTGGGGTCTGGCGATCGCGGCCGTGTTGATCACTGGCGGCGCGGCCATTGCCGCGCGGGCGAGCTTGCGTCGCTAGGCTGACAGGCGCTCGATCTCTTCTTTTAGCTTAAGCTTCTGCTTTTTGAGTTGTGCAATATGGAGATCGTCGATGCCAGGCGAGCGTTGGGCTTGTTCAACTTCAAGACCGAGTGTTTCGTGCTTTTTCTTCAGTTCGGTCAGGTGTGCGCTCACGCTCATGGCGATACTCCTCTGTTGGTGTCTGAGTTTCACGTAAGAAGTTGATCACATCGTTTCCACCCTGTCACGCTGCATACGCACAGATTCTGTAATAAATCCGACAAATTCGGCTGGTTACTGCCTATTGGCCGGACAACCCCGGCAGGGCGGCCGCATCGCGCAGCACCGCCGAAACCTGCGGTGTGTAGCTTTCACCATCTTTTTCGTGGCGCGCGCCTGCATGCAAAATCAACGGCGCATGCAACCGAAACGCGGCCTTTCCGCCCTTTTTGGCGCGTAAAATCACTAATTCGGCAGCCCGACCCGCGCGTGCCGCCAAAGGCAACACCTCGACTGAGCCCAGGCGCCCCGTGCAGCCCAAAAGCATATCTGGCAAACGGTCGGCCTTTTGGATCATGTGCAAATAGCCGCGCGGTGCGAGACGTTTGGCCGCAGTGTCGAACCAAACACCCAGTGGTGTGCCCTCACCCAGCGCGATTGCCCGTCCGTCATCCGCAGCGGCACTGTGCGCTCCGGCGCGGTAATAGGGCGGGTTGGCGATGACATGGTCAAACTGGCGCTGTTTCAGATCGGCAGGCAGGGCGGCAAGATCGGCCTCGACCACCTCAAACGACGCGGCGTTCTCGGCTGCGTTGCGACGGGCCAGCGCGGCATAGCTGGCCTGCAATTCCACCCCGACCCCTTGCAATCCCGGCACACGCGCCAGAAGGCACAGGATCGCGGCGCCTACCCCGCAGCCCAGTTCCAGCACGGTGTGACCACGTGTCGCCGGAACCGAGGCAGCCAGCAAGACCGGGTCCACGCCCGCACGATATCCCGAACGCGGTTGCCACAGGCGCACACGGCCGTTCAAAAAATCGTTACAGGTCAGATCATTATCCGGCAAATGGCTCATCGACCCAGCGGAATCTCATTATCGCGCATCACCCGTTCAGCCCGCGTCAGGTCATCAGCCCGCACCATCAGACGACGGGGGAAGATTCCGATGCCTCCTTCGAGGATGCTCATATTTACGTCCATCTGAAAGCAGTCTATATCCTCACCCTCAAGAAGGGCCGAAGCAAAGGCCAGGATCGTCGGATCGGTGCTGCGCAAAAGTTCTTTCATAGGGATGGATGTAAGGGCAAGGTAAGTCGAAAGTCGAGCCTTGTATCAGGAGTGTGATGGAAATCGACGCGATCACGAAACCGCATGAGCGGCTGGCCGACCTTCTGACCAGCGAAATGGCTGCGGTGAATGAGCTGATCCGCACGCGCATGGCCTCTGATCACGCGCCGCGCATCCCCGAAGTGACAGCACATCTGGTTGAAGCCGGTGGCAAACGTCTGCGTCCGATGCTGACCCTGGCGGCCGCACGTCTGTTCGGTTACGCGGGCGACCACCATGTGCGGCTGGCCGCGACGGTTGAGTTCATCCACACGGCGACCCTACTGCATGACGATGTGGTGGACGAAAGCGCCCAGCGGCGTGGCCGCCCAACGGCGAACCTGCTGTGGGACAACAAATCCAGCGTTCTGGTGGGCGATTACCTGTTCTCCCGCAGTTTCCAGTTGATGGTTGAGACCGGGTCACTGCGTGTTCTGGACATTCTGGCCAATGCCTCGGCCACCATTGCCGAAGGTGAAGTGTTGCAGATGACCGCGGCCACCGATCTGGGCACGGATGAGGCGATTTACCTGCAGGTTGTACGCGGCAAGACCGCCGCCCTGTTCTCTGCCGCGACCGAGGTTGGCGGTGTAATCGCCGGAGCGTCTGAGGAACAGGTCAAGGCGCTGTATGACTATGGCGATGCTTTGGGTATTGCCTTCCAGATCGCTGATGATCTGCTAGATTATCAAGGTGATAGCAAGGCCACCGGTAAAAATGTCGGCGACGATTTCCGCGAACGCAAGTTGACCCTGCCGGTGATCAAGGCCGTGGCGCAAGCCACCCCTGATGAACATGTCTTTTGGGAGCGCACGATTGGCCGGGGTCGCCAAGAAGAGGGTGACCTGGACCACGCGCTGAGCCTGATGGGAAAATACGGCACGCTTGACGCCACCCGGTCAGATGCGTTCGACTGGGCCGCCAAGGCCAAGGATGCGCTGGCGCCCCTGCCCGATCATGAGATTCGCAAGCTGCTGCGTGATCTGGCCGATTACGTGGTTTCGCGCCTCAATTAAGCTGCACCGCACGGCACCACCAATCGGGATGGGCCGCGCCGATCTCGTACGCTGCGAAATGCGCGTCTTTCATTGTGGGATAGAGCGCGAAACAGGTCGAACCTGACCCCGACATGCGGGCCAACAGCGCCCGCGTAGTCAATCGCAGTGAATCCAGCGCAAACTCAATTTCGCGGGCGATGCCCATTGCAGGGATTTCCAGATCATTCCGCTGGTCACGCAACCATTCGGCGCAGGCCCCGGCATTCTCGAATTCCGGGATATCAATCGGCATGGGCAGGTTGTCCCGCCGGGCCAATGCCTCGAACACCGAAGATGTGGGCACCGGAATACCCGGGTTGACCAGAACTGCGGGCAAATTCGGAAGGGACACGGACGTTAGCCTATCGCCAATTCCCTGCATTCGTGTCGCTTGGGCGGCCATGCAAACAGGTACATCAGCACCCAGAGAAACAGGCAGGTCCTCTGGTATGTTGACCCCCTGACCAGACAACGCCCAAAGGGTCGCGGCGGCGTCAGACGAACCGCCGCCAATCCCGCCACCATGCGGCAGCACCTTGTTCAGATCGATATGGCCCGTCCACCCGGCGGCTTGGGCCGCTTTCCAGACCAGATTGCGACTGTCCGCAGGCACGCCTGCCGCGTGTTCTCCGGTGACTGAGATCGACAATTCAGGGCCTGGTGTAAACTGCAACCTGTCGCCCACATCAGCAAATACGACCAGCGAATCCAACAGGTGATATCCATCAACCCGCTGGCCGGTCACATGCAGAGTCAGGTTGATCTTGGCGGGCGCGAAGGCCTTAGTTGCCATTGGCGACCTTCAACGGTTCCGCCCCTTCCTCGGCCAGAACCTCGTCGAGGCCAATCTCCAGCTTGCGACGGATACGGTCGGGATCAGCCTCGGCATCCGTGTCTTCAGGATCAATGAAGGACAGGGCGCGTTTCCACTGGAACTCAGCCTCGCGCGCGCGGCCCACAGCCCAATAGACATCACCCAGATGATCGTTCACCACTGGATCAACCGCCATCAGCTCGACCGCGCGCTCCATATGTTCGACCGCCTCATCATAGCGGCCCAGACGGAAAAGGACCCAGCCCAGACTGTCGACGATATAACCGCTGTCGGGGCGCGCCGCGACGGCGCGTTCGATCATGTTCAGCGCCTCGTCCAGTTTTTCGCGCCGTTCGACCAGGGAATATCCCAAATAGTTCAGCACCTGCGGCTGATCTGGGTTCAACTCTAGCGCGCGGCGGAAATCGGCCTCGGCCTGATCCCATTGTTTGAGCCGTTCGTGCGAGATGCCGCGGGCATAGTGCAAAAACCAGTTCCCACCCTCGGTCAGTTCGATGGCACGATCATAAGACGCGACAGCGCTGGTGTATTCTTCTTGCTGGCGTTGCAGATCGGCCAGCGCTACATGAACGCTAGGCAGGTTTGGGTTCTGGCTGGCCAGGGTCTGCAACACCTCGGCAGCAGCATCCTTTTTGTCCGACCGGCTAAGCACCTCGGCCCGGCCAAGTTCAGCCGCGTGATAGTCACTGCTGCTGGCGGGCACCTGACGATAGGCTTCCACGGCCAGATCATATTGCTCCAGCACGTCCAGCAATTCGGCACTCAGCAAGATCGCATCCACATGTCCGGGACGCAGGAACGCAGCCGTGCGCACATAAAGCAGGACATAGTTCTGCGCCGCCTCATTGCTCAGCGCTGCGCCAACGGAAAAGAAAACCTCGGCCATGCCATCTTGCGCGGATTGAGCATGGGTGAATGGCAGGGTGTCACCATTTGTCAGACGCGCCACGTAACCTTCGATCGACGGGTCGCTGCCGGCCGCAAATACCTCACCCAGAAATTGCTGTGCCTCTTCATTGCGGTCCAGTTGCGACAAAACCTCGGCCCGGGCCAAAGCGGCCCGTCGCGAAAAGCGGGCAACCGCACCGTTATGGGCCGTGAATACTTCTTCGGCCCCTTCAAAATCGCCAACCGAGGCCAGCGCCAGCGCCTTGTGGTACAGTGCAAAGTCGCGCAAGCCATCCTGCGTTGCGACCTCGTCAAACTGCTCCATCGCGCGGGTCATGGCCCCTTGGCCAATGTATGCCCATCCCTGTACCAAACCGTCGACCAAAGGCCCCACGCCTTGCGTTTCGGGATCACGGGCCAGCAATTCATCCAGTTTACCGTCGGCCACCAGATTGGCGGTGATCACCATCCTTGCTGCCTGACTGGGCAGACCGGCATCCTCAATCATCTGCGCAACAGGCAGCGCGCGTGCCACATCGCCCAGCGCCAGCCGTGCGACAACCACGCTTTCCAACAATGCTGCATTTTCAGGATCGGCTTTCAGGGCCTGCGCATAGTATTTCTCAGCGGCTGAATAATCGTTTTGATAGATGGCCTGACGGCCAGCCAAATACGCACCGGACCCCGAATCCGCTACAGCTGGAAGCACAATCGACGAGGTGAAGAGCGCAGCCATTGCGGCGCGACGAACCAGAGAAATCACCAAAATCCTGCCTTGCTATTCTTGTCTGCGCAACAAGCTAGGGCTTTGGCTGGCAAGAGGCAATGGCAGAGCCTTCACGACCCTGCCAGTGCCCGGTTTTTTGCTTACATATTTGGATAGTTTGGCCCGTCGCCACCCTGCGGCGTGGTCCAAGTGATGTTCTTGCTGGGGTCCTTGATGTCGCAGGTCTTGCAGTGGACGCAGTTCTGGAAGTTGATCACGAAGCGCGGACTGCCTTCATCTTCGACCATCTCATACACGCCCGCCGGACAATAGCGCTGCGCCGGTTCGTCGTATTTGGGCAGGTTGACTTTGACCGGGATGTCCGGGTCCGCCAGTTTTAGGTGGCAGGGCTGGCTCTCCTCGTGATTGGTCATCGCAAACGAGACGTTGGTTAGGCGGTCAAACGACAGCGTGCCATCGGGTTTGGGATAATCGATAGGCTTGTGTTTGCTGGCCTCTTCGGTCGAATCCGCGTCGTTCTTGCCATGGCCCACTGTGCCCAACAGCGAAAAGCCCAGCGTGTTGGTCCACATATCCAGGCCGCCCAGCATCAGGCTGGCAGTCAGACCCCATTTCGACCAGATCGGCTTGACGTTTCGCACCTTTTTCAGATCGCTGCCGATCGGGCCATTGCGCACATCGGTCTCGTAATCGGTCAGCTCATCGCCCGAGCGTTCTGCCTTGATGGCGTCAAAGGCGGCTTCAGCCGCGGCTTTGCCCGACAGCATCGCGTTGTGATTGCCCTTGATGCGCGGCACGTTGACCATGCCCGCCGAACAGCCCAACAGTGCAACCCCGGGCGCAGCCAGTTTCGGCATAGACTGATAGCCGCCCTCGGTGATCGCACGGGCACCATAGGCCACGCGCTTGCCGCCCTTCAGTAGCTCGGCCACCATCGGGTGATGCTTGAAGCGCTGGAACTCCATATATGGGTACAGATGCGGGTTTTTATAGTTCAAGTGAACCACAAACCCGACATAGACCTGATTGTTTTCAAGGTGATAGATAAAGGACCCGCCGCCCGCGTTGCTGCCCAGAGGCCAGCCCATCGTGTGCGTGACGGTGCCTTCCTTGTGCTTGGCGGGGTCGATCTCCCAGATCTCTTTCATGCCGACGCCGTATTTCTGCACCTCTTTGCCGGCCTGCAGGTCATATTTGGCGATGACCTCTTTGGACAGCGAGCCGCGCACGCCTTCGGACAGGAAGACATATTTGCCGTGCAGCTCCATACCAGGTTCGGTGTTGGGGCCGTATGAGCCGTCGGGTTCCAGGCCAAACACCCCGGCCACGACGCCTTTGACCTCGCCGTTGTCGCCATAAACCAGCTCTGAACACGCCATGCCGGGGAAGATTTCCACGCCCAGTTCCTCGGCCTGTTCGGCCATCCAGCGGCAGACATTGCCCATCGAGACGATGTAGTTGCCGTGGTTGTTCATCAGCGGCGGCATCGGGAAGTTGGGAATACGGATCTTACCCGCCTCGCCCAGCATGTAGAAATTGTCTTCGGTCACCGGCGTGTTCAACGGCGCGCCTTTTTCCTTCCAGTCGGGGATCAGCGCATCCAGACCACAGGGGTCCAATACCGCGCCCGATAGGATATGCGCGCCCACTTCCGAGCCTTTTTCTAGAACAACGACGTTCAGGTCCGCGTCCAGCTGTTTCAGACGGATGGCTGCCGAAAGGCCCGCCGGGCCTGCGCCCACGATAACCACATCGTATTCCATCGCTTCGCGTTCAATCTCGGCCATCGCGGGCTCCTTAGCTAACTTTCCGAATTGGCGCTTTCTACATGCTGTCGGCGCAATATTGTTTCACGGCTGATTACATGGTTGCTAAGACCTTGGTCAATCAAAACACGGCGTAACATTGCTGCAATGCGGCAGTTATGTATCGGGAGAGTCCCCCATAAGGTACCTGGGACCGCTACCATGGCATTTGGCGCGGTCGTCCGGGTTGTAAAGGGCGCATTTCGGAAGGCTGAGGCAGCCACAGCCGATGCACCCATCCAGATTGTCGCGCAACCGCGTCAAGGTAGCGATTCGCTGATCCAGACGGTCACGCAGCCCGACACTGATTTTCTGCCAATCCTTTGGCGTTGGTGTGCGGTTGCCAGGCAAGTCGGACAAAACATCCTTGATCTCGGGCAACGTCAGGCCAAACTGCTGGGCGATCATGATGAAACTCAACCGCCGAATATCAGCGCGCTGATACCGCCGCTGCCCACCCGCATTGCGCCAGGGCGCGATCAGCCCCTGCGCCTCGTAGTACCGGATGGCCGACACAGCTAACCCCGTGCGCCGGGCCAATGCGCCAATTGCCAGCCCTTCGGAAACTGCCATTATCCTCATTTAATCCCTTGACCTAAAGTTAGGTTTAGAAATTACAGTGAGTCGTGACAAGCCTCAATTCGCAAAGGAGACCCCATGATGGCGACGCTTGAACACACCAACTTCACCGTTCGCGACCCGCAGGCTTCGGCCGCCTGGATGCACAAGGTGTTTGGTTGGAAAACCCGCTGGGAAGGCCCGGCCATTGCGGGCGGCTATACCGTGCATGTGGGCAGCGCGCATACCTATCTAGCGCTCTATGCGCCCAGCGATCCGCAGCCATCCGGCGAAAGCAGTTACGACATCATTGGAGGGCTGAACCACGTGGGTGTTTTGGTCGAAGATATCGACGCCACCGAGCAGCAAGTGATCAAAGCCGGCTTCACGCCCAAGTCACATGCGGATTATGAGCCCGGAAAACGGTTCTACTTTGACGACGACAATGGCATCGAATTCGAAGTGATTAGTTACAACTAGGGCGTTCCGGGAAACATCTTACAAACTCGTTATCGCCAATATCCCGAGAGCGCGAAGTGCGACAGGGTATTGGCGATTCAAACTTTTCCCGAACAACATAGGCCGTAATCCGCCCGCTGCGGGGCCAAGACCTCTTGCAATTCACGCCTCATTTGGGTCAGGTATTTGCCAACCCATCAATTCGCCCCGACGCTGGTTCCATGCGGCGGGGCGCATCAATTTATGCGTGGACGACAAGACCATGGAAAAAATTCCGATGACGCCTACGGGCAATGCCGCGCTTGCGGCAGAGCTGAAAAACCTGAAATCCGTTGAGCGCCCTGCGATCATCGAGGCCATCGCTACGGCCCGTGAACTGGGCGATCTGAAGGAAAACGCCGAATACCATTCTGCCCGCGAAAAGCAGGGCTTTATCGAAGGTCGTATCAAAGAGCTGGAAGGCATTCTGTCGCTGGCCGATGTGATCGACCCCGCCAAGCTGTCCGGTGCGATCAAATTCGGCGCCAAGGTCACGCTGGTCGATGAGGACACTGACGAGGAAAAGACCTGGCAGATCGTGGGTGAGTATGAGGCCAATATTGAAAACGGGCTGCTCAACATCAAATCCCCCATCGCCCGCGCCCTGATCGGCAAGGACGAAGGTGACAGTGTCGAAGTCCGCACCCCCGGCGGTGTGCGGTCTTACGAAGTCCTGAGTATCGAGTACGCCTGACCGGAGCGTCCTTCATGTCCGAGCCCACGCCAGAGCAGGAAGCCGAGCGGCCAACGTCGTTGGGTATTTACGACAAGCCCTCGCGGCCGTCCGTGACCGAGATCGAGATTGCGGCCATCGTGCTTAGCGTGATCTGGCTGGTGGTTTCGGTGGTGTTTCTGGTGCTGCCCGACGACGTCGAGGGCGGTGGGTTCGTGGTGACCTTGCTGGCGGTGTTCATGCCGGTAGCAATGATCTGGGTCGCGGCTACGGCGATGCGCGCCAGCCGCGTCATGCGCGAAGAAAGCGAACGTCTGCAGACTGCGATTGATGCGATCCGGCAGACCTATGTCCTCCAGCAACAGCGGGCCGCCATTTCCCACGAACCGGCCGTCAGCAAGAAGTTGGACGAAATCGCTGAATCCGCGAAAAAGACAGAAAGTACACTGGCCACGTTTTCGACCAAACGTAGCGAACCCGCGCGGGCGGCAGCGTCAAACGGAACCGGCGACCAAACCTCGTTGGAGCTGGGTACGCAGGCCGAGGACATCGCGCCGCCACTCAGCACCGATATTTTCATCCGAGCGCTGAATTTTCCCGAAACGCAGGATGACGCCGAAGGGTTCGACGCCTTGCGTCTGGCGTTGAAGGACCGCAAGACCGCCCAACTGGTGCAAGCTTCGCAGGACGTTTTGACGCTGCTCAGCCAGGAAGGCATCTATATGGATGACCTGCGCCCCGACATGTCCCGCCCCGAGATCTGGCGGCAATTCGCGCAGGGTGCCCGTGGTCGCTCGGTGGCGGCTTTGGGCGGCATTCGGGATCGGTCGTCGCTTGCGCTGACGGCGGCGCGGATGAAGCAGGACCCGATCTTTCGCGACGCCGCACATCACTTTCTGCGCCGCTTTGACCACATGATCGTGGCTTTTGAACCTGAGGCCAGCGATGCCGACCTGACCGCATTGGGTGAGACCCGAACAGCGCGAGCCTTCATGTTACTGGGGCGTGTGGCTGGAACCTTCGACTAAAGGCCGAAACTGCCGTAGGGGATAAACCGGACTATATCGCCCGGTTTGATATGGCGCGCGCCGTCTTCGATTTCGACCAGCCCTTCGGCCCAGCTGAGCCCGCTGATCCGGCCCGATCCTTCAGAGGCAAACACCTCGACCCGGCCATCGCGCACTCGGGCGCGCAGATATTCGCGGCGGCCCGGTTTCTTGCGTTTTTCAAAGGCGGCGGGCAGATCGAACCCCTGTGGGTCCTGCCAGCCCTCACCCGCCATCAGACCCAAAGCCGGGCGCGCAAAGATCAGGGTGCAGACTTTAGCCGCAACCGGATTACCCGGCAGGCCAAAGACCGGTGTGCCTTCCCACAATCCCAGAGCCAACGGCCGCCCCGGTTTGAGCGCAATCCTCCATTCCTGCATCGCCCCCGCCTCTCGCAACAGAGCCGAGACGTGATCCTCATCCCCGGCTGACGCGCCACCGCTGGTCAGGATTACATCCGCCTGTTCCGCCGCCGCATTCAGGCGATCGCGCAAATCTTCCCGGTCATCAGAAACCCGCCCCATATCCACCGGCTGAAACCCCATGCGGTCGATCAGTGACAGCAGCATCGGGCGGTTGGCATCGAATATCTGGCCTGGCCCGGCCTTGTCTCCGGGTTCGATCAGTTCATCACCGGTCGACAGCACCGCCACACGCAGCGTCTTGCGCACTGGAACTTTTGCAATTCCGGTAGCCGACAACAACGCCAGATCGGCGGGCGTCAACCTTCGCCCGGCAGACAGAACCAGATCGCCCGCGGTCATGTCCTCACCTGCACGGCGGGTGTTTGCACCCTGTTTCAGGGGGCCGTGAAAAGCGATGTGGTCATCTTGTACGGTCACGTCCTCTTCTAGAATGACCGTATCCACACCCGCAGGCAACGCCGCGCCGGTCAACACCCGCAGCGCATGGCCATGCGGCACCGTGCCATCAAACGGGATACCCGCAGCCGCGCGGCCCGGATGCAATGGCATCACCTGCGCACCCTCGGGCATCGCACCCGCAAATCCATAGCCGTCAACGGCCGTATTCGGTTGCGGCGGGTTCGAGCGTTTAGCGATGATATCCTCTGCCAGAATGCGCCCCATAGCCTGCGGGAGCGCAATTGTTTCAACAGGCACAACTACCGTCAGCCGCTGGCGCAGCAGGGCCAGCGCGTCATCCACCGGCGTCCAGCTCACCCCGGCAGGCAAAGCAAAGCAATCGTTGCGCAGGGGCGGTGGGGCAATATCCGGCTTGCGTTGTGACACTCCCAAAATCCAGCCTTCCTCTGCTGCGTTGACGTTCAGATGGTTCGCCAATTCCTCGGGTCGCATCCCGGCCAGTGACAGGGCAACCTGTTCCACCTGCCAGGCGTCCTTGATCCGGTCTTTCGGCCCGGCCCCCAGGGTAAGCGAGGGCCAGATTTCCACAAAGGCGACCGGGGTGTCCAGCGGCTCGAACGGCCAGACCGAGATTTGTCCGGTAAATGCGCGGCGCAGACGGGCCAGAACCGGCAGGCCAGTCATGACCTGACCACCCACAGCACCGGCCCCGCCCATTTGCCAACACGTAAAGCTGCCCTTGGTTTCGGGGTTCAGTTCGACGCAACGGCGTTCGGGAAATGGGTTGTGATAGTCCGCCTTGTTTTTGGGCAGACCGTCAATGCCACGCCGCAGGCCATTGAACCAGAACGGACCCTTACCGCCAAAACGGCGGTTAATCTCTCCGGCCAGATCAAACCGGTTGTTGGCTTTTGGCGAATCCTCGATCCGGCTCTCGAACCAGTCCCACAACCGCAACGGATCATCCGATCCGGTCAGCGCACGGGCGAACCCTTTGGGATAGCCAAAGGGGAAATCGAACCCCAGACACAGCCGCCGTCCTGAGGCAATCTCATCCGCAATCAGGTCGTGCAGCCATTGCTCGGCAATCTTGCGGTTTCTAAGGTATGTCGGTTCTTCCGCCCTGCCCTTACACACCACACAGGCCCAGATGGCATCCTTGCGTTCGGAAAGGCCGGTGTCGTTGCCACCGGACCAATCGACCATGGCAAAACTATCGAAACCGGTCACAAACCAACCTCTTGCAGAATGAAATCGGCGATGGCTGCGGTGTCATTCAGGTCAAAGACCGGCACAGCCACATCGAGCGGCGTGTCACTTGCGACGGCGCGGATCGTCGCGTTCTCAGGCGCCATCAACGGGTTCGCGGCCACGGCCCGATAGGCTTCGACCTTGGGGTGGGCCTCGCTTTTAAACCCCTCGATCAACACCAGATCGACTGGCGACAGTCGCTCTAGTAACTCATTCAATGGAGGCTCGGGCACGCCGCGCAGCTCTTGCATGATCGCGACGCGTTGACCCGAGGCCAGCAGAACCTCGGACGCGCCCGCAACGCGGTGACGATAGCTGTCAGTGCCCGGCTGATCGACATCGACATTGTGATGGGCGTGTTTCAGGGTCGAGACGGTAAAGCCGCGCCCGGTGATCTCAGTCACCAACCGTTCCATCAGCCCGGTTTTGCCCGCGTTTTTCCAGCCGGTGACGCCGTAAACCTTCATGCCTGCTCCAGCAGTTGTTCCGCCCGCGCCAGATCGTCGGGTGTGTTGACGTTGAAGAACGGATCAAAGGGATCGGCCGGGAACAGCGCCTCGCGCCCGTCATGTTTGTCGGTCCACAGCACGACCTTGCGCAGACCGTCATTCAGCGCATCCCGCAGATCGTCGCGTAATGCCACGGGCCAGAGACCAAAGGTCGGGTGCCGATTGACCCGTTTTCCACCACCGGATTTCAACGCCTCATCCCCGGTGCGTGGCGTGGTGGCCAGCACCAGCGGAAGCGCTTGCCCCTGGGCAGCGTCGCTCAGCCGCATCACCAGATCGCGCGGGAAAAACGGAGTATCGGCGGCAGCGGTGACAATGCAGTCAGCCCCTTGCGTGGCTGCCCAGTCGAGCCCGGCCAAAACGCCCGCCAAAGGCCCCGCGAACCCTTCGATCGTGTCAGGCAGAATGGGCAGGTTCAGATCAGCGAACCGTTCCGGATCACCATTGGCATTCAGCGCAAGGCCATCCACCTGCGGGGCCAGCCGGTCGATCACATGGGACAGCAGGCTTTGCCCGCCGATCTGCAACAGACCTTTGTCACCGCCGCCCATCCGGGTGGCAAGGCCGCCTGCGAGGATAACTCCGAGAGGGCGAGTCATGTGGAGATCTCCGGGAGTTCATGGGGCCGCGTCGTCAGGAAATTGACGACAAAGAAGGTCAAAAATAACATCGCGGCGTAAAATCCGAAGAAAAAATAGGAAAATACGAAGAATACGGAAAACAAAACTGCGAAAGCGCGTCTACATCTTTTCAGTTCTGAAATTATTTCCGGCGTGCCGTTCATGCATCCTGAAAACAACAGATTTCGTGACACTCTTCGGTTGCGCCGGGGTATGTCGAGTCTTGCCAAAAGAGGCCACCAAAGCCGGGCCGCAATCCAAAATCCTGCTATGCCAAAAACCACGAATGGCCCCAAGATCAACGGCACTATTAACAAGTTTTCCGACATGGTTACTCCGCACTCTTCCTGCGATGCTTCTTATCCTCAACCGCCACGCTGGCCGGGTCCACATCGCGCAGCAACCGGTCCTCGCCCGACAGACACACAAACCGCTGACCGCGCATGCGGCCGATCAGGGTCAGGCCGACCTCGCGCGCGATCTCGACGCCCCATGCGGTGAAGCCCGAACGGGAGGCCAGCACTGGGATGCCCATCATCGCCGTCTTGATCACCATCTCGGATGTCAGACGGCCAGTGGTGTAGAGGATCTTGTCTTCCGCCGCCTCACCCTCGGACAGCATCCAGCCCGCGATCTTGTCGACAGCGTTGTGGCGGCCGACATCCTCCATGTAGACCAAAGGGCGGTTTTCAAGGCACAGAACCGTTCCGTGGATCGCCCCGGCCTCAAGATACAGCGACGGGGTTCGGTTGATCTTGGCCGCCAGCTCATACAGCCATGATGTCCGCACATGAACTTGCGGCAGGCGCACATCCTCGAGCCCCTCCATCATGTCGCCGAACACGGTGCCGACTGCGCAACCGCTGGTGCGGGTCTTTTTCTTCAGCTTGTCCTCGTAGGACGTCTCGCGCGCGGTGCGGACGATCACGGTTTCCAGATCGTCGTCATAATCGACCCGCGTGATCTGATCATCATCCAGCAACATGCCCTGATTGCGCAGGAACCCCAGCGCCAGATATTCCGGATAGTCGCCTATGGTCATTGCGGTCACGATTTCCTGGGAATTCAGGAAAATCGTCAAAGGGCGCTCTTCGACAACCGAGATCTGGCTGACCTCTCCATTCTGGTCCACGCCCTCGACCGCGCGGGTCAGGCGGTCCGCGCCGGGATCGGGGGCGATGATGTAGTCCGAGACATCCAGTTCCTTGGCCAATTGCAACCCTTTCCCAAGACCGCTACTGCTGCGGCTATCACCATAGGATTTAGCCATGGCAGACACCACATCCAAGTCATACTATTGGAAGGGTTTTCGCGACGGGACCCCGTTCATTTTCGTCGCCATACCTTTCGGCACCTTGTTCGGGGTATTCGCCACCGAAACCGGGCTGACCATCATTCAGACGATGGCGTTCACGGCAACGGTTTTCGCCGGGGCCGCGCAATTCGCGGCCTTGCAACTGCTGCAAGACAATGCGCCAACCCTGATTATCCTGGCTTCGGCGCTGGCTGTGAACCTGCGGATGGCGATGTATTCAGCCTCGCTGACGCCGTATCTGGGGGCCGCGCCACTATGGCAACGCGCCATTGGCGCATATCTGGTCGTGGACCAGTCCTACGCCAGCTGCATGGTCCGGTTCGAAAAAGAGCCCAACATGACCGTACCTCAACGCATGGCCTATTTCTTTGGCTCGGTCTCACCGATCACACCTTTGTGGATACTGTCCACTTATCTGGGGGCAGTGTTGGGCACGCGAATACCCGAAAGCTGGGCGCTGGATTTCGCCTTGCCGATTACCTTTCTGGCCATGATCGGACCGATGATGCGCACACTGCCGCATGTTGTGGCCGCTTTGGTCGCCATCACAGTCTCGCTGCTGACAGTAGCGGTGCCGTATAATCTGGGCCTGCTGGTGGCAGGGTGCACCGGTATGATGGCCGGGGCACAGGCGGAGTTGTGGCTCGAACGCAGAAAGGTCACGTCATGAACGCGGTCGATCCGGTTACCATGTGGATCATCATTGTCGGGCTGGCACTGGGCAGCTACGGCCTGCGGTTCGTGTTCCTCGGCCTGGTCGGGGATCGCCCGATGCCACCCTGGCTGCTGCGTCATTTACGCTATACTGCCGTGGCAATTTTGCCGGCGCTGATCGCGCCGCTGGTGGTATGGCCGACCGCAACCGGCGGCCAGCCGGACATCCCGCGCATGGCGGCAGCCGCTGTCGCGCTGATGGCCGGGTTGATTACGAAAAACGTGCTTGCCGCGATCTTTTCCGGGGCCGCGACCCTCTACGCGCTGCTGTACCTAGTGGGCTAGCGCACCGCTCTGCTGGTTCAGAAGGGCATTGTTCGCCGCCAGACCCTTTTGCAGATCGGCATCGTCATTTTCGCGATACTCGGTGGTGGACACCCCCGGTATCTGGCCGAATTGCTCGGACAGTTTGACCGGATAGAACGTGGTTCCGATCTGTTCGAACCCTGGCACCTGCTGCAACAATCGAGAGGTAGAGTTGGCGCAGTATGCACTGGATACCGGCCCCATCTGCTTGGCCAGCTGCAGGGCGATTTCCGCCTGTTGTGGGGTGACCTCGATGGTTTGGATACGCGCAAAATGCGTTTCGCGCGCGTGGCTGCTGCGATAGGCGCGCTCGACATTCGGAGTGATGCCGTACAGCACGTCGTTCTTGATCGGCACAACATCCGCGCGGAATGAACCTGCGGGGTCAAAAATCACCCGCTCACTACCACTGATCATCAACGAGGTATGCGCCCCCGAACCGGTTCGGGTGCTGATCATTGTATAAAGCGTCAGCGTCGACGGACCCGGATCACGGTAAGACCGTGCCACGACTTCTGACTGATCTGCCTGAGGGCGCTGCGACCCGGTGCAGCCTGCAACAGTTGCCGCCAGAAGGCAGGCAAACAAAATCCTGATCACGGTCGACCCCGGTTTGGATTACGCGGCGAAGACCGCCAGGAACAGGCAAAGGAAAGCAATCGCAACCACGCACCATGTGGTGGCCTTGATGAAACCGTTGAAGGTTTTGGTTTGGACGGTGATGTCCATTTCGCCGTGCTTGTATTCAGCCATGACTCAGAGATTCCTAATTCGCGTGTTTGAGATGTTGGATAATCGAAAAATCGAGGCCTGTCACCACGTCATTCGCGCGCAGGGGTCACGGATTGAAACACGGAACATCCCGGATAACCAAACCCCCACCGCCAGGGCAGGCCGGAACAGGGCCCGCCGCCCAAACGCACGGCGGTATACATCGCCTCGGCCGTAAAGAAGTGTGCCGTACGAATCTGGTCGGGGGTCATTTCATAGCGTTGGGCATAATCCTCGGCATGGTCATCGCCGTGTTGTTTGACGCAGGTGCGCAGCGTGTCATCCGCCGACAGGCGTGCGTCAAAGCTTTCCTCGGCTTGCAATGCGCCGCCTGCGTTGTGATAGGCGCGGTCATGGCTCACGCAGCAGTATTCCCACGGCGGGTGCGCCTCGTATAGCGCGCTGAAATTGGGGAAGGTTTCAGCCACAAAGCGCCAACTGGCCGACAAACCGCCGGAACAGCCATCTGTTTCAAAGGGAATGGGCTCGGCATCCCCACGTTGCGCGATCAGCGCGCGGTGGGCTGGCAACTCAATGTTGCGCATGAATTCCTGTGCCGTTGCCGGGGCGGCCAACAATGCCAGCAAGGCCGTCAGTTTAGGGGCTTTCATCACGCATCGCCTCTGTGTCGATGGACATGCCAAAAGTGGTCGCCATCCATAAAAGCAACCGCTCGGCCGGGCCCATTTCGGCTCGCACCCTCAGCACCTCGTTGGCCATTGCAGGACGGTCGGTGATCAGCCCATCCACCCCCATCGAGGCCATTGCCGACATCTGCAACGGATCATTCACTGTCCAGACATAAATATCCTTGCCCGCCTCATGGACCGAGCGCACCAGACCTGGCGTCGCCATCGCGGCGTTGACGGCAAGGAAATCGCCCTCAAGCCCTGTCAGGTCACCCACCGCCGTTGCCGCCAGAACGCCAGCCCGCCAATCGGGGCGGATGGACTTCATCTTTTGCACGGCGGGGTATTTCAGCGACATGGTGGCAATGTCGTCCTGCATCCCCAACTCTTCGACAAGGGCCACCACGCGGTTTTCCAGATCGACATCATGGCCGTAATATTTCAGCTCGATGATGACCTTGGCTTTACCTTTTGCGGCCTCAAGCACCTCACGCAGAGTCGGGGTGCGTTCATCGGCGTATTCGGGACCAAACCAGCTGCCGATGTCGATCTGGGCGACATCCTCCATCGTCGCATCCCAGACCTTAAGGTTCACGCCCGCAAGTTTCATGAAATCGCTATCATGGGCGACGATCACCACGTCATCCGCCGTTTCCTGCACATCGATTTCAACCCAGTCCGCACCGTCTTCGATGGCCTTGAGCACTGCGGCCATGGTGTTTTCCGGGCGCACCGCCGCGGCGCCGCGATGACCGATGACCTCGGCACGGTCGGGAGCTTGCACACGTTCCAGCAAATGCTGACCAAACCACAACCCGATCAACACAGCCACCACGGCTGCGCCGACGGTTGCCAACAGCGGAATACGCAGACTGCCGGGTTCGGGATGCAATGGCTCGTCTGTCTTGATCTCAAAAAAACCATCCAGCAACACTGCCAACGCGCCCAGCGCAGTCGCCGCCAGCACCAATCCGGCAAAAGACCAAACCCCCGCCACCAACAGGCTGTAAAGCAAGGCCAGACGCAGATGGCTGGCGCCCTGCAGGGGAACGATGGCGAACAGGATACCCGCCACCCAGGCAATCAGCGCAGCGATGATCAGACGCAGGATCAGCCATATCGCCAGCTCGATCTTGAGGCGTCCGCGTTTGCCCTCCATCCGGGTAGTGCTGATGTTAAAGGCATGCCCAGGGTGGACATTTTCGAACAGCACCAGATGCAGCGACAGCGCCCAAGCCGAGAGCCTGCGGATCAACACCCAGGCCATGACCAGAACTACCGCTCCGATCAATACCACCGCGACCCAGAACGAGGGCGGATGGAAGGTCAGGTAATAGTTGATGTCATATTCGGTCAGCGTCCACCACGCGATCAGTGCTGCAACCACAGCAAAAGGCAGCACCAGCAGCAGAACGCGCAGCACGAAGCGCACGGCAAATCCAAATAGTGCCGGAAGGCGCGACAGGATCAGGCCGATGGCGGAACTGCCCGCGCGCCATGGATCGGCTTCGCCCATCCGCAACGATGCGGCCATGACCGAAAAAACAAACACTTCGGCCAGAAGAAACAGGCTCAGCACAGCAACAGCAGCGATGAAACCGGCGGGTGACAGGATAAAGGCGGCGATGGCCTGATCCGTCAGCGCGGTTTGATTCGACAGCGACACGGCAAGGTTTACGGTGATCGCCACGCCCGGTGCAATCAATGCCACCAGCAGCAGGCGCACGGCGATGTAGATCGGCACGAACACGCGACGACGCGCCCAGGCGCGCCTGTAGGCGGTTGTAACGTCTGAGAAACTGGTCACGTGGCCCCCTTGAAAGTTACACTCATTCAAGGCTGCGCAGACGTGAATTGCAAGTCAGGCGATCAGCTTTCTTCCAGATCCTTGGCCAACCGGAATCCAATGCGATTGGCGGGCTTGTCCTCGACCGACTTGGGCAGGGCCCGCAGCATCACATTCAGTTGGCTGACATGCTGCACCAACTGGGTTCGCGCACCGGTCGCGTCCGAGCCGTAAAAAGTGATGATATCGGGATCGAAATAGCCCATGCCCTCGATCCGCATCACACCCGCATCGCCACCGGTAAAGCCCATGGCGACCTCTTGATCACCGGTCAGCGTTTGTTCGAAATTCTGGATATACAAGATCAGCCGCTCATAAGCCCATTGCGCCGGGCTTTTGGTCTCGACCGGTTTTTGCAGCTGTCCGGGCAGATCCTTGGCACCGGATTTCGCGTCCGGGTTGGCGTGGACCTCATAGCAACGGGGCAAAGCTGCCGCTTCTGCTGCCTCAGCTGATGTTTCGATCTGGTCCTGCATGGCTTTACCCTTTGCGCTGAAACTCCCACGCCCCGTCAGCGCGGCGCGTCCGGTTGGCAGTTCCAATGTGGTAAAGATGGTTCAGATGTGCAACCGCTTCGACCAAAGCCAGCCCGTACTCGCCTTCTTTGATCTGGCGCTTGAATAGAGGCATGAAACAATCGGCCGCGGTTTTGGGTTGGTCAAGATAGTCCTGCAACCGGTCCAGCGCGCCGTGGTGGTTGTCGATCAATTGCTTCATGCGCAGCGGCAAGCCGGTAAAAGGCAGCTTGTGCCCACCCAGCGCCAGATGATCAGGCCGCGCCAAGCCTTGCAGACGCTCACATGCCTCCAGCCACTCGGCCACGGGATCAGCCAAAGGTTCGGTGACATAGACGCCCAGATTGGGGCTGATCGAGCTGAGGATCTGATCCCCGGTGATCACCAGATTGTCATCGCGGCTCCAGAACGTGGCGTGTTCAGGGGCGTGCCCGTTGCCCATATGCACGTCCCAGTCACGGCCACCCATGCGGATGACGCTGCCCTGCTTGATCCGGGTAAAGCCCAGAGGCATTGGATAGACCGTGTCGCAATAGTTGAACGGACGCTCGGTCATCCGTTTGGCCAGAACACCCGCGTCCATGCCCGCGCTGCGGTAATAATCCAGCGTTTCCTGCGGCCAGCTTTCCTGCACATCCAGCTGCAGCATGCGCGAGAAAAGCCATGCGGTACGCGAGGCTACTAGTTCCACGCCGTGTTCCGATTGAAACCAGCCTGCATTGCCCACGTGGTCGGGATGGTGATGGGTCACGACAACCCGGTTGATCGGCTTGCCGCCCAGCGGACCCCCCATTAGGGTTTCCCAGATGCGACGGGTCTTGTTCGAAGACATGCCCGTGTCGATCACTGTCCATCCATCGCCATCGTCCAGCGCATAGATGTTGACGTGATCCAGCGCCATGGGCAGCGGCAGGCGCATCCACAGCACCCCTTCAGCAACCTCGATCGCCTCGCCCTGCGCCGGAGGCTCAGGCCAAGGATAGCGGATTGCCAAAGGTGTATCCCCGTCCATTACACCGCCAGCTCCTCAGGGGTGAGCGCATAGATGTCCTCGGCCCCGTTCTGCGCCTGCGTCAGCAGACCGGCATATTCCGGCAGCAATGCGTTGATGTAGTACCGCGCCAGTTTCAGGCGCGGACCTTCGGGGTCAGCCAGCGCCGCCTTCAGGTGGTAATGCGCGCCCAAAACGCGGGCGAAGGCGTACAGATAAGGCACAGCACCGGCAAACCGAGCGTTCAAGTCCGATTGCGCCACCATCCACTCGGTGGCTTCGCGCAGGCTTTCGGTCGCCTCCCATACGGGACCCGCCAGACCCGGCAGGCTGGCGCGGGCCTGTTCGGCGTGATCCTCGATCTCGTCCAACAAGCGCGAGGCTGCTTCGCCCCCATCCATCATCTTGCGCGCCACAAGGTCCATGGCCTGAATGCCGTTGGTGCCCTCATAAATCGCGGTGACGCGGACGTCGCGGTAATATTGGGCTGCGCCCGTTTCCTCGATGAACCCCATACCGCCGTGAACCTGCACACCGGTTTCCGAGACGCGCATGCCTGTTTCAGTTCCGAAGGCCTTGCAGATCGGGGTCAGCAGCGCGGCGCGTGCGGACCATTCGGCGTCACCGGTGGCCGTGGCCATATCGATAGCAGCCGCATTGGCCAGCATGATGGCGCGCGCGGCAAATGTATCGGCGCGCATGCTCATCAGCATCCGGCGCACGTCCGCATGGTCGATGATGGTGCCCGAGGGCGTCTTGCCCTGCTTGCGGTCCAACGCATAGGCCAGCGCGTGCTGGTAGGCACCCTCGGCAGCCCCAACACCCTGACCACCAACACCCAGGCGGGCATTGTTCATCATGGTGAACATCGCAGCCATGCCACCATGTTCCTTACCCACAAGCCAGCCCTTGGCCCCGTCATATTGCATGACACAGGTTGGTGATCCATGCAGGCCCATCTTATGTTCCAGCGACACCACTTTCAGATCGTTGGCCACACCGGGATTGCCGTTTTCATCGGGCAGGTACTTGGGCACCAAAAACAGAGAAATCCCCTTGGTTCCCGGCACACCATCCGGCAGGCGCGCCAGCACCAGATGGCATACATTCTCGGTAAAGTCGTTGTCACCCCAAGAGATAAAGATCTTCTGACCCGAAACCGAATAGGTCCCGTCACCGTTGGGCACTGCCTTGGAAGACAAAGCCCCCACATCTGATCCGGCCTGCGCTTCGGTCAGGTTCATGGTGCCCGACCATTCGCCCGTCATCATCTTGGGCAAGTACAGAGATTTCAGCTCGTCACTGGCGTGATGTTCCAGCGCTTCGATCTGGCCTTGCGTCATCAACGGTGCCAGTTGCAGCGACAAGCACGCGGCCGACATCATCTCATTCACAGCGGTGGTCAGGGCCATCGGCAGGCCCATACCACCGAATTCTGGATCGCCGCTCATCCCGATCCAACCGCCTTCGGCAATCGCCTTCCACCCATCAATGTAACCGGGCGATGTACGCAACACGCCATTTTCCAACCGCGATGGCTCCAGATCACCGGGGCGTTGCAGCGGGGCCATTACCTCTTCGCACATCTTGCCGGCCTCAGACAGGATCGCACCGACCACATCTTCGCTGGCTTCCGAAAACTTCTCGGTCGCCGCGATTTGATCGAATCCGACGACGTGGCGGAACAACAATTCATAGTCGGAAATGGGCGCGCGGTATGGCATGTCTTCCCCCGGGTCTGTTTGGGTCGGTTTTTGGCGGGTGGGGTTGGAAATTGCAATGCCCACCTTTATGCATCCTTGATTGGTCGGAAACGTAACTGGCCTTGTTCTGCAAGCAATCAAAACGCGGCGTCACATGAAATGAACCCTAACGGCACTTTGGATTTAGCCGCCGATCCGGGCGGAATCGCACAGGCAGCTGACCTGCTGCGGCAGGGCCTGCTGGTCGCCTTCGCCACTGAAACTGTCTATGGGTTGGGCGGCGATGCCCGCAATACCGATGCCGTGGCGAGCATTTATGCCGCCAAGGGACGACCCAGCTTTAACCCTTTGATTGCGCATTTGGCCTCTGCCGAGGCAGCGCAGCGATATGTCGAATGGTCCGAGCGGGCCGAGACGCTGGCTGCCGCGTTCTGGCCCGGCCCCCTGACAATGGTTCTTCCTCTGCGTGAGGGGCACGGGATTTCACCGCTGGTCACAGCCGGGCTGGAGACGCTGGCGGTTCGGGTCCCAGCACATGGTACGGCCCGGGCGTTGCTGTCAGCCTTTGACGGGCCGGTGGCAGCGCCATCGGCCAACCCCTCGGGTCAGATCAGCCCTACGACTGCCGATCACGTGCGCGCGGGTCTGAATGGGCGTATCGCGGCCATACTGGATGACGGCCCCTGCGGTGTTGGTCTGGAATCCACCATCGTTGGACTGGCCGGAGAGCCCGCATTGCTGCGCCCCGGCGGTGTGGCGCTGGAACAGATCGAAACCGTTTTGAAAACACAACTGCACCTGCATCAGGCTTCGGATGTACTGACTGCGCCGGGCCAGTTGCAATCGCACTACGCCCCCGACGCACCCGTACGCCTGAATGCGGCCGGCCCGCAGGGTGACGAGGTTTTGCTGGGGTTTGGCGCTGTTCCGTGTGATCTGAACCTGTCAGATAGCGGTGATTTGACCGAAGCCGCCGCAAACCTGTTCTCGGCCCTGCACAGGTTGAACACCACAGGCCGCCCGATTGCGGTGTCACCGATCCCCGATCATGGGTTGGGCGCGGCTATCAATGACCGCCTGCGCCGCGCCGCCGCGCCGCGTGACAGCTGATCAGGCGCGCCCGGCGCTGGCCGACAGGGTCAGCGGGTCAACACCCAGCGTCGCCAGCGCAGCCTCCCACTTTTCATCATCGGGCACATCGAACACCAGTTTCGAGGTCGCCTCGGTGGTCAGCCAACCGTTCATGGCGATCTCATCTTCAAGTTGGTCGGGACCCCAACCGGAATATCCCAGCGCCAGCATCGAGTTCAAAGGCCCCCGCCCCGAGGCCAGATCCTCGAGCACATCCAATGTCGCGGTCATGCTGAAATCATCCGAGATTTGCATGGAATGCAGGTTGGCATCGTAATCCGCGCTGTGCAGGACAAATCCGCGCGACATCTCAACCGGGCCGCCAAAATGAACCAGACGTTCGCCCACGACAGGGATGCTGCAGGCGATGTTCAACTGGCTGAGCAGGGTTTTGATCCGCAAATCCGACGGTTTGTTGACAATCAGGCCCATTGCCCCGTCCTCGCCATGGCTGCAGATATACACCACCGAGTGATCGAAACGTGGATCACCCATTCCAGGCATCGCAATCAACAGTTTTCCGGTCAGATCCATGGATTTAAAACTCTTGCTTCGTCTTCCTTCAACAATGGCCCCGGCACGTGGGGGTTGGCAAGGGATCAGGTCACATTTCGCCAGATTTCGCCCCAGTGACCGGAACGTGACTTGGAATCACCGGCAAGACCACGCATCTATGGAGTATGACGCGTTATCTTAAATCAACCGCGGCCGCTCTGACCGCTTGTTTCGCCCTGACCGCCCCCGCCCATGCGCAGGTTGAGGGCGATGTTGTGCAACTGGATGTGCTTGATGGTGGGCGTACGGCCAATGGCACCTATCTGGGGGCGCTGCGGCTGACGCTGAAGGACGGCTGGAAAACCTATTGGCGCGCACCCGGTGACGCTGGTATCCCGCCGCAGTTTGATTGGAACCGCTCGCAAAATGTGGGTGATGTGGCGATCACCTGGCCTGCGCCCCACGTATTTGTACAAAATGGCCTGCAATCGCTGGGCTATGCCGATCAACTGGTGCTGCCTGTTGAAATTACTCCAAGCGACCCCGCCAAACCCGTGCGGTTGCGTGGGGAAATGGATTTGGGCGTCTGCAAGGACGTCTGCATCCCCGAGACGTTGGATTTCGACCATACGCTGGACGCTGACGCCGGGCGCAACCCAGCCATTGCCGCAGCACTGGCCCAACGCCCCTATTCCGCGAAAGAGGCTCAGGTGACTGCCGCCAGCTGCCATCTGACCCCCACATCAGACGGTATGCGGATCGAAGCCCGCGTAACCATGCCCTCGGCCGGAGGGCGCGAGGTTGCGGTGATCGAACCGGGCAACCCCACGCTTTGGGCCTCGGAACCCGAAACGACACGGCAAGGCGGGACCCTGGTGGCCACATCCGAGGTGATCAGCGCCTCGGGCGGACCATTTGCGCTGGACCGGTCCGACATACGGATCACGGTGCTGGGCGCCAATCATGCCGTCGACATTCAGGGATGCAGCGCGGGCTGAGAGATGGGGAATACTCCTAAGATCGGCGCGCTGGCCGTTGTGGTGCATGAAACCCGCGTGCTGCTGGTGCAGCGCAGCAAACAGCCAGATGCGGGACTCTGGGGGTTTCCCGGTGGGCATGTGGAATGGGGCGAAACGGTGATGCAAGCCGCGCAAAGGGAGTTGCGCGAGGAAACCTCGGTCATCGCGGAACCGCAGTGTTATCTTGACAATCTGGACCTTCTGCGCCGCGACGAACAGGGCGCTGTGCAATCGCATTACCTGCTGGTCGGGGTGGCCTGTGACTACCTCTCAGGTTCTCCGACAGCCGGGGATGATGCGCTGGACGCCCGCTGGTTTTCGATAGATCAGATCAGACAAGGTGACCTGCCCATGAGTGATCGAGTCGTCGATCTGCTGGAAACCGCGCTGCAGGCGCGTCAAGCCGCCCGTCCCTTGAGCCGCACGTAAAGCAAGCCGGACAACACGACGCTTAGCATCAGAATTGGTAGCGCACCGGCAAGGAACGCTCCCAGCCCCATATGCAGCGCCGCGATGCCCTCATCCCCCGGGTAGAGCCCTGACAACAAACCAACTGGCGCGCCAGTCATCGCGGGCCAAATCATCGTCATGCCAAACCACAGCAGCAACACAAGCCCGGTGGCCATCACTGTGCCCTGCACCACTCGATCTGGTGCCCGCATCGCCCGGCGCAACGCAGTCATCGGGCGTGACAGGTCGTTTAGAATAGCAAGCAGCGCCGGCACCAACAACAACACCAAGAACATTCCGAAACCCAGCCCATACACCAGCGTGATCACCGAAGGTTTGAGGAACTGCGCCTGTTGCGAACCTTCATACAGCAACGGTGTCAGCCCCAAAACCGTCGTCAGCGTCGTCAGCATCACGGGTCTGAGTCGATCCGCCGTGCCTTCGACAATCGACGGCACCAACCCCCGCTCTCGCTGATAGGCGTCGATGGTCGTGACCAGAACGATCGAGTCGTTGATGATGATCCCAGTCATCCCCAGCAGGCCGATCACGGTAAACATGCTCAGCGGCACATCCCATATATAGTGCCCCCAGATCGCGCCCACCAATCCAAACGGAATGATCGCCATCACCACCAAAGGTCGCGTCCAGCTGGCAAAAACCCAGGCCAGCACAAGGTAGATCCCGGTCAGACACAGGATAAGGCCAGTGCGCGCCTCGGTCAGGAATTCATCTTCTTGCTCGCTCAGGCCCGTCAACCGCCATTCGACCTGCCGTTCGGCGGCGATATTGGGCAGGATCTCGTCATTCAGCGCCCGGGCAATTTCTGCCGCACGGGCCGGATCATCCTCGGAGATGTCACCCCCCACCGTAATCACCCGCAGGCCGTTATTGCGCCGCACCGTCGAAAAGCCCGACTTGCGCTCGACCGAGACGATATCGGCCAGCGGCACATAAACGCCATCCGGCGTGCGCATAAGGGTGCGTTCCAGAAAATCGGCGGTCAGTTCACCTTCGGGCAATTCGACACGGATTTCGGCGCTGCGCGGGCCATCGGGGAAAGTCGCGGCCTCGATCCCGTTCAGACGATCCCGCAACACACGGCTCAGCGTTTCCATACGAAAACCCAGCGCCTGCCCTATGGGTGTCAAATCCAGAATGAAATCTTCCTTGTCATAGGCCAGGTCGTCCTGCAGCGCCGAAACCTCGGGGTATTTCGCCAATTCGGCCCGCAGATCTTCGGAAGCTGCTTTGAGCGTGTTCACGTCGGCGCCATAGAACTGCACCTCGATTGAATCACCGCCGGGCCCGGATCGCCAGCCGCGGAAGGTCAGCATCTCGACCTTGGGATGACGCGGTACAAAATCCTGTAACTCGCCCACGAACTCAAAGCTGGAATAGGGGCGCAGGTCGGCGTCGATCAGCTCGATTGAAATCCCGCCCAGCAAGTCCTGATCCTTGCCTTCTGCGGCGGGCGGGTTGAACCATCCGGCGTTTCCGCCCACCTCGGCCAACACATAATCGATAGGATTGCGGCCATGGCGTTCTTCGTAAATCTGTCCCAGTTCTTCGGCAGCGCGCTGGATCTCGCGCATCATCGCCAGCGTATCTTCGCGGGTCGCACCTTCGGCCATGATAAAGTTGCCGGTGACCGAGCCGCGTTCGGGCGCGTTGAAAAAGCGCCAGTTCACATCACCTTTGATAAATAGCGCAATCTGGCTGGCCAGGATCACCACCATCACGGCCACAACCACATAGCGGGCCCAAACCACCCAGGCGATCAGCGGGCGGAACAGGTGATCGCGCACCCAGCGAAACCCGCGATTGACAACGCGGTTGGGCAAGTCATACCAATGTTCTTTCGCCGAATGCGCGATAGCGTGGGCCATGTGGTTGGGCAGAATCAGGAAACATTCGATCAACGAGGCAATCAGCACCGCAATCACAGTGAACGGGATGTCATAGATCAGTTCCCCAAACCGGCCGCCAATGGCAGTCAGACCAAAAAAGGCGATCACGGTGGTCAGGGTGGCGGCGAATACCGGCATCGCCATGCGCCGCGCAGCACGTTCGGCGGCCACAATCGGAGCCTCGCCCAGCCGGCGCGCACGGAAATCGGCGTGTTCACCAACAACAATGGCGTCATCCACCACGATGCCCAGCGTGATGATCAGCCCGAACAGCGAAATCATGTTGATCGACAGCCCGCCGATATACATGAACGCAATCGCCGCTGACATTGCCACTGGGATACCCGCCGCAACCCAAAAGGCGATACGCGCATTCAGGAACAAAAACAGCAGGCACACCACAAGGCCCAACCCCATCAGACCGTTGTCCACCAGAATATCCAGGCGGTCGGTGATCGCCTGGGCACGTGTGCGGATCAGCTCGATCGTCACTCCTTCGGGCAGGCTGGCCTGCAGTTCGGCCACCACATCCTCGACCGAGCGCTGAATCTGGATCGCATCCCCCAGGTTCGAACGGTCGATGCGCACCGACATGGCGGGGTTTTCGCCAACAAAGTAACTGCGATGGCGATTGACGCCTTCCACCCGAATATCCGCAACATCCCCGATAAAAAGTTTTGAGCCATCGGCAAAATTGCGCAGCGCAATGCCCTCAATCTCTTCGGGGGTGCGCTTTTCGGTGCCGGTACGGATGCGCGCATTGGCGCCCGTGACATCACCTGCGGGGCTGGCCATCGCTTCAGCGGCTATAGCCTGCGCAATCTCGGACAGGGTGATGTCATTGGCGATCAATTGCGCCGTTGGCACTTCGACCACCACGCGCGGCGCGGCAAGGCCGCGAATCGTGGTGCGGGTCACGCCAGCGGCGAACAGGCGGTTGATCATCTCGTCAGTGAACTTGGCCAGTTGATCCGGGTCAACGGGGCCGGTCACGACCACATCCGTCACACGATCCCGCCATGCACCACGCCGGATCGAGGGTTCTTCGGCGTCATCAGGTAGGTTTGTCACACTGTCGACGGCGGTTCTGACCTCATCTACGGCGCGCGACATGTCCCAGTTAGGCTCAAACTCCAGCCGGATATTGGCGCGTCCCTCGCGCGAGGTCGAAATCGCGCTGGCAACCCCTTCGACCGCCAGCAGAGCGGGTTCCAGCAGCTGGACGATGCCATTGTCCACATCCTCGGGGCCCGCACCTTCCCATTCGACGTTGACATCGACACGTTCAAGGATGACGTCCGGGAAGAATTGCGCCCGCATCGACGGGATCGCCGCCGCGCCCAGCACCAGCATCACCAGCAACAGCAGGTTGGCCACCGTCCGGTGGCGGGTGAAGTAGCTGAGGATACCGCCCGCCGCGCCGGGGATGTCGCGCATCATGGCGCTTACCCTCCTGCCCGGGTCTCGATGCTGCGCACCAGTGAGGCCGGGACACGGCTCTCGCTTAATTGTCCCAGAACACGAGCCTTGACGTCGTTCGGCATCTGATCGCTGGCCTCGACCCGCGCCACCAGTTGGGCGCGCTGTTCATCCGACAATTCAACCATGTCCGGTTCCGCCCCGGCATTGGCCTCGATCCGCAGTGGCCGCACCCGAACCCCGCCACCCAACAGCGGCGTCCGGCCAACAACAACCTCGCGCCCGACCAGACCATCACCGCGCAACAACACCTCATCGCCCTGGCGACGGATCAGTTGTACAGGCAGCGCCTCGAGCCTGTCATCGGGGCCCAGCACCAGCACCGTGCCCGCCGCATCAAGAACCGATGATGGCAAACGCACCACATTGTCCAGCTGTTGTTCCTGTACTGTGACCGTAACGAAATCGCCGGGCTTGAAACCGGGCGCGTCGTCCAGACGGGCATAGATCAGACGGCCAGTCTGCCCCTCACCCGCTGATCCGCTGTCGCGGCTGATGCGCCCCGTGGCGATCAGATCGGTTCCTGTTACCTCAAGCGATACGGTCACCGGCGCCTCGATCAGATTACCCTGGGCATCCAATAGGCGCACAAACTGCGCAGTCGAGACACGGAACGCGACCTCAAGCGCGTTGGGATCCACTAATTCCGCCAGTTTTTCATTCGCCGCAACCAACCGGCCCTCGACCAGGGTCACATCCGTCAGCGTCCCGGCAAACCGCGCGCGGACGGTCATGTCGTCCAGATCGCGTTCAGCGGCCTCAAGCGCGATACGGGCACGGGCCAGCAACGTGGTTGCCTGATCGACGCGCGATTCCGCCTGCGCCAGTGCGATACGACGCGCCAGAACCGCCTGCTGCGCGGCCGCTTCGGCCAGTTCGGCCTCTTCTGCGGCGGCAGGCGTGCCTACCCCTCGGCTTTGCAAATCCTTCTGACGCTGCATGGCACGTCCACGCAAGGCCGCCTGCGCCTCGGCCGAGTTCAACTCATCCTGCGCCAAAAGCAATGAGCGTTCGGCATCGCGTTCCTCGAACTGAGCGTCCAGCAGGTCGGACTTGGCGCGGTCCAGGGCCGATTGTGCGTCAGCCGGGTCCAGTTCGACCAGAACCTCGCCGGTGGTGACGACGCCGCCATCCTCAAAATCCTCAGCCAACGAGATGACGCGCCCGCCCAATGCGGCGCGCAGTTCCAGGCGGCGGCGGCTTTGCACCTCGCCAAAGGCTTCGAGATAGGGGGTTACCGTCTCTAACTCAGCCGGTTGCACGCTGACGGCAAAAATGCGTTCGCGGCCCTCGGGTGGCTCACTGTCGCGGTTCAGGGCCTCTTGCACCGCGCTGACAATCAGCTGTACTGCGACAAATACCAAGGCCAGCGTTAGAAACGCCAGAAATACACCAACAAGGCTTTGCCTCAAAAATCGCATCTATCACTTACCCCGGTCGCATCAGGCTACCATATGCAAAACGTAGCCGGGCACGGAAAAATGCCAAGCCACAAAGCGGTTACAATCAGTTATACGTGCAACCAGTCTACTTCCGTCGGAGATGTTCGTCCAATCTGGGCATTATTTCCACGAAATTGCAGGGACGATGCCGGTAATCGAACTGTTTTTCCAAAATACCGTCCCAGGCGTCCTTGCAGGCACCGGGGCTGCCGGGCAGTGCAAACAGATAAGTGCCCTCGGCCACGCCACCCGTGGCGCGGGATTGCACCGCTGAAGTGCCGATCTTTTCCATCGAAATGAGGGTGAAAACAGTGCCGAATGCCTCAATTTCCTTTTCATAGACGTCCCGGTGCGCCTCAACCGTCACATCGCGGCCGGTCAAACCGGTGCCACCGGTCGAGATCACCACGTCAATGTCCGGGTCACCGGCCCACAGCCTCAACTGCGCCGCGATCTCACCGCGCTCATCGCGGATGATCTTGCGGTCGGCCACCGAATGACCCGCGCGTTCGATCCGGTCGACCAATGTCTGACCCGAGCGGTCATCGTCTAGCGATCGCGTATCCGAGACGGTCAGAACGGCGATCCGAACCGGAATGAATTCCATGCTTTCGTCGATGCGTGACATGTGGTGTCAGGCCCTTTCCATGATGGCAAGCCGGATGGCGAGGGCAGCGAAAATTCCCCCGGTCACCCAGCCCATAATACGTGAGGCGCGCGGGTTTGAGATCAGAACCTTCCCCGCGCCCCCGGCAAACACGCCCACCAGCCCATTTACCACAAACCCGCCCAGCGCGATGATGACGCCCAAAATCAGGAATTGGGGCAGGATCGGCCCTATGGCGGGATTCACGAATTGCGGGATAAAGGCCAAAACGAACAGGATGACCTTGGGATTGGTCAGGTTCACCACCAACCCGTCGCGAAAGGCGTGGCTTGTGGGCTTTGCAGGCGCATCGGCGGACACCGCCCCGTTCCGGATCGCGCCCCATGCCAAATACAGCAGATAAGCCACCCCCATCCAGCGGATTACATCGAACAGCCATGGCATCGTCGCTACGGCGGCCCCCAACCCAAGCCCCGCTACAAAAACATGAACCATCGATCCGAGGGAAATTCCCGCGCTTGCAGCGAAAGCCGGTTTGGCACCTGACCGCAAACCTTGCCCAAAGCAAAACAACATGTCTGCGCCGGGGGTGAAATTCAGTGCCAAAGCTGCCGGAATAAACGCCAGCAGCGTGACCATTTCTATCATAAGGTGACCTCGAACCAGTTTACCTTGGGGCCCAGATTGGCGATCTGCGTGCGGCCTAGGCTGCCGCGATAGCCCCAGCTATCATGGATGTGTCCACACAGCGCAAGTTGCGGCTGCAAGCGTTCCACTGCGTCGCGCACGGCCACGGACCCCACCGCATCGCCCTGCGACGTGACATCGCCGTACCCCTTGGGCGGGGAATGCGCGATCAGGATATCCGCCGCGTCACAACGGTCCAGCAATTCAGCGGCCTCGGCATCGGTCAGGTCACAGGACCAGTTGCCAAAAGGTGTAACCGGCACGCCATACCCCAGCCCGAACAGGCGCAACCCGTCCAGAGTCATTCCAGTGCCGTGCAGCACGTGCCCCCCTTCGGGCGCGGCCTCGACCAATTCCTGCGCGCTTTCGGCATTGCCGGGTACCATCACGAACGGTGCGGTGATGCCGGACAGCATCGCCATCGCCTGGTTCAGCCCCTGTCGCGCATTGCAGAAATCCCCAGCCCCGATCACCAGATCGGCCTCGGCGCTGGCCGCGACGACCTCGGCCGCGCGGTTGCGTGCCATATGCAGATCGGAAAAGGCCAGAATACGCATCACTTGCCCTCCAGCCGGGCTTTCAACTCTAGCAGATCAGCCCAGGCCTGCCGCTTCATCTGTGGTTGGCGCAGCAGGTAAGCGGGGTGGAACATCGGGATGACCGGCAGGTTCAGCGCCTGTGCCCATTGCCCGCGCAACCGGGTGATACCGCGCTTGCCCAGCACCGCCTGACAGCTGATATTGCCCATGATCACCAGAACCTCGGGCTTGGCCAGCGCCACGTGCCGTTCCAGAAACGGCTTCATCATCCCGATCTCTTCGGGTTTCGGGTCGCGGTTCTGCGGCGGGCGCCAGGGCAGGACGTTGGTGATATAGGCATTTTGGGTGCGATCCAGATCAATCGCCGCCAGCATCCGGTCCAGCAATTGCCCGGCGCGGCCGACAAAGGGCTTGCCTTCACGGTCCTCTTCACGGCCCGGCGCTTCGCCGATGATCATGACCCGTGCGCCCGGCGTGCCATCTGCAAAGACCAACTGCCGCGCGCCACGCTTCAGCTCGCAATGCTCAAACGTATCCATCGCCGAACGCAATTGTTCCAGCGACCCAGCACCTTGGGCTGCCGCTTTCGCAACGGCAACCGGGTCCACCTTCTTGGGTTTTTCCGGGGCATTCTGGGCCACGGCGGGCTTTTTGGTCTTGGGCGCAGTATCGGGCAGCGCAAAACGGTCAATCGGCGCATCGCCGATTGCGTCCGTTGCGCCCAGTTCGATCTGCCATTCCAGCAGAGCCCGCGCCGTTTGATAGTCCAGAGCCGATTCCATACCCTTCAATCTAACCAGCTTTTGAACGAGGGAAAGCGAATAGGCCTTGATCGGGCGGTCCGTCGCACCGACCATGAGAGTATTCATGTTGGTTCTATTGCGATTCCTTATGATTACTTTGCTGCTGACCACCCTCAGCGGCCCAGCTTTTGCGCAACTTTTCGACCGCAACGGCCAATGCCGCCCCGGCCAGTTCCAATGCGGCACAAGGTGCTGCTCGGGCGGGCAGAGATGCAGCTTTGATGGCCATTGCATTCCTCTGGGTGGCACCTATTGCGGGGGCGGGCGCACCTGCGGCCCGTTTGAGCGCTGCGTTGCGGGGGGCACGCGATGCGCGCCTGCGGGGGCGAACAGTTGTACTTCGCGCGCGGATTGCCCGGGCGGCTCGATCTGCAATGCCCGCCGCGAATGTGAACGGATCACGCCCGATTTTGACCCCAACACAGCAATCGACGGCCTGCCCACCGTCTGCGATGATGGCCTGACTTGCGGTGCGGGATCGTCCTGTCTGCCGGGCGGCGGATGCTCGCGTCCCGGATGGTTTTTATGCGAGGAAACCGGCTCGCAATGCCGCCCCGGGTTCAAGTGTTCCGAACATCAGGGATGCGTGCCGATAAAGGCCATCGACTGCGGCTATGGCAAATGGTGCAAACCCGGCGAACAATGCCGGCCCGAGGGTGGATGCGAGAAACTGCCCGAAGGAACCGATCCTTAGGTTGCCTAGGCGCGCGGACCTTCCTATAAGCGGCCCGATTGTCAGACAGGAGCCCGCCCATGCGTTTCGCCCATCGTCACCTTCTTGGCATCGAGCATCTGTCGCAATCCGATATCACCGCTATTCTTGATCTGGCCGAGACATATGTCGACCTGAACCGGCAATCGACCAAGCATTCCGACGTTTTGTCGGGGCTGACGCAGATTAACATGTTCTTCGAAAACTCGACCCGCACGCAGGCCAGCTTTGAACTGGCGGGCAAGCGGCTGGGCGCGGATGTAATGAACATGGCGATGCAGGCCAGTTCGATCAAAAAGGGCGAGACCCTGATCGACACCGCCATGACGCTGAACGCGATGCATCCCGATCTGCTGGTGGTGCGGCATCCGCATTCCGGCGCCGTCGATCTGCTGGCGCAAAAGGTCAACTGTGCGGTGTTGAATGCCGGCGATGGCAAGCATGAACACCCGACACAGGCCTTGCTGGACGCGTTGACGATCCGTCGCGCCAAGGGCCGCCTGCACCGGCTGAACATCGCCATTTGCGGCGATGTCGCCCATTCCCGCGTGGCACGGTCGAACCTGATCCTGCTGGGCAAGATGGAAAACCGCATCCGTCTGATCGGCCCGCCCACTTTGGTGCCCGACCACTTTGCCGAATTTGGTGCCGAGATCTATGACGACATGAATGAGGGCCTTAGGGACGTTGATGTTGTCATGATGCTGCGCCTTCAAAAGGAACGGATGGATGGCGGCTTTATTCCGTCCGAGCGTGAGTATTACCACCGCTATGGGCTGGACGCCGCCAAGCTGGCGCTGGCCAAATCCGACGCCATCGTCATGCATCCCGGTCCGATGAACCGCGGGGTCGAGATTGACGGGACCCTGGCCGACGACATCAACCGCTCGGTCATTCAGGAACAGGTTGAAATGGGGGTCGCCGTCCGCATGGCTGCGATGGAACTTTTGGCCCACAACCTGCGCGAGGTGGCATGAGCGATCTGACCGTTGCCCCCCATGAACGCGGCGTGATCCGCCTGTTCACGCTGAAAATGCGCCCGGAAGAGGCCAAATTTCTGCGTGAACCCGGTGCCGCCGATCAAATTCTGGGCGTCGCGGGGCTGGACCCTGAACAGATCGACGTATTTGCGGTCTCAGACCTCGAGGACCTAGGGCTCTATGGCTATCTGAACGAGGGCTGCGGCGTGTCCGCCGATCAATTGGATCGCACAGCGCTTGAAGCCATAACGGGTTGGGTCATGGTGGTCCGCAGCGCTGCCTTTGGCGGTCGCGCAGCCACTCTGATCCCCGACAAACGGCTGCGCCTGATCGGGCTGTTCACCGAAGAGGCCACCAACTGGACCGGCGGTCCGATCGAAACCGAAAGCGCAAAACCGTTCTCGGCCCCTCAACCTGCGTCCCAAAACGACCAACCCCGCCGCATCGGTTCTGCCGTTATGGCATTAGTGATCCTTTTGGCCGTCGGAGGCATCCTGTGGCTGATCCTGTGACCTTCTCGCCCGACAGAGGCACTTATATTCGCACCAACGCATGGCTGGCCGCCGTGGCCATGGCGGGTGCGATGATTGTGCTTTGGCTGATCGGAAACCCCTATCCCTGGACCGGCGCGCCTGCCGGTCTGGCCGCCGTCGGCATCCGGGCATGGTACATGGCCTCGGAAGAACTGGTCGCCACCTGGACGATGACGGACACCACCCTCACCGGCCCCGGCCCGCGCAAGGTGGCCCTGAACCAGATCAAGGCGGTCAATATCATGGGCAGTTTTGTCCAGATCGTCACCAAGGGCGGCGACAAGCACCTGATCAAATATCAGGCGGATTCCGCCGCCACCAAAGCCGCAATCGAAAGGGCACTGGCATGAGCAACCTGACCTTCACCAACGCCCGCCTGATCGACCCGGAAACCGGCACGGACAGCCTTGGCTGGCTGCAGGTGGGCAACGGCCAGATTACCGCGCGCGGTGACGGCGACGCACCGTCCACGGATACGTCGATCGTCGATTGCGGCGGGCACTGCCTTGCCCCTGGTATCGTCGATATCGGTGTCAAAGTCTGCGAACCGGGCGAGCGGCACAAGGAAAGCTATAAATCCGCCGGTCTGGCAGCAGCGGCTGGCGGTGTGACCACCATCGTTACCCGCCCCGATACCAGCCCGGCCATCGATACGCCCGAAAGCCTTGAATTCGTCACCCGCCGCGCGCAGGCGGATACGCCGGTCAACGTCTTGCCCATGGCCGCCCTGACCAAAGGACGCGACGGGCGTGAGATGACCGAGATCGGTTTTCTGCAAGATGCGGGCGCGGTGGCGTTCACCGATTGCGATCACGTTGTCACCAACACCAAGGTATTCTCGCGCGCT
This sequence comes from Ruegeria sp. BI7, assembly GCF_056537925.1. Taxonomy (NCBI): domain Bacteria; kingdom Pseudomonadati; phylum Pseudomonadota; class Alphaproteobacteria; order Rhodobacterales; family Roseobacteraceae; genus Ruegeria; species Ruegeria sp. BI7. The sequence goes on from NZ_JBQFSK010000004.1 coordinate 206,683, forward strand.
CTGACCTATGCGCGGTCTTGCGACGCACTGGTTATCGCGCACCCACAGGAACCTGTCCTGAGCGCCGGGGCCGCCGCTACCAGCGGCAAGTTTGCAACCTTGCGCGGATTGCCCGCCGTCACGCCCATGGCCGAACGCATGGGGCTGGACCGCGATATTGCCCTGCTGGAAATGACCGGCGCTGCCTATCACGCCGATCAGATCACTACCGCCCGCGCCCTGCCCGCGCTAGAGCGCGCCAAGCGCAACGGGCTGGACATCACCGCGGGCACTTCGATCCACCATCTGACGCTGAACGAGCTGGACGTGGCCGACTATCGCACTTTCTTCAAGGTCAAGCCGCCGCTGCGGTCCGAAGATGACCGTCAGGCGGTTATCGAGGCCGTGCGCAGCGGCTTGATCGACATCATCAGCTCGATGCACACACCGCAGGACGAGGAAAGCAAACGACTGCCGTTTGAAGAAGCCGCCTCGGGCGCTGTTGCGCTGGAAACGCTGCTGCCCGCAGCCCTGCGCCTGTATCATTCGGAACAGTTGGACCTGCCGACGCTGTTCCGGGCCATGGCGCTGAACCCGGCAAAACGGTTGGGGCTGGACAGCGGTCGCCTGTCCGAGGGCGCGCCCGCCGATCTGGTGCTGTTTGACCCGGATGTGCCCTTTGTGCTGGACCGGTTCTCGCTGAAATCAAAATCCCAAAACACACCGTTTGACGACCAGCGGATGCAAGGTAAGGTCACCGCAACTTACGTGGCTGGACAAGAAGTTTACCGGAGACCCTGATGCCGCCATTTGACAGTTCGATGACCCAGCTGATCCTCTGGGCTGTGCTTGGTTATCTGATGGGGTCTGTTCCCTTTGGCATGATCGTCGCCAAGGTCATGGGGCTGGGCAACCTGCGCAATATTGGGTCAGGCAATATCGGGGCAACCAATGTGCTGCGCACCGGCAACAAGGCAGCCGCGGCGCTGACGCTGATCTTTGACGCCGCCAAGGGCGCGGTGGCCGTTCTGTTGGCGCGGGCACTGGCTGGGGAAGACGCCGCCCAGATCGCGGCACTGGCCGCATTTTTGGGCCACTGCTTTCCTGTCTGGCTGGGCTTTAACGGCGGCAAGGGCGTGGCCACCTTTCTGGGCCTGTGGCTGGCGCTGGATTGGCGCGTAGGTGTGGCCTGCTGTCTGACATGGCTGGTGGCTGCAGCGATCTGGCGTATTTCATCACTGGGCGCGCTGGTGGCGGCGGCCATGTCGGTTGTCTGGGTGATAGTGCTGACGGACAGTTCAGCCTTTGCGCTGAGCATCATCCTAACCCTGCTGGTCTACTGGCGCCACAGCGCCAATCTGGCGCGGATCAAGGCGGGGACCGAGCCGAAAATCGGCAAATCGTGATTGCGCCAACCGGTTTTCTGAACGCCTTTTTCGCGCTGCCCGAGGGTACGTTTACCGGTTACGCCAATGGGCGGCGCTATGTGGTCAGCCGTTCGGTTTATGGCGCTGGAAGATCTCTCAAACTGGTGGCCCATCAGCTTGGCGGCCCGGACTATATCAGCATGAACCTTTATTTGACGCGACAAAGTGGTGCCCTGCTGCGCCCTTGTGAAATGCCTGCCGATAAGGTCGTTTCATTCGTCACCGCTCTGATCCCGGATACGTAGTCTGCATCACCAAAATTTGTGTTACCGGACCTTCACAATTGATTGTCTTGAACGTGATCAGGGCGCTGCCCAATTGAGGTTCTGTGACGGCCAATTACCGGCGTCGCAAAAACAAAATCCGGTTTGCCCGGGCAAAATTCAGGTGCTCTTGAGCGAGCCTATTCACGAAAGGTGAAACCATGAACAAGTTCAAATCCATTCTGGGCGGCGTTGCGCTGTCCGTTGCAATCGCAAGCTCGGCGCTGGCCGCTGGTGTTGAGATCAACGCAAGCTCGACCGGTCTGGCAATGCAGGGCTATGACCCGGTTGCATACTTCACCGTAGGCGAGCCGACCAAAGGCGATTACCGCATCTCGACCCTGCACAACGACGCGCTGTACCGTTTTGCTTCGGAAGAAAACAAAGCCGCCTTTGAAGAAAACCCAGAAGCCTACCTGCCCGCATATGGCGGTTACTGCGCATTCGGCACCGCGATGGGCTTCAAGTTCGACGGCGACCCGAACTACTGGAAAATCGTTGACAACAAACTGTACCTGAACCTGTCGAAAGACATTCAGGAGCGCTGGGAAGGCGACGTTCCGGGCTTTATCGAAAAAGCCGGTGTGAACTGGGAAAACATTGCTGACAAAGATCCGGCTGAGCTGCAGCAATAATTTGCTGACATCTGACAGTCTTTCGGCGGCGAGGTCACTCGCCGCCGTTTTTGTTTGTTCCCGCTGGCGACAGGCCCTGTGACATTTGCCCAGGACTTGATGAGTTTTACAATTCCAGCACCGTGCTGCCGGTGGTCTGTCGTGCCTCAAGCGCACGATGCGCATCGTCCACCTGATCCAACGGAAAGCGCTGGTCGATATGGATCTTGACCTCACCGCCCTCAACCTTGCCGAACAGACGTCGGGCCATCGCCTGACAGACCGCGTGATCGGCAATATGGGTAAACAAAGTCGGGCGGGTGATCTTGAGCGAGCCCTTCTTGGCCAGCATCCCAATATCTATCAGCGGCACTGACCCAGACGCGTTGCCGAAGGAAATCATCATCCCCAACGGCTTGAGACAGTCCAGCGATCCGGTGAACGTATCCGCCCCGATGGAATCCATCACCACATCCACTCCCTTGCCGCCGGTGATTTCGGCTACGCGCTCGACAAAGTTTTCGGTGCGATAATTGATGCAATGCGCAGCGCCGTTGAATTGGGCAAGGCTGCATTTTTCGTCGGTCCCGGCGGTTCCGATCAGAGTAATCCCCTCGGATTTGGCCCATTGGCATGCGATCAGCCCTACGCCACCAGCGGCCGCGTGAAACAAAACAGTATCGCCACGTTTCAACGGCGTCGTTCGGTGAAACAAATATTCCACCGTCAATCCCTTTAGCATCATCGCCGCCGCCGCATCATACGGAATCCCGTCAGGTAGTGGACAAACCTGCGCTGCGGGCATCACCCGGGCTTCGGAATAGGCGCCTGCCGGTGCCGCCGCATAAGCTGCACGTTGGCCAGGCTCAAGATGGGTCACACCTTCGCCTACGGCTTCGATCACGCCTGCGGCCTCCATCCCCAAAGCGTGCGGCAGGTCCATCGGATACAGTCCGATCCGCTGGTAGATGTCGATAAAATTCAATCCGCAGGCATGATGGCGGATGCGCACCTCCCCAGGGCCCGGGTCCCCGACGGGGCAGTCTTCGATCCTCAGAACTTCGGGGCCGCCGTGTTCGTGAATGACGACGGTTCTTGCCGTTTGCTGCATGCTGACCTCCTGTTGCCTGCGACCAAGCTAACACGCCTGAAAATCAGGGCAATCGGCACATTTCCGCGTCACGCAACCGTAACGTGAAAAAATGTGCTATACTGCTATCTGGGCGTTGCCGGCTGGTCCGGCCTCAGGCAATCGATGCCGGATCCACCCTGCTGCGCGATACGCAAAGGGAGGGGAAATCAATGGCTAAAACGATTGGAAATCCGATTAGCTGGGCCGCCCAGAATATCGGTGCGACCGGTGATCACATAGCTGAAAGCGTCAACCATATCGGCAGCGCGGATACGCGGCATCTGCCGGTGGTGCAAAATTTAACGATGCAAGACCTGCGGGCTTGTCTACAGGCTGGGTACAATGACTTTCTGGAAACCAGAGCAGATGCCATATTCATCGTGCTGATCTACCCGATCGCAGGATTGTTGATGTTCGGGTTCGGGCTGAACCGCAACATGGTGCCGCTGCTGGCGCCGCTGATCATGGGGTTTGCTCTGATCGGCCCAATAGCCGCAGTGGGTCTGTACGAGATCAGCCGCAAACGCGAACAAGGGGGAGAAGTGCATTGGCTGGATGCGTTCGGCGTGTTCCGATCGCCATCATTCGGTGCCATTTTGATGTTGGGTTTCTACTTGGTCATGCTTTTGCTTGTCTGGCTGATGGTAGCGCAGAGCATCTATGTCCACACGCTGGGCCCTGATCTGCCCACATCCTTAGGCGCCTTTGTCACGCAGGTGTTCACCACCGGTGCGGGCTGGACAATGATCATCTTTGGCAACGCGGTAGGATTCCTGTTTGCTCTGGTCGCACTAGCCATCAGCGTGGTCAGCTTTCCGTTATTGCTGGACCGCAAAGTGGGTCTACCAGTTGCGGTTGTGACCTCGGTCCGGGTGCTGCGGCAAAACCCCGGAGTGATCCTGACATGGGGCTTCATTGTCGCCGCCTTGCTGGTGATTGGCGCAATCCCGATGTTGCTGGGGTTGATTGTGGTGATGCCCGTGCTGGGCCACGCCACATGGCACCTATACCGCCGGGCCGTCGCCTAAAGCGCGCGGCCTGAACCGCGCTGGTCAGCTTATCCGGCGACGTTCAAAACGATCTTGCCGATGTGATTTGAACTTTCCATACGCGCATGCGCAGCCGCGGCATCGGCCAGCGCGAACTCGCTGTCCATCACGGGCGCCACCCTTCCGGCGTCCAGCAATGGCCAGACCGCCTCGCGCAGATCCTGCGCAATCTTTGCCTTGGCCAGATCACTTTGTGGGCGCAGGGTGCTGCCGGTCAGGGTCAACCGTTTGACCATCATCAAGGCGAAGTTCAGTTCGACCTTCGGGCCCTGCAAAAAGGCGATCTGCACCAAGCGCCCGTCTTCAGCCAGGGTCTTGACGTTGCGCGGGATATAATCGCCCCCAACCATGTCGAGGATCAGGTTCGCCCCACCTTCGGCGCGCAGGACACCCACGAAATCCTCATCGCGGTAATTGATCGCCTTTTCGGCCCCCAGTTTGACGCAAGCCTCGCATTTATCGGCCGAACCGGCGGTTGCAAAGACCCGTGCGCCAAACGCATTGGCCAGTTGGATGGCCGTCGTGCCAATACCGCTGGACCCGCCATGGACCAGAAAACGCTCACCCGCTTTCAACCCACCGCGCATGAAGACGTTGGACCAGACGGTAAAGAAGGTCTCGGGCAGGCAGGCGGCCTCTTTCATTTCCATACCTGTGGGAACCGGTAGGCAATGTGCAGCGGGCGTGGCGACATATTCGGCATAGCCACCGCCGGGCAACAACGCACAGACCTTGTCACCAACCGACAGGCCATCGACACCCGCACCGATCGCCACGACCTCGCCCGACGCCTCCAGGCCTGGCAAATCGCTGGCACCCGGCGGGGGATCATAAGCCCCAGCGCGCTGCAACGCGTCCGGGCGGTTTACCCCGGCATATGCCACTTTGAGGATCACCTGACCGGCTTGGGGTTCCGGTACGGGACGGTCGGTCAGTTGCAAAACCTCCGGTCCGCCGGGTTTGGTGATCTCAACGGCGCGCATTGTCTCGGTCATGGGCAAATCTCCTTTGCCCAATGCCTAGCAGGCAATTTCTGGAAGGCCCAGATGCTTACTTGCGCGGATTCAGCATCCCGGGCAGGTCGACCCGCATTTTCACGGGCGGTTTCACCTGACTGGCAAACCAGTTCGGCACCGCCAGAAACGGTTTGAACAGCGGATTACCATTCACCTGCGCCTTGAGCTTTTCGAATTGCATGACATTGTCGATGCGACGGTCCAGAAACTCCCACGTTTTCTGGTGGTCCGGCGAATCATCCCCCAACCAGAACAACAGGGTCGAGGAATAGACCCCAGACAAGGTCGCGCGCTTGGTGTACCAGTTCACGTCGTCCGAGGTATCGCCCAGCGTGTCCCAGATCAGATCGCAGGTCTGCCACAGCGCCTTGGCCCCATCCGCCGCATGGGTCGGCAGCGAAAACAGCGTCATGCCCCGGCGCACCAATTCCTTGTCAGGCACAGCCTCGAACCGGAACCGAACGGCAGCGGCCACGCGCTCGCGGAATTTCAACTCGCTCAGGTCGGTGGATTTCAGACGCTCTACCATGACCGCATCCCCGCGCGCATGAAAAGCCAGCGCCAGATCAACCGCGCCTCGGGGGCAGATCGCGCGCGCCAAACCGTCATCCAGATCGCAATCAATGATCGCGGCGCGAAAGCTAGTTTCAGACCAACCGTCAAAGGGCACGTGGGTCAGCATCGCATCCAAAAGCTGTTGTTTTGCATCTTCATAGGTAACGGTCATGGCGGTTCTCCGGTTCTCGGGGCCAGTACTAGACAAGATAGACCGGCTTTGCTATACGGCCAACTCCTGCAATTTCCTTGCAACTCTATCTAGAAAGGTGGTGACAACCACATGCAGGTTAGTGTTCGCGACAATAACGTCGATCAGGCGCTTCGTGCCCTGAAGAAAAAGCTGCAGCGCGAAGGCGTGTTCCGTGAAATGAAGCTGAAGCAACATTTCGAGAAACCGTCCGAGAAAAAAGCGCGCGAGAAGGCTGAAGCGATTCGTCGTGCCCGTAAACTGGCACGTAAGAAAGCACAGCGCGAAGGTTTGCTCTAAGCACCTCGCTCGTCCAGCTTTGGATGACACTATTTGACGACCCCCGAGGCATCGCCCGGGGGTTTGTCGTTTCTATCACCGGTTGCATTCCGCCGAGTCCGCCTCAGCCTTAGGCGACAAGCTGCTAAATCGGGCCAAGCAACATTTTGCCCGGCATTTTGCAGCGCAGCGAATCCCGTATCGGTAGCACGCCCCTGCTGAAATTCGCCTGAAATCTAAACCGCCCTGTCCGTCCGTTCGACGCCCCCTGTAACTGGCCTCGTCTACTCAGACGACCATTCAAAACGGAGGCTACTATGTCGACTGCAAGTACATTCGAGCAAGAAATGCTGGCGTTAATCAATGATGAGCGCTCATCCCGCGGGCTATCCCCGCTGCAACTGGAAACCCGCCTGAACGCATCGGCCGAAGATCACAGCACCTGGATGCTGAACGCCGATATATTCAGCCACACCGGTTCGGGCGGTTCTAGCGCGACCGAGCGCATGGAAGATGCCGGGTTCGACTTTACCGGCAGCTGGCGGTCAGGTGAAAACATCGCCTGGCAATCGGAACGCGGTGCCGCAGGCATCAGCGACGATGTCGAGCAACTGCACCAGAGCTTGATGAACAGCCCCGGCCACCGCGCCAACATCCTGAACCCTGACTACGAATTTATCGGAATTGGGATTGAAGAAGGCGACTACAATGGGTGGGATGCCGTGATGGTGACCCAGAACTTTGCCACCACCGACGCTGCAGTGGTGCTGGACAACGGTGCGGCACCAACGCCGCCCACGGACGACGTGGCAATGCCGGACGACCCTGTCACCGAAGACCCGGTCGAAGATTCACCGGACACCGACGTCACCGAAACCGATGACCCGGTCGAAGAAACACCGGACACCGATGTCACCGAGACCGACGACCCGGTTGAGGAAACGCCTGACACCGACGTCACCGAGACCGATGATCCGGGCGAGGAAACACCGGACACCGATGTCACCGAGACCGACGACCCAGTCGAAGAAACACCAGACACCGACGTCACCGAGACCGACGACCCGGTTGAGGAAACACCAGACACCGATGTCACCGAGACCGACGACCCGGTTGAGGAAACACCAGACACCGACGTCACCGAGACCGACGACCCGGTTGAGGAAACACCAGACACCGATGTCACCGAGACCGACGAACCGGGCGAAGAAACACCGGACACTGACGTCACCGAGACCGAAGACCCGGAAACACCTGAACCGGATGTCACCGATACGACTGCAGGCGTTTGCTTCGACGTGGAAGAATTCCTGGCGGCAATCGAGGATTTCGTGAACGACCTGTTGGCGCTGGTCGACGATTTCAGAATGAATGACGACCCGATGGTGACCGATGCGGACACCACCGAGGACGATTTCATGCTGACCCTGGATATGTGCGACGACACTCCGGCGGCGAATGACGATGCCCCGGTCATGGAGGCGGACGCACCGGATGACTTCTTTATCCTGATACCGGCCGACAGCGGATGCATGATGGACTTTGTCTAAGGTTCGATGCAGCGTGTGAGGCACTGAAACGGTGCCTCACACCGCTTTCACAGCGCACTTGCGCAGTTTTTCGCACAAACAACGCGAATCAGGCGGTGGCAAATCGCCGAACGGGTCGGGGTGTCCAGATTGTGTCTGTATCCCGTCAAATTCTCGCCATTAATGTCTCGCCAAAATAACTCAATTCAATTGGAGGCAGAATCATGTCAACGGCCAGCAATCTAGAACGGCAGATGCTTGCATTGATCAATGACGAACGCACAAGTCGGGGGCTGCAACCCCTCAAGCTTGAGCTTCAGCTGAACGACTCGGCCGAAGATCACAGCGAATGGATGCTGCAGACAGATATCTTCAGCCACACCGGTCAGGGCGGCTCGAGCGCGACCCAGCGGATGAGAGATGCCGGTTTCGATTTCACCGGCAGTTGGAGATCGGGTGAAAACATCGCCTGGCAATCCGAACGCGGTGCTGCAGGTGCCAGCGACGACGTGGTGCAGCTTCACCAAAGCCTGATGAACAGTCCCGGCCACCGGGCCAACATATTGAACCCCGATTTCGAATATATCGGGATCGGCATTGAAGAGGGCAATTTCAACGGTTGGGATGCCGTGATCGTGACCCAGAACTTTGCCACGACCTCGGCACCGGTTCAGTTGGACACCGGCGGGTCAGGCGGTGGTTCGGGTGGTGACACACCTACCCAGCCCGGCCAACAGGCCGTGGACGCAGGCACAGTGGGCGATGCATCAGATAACTGGTTCATTCTGAAAGCCGGTCAGGCCGGCGCGCTGAACGGCGGCGACGGCGATGACATTCTTGACGGCGGCTTCGGCCGCGACACGCTGACCGGCGGCACCGGCGATGACACGCTGAGCGGTCATGGCGGCAATGACGTCCTTCTGGGTGGCCAAGGCGGCGATTTGTTGATGGGTGCGACCGGGAATGACTGGCTGCAATCGGGCATGGGTGCCGACAGGTTGCAGGGCGGCTCTGGCAACGACGTGCTTAGGGGTGGCCGTGGCCGCGACACCCTGATCGGAGGCGACGACGACGATACTCTGATCGGTGCCCGCGGCATTGACACAATGACCGGCGGCAACGGGGCGGATACGTTCGTATTCACCATCGGGCCGGACACCGTCACGGATTTCACCTCTGAGGACTTCATCGACCTCAGTCTGAATGGTGCGATCACCGGATATAGCGATCTGATGAACAACCACATTTCGCAATCCGGCAATGATGTGATCATCGATGACAATGCGGGAAATACTCTGACCCTGCAAAACACGCAGATCGCGGACCTGGCAAACGAACATTTCATGTTCTGAGCCCCACTGTATTCCAAACTAAAACGCCCCCGATTTTGGGGGCGTTTTCTTTTGATCAATAGATTTTGGGGACGTGCAGCTCATCCGGCAGAACGCGCCGTTCATATTCCGGGTTGTATCTTCGATCCGGTAATTCGACCTTTTCCTGTGGAACATCCGTATAGGGAATCTTGGTCAGAAGATGCTCGATACAGTTCAGGCGCTCGCGTTTCTTGTCATTGCCTTCGACGATATACCAGGGCGCCTCGGGAATGTTGGTGCGGAACAACATGTCTTCTTTGGCCTTGGTATAGGCCTCCCAGCGGATGCGGGATTCCAGATCCATCGGCGACAGTTTCCACTGTTTCATCGGGTCGTGAATGCGCATGAGGAACCGCAACTGCTGTTCTTCATCAGTGATTGAGAACCAATATTTCAGCAAAATGATCCCCGACCGCACCAGCATCCGTTCGAATTCGGGAACGTCCTGAAAGAACTGTTCGACCTGATCCTCGGACGCAAACCCCATCACCCGTTCCACCCCAGCGCGGTTGTACCAGGATCGGTCGAACAACACGATTTCGCCGGCCGCGGGCAGATGCGGTACATAGCGCTGGAAATACCACTGGCTTTGCTCCCGGCGGCTGGGCGCAGGCAAGGCGACCACACGCGCGACCCGTGGATTCAGACGCTGGGTAATACGCTTGATAACGCCGCCCTTGCCGGCGCTGTCACGCCCTTCGAACAGGATGCACACTTTGGCCCCGGTGTGCTGTACCCAGTCCTGAACCTTGATCAATTCGGCCTGCAAGCGCAGCAGATTGCGGAAATAGACCTTGCGATCCAGCATGTCGGGATGCTGATCCTTATAGATCTTGCGGACTTCCATCGAGAGCATGGGTTCGCTGAACTCGATCTCGAAATCTTCGTCCAGCGTGTCTTCCAACTCGGCTTCCAGCCAATCTTTTGGGGCATCGTTATGTTCGTAAGCCAAGGTCTTATCCTTATCGTCTATCGGGTCCGGACCATACAACGCGCGTGTAACCGCCTGATGTCATCAGAAGAATTGATAAAGCCCTTCCCCAAGCGAAACCGCTTATGGCAGCAAGGTCAAGGCGATGCGAAAAGAGGTTTGGTCCTTTTCTAAATCTGAACCTACACGCCCAAGGATACAAGCGGCAGATTTGCCGCATTACCAACAGGTTGGCATAAATCCGCCCCAAACCTACTTGCCAGAGGGATCATTCCGTCGGCACAAGTACCCTTCAACCCCCCTGAGGTGAATGTGGCGCATTTCATTTCCCTACTGCCTGCGATCTGGCCCTGGTTCATATTGATTGCCGCACAAATAGGCATGGTATCAGGCCGACAAGGGCTGGGTCTGGCCCTGTTGGCAGTGTTCCTAGGTTCAGCAACAGTGCTTGGCCTGCTGACCCCGCTGGCCTTGGCAATCACGGCAGCGGGCTTGCTGGGTGCTTTAGGGTTGCGCCGTCTGACCGGTGTGCCCGCCGTTTTCGGGCATCTGGTGTTGATCCTGTGGTGTCTGGCTCTGGGTGCGCATCTGATCCCCGGGTTTCACAATCTATTGGTTCTGAATCAGGTACAGGCAGGCCCGGGCAGCGCTGCGTTCACAATGTATCTCAACCTGGACAAACCAATGGTCTTGTTTGCCGTTCTGCTGGCTTGGCCAGGCATGATCCATGGCGCGCGGCTGGTCAGAACCGGGCCTTTGTTGATCGGGTTGGCGGCACTGCCCGCCCTGTTTGCGTTGGGTCTTTCCTTGGGTGCGGTACGGCCCGAGATCGACCTGCCCGCATGGTGGCTGATTTTTGCGTTTTCAAACCTATTCCTGACCTGCCTGACTGAAGAGGCTTTTTTCCGTGGCTATCTGCAATCGGTCCTGACGTCGAAAATCGGCGTGGCGCTCGGGATCGCAGCTGCCAGCCTGCTGTTCGGTCTGGCCCATGCGGGCGGTGGCCCGGCACTGGTCGTCTTCGCCTCGATCCTCGGGGCCGCCTGCGGATTGGGGTATTACGCAACCGGGCGGCTTTGGGTGCCGGTTCTGATGCATTTTGGCTTTAACGCCCTGCACCTGGCCCTGTTCACCTATCCCGGCCCGGGTTGAACGTCACACCGGCAACGCAGTGGTCTTGAACACCGTACGCAGCGCGAAGGAACTTTGCATCTGCGCCACCCCCGGCAGTCGCGACAAATACTGGCGATGGATACGGGCAAAATCCTCGGTGTTCTCGGCGACAACCTTCAAAATATAGTCCGCCGTACCGGCCATGAGGTGGCATTCAAGCACATCAGGAATGCGCGCCACGGATTTTTCGAACGCATTCAGGAGCTCTTCGGCTTGCCCTTGCAGCGTGATCTCGACAAACACCGTCGTGGGCACATTCATCTTGCGCGCATCCAGCAGCGCCACGTATTTGCGGATATAGCCTTCAGCTTCTAGCCGCTGAACGCGCCGGTGACAGGCCGAAGGCGACAGATTCACCTGCTCGGACAGTTCCGCATTTGACATACGGCCATCCCGCTGAAGGGCTGCCAGAATCTTTTTATCCGTCGCATCCAAGCTCATTTGCGCAAATCCTTTGCGAGTTTCCGACTATATAACGAAGATTCTCCTGAAAAAAAGCAATTTTGCAGGCAGAGTTTCACAGAAATTGCGCTCTGGATCGCCCATTATTTAGGCAGTTTATGAATGGAGGAGCGAAAAATGAAGATCGGTTGCCCCAAGGAAATCAAACCGCAGGAATTCCGCGTCGGCATGACGCCCAACGCGGCACAAGAAGCCGTCGCGCGCGGCCACGAAGTTGTAATCGAAACCGGTGCCGGGATCGGTTCGGGCTTTGACAACGAATCCTACATCGCTGCTGGCGCCCAGATCCTGGACACCGCAGAAGAGGTGTTCGCCACTGCCGACATGATCGTCAAGGTCAAGGAACCCCAGGCGGTCGAGCGCAAGATGCTGCGTGAAGGCCAGTTGCTGTTCACTTACCTGCACCTGGCACCCGATCCAGATCAGACCCACGACCTGCTGGCATCGGGCTGCACCGCGATTGCATACGAAACCGTCACCGCACCTGGCGGTGGTTTGCCGCTGCTGGCCCCGATGTCCGAAGTTGCCGGTCGTCTGGCGCCGCAGGTAGGCTCGTGGACCCTGCAAAAGGCAAATGGCGGTCGTGGCGTTCTGATGGGCGGCGTTCCCGGCGTTGGACCGGCCAAGGTCGTTGTGATCGGTGGCGGCGTTGTTGGTACGCATGCCGCGAAAATCGCGGCTGGCATGGGCGCAGATGTTACCATCCTGGACCGCTCGCTTCCGCGTCTGCGTTACCTCGATGACGTGTATGGCGGAACCTTCAAGAACCAATACTCGACCGCTGGTGCCACCGCCGAACTGATCCAGGATGCCGACATGGTTATCGGCGCCGTTCTGATCCCGGGCGCGGCTGCTCCTAAACTGGTGACACGCGAACAGCTTTCGACCATGAAGCCCGGCGCGGTTCTGGTTGACGTTGCGATCGACCAGGGTGGCTGCTTTGAAACCTCCAAAGCAACAACCCATGCTGACCCAATCTACGAAGTCGACGGCATCATGCACTATTGCGTTGCCAACATGCCGGGTGCCGTTGCGCGCACCTCGACCATCGCATTGGGCAACGCGACCATGCCGTTCATGCTGTCGCTGGCCGACAAAGGCTGGAAAAAGGCTTGCCAGGATGACCCGCACCTGTTGGCTGGTCTGAACGTGCATGCCGGAAAACTGACCTATGACGCGGTTGGTGTTGCACTGGGTCTGGACGTTGTATCGCCCAAGGACATCGTCAACGCCTAAGGCTGATATACAGAAATCGAAAGGCGCCCTCGGATGAGGGCGCCTTTTTTGTTGCCACGCTAAGTACAACGACCCGCGCGCGGCACAAAAAACGCCGCGCGATCAGCGCGGCGCCGGGCCCAACCGGAGGAGGGCATTTCAATGCCCGATCACCGGACGGAAGCGTTCACCCCTCTTTGTGAATCTCTACCGAATGCGGATACGGGATCGACACGCCTTTTGCGTCGAACGCCTCTTTCACCGCTTTGGTGATTTCGAACTTCACGTCCCAATAATCCGCCGCTGCGCACCACAGGCGGGCCGTCAGATCGACCGAGCTGTCGCCCAGGTTGGTCACGCGCACCCAAGGTTCGGGATCGCTGTGAATACGCTCGTCCGCCTTGGCGACATCCAGAATGATCTTCATCGCTTCGTCCGCGTTGTCGCCATAGTCGATACCAAACACCAGATCGACACGCCTTGTGTCATGCGCCGAATAGTTGGTGATGATCGACCCCCAGGATTGCCCGTTGGGGACAATGATCTGCACATTGTCCGGCGTCACCAGTTCGGTGGTGAACAGGTTCAGGTCTTTCACCGTCCCGGCCGTGCCGCCAATATCCACATATTGACCTAACTTGTAGGGACGAAACACCACCAGCATGACACCGGCCGCCAGATCGCTGAGCGTCCCTTGTAGCGCCAGACCAATGGCCAGTGACGCGGCACCCAGAATGGCAACGATACTTGTGGCTTCGATCCCGAAGATCCCCAGAACGGCCACCAGAACCATCGCGAGGATGACCCATTTCACCAGGCTGGCTGAGAAGTTGCCCAACGTCGGATCAATCTGCGGAGTCGAGTTGATCCGGCGACGCACTAGGCCGCCCACGGCCCCAGCCACGATCCAGCCAAGGATCAGAACGATCAGCGCCTTGACCGCGTTCATGATCAGCGGCGCAAACGCGCCCACCTGTGTTACGACCTCATCCACGGCCATCTCCTTTCAACAACAAGAAACCCGCGGCTTTCGCGCGGGAATTGCCAAAGTCTGAGGCAAAAACACGCTTTGGTCTAGGTGCCAGTTCCACCGGATTTCCCCGTTGTTCGCCAGCAAACACGCGCTGACCGGTCGCGCACAGCTTCGGGGGCTTACAAGATGGCCCCTCGCGCCCTACGTTCTGGGGGTATCCACTCAGGAGCCCCCCAATGCTGGACACCAAACCACACCCGATCATGAATCGCTGGCCCGCACAGTTCCCGGACCGGATTCAGCTGTATTCCTTCCCCACGCCCAATGGGGTCAAAGCCTCGATCATGCTGGAAGAAACCGGCCTGCCGTATGAGGCACACAAGGTCACCCTGTCGGAGGCGGATGTCAAAAGCCCCGAGTTCCTGTCGCTGAACCCCAACAACAAGATCCCCGCAATCATCGACCCGGACGGCCCGGACGGAAAGCCCATTGGTTTGTTCGAAAGCGGTGCCATCCTGCTGTATCTGGCCGAAAAATCGGGCAAGTTTATTGGTCAGACCCAGGCAGACAAGCACCAGGTCACTCAATGGCTGATGTTTCAGATGGGCGGCATTGGTCCAATGTTCGGCCAGCTTGGCTTTTTCCACAAATTCGCTGGTAGCGAGATCGAAGACCCCCGCCCCCGCGAGCGATATGTGAACGAGGCCAAACGGCTGCTGAACGTGTTGAACCAGCAGCTTGAAGGGCAGGACTGGGTCGCCGGAGATTATTCGATTGCCGACATAGCCATCGCGCCCTGGCTGCGCGGACTAGATTTCTATGGTGCCAGAGAACTGGTCGGATGGGACGACCACACAAATGTAACAGCTTATTTGGACCGTTTTCTGGAACGCCCTGCCGTTCAGAAAGGTCTTGTGACACCGCCACGGGACTGACCGCCCGCACCCTCGGGCCTGCAGCCACACTATGCTGCAAGCCCAATTTCAATGGGTCAATTCAGCCTGGCAGCGTGCCGGTCAGCACATAGCGCAGGACCTCAACCACTTGCGAGGGTTGTTCGGCCACGGCTAGGGCTGCGGCGTCCACCTCTTTCAGCGCATGCTGATGATCGGGGCCGTGTAGGACGATCAGCGACTTGCCCAGCGCTGCCGCATAACCTGCATCAAAGGCAGCGTTCCACTGTTTGTATTTCTCGCCAAACCGGACGACCACCACATCTGCATCCGCGATCCCTTTGCGCGTCCGGATCGCGTTGACCATCGCGCCCTTGTGGTCGTGCCAGTATTTGTTCGGCTCTTCGCCCAAAATAGCCACACCGCAATCGTCGCTGGCGTCGTGATCGGTGACGGGGCTGTTGAAGGTGATGTCCAATCCCTGTGCGCCGTCGATAATTTGCTCACGCCAATCGGTGTGAATTTCCCCTGATAGGTATACGTTCAAGCCCATGTCGACCTCCGGTATTGATTTGGAACCTACTTAAGGCGCATTTGCGGGAAGCCCAATCAAGAAAATCCAGAAACACTTATCCCAAACACGCCCTAATTCCCGTAGGTGAAACGAAAAACGCGCCCGGAAGCGCGTTTTTTTGAAGTCTTATGGCAGGGCCCCTATCCGCGCAACACACCGCCCGTCGCCTTGGAGACCTTGGCGATGATCTTCTCGGCCACCGCTTCGATGTCTTTTTCCTTCAGCGTCGCGTCGGTTGGCTGCAGGCGCACGGTGATTGCCAGCGATTTTTTACCTTCGCCCAGACTGCCACCGATGAATTCATCAAAGACACGCACATCCTCGATCAGCGCCTTGTCAGCACCGGCCGCGGCGTTGACCAGCGTCAGCGCCTCGACCCCCTCGTCAACTACAAAGGCAAAGTCACGTTCAACCGCTTGCAGGTCACGCAGTTCCAGCGCAGCACGGGTGGCGCCGGATTTACGGGGCAGAGGCACCTCGTCCGGCCAGATCGTAAAGGCCATCGCCGGGCCTTTGATATCCAGCGCTTGCAACACACGAGGGTGCAACTCGCCAAAGACGCCCAGCACCTTTTTCGGGCCCAGACAGATTTTGCCGTGACGCCCCGGATGCCACCAGGCATCGCCGTCACGCAGGATCTGCACCTTGGCGGGTGCGCCAATGGCGGCCAGCACCGCCTCGGCATCCGCTTTGGCATCGAACACGTCGACCGGGCGCGATGCCCCATGCACGTCCTTGGAACCATTACGACCAACCAGCAGACCGGTGATCTGCGTTTTTTGATCTCCCGGTTCACCATCATGGAACACTGGACCGACCTCGAACAACGCCACATCCGCGTAGCCACGCGCCTGATTGCGGGCGGCGGCCTGCAGCAGACCGGGCAGCAGATCGGGGCGCATGTGGCTCATCTCGGTCGAGATCGGGTTTTCCAACTGCGTCGCTTCGTCCCCGCCACCAAACAAGGCCGCCGAGGCCTGATCGATGAAAGTGTAGGAAACACACTCATTGTACCCCAGCGCTGCGCAGGTGCGGCGCGCCATCGATTGACGGCGTTGTGTCGGGGTCATCACCGGTTTCGGGATGCCATCGGTGATACGCGGCAGCGGTTTGCCCTGCAGCTTGGTCAGGGATGCAATCCGCGCGACCTCTTCCACCAGATCGGCCTCACCCATGATATCTGGGCGCCAGCTGGGAACATGCGCCATCTCGCCCTCAAGGCGGAAACCCAGACGAGTCAGGGTCTGGCGTTGTTCGCTTTCGGGGATTTCCATTCCGACCAGAGACTGCACCCGCTCGGCATCCAGTTTAAAGGCGCGCGAATGATCCGGCGCTTTGCCCGCTTCCACGACCTTGGACACTTCGCCACCGCAGATATCCAAAATCATCTGCGTTGCCTGCTCCAACCCTTCCAGCGTGTATTCCGGGTCTACCCCACGTTCGAACCGATAGCGCGCATCCGAATTGATTTTCAAAGCCCGCCCCGTCAGGGCGATCTGCACGTGATCCCAGAACGCGCTTTCTAGGAAGACATTCACTGTTTCTTCGGTACAGCCGGTTTCCTCACCGCCCATGATACCGGCAATGGATTCCGGGCCTTTGTCGTCGGAAATCACCATCATGCCAGGCTGCAGAGTGTATTCTTTCTCGTCCAGCGCAACCAGCTTCTCACCACCCTTGGCGCGATGTACCCGCAGATTGCCATGCACCTTGTCCGCATCGAAGACGTGCAGCGGGCGATTGTGGTCAAAGGTCATATAGTTGGTGATGTCTACCAATGCCGAAATCGGACGCAGACCGATGGCCTTCAACTGATCCTGCAGCCATTGCGGGCTGGGTCCGTTCTTAACGCCCTTGATCAGACGTCCGGTGAAATGGGGCGCGCCGTCCAGCGTATCCTCATCAATCGTCACTTTGACTGGGCTTTCGAAATCACCCGGCACCGGAGTGTAGTCACGCTGTTTCAACTTACCAATGCCACGCGCGGCCAGATCGCGGGCAATCCCTTCGACGCCCAGCGCATCGGGGCGGTTCGGGGTGATCGCGATCTCGATCATCGGGTCGACCTTGGATGGCTCATTTTCGGCCAGCCAGTCGATGAATTTGTCACCTACCTTGCCCGAAGGCAGCTCGATGATGCCGTCATGCTCATCCGACAGCTCCAACTCGCGCTCGGATGCCATCATGCCATAGCTTTCGACGCCGCGGATCTTGCCGACACTGATGGTCAGGTCCAGACCGGGGATATACATGCCCGGTTTGCAAACCACGACGGTGATCCCTTCACGCGCGTTGGGGGCACCGCAGATGATCTGCAATTCACCCTCATCGGTGTCCACCTTACAGACGCGCAGCTTGTCAGCGTCGGGGTGTTTCTCGGCGTGTTTCACATACCCAAGGGTAAAGTCCTTCAGCCGGTCCGCCGGGTTCACGATCTCTTCGACCTCAAGGCCCAGATCAGTCAGCGCCTCAGCAATCTCATCCACCGAAGCGTTGGTGTCGAGGTGGTCTTTCAACCAGGAAAGAGTGAATTTCATCGGTCGGTTTCCGCCAGTAAATCTCGGGTCAGACCGCGTTTACCGGATAATGCGCAGAGGGGAAAGAGGGCGCGTAGAACCGCCGCGCCTACTCCGCGGTCACTGTGTTGGCAACGCTGTCCGATCCAGCAAACACCGCCAAAATCCGCGCGATCCCGTCGCCGGTATTCTCACCCGCATGGGGCGACCGGAACGCCTCAACCAGCGCATCACCTTCCTTATAGGTCCGGTTGCCCGCATCGCCGTAATCGACGGTGATCTCACCTTCGAGGATATAGGCCGCCAGCGGAGCGTCATGACGGTGCAGGCCGGTTTTCTGACCGGGCTGCATGGTGACGATGGCCATGGTGATCTGCGGGGTGCCGTCGGGATATTCCAGCGCCTCGCCGATGACCGAAGTTTCGGTCTGCAGCAGCACGTCAACCGGCGGATAGATGTCACGCGCAAAGGCGGTTGCGGCGGCAAGGATCAGGGCGAAGGGCAAAAGCAGTTTCATGCGGCAAGGAATCCCGTGTCAGATCGTTTCGCCTAACTGGAAGGGGGACGCACGGCGATGTCAAACGGTTCAGGGATAGCTTGGGGTGCGGCCCAACAATTCATCCAACTGCCGTCCGATCCAGCCGTGGGGGATGAAATGCCCGCCCGGATGCGTGTCCAACACCACCTGCCCCTGCGCGCAATCGGTCCACTCCATGCGGCTGAGCGTCAGGATCGGCACCACGCTCCAATCTCCACGCGGGGTCGCGTCGTGGCAGCCGTATTTCTGCCGCCACAGCGCCACCGGATAGGTGGTGTCGCCATCCGAGCCATAGGGGAAATCCATCACCGTATCGCTAAGGCCATGCACATGGCGCACCTCACGCGGGGCCTGCGGGCACTCCTCAGTCTGGCGGATGCTGCCCGCAACGGCCAGCAGCGCCGCCGTGTCATTCCCCGACTGGCAGACATAGCGCCACGCCATCGCGCCGCCAAAGGAATAGCCCGAGACATAGATGCGCTCCGGGTCAATCGGATACCGTCTGGCGACATCCTCTAACACCCGGTCAGCAAAAGGCACATCGCCGGTGTCCGACGTCCAAAAATCCCAGCTTTTGCCCAACCCGTTCGGGGCCACCAGCAACACACCGCGCAGCTTCGTAGCCCCTGCAATACGTTCATGGTTCACCACCACATTCCCCTGCCGCGCCCAGCCATGGAAATGCAGCAAAACGGGCAGAGGCGTTTCGCCATCCCACCCGTCCGGCTCCAGTACATGATACGAGCGGTCACCAACCTGACAGGCGGTATCGCCGTGGCAGGTATCGATAGCGATGGCTTGAGTGGCGATCAGCAGGAAGAGGCAGAGCAGTCGGCAAATCATCTGACGAACCCTAGCGAGCCTGCGCCCGCTGTCACGTCACAACCCCGTGGGCGCATGTAACAAGCCGCGCTATCGCCAGACCGCGGGATGGCGATCCACGGGGTGTGGTCGGCAATTTATGCTGACCAAGTCCGTGTAGCGTTCAAACGGAGTGCCTGCGGAGACAAATCGCCAGCCCGTGCGGGCGGTCTGGCGATGGCGCGGTGGCCTATCGGCCTTGTTCCGCGCTAAATTTTGGAAAATCGACAGCTCAAATTTCGATTTGTTCCGTAATGTACGATCCGCATGTCGGGCGCCGCTTAACTTGTCGAAAGGTCGCTAAGAATGCAGTCCCAATCTTGGTCCGAAATCGACAGCGGCGAGAACACCGTTGCACCAGTAAAGTTCATAGCAGCCGAAACAGAGTTGTAGCCATCGAAACTCATTCTATGAGCTAGGAACGACCACCTGTTTCGTGCGGTATCCTTATGCAGAGTCTTTGAAAGGTCTCCAAGAGGCTGAATACCGAATGGGATCGACCATGCCTCAGGCCAAACTTCTTGCTCTACCGAATACAATGCAGGTTCGGACGTGACGACAAAAGGCGTAGTGAAAGATTGCAAAGGATTGCAATACAGCAATCCTCGCGAGCCTAGCTCAAGATACTTTTTTGCCTTTGTCCTGCGCGCTTTCATTGACTGGTCAGATACCGTGGCCACGGCCCACTTCTTTGCCTCAATGCCCCTCCGGATGTTCTCCGCATTCCGGCACGCGAAAGTGAAAAGGTGGACCATCTTACTCAACGCGACAAACCACCATGCAGGTTCGGCATATCCAGCGCCGCAAACCCGTAGTGGCGCAGCCAGCGCAGGTCGGAATCAAAGAACGCCCGCAAATCCGGGATTCCGTATTTTAGCATCGCCAGACGGTCGATCCCGATCCCGAAGGCAAAGCCCTGATAGACCTCGGGGTCGATACCACCGGCGGCGATCACCTTGGGGTGGACCATGCCCGAACCAAGAATCTCCATCCAGTCGTCGCCCTCGCCGATCTTCAGCTGACCGTTATCCCAGGAACAGCGGATATCGACCTCGGCCGACGGCTCGGTGAATGGGAAGTGCGAGGCGCGGAAGCGCAGTTCGACATCGTCGACCTCAAAGAACGCCTTCACGAACTCTTCCAGAACCCATTTCAGGTTCGCCATCGAAATGTCCTTGTCGATGGCCAGCCCTTCGACCTGATGGAACATCGGCGTGTGGGTCTGATCATAGTCGGCGCGATAGACGCCGCCCGGACAGATGACGCGGATCGGCGCGCCCTGTTTCTCCATCGAACGGATCTGCACCGGAGATGTATGGGTGCGCAGCACGTGCGGCGGGCGGTTATCGCCCTCGGCGCGGTGCATATAGAACGTGTCCATCTCGGCCCGCGCGGGGTGGTGGCCGGGGATGTTCAGGGCGTCAAAGTTGTACCAGTCGTCTTCGATCCGCGGCCCTTCGGCCACCGAGAAGCCCAGTTCGGCAAAGATCGCGGTCAGTTCCTCGGTCGCCTGACTGATCGGGTGGATCGAACCCTGACGGCGCGCGCGGGTCGGCAGGGTGACGTCCAGCCATTCGGTGCGCAGACGCTCATCCAGTGCGGCATCAGCCAAAGCGGATTTCTTGGCGGACAGGGCCGAGTTGATCTCGTCCTTCAGAGCGTTCAGCGCGGGGCCTGCGACCTGCCGCTCCTCGGGCGTCATCTTGCCCAGCTCGCGCATCTTCAGCGCGACCTCGCCCTTTTTGCCCACGGCGGCGACGCGGATCGCCTCAAGCGCATTTTCGTCGCCTGCCTCAGCAATCTGCCCCAGATATTTTGACTTAAGATCGTCCATGACGCTTTCCGAACTGGCCCCTGAATTTGGTCCAGAACCTGCTATCGGCCAATCCCGGTGAATGCAAGCCGCACGGCGCGGATCAATAGCTGTATTCCGGGAACACCCGCGTCAGATCGCCATTCCAGTCGCCATTGTAGTGATCCAGCAACTCATCCGCCGGAACCTTGCCGGTTTCGATGCTGTCCTTCAGCGCGTTGAGGAAATGCGTCTCATCCGGGACCAGGCCACCTGCACCGGGGAAGGCACGGGATTTCAGACCGGCCTCGGAAATCGAGACCACCTCGCGCGCCAGATCGTGCATGTTGATGTTGCCGACTTGTGCCTGCAGCCCGTCTTTTGCGGCCTCGACACGCAGTGCCTCGCGAGTGTCCGCGTCCCAGCCTTTGACCAGATCCCAGGCTGCATCAAGCGCGCCCTGATCATAGGTCAGGCCAACCCAGAACGCAGGCAGCGCACACAGGCGTCGCCAGGGGCCCCCATCAGCGCCGCGCATCTCCATGAACTTCTTGATCCGCGCCTCGGGGAAGGCCGTGGTTAAGTGATCGGCCCAATCCGACAGGGTCGGCGTTTCACCCGGCAGCGCGGGCAGTTTGCCCTGCAGGAAGTCGCGGAAGGACTGTCCCAACGCGTCGATATACTGACCGTCGCGATAGACGAAATACATCGGCACATCCAATGCGTATTGGACCCAGCGTTCGAACCCGAACCCGTCCTCGAACACAAAGGGCAGCATCCCGGTACGCGCATCGTCGAGATGCTGCCAGATATAGCTGCGCCAGCTTTTTTGGCCGTTGGGTTTGCCATCGAAGAACGGAGAGTTGGCGAACAGCGCCGTTGCCACCGGCTGCAAGGCCAACGCAACGCGCAGTTTCTGCACCATGTCGGCCTCGGACCCAAAGTCGATATTGACCTGAACCGTGCAGGTCCGGCGCATCATCGACCGACCCATGGTGCCGACTTTCTCCATGTAGTCGTTCATCAGCTTGTAGCGGCCCTTGGGCATCAGGGGCATATCGTCGTGCGACCACGTTGGCGCGGCACCAAGACCGATGAAGCCGACGCCGATCTTGTCAGCAATATCCTTCACGTCGCGCAGATGCGCGTTCACTTCGTCACAGGTCTCATGGATGGTTTCCAAAGGCGCACCCGACAGTTCCAACTGTCCACCAGGTTCCAGCGAGACATTGGCGCCGTCTTTTTGCAGGCCGATCAGCTTGCCGTTTTCTTCCAGCGGCTCCCAATCGTGCAGGTCGCGTAGACCTTTCAGAACGGCCAGAATCGAGCGCTCGCCCTCATAGGGCAGCGGCTTCAGCGTGTCTTTGCAATAGCCGAACTTTTCATGCTCGGTCCCGATGCGCCAATCCTGTTTGGGCTTGCAGCCCGATTCCAGATATTCGGCCAGTTGCTCATGGCGTTCGATCGGTCCGCCGCCGGACTGGGGGATGGACATGAACCGTTCTCCGATCCTGATGTGTCTGTCGTTCGGTCTTTCGTGGTCGGAAACCGCGCCAGTGTCAATGCAGCCTGAGATGCGCCGGACGCGAGGGTGTACGTTCCCAGATCACCACCTGATGTGCCGTGCCACTGTTCAGTTCCGCCAGCATTTGTTCGGTTTTCAGCCCCGGCAGCGCCGAGAAGACATCGAACAGCGCCTCGGCCCCTTCGGCATTCACAGGAATGTGAAGCACCGGCTGACCCGGTTGTTCCAGCACCCAATGCGCAGGCGACGACGTCGGGTCCAGCGCCAGACGCTCAATTTCACGCGCAGCGACTATGCCGCCGTCCAACGGGCCCAGATAAGTGATCTGGCCTTCGTCAATGGTTACTACGCCCGGTCCACCGGCCCCGGTGCGGAAGCGGGCACGCTGAATGCCGATGACCGCAAGCGCGACTGAGACCAGAACCAGCACCCAGCCGAGCCATCCCAGCAACCCACCGGGGCCGCTGATCCAGCTGAGCCCCACCAGCAGGACAGCCCCCGCCACCAGCACTTCGCGCCAGCGCCATAGGGTCAGTTTGGCTTCGGGTCGGATGAAACTCAACGGTCTGCTCCTGTGTTTACGCCTTCGTATGGCGCTGATAGTGCTTCGAATTCCATACTCGTGAAATCGTAAAGCAATCGCCGATCTTCAAGGGTTCCGTTTCCGGAAATATGTGCCTGCCACAATGCCCCTGCCTCTGCCCATTGCACGCTGGATCCATGTCGATCCGCCCATTCCCATCCATATAGCGCCGTTTGCGACTGATCCGCTGTGGATTCCAAAGCAAACCGCGACGAAATAAGCGAGCGGTTCCCTGCTCCCAAAACAAAGGACTGATTCAGTTTCCAATTGGCGACCAGATCAAGCTGTAATTCGGCGTCATATCCGCTGCCACGCAGATGATTCCACCCGCGCTGTTCAAGCCGACGCCAAACAAGATTGCCCATGTAAAAGCCGTCTGTTGCGTGAGGAAAGGCATCCGTAGCCGCCGGGGAAAGGCCATCTGGCAAAACTTTGGGCGGCGCTGATCCATTCAGCCACAACTGCCCGTCATCCGTGAAAGCACCGCCACCATGCCAACTGTCTGATTGCGGCCAAAAGGCCAGGGCTTTGATCCAAGGTACCCGCGACACTGCTGTCCAGCAGCGCCCATTTCGGCAAGCAAAGTAAACCAGATGGCGGCCATCTGGTGATATATCGCACCTGAACTCATGGACACGGGCCTTCAGCCATTGACCAAGTTGAATCTGGTTGCTGCGTCGGTTCCACAAAAGGACGGCGACTTGATCGGATGGTCCACGTCGAAGCACAACCGCCCGGTTAGAACGCGTCGCCGTCAACACATGAAGACGTGGCGGGGGCCTCACGACCAATCGCCCAGCGCCTGTTGCCACATGGTCAGTGCAGCAACCGCCGCAGTATCGGCGCGCAGGATGCGTGGGCCCAGACTGACCACATGGGTAAAGGGCAAGCCCGTTAGCCGGGCGCGTTCTCGGTCTGAAAAACCACCCTCGGGGCCGATCAGTATGGCCCAAGGCTGTCCTTTTTTGTTTGCTGCCAATCGCAGCGCCGAGCCGACCTCGGCCTCGTTACAAAACATCAGCAGACGGCCATCGGGCCATGCATCCAGAACACGGTCAAGCCGTTGTAGATCAGCGACCTCGGGCACGAAGGTGCCTCCACATTGCTCGGCGGCCTCAACCGCGTGGGCTTGCAGGCGGTCCTGTCGGATACGTTCGGAATTGGTGAACTCGGTCTGCACGGGCAGGATCCGAGCCGCACCCATTTCCGCCGCCTTTTCAACGATGAAATCAGTGCGCGCCTTTTTGATCGGCGCGAACAGGAACCACAGATCGGGCGGCATTTGCAGCGGCTTGGTCTGTTCCACACAGGTCAGAACGCCACCGCGCTTTCCCGCTTCGGCAACATCGGCCAACCACTCTCCGTCCCGGCCATTGAACAGGGCCACGTGGCCGCCCACAGCCAGGCGCATGACACCGAACAGGTAATGGGCCTGCTCGCGCGTCAAATCAACGGATTGCCCCTGACCCAGAGGGTGCTCTACATACAGTCTGATCTTTGCACTCATGAGGCCTTACATATGCAAGGCAACGCCCCAACACCAGACGGTCAGGTCGCCGATGCCGTATCCGGCAACTGGGTCGACACCCACGCGCCTGAATTCACCCGCCCCTATCTGCGCCTCAGCCGCGCGGACCGGCCCATCGGTACGTGGTTGCTGCTGATTCCGTGCTGGTGGGGTCTGGCGCTGGCGATCCTTAGCGACGGCAATCCCAGGTGGGAGGATCTGTGGATCGCCATCGGCTGCGCCCTTGGCGCATTCCTGATGCGCGGAGCAGGCTGTACGTGGAACGACATCACCGACCGCGAGTTCGACAGGCAGGTGGAGCGCACACGCTCGCGCCCGATTCCATCCGGTCAGGTCAGTGTGCGGCAGGCGGTGATCTGGATGGGCCTACAATGCCTGCTGGCGCTGGGGATTCTGCTGACCTTCAACCAGGCCGCCATCGCCATGGGCGTGCTGTCGCTACTGCCGGTGACGATCTATCCCTTTGCCAAACGGTTCACATGGTGGCCGCAGGTGTTTCTGGGGCTTGCCTTCAACTGGGGCATCCTGTTGGCCTGGGCCGCGCATACGGGCACGGTCAGTGCGCCTGCAATCATATTGTACTTGGCAGGTATCGCATGGACGCTGTTCTATGACACGATCTATGCCCATCAGGACGCAGAAGATGATGAGCTGATTGGCATCAAATCCACCGCCCGGCTATTTGGCACCGATACAGGGCGCTGGCTGAAGTACTTTCTGGTGGCGACGGTTTTCCTGATGGGTCTAGCCATTATCGACGGGGCGCTGGCACAAGCCTCAATCATGTCTTTGGCCGTGGCCTTGGCCGGGCCATGGGCGATGGGCTGGCACATGGCTTGGCAATTGCGCGGGTTGGATCTTGAGGATAACGCGAAGCTGCTGCAATTGTTCCGCGCCAATCGGGACACCGGCCTTATTCCGCTGATCTTCCTCTGCGTCGCACTGTTGCTCTGATTGCACCTTGGCGCAGGGCTAGGTAAGAGTTCGCAC
The DNA here is from genome assembly GCF_056537925.1 of Ruegeria sp. BI7. Classification (NCBI taxonomy): domain Bacteria; kingdom Pseudomonadati; phylum Pseudomonadota; class Alphaproteobacteria; order Rhodobacterales; family Roseobacteraceae; genus Ruegeria; species Ruegeria sp. BI7. Next base: position 232,643 of record NZ_JBQFSK010000004.1, read on the forward strand.
ATTCGCCTGAGGAGTCGTTAACCCGCACATGCGTTTGCCCTATATCTTTGCCGTAGCCTTTATCTTCCTCGTGTCGGCTGGCCTTTGCCTGTTGGCGGCCAGCTTTGCGGTGACCAAGGTCGAAGAGTCCTCTGAATTTGCCGTGCGCCGTGCGCTGGACCTGAAGGGGCACGATTGGGCCGAGGTGTATTCCGACGGATTGCGCGTTGTGCTAACGGGCACTGCCACGGATGAGGCCACCCGCTTTAACGCCCTGACCGCAGCCGGGACCGAGGTCGATACCTCGCGTGTGATCGACGAGATGAATGTGGCGCCGACCTCGCAACTGGCCGCCCCCCGGTTTTCCGCTGAGATTTTGCGCAACGACAGCGGGATTTCTGTGATCGGCCTGATCCCAGCCAGTCAGGACCGCGAGGCACTGGTGGAGCGGCTGCGTGATCTGAGCGATGGCAGCCAAGTGTCAGACCTGATGGAAACCGCCGATTACCCCAAGCCAAAAGGCTGGGACGCCGCGATCACCTATGCCGTCGAGTCGCTGACCAGCCTACCCCGCGCCAAGATCTCAGCCAGCCCGGGTCTGGTCAAGATCACCGCAATTGCCGACAGCCAGCAGGAAAAGGAACGGCTGGAACAAAGCCTTACCCGTGCCGCGCCGCCCAGCCTGCGGATCGGCCTGGCGATCTCGGCCCCGCGCCCGGTGATCACGCCTTTTACGTTGCGGTTTTTGATCGACGAAAATGGCGGCCAGTTCGACGCCTGTTCGGCGCAAGACGAAAAAGCCCGCGATGCCATCATTGCCGCAGCGAAAGAGGCCGGTCTGAGCGCCACCTACTCCTGCACCATCGGATTGGGCGTACCCTCGCCACGTTGGTCTGACGCCGCCACGCTGAGCATTCAGGCGCTGGCGGATCTGGGTGGCGGATCGGTTACGATGTCGGATGCGGATATCACGCTGGCAGCGGCGCAGGGCATCGATGCCGGGACCTTTGATCGTGTGGTGGGCGAGCTTGAAAATGCGCTGCCTCCGGTCTTTGCCCTGCACGCGATCCTACCGCCCCCGGAAACCGATGCCGTGTCCGGCCCTCCCGAATTCACTGCCACACGCAGCCCCGAGGGGTTGGTGCAGATACGCGGACGGCTAGGCGACGACACCCAGCGCGACATGGTCGACAGCTATGCCCGCGCTGCCTTTGGGTCGGAACAGGTCCACACCGCAACCCGCATTGCGCCCGAAGGGCTGCCGACGGGCTGGCCCGTGCGCATTCTGACCGGGCTTGAGGCGCTGGCCCAACTGCATAACGGTGCTTTGACGGTGACGCCGGATGATCTTGAGTTGTCCGGTGTCAGCCATGACCCCGACACAAAGGCGCAGATCGCGGGTCTGTTGTCCGAGAAGCTGGGCGATGCACAGGAATTCACCCTGTCGATCACCCATCAGGAACCCCCCGAACCCGCCGACAAACTGCCTGATCCCGAAGTTTGCGAGGAACGCATCGCCGAGGTTCAGGCGGGCACCAAGATCGCCTTTGAACCCGGCTCGGCCACTGTTGCCACCGACTCGCGCGATACGGTGAACCAGATTGCTGACATCTTGCGCGAATGCGGCCCCATCAGGCTTGAGATTCAGGGCCACACCGACAGTCAGGGCCGGGAAGAGATGAACCAACAGCTTAGCCAATCGAGGGCGCAATCGATCCTGAACGAACTGCGCGCGCGCCGGGTGCCCACCGCCAGTTTCACTGCCATGGGATACGGGGAATCACAGCCCATTGCCGATAACGACACCGAAGAAGGCCGCGAAGAAAACCGCCGGATCGAGTTCCGCCTGATCCGGCCCGAACCGATTGAGAACCCGGAAACCGGGCTGGACGCGATCGAGGCGGAAATGATCGAGGGCGAACAGACGGACAATACCGCCTCAGACGCGGATGCAGGGGACCAGTAAGTTGAACAGAATCGAATTCATCATAGCCACCGCCATTATCCTGTTCTCGGCCTTTTGCATGGGCTGGTTCGCCAACTGGCTGGCCCATCGCCTGTCACGCGTGCGCCAAAGTGACGTGGCCGATCTGGACCGCATGAGCCAAGAGCTGCACGAGGCCGAAGAAACCCGCGATCAGGCGATCACCTACCTGCAACAGCGCGAGGCTGAGCTGACCAATCAACTGACCCAGGCCGAGGCTGAACTGGCCGCCGCCATGGACGGTCTGCGGGCCGCCCGACAAGAGGCCGAGGAGATGCGCGGCCGCATCAACAACGCGGATTGATCGAAACGGTTTGGGTAACCACTTTTGATTACCCGCGTTTATCGGCGAGATTTAGCCGACGACAGCGTACAATCTTCATTTTGGCAATAAATTCAATAATATGAATTGGTGCATTTTGCCTGCACATTGAACTGTTCACGATCCAAGAAACTGGAGTGTACTATGCTTTTCAATACAACTTTGAAGACCGCCGCAATCCTTGGGGTTTTCTCCACGACCGCTGCACTTGCCTCAAGCGACGCGATCCCGTCAGAGAATGACACCTTTACCAAATGGGGCGAAGAGTCCGGCTGGACCATCTATGTAGATGAAACCCGTGGATCCTGCCTGATCGAACGCGTCGATGAGAATAGCAACGTCGTTCAAATGGGCCTGACCAAAGATCAGGAAATGGGATATCTCGGTGTCTTCACCCAAAACGACATTGGTCTGAAAGGCAAAAAGGAAGAAATCATATTGTCGTTGGATGGCAACGTGTATTCAGCCGAAGCGCGCAAGAAGACAAAGCACCTCGCGGACGGGTACACCGGGGGATATATTCTGGCGAATAATCCACAATTCGTCGAAGACGTCATGAAGAAATACGAGATGACCGTCTTCCCAGAAAAAGAAACCGGATTTACCGTAAGCCTCGACGGTACTCTCAAAGCTATTGAGGCCGCGCGGACCTGCAACACAGAACAGAGCAGCTAAACCGGCATGCCAAAGACCGGCATCCGACAGACGGATGCCGGAACCACTCACTACCAGCGGTTCAGCGCGTCTTCGTCTTCGTCCTTGGCGTCGACCCATTGCGCGCCGGAATTGGTGATTTCCTTCTTCCAGAACGGTGCGCGGGATTTCAGATAATCCATCAGGTACTCCGCCGCCTCAAACGCATCCTTACGGTGCCGCGCGGCCGTGGCGACCATCATGATCCGGTCCCCCGGTGCCAGCCGTCCGTGACGGTGGATCACCAGCACATCGCCTAAAGACCAGCGCTGCTGCGCTTCTTCGGCAATCTTGGTAAGGGCCCGTTCAGTCATGCCGGGGTAATGCTCGATCTCCATCACATCCAGATCGCCCGAGGCCAGATCGCGCACAACACCGGTGAAGGTCACAATCGCCCCGTTGGCGTCGTCACCGGCGGCAAAGACGTTGGCCTCGGCTCCCAGATCGAACTCTTCTTCCTGAACCGCAATGCGCATCTTAACCGCCTGTCATGGGCGGGAAAAACGCCACTTCGCGCACGCCGGTCAGCGAAGCGTCAAAGTCCGACAGTTCCTGATCCAGCGCCACCCGCAGCGCGGACAGGTCTGCGAAAGCTGCGGCATAGCGGTCCTCGCGCGCGCTGAGTTCGGCAACCAGATCGGAAACCGTCGCGGCTTCGGTCTCGACCCGCTCTTTCGGCAGACCGATCCGTTCGCGAACCCAGGCGAAATACAGCACGTCCATCGCTTAGCTCTCCTTCAGATGGGGCATGGCTTTACGTAGGTAGTCATAGCCGGTGATCAATGTCAGCGTCGCGGCAATCCACAACAGCCACAGCCCAACGCGGCCCGACCAGAACATCCCCTCTAGATGCCAGCGCAGGTGGTTCACGTCCTCAATCTGCCCAGTCAGAGCCTGATCAATCAATTCCGGGTTCATCCCGAAAGAGCCCATCACGAAATTATGCTCAAAGATACCCTGCGAAAACAGCACCGCAATCGCCACCATCTGTGCCGTGGTTTTCCATTTCGCCAGCTTCGTCACCTTCAGCGTTCCGGCCGTGTCGCCCAGATATTCGCGCAGGCCTGACACGAACACTTCGCGGAACAAGATCACGGTGGCGGGCAGCACCAGCCACGGCGTCCAATGTTCGGCTGAATAGCCCACAAGGATCATCAGCGCGATCACCACCATCGCCTTGTCGGCAATCGGGTCCAACATAGCCCCGATCTTGGTTTCTTGTTTCCACGCGCGGGCCAGATAGCCGTCGAACCAGTCGGTGATCGCCGCTGTTAAAAACAGGATCAGCGCGAACCAGTCCGCATAGGGTCGGGTAAAATACAGAAACATCACGGCCAGACCGGGGGCTGCAATAAGGCGTAGCACGGTCAGGATATTGGGCAGGTTCCACTTCATGGTTTGGACATTACATCGCTGGTTGCAGACATAAAAGACGGCACCGCAAAAAACGGACCCGATCACAGGCAGTTGCGGCACGGTTGGTCAAAGGGTCGCAAGCTGGAACTCTCAGCCAGATACCCCCTTGGCGCGCGATCCCTTTACGGTCAGATTGGCGCGGTTTCTACGTGGCAGAGCAATGACAACACATATTCAAACCGATCCCCGATCAAATCTGACCGGCAGCGTCTGGATGATCTCGGCCATGGCGCTGTTCGCGTTAGAGGACGCGCTGCTCAAGGGGGCCTCGGCCACGTTACCTATATGGCAGATTCTGTTGTTGTTCGGCGCGGGCGGAACAGTGGTTTTTGCGATTGTCGCGATCGTGCGCGGAACACGATTGTTTCACCCCGATGTGCTGTCGCGACCGATGAAAGTGCGCGTGCTGTTCGAAATTCTCGGGCGGCTGTTCTATGTGCTGGCGATCACTCTGACGCCGTTGTCGGCGGCCACGGTAATCTTGCAGGCCACGCCTCTGGTCGTGGTGGCAGGTGCGGCGCTGTTCTTTGGCGAAACGGTCGGCTGGCGACGGTGGAGCGCCATCCTGATTGGCCTGATCGGCGTGGTGGTGATCATCCAACCAACCGGAGACAGTTTCACGGCCCTATCCATTCTGGCCGTGCTGGGGATGCTGGGTTTTGCCGGGCGCGATCTGGCCAGCCGGGCAGCACCGGCCACACTGGGAACCGAGGTGCTGGGGTTTTACGGCTTTCTCTGCATCATCGTCGCCGGGCTGGCCTATTGGTTCTGGGAAGGCGTGCCAATGGCAGCTGTGGACCTGCACACCAGCCTGCATGTCGGCGGAGCCGTCCTGATGGGAACCGCCGCCTACGCATCGCTGATGAAAGCCATGCGGACGGGAGAGGTTTCGGCCGTCACGCCGTTCCGCTATTCCCGCCTGCTGTTCGGCGTCGGCCTGGGCGTAGTTATGTTTGGCGAAAGGCTGGATCAGACCATGTGGATCGGTAGCGGGCTGATCGTGGCCTCGGGGCTTTATATCCTGTGGCGCGGGCGGCAGATCTAGCCCTTGTCGTGGAAGAAGTCATAAACCTTCTGCGCCAACCCGGCTGAGATACCTTCCACCGCCTTGAGATCGGCCAAGTTGGCCCGGCTGACCGCCTTGGCACTGCCGAAATGAGCCAACAAAGCGCGCTTGCGTGCCGCGCCCACGCCGGGGATTTCGTCCAACGGGGTCGCCCCCACGGCTTTGGCGCGCTTTGCCCGGTGGGTGCCAATGGCGAACCTGTGGGCCTCGTCCCGCAAGCGCTGAATGAAGTACAGCACCGGATCGTTGCGTTTCAGGGCAAAGGGGTGTTCGCCGATGCGATGGAATTCTTCCTTGCCGTGATCCCGGTCGACACCTTTGGCGACACCCACCATCGGGATATCCTCGACGCCGTGGGTTTGCATAATCTCATGCACGGCACTGACCTGCCCTGCACCGCCGTCTATCAGCAGCAGATCGGGCCACAGCCCCTTTTCGCGATCCGGGTCCTCTTTTTGCAGGCGGGTGAAGCGGCGATTCAGAACCTCTTTCATCATGCCAAAATCGTCGCCGGGGGTCAGATCATCGCCGCGAATGTTGAACTTGCGATAGGCGTTTTTCATGAACCCTTCGGGGCCGGCCACGATCATGCCGCCCACAGCATTGGTGCCTTGTATGTGGCTGTTGTCATACACTTCGATCCGGCCCGGCGGGGTATCAAGATCAAACGCCTCGGCCACACCGCGCAGCAGCTTGGCCTGCGTGGCGCTTTCCGACATGCGGCGGGCCAGCGACTCACGCGCATTGCGCAGGGCACCGGCGACCAGTTCCTGCTTTTCGCCGCGTTGCGGCACCAGGATCTCCACCTTGCGCCCGGCTTTCTCAGTCAGCGCTTCTTGCATCAGATCGGCGTTTTCGATGGCATCCGACAGGATCAGCTGCCGGGGCGGTTCCTTGTTGTCGTAGAACTGACCAAGGAACGCCTCCATCACCTCGGCCGGGGACACGTCCGGCCCTACACGAGGATAGAAATCCTTGTTGCCCCAGTTCTGGTTGGCCCGGATGAAAAACACCTGAACGCAGGCTTGACCGCTGTCCATATACAGGCCGATCACATCCGCTTCGGCCACACCGCGCGGGTTGATGCCTTGAGACGTCTGCACCTGTGTCAGCGCCCGGATACGGTCACGCAGGCTGGCGGCACGCTCGAACTCCATCGCCTCGGAGGCGGTCATCATCTGCTCGGCCAGTTCCTCTTGCACCTTGGTCGACCGGCCCGACAGGAAGCGTTCCGCATCCTTGACGCTTTCGCGGTAATCCTCCTCGGAGATCAACCCGACACAAGGCCCTGAACATCGCTTGATCTGATACAACAGACAGGGTCGTGTGCGGCTATCGAACATGGAATCCGAACAATTGCGCAGCAGGAATGCCTTTTGCAGCTGGTTCAGTGTCCGGTTCACCGCCCCGGCATTTGCAAAGGGTCCGAAATAGGCGCCCTTTTCCTTCTTTGCCCCACGATGTTTCTTGATCTGCGGAAAGGAGTGGTCTTTGGCCACCAGAATATTCGGGAAACTTTTGTCGTCCCGCAGCAGCACGTTGTACTTGGGCTTGAGCTGCTTGATCAGGTTCTGTTCCAGCAGCAGCGCCTCGGTTTCGGTCCGCGTGGTCAGGAACATCATCGAGGCGGTCGCCGCGATCATCCGTTCGATCCGTCCAGAATGGCCGGGCCGCGCATAATTCGACACCCGCGCCTTCAGGTTTCGCGCCTTTCCAACATACAAAACCCGGCTGTCACCATCCAGCATCCGATACACACCGGGTGAGCTGTCCAGCGTTTTTACATAGCGCTGAATGATGGCATAGCCGGTGGGCTGAGCGTTCGATGTTGGGTCGTCTTGGATGGTCATGGGCCTGAGATATGATTCTCTGACCATGGCTGCAATCTTGTGCCCTTCAGATCAAGAGAAAACAAATCCACGGTTTCTGTGGATAACTGTGGAGATAAGTTTCCGGGCGTCGCGAATTTCCCTTGTTTCATTAAGGATTCCCTGATCTGCACAAAAATTAGGCAGCATTTTAACTTATTGTTTTTAAACGAAACTATTTCATACACATGACAAGTGTATGAAAAAAAAGACATTTTTGTAACGTGCAGGTAACAGGAACGCGAGCGGTGCAAAACTTACGGCAGAATTACTTATTCTACGCCCAGGACATCCGGTGTCTGCCAGCCCAGATGTTGTCCGCCATCCACGCATAACAGCTGTCCAGTCACCGCATGCGCGTCCAAAAAATAGCCCAGCGCGGCGGTGATATCCGACGGGTTCGCGCCCCGCTCGAGAACCGTGTTGGCGCGCTGTGCCTTGAAGTGGTCTTCGCTCTGGCGATGGCCCTGCATGGTGGGGCCCGGCCCGATGGCGTTGACGCGGATCGCTGGAGTCAACGCCTGCGCAGCGGTACGGGTCAGCGCCCACAGGCCCATCTTTGCAATGGTGTAGGACATGAACTCGGGGGTCAGCTTGCGCACGCGCATGTCGACCATGTTGACGATCAATCCGGTGGCCAAGGGCTCTCCGGCGTCGTCCGTGTCGGGCGTCAGCCCTTGCTCGGCCATCGCCTGCGTCAACACAAAAGGCGCACGCAGGTTGCTGTCCATGTGACGATCCCAGCTTTGTCGCGTGGCCGTGTGGATATTGTCGTATTCAAAGATCGAGGCATTGTTGACCAGACAGGTGATCGGTCCGCCCAGCGCCTTGGCCGCGCGGGGCAGCAGGGCGCTGACTTGTGCCTCATCCAGTAGATCGGCCTGCAAGGCGACCGCCTTGCGCCCCAGCGCCTGAACCTCAGCCACGGTCTCCAGCGCGGGTTGTTCAGAGGTGGCATAGTGTACGGCCACATCATAGCCGCGACTCGCCAGATACAGCGCCATGGCCCGGCCAAGGCGAATTCCGGCACCAGTCACTACGGCTCGGGTCATGCAGGGTCCCTCTTTGTCACGTCACGCCAACAAAACGATGACATAGACCGCGTAGAGCAGAGTCAACACAATGCCCCAGGCGCGCGTGATGTCCCGCTTGAAAAACACGAACGGGATCAGCAACAGCGACGCGCCCAACATGACCCACAAGTCAAATTCAAGGAATTCCGGGTCTACGGGAATAGGGCCAACCAACGTGGCAATCCCGACAATGGCCAGCAGGTTGAACATGTTTGACCCGATCACATTGCCCAGCGCCACATCCGCCTGACGCCGCAGCGCCGCCATCACCGTGGTGGCCAATTCCGGCAGGGATGTTCCCACGGCAACCAGTGTGAGGCCGATCACCGTTTCGCTGACCCCATAGGTGCGCGCAATGACGGTCGCGTTGTCGACAAGAAGATGCGCGCCCATGGGCAGACCGATCAGGCCCAACACCAGGTAGATCGAAACCTTCCAATAGGCCATGTTGGGATCAGCCTCTTCCAGACCTTCCAACTCATCATCGTCGGCACAAGCCTCACCACAGGCCTTGCGATGCGCATAGGCCTCGCGGAACGCATTCCACAGAACAAGAGCCAGCGCAGCCAGCAGAATGGCCCCGCTGAACATGTTGAACACGCCACAGAACGCCAGCCCGATGAACAGAACCGAAGCGAGCAGCATGAAAACATAGTTCTTGCGACTGTCGCATTCGCTGGTGTGCAACGTGGCCAGCAAAGCAGGCAGGCCCAGAACCAGCAAGATATTTGCCGTGTTCGACCCGACCACGTTGCCCAGCGCAATCCCCGGCGCGTTCTCCTTGATCGCGCTGATCGCAATCAAAAGCTCGGGCGCGGATGTGCCAAAGGCTACGATGGTCAGGCTGACGATCAATGCAGGCACACCCATGCGCAGGCTTAGGTTCACCGCACCGCGTACCAGCGCATCACCCGCCAGCAGCAAGATCAGCAATCCAAGACCGGATAACAGCCATGCCGTCATGTCCGGCCTCCTTTTTCGCAGGCGCAGGGGCCTTTGCCGATCCTGAACCGCCCGCAGCGCGGACACCTTGACGATTGCAGCCTCTTTTGCCCTGGAAAGCGCAGCTTTCCGAACATCGCCAGCACACCCATGGCGATCAGAAACAGGGTGACAATCTTGATAATCACGTCACAAACCGAAACGCGCGTAGGCTGCACGCTCCTCAAGGCCGGCAACGGCATCCTGTGCCAGCGAAGCCCCAAAGCGCGACCAGAGAGGTTTGCGCAGCCCATAGCGGCGGAACTTGACCTTTTCGCCAAAGCGTTCCTGCAACTTGGGCTTCAGATGCGCGATGCCATCAATCAGCCCCAGTTCCTGCGCGCGCCGGGCCAGCCAGACCTCGCCCGTGAACAGGTCCTGACTTTCATCCAGCTTGCCGCCGCGCCGGGTTTTGACATGGGTGATGAAATTTTCGTGAATGTCAGCCAACAGCACTTCCAGCCGGGCGACGTCTTCTTTTTTCTCGGGTGCAAACGGGTCGAGCATGGATTTCGATTTTCCTGCGGTGTGCACACGGCGTTCGATACCCTGTTTTCGCAAAAGGACATGCGCGCCGAAACCCGAAGAGATCACCCCAATCGACCCCAGAACCGAGCTGTCATCGGCGTAAATCTCATCCGCAGCCGCCGCAAGCCAATATCCGCCCGAGGCTGCCACGTCTTCGACAAAAGCAATGACAGGAACGTTCAGTTCCTCAGATAACCGTCGAATACGCGCGCCGATCAGAGAGCTTTGGACCGGCGATCCACCGGGCGAGTTGACCTCAAGCGCGACGGCGGCAGGTTTGCCCTTGCGAAAGGCTTTCTCAAATACGGGTGCCAGCGCAGTGTCGGACATCGATCCACGACCGGCCATTCCGATTGCACCGGACAGGCGCACAACGGCCACGCAGGGTTGCTTTTTAATAAACGGCAGGCTGAGTTTCATGGGTGCCGATGTAGAGTGCCCCCAACCGGTAAACAAGGGACCGATTTACCGATAGACGTGACGTGAACACATTTCCTGAGGCCAGAGGGCAAAAATGCAACGCCTCTCTGTGGCTTAGCTACGAATGCGCCAACCGGTTTTAAAGATCCACCAGATGATGCCAAGGCACAGGCCGGTAAAGGCCAGAATGGCCAACAGGCTAAGCCCGATCGGAACATCCGCCAGCCCATAAAACGACCAGCGAAACCCCGAAATCAGATAGACCACCGGGTTGAACAAGGTGACCGTCTGCCAAAGCGGCGGCAGCATCGAAATGGAATAGAACGTGCCACCCAGAAAGATCAGCGGCGTCACGACAAGCTGCGGCACCAGCGACATCTGCTCGAAATTACTGGCCCAGATACCGATGATGAACCCCAACAGAGAAAAGCTGAGGCAGGTCAGGATCAGAAATGCAGCCATCGCAATCGGGTGTTCGATGCGCAAATCCACAAAGAAAGAGGCCGTAACCAGGATGACCAACCCAACGAAAAGTGCCTTGGTCGCGGCTGCCCCGACATAGCCGATTACAATCTCGATAAAATTCACCGGCGCCGAGAGAAGTTCATATATCGTGCCCAGAAACTTGGGGAAATAGATGCCGAAAGACGCATTGGATATTGCCAGCATCACCACCGACAGCATGATCAGCCCCGGCACGATGAAGGCACCGTAGGACACGCCTTCGATCTCTTGAATACGGCTGCCGATGGCGGTGCCAAAGACCACGAAATACAGCGAAGTCGACAGGACCGGCGACAGAAAGCTTTGCGCCAGGGTGCGGAAGAACCGGGCCATTTCGAACCGGTAGATGGCGGCAATGGCGGACCAGTTCATGCGGGCTCTCCGGACACCAGATTGACAAAAATTTCCTCAAGGCTCGACTGCCGCGTCTGCACATCACGCAACACCAGCCCCGCCTGCGCCACATCATTCAACAACGTGGTGATCCCTGTACGATCAGCATGCGTGTCATAGGTATAGATCAGCGCATCACCGTTACCATTCATCGTCAGGTTATGCACCGCCAGACTGTCGGGAATGGTCTGGATCGGCTCAGTCAGCATCACCTCGATCTGCTTCTTGCCCATCTGCGCCATCAGCGTGTGTTTGTCCTGCACAAGTAACAGCTCGCCTTTGTCGATGACGCCGATACGGTCAGCAATGGCCTCGGCCTCTTCGATGTAATGCGTGGTCAGGATGATGGTGACGCCGGCCTGTTTCAGTTCGGCCACGATCTCCCACATATCCTTGCGCAGTTCGACATCAACGCCGGCGGTGGGTTCATCCAGAAACAGCACCCGCGGCTCATGCGACAGTGCCTTGGCGATCAGCACGCGACGCTTCATACCGCCGGACAGTTCTTTGATCGCGTTCTTGCGTTTGTCCCACAGGGACAGCTTGCGCAAAATTTCTTCGATCCGCGCATCATTGCGGCCTAACCCGAACAGACCACGCGACAGGCGGACCGTGTTCCAGACCTTCTCAAACGGTTCCAACGCGATCTCTTGCGGCACCAACCCGATCATCCGGCGTGCGGCACGAAAATCGGTCAGGATATCGTGACCGCCTACCGCAACCGAACCCGAGGTCGGTGTGGTGATGCCGCAAATGGTCGAAATCAGCGTCGTCTTACCCGCCCCGTTCGGGCCCAGCAGCGCCAGGATCTCCCCCTGCTCGATATCCAGCGAGACGCCCTTCAGCGCCTCAAACCCTCCGGCGTAGGATTTGCGCAGATCCTTGATCGAAAGAATGGTTGTCATGCAGGTTCCTCGTTCTGGCGGCGACCCTACCTCGCCCGCCCGACACAGAACAGGTCAATTCCGCACACCGCCCTGCGCTTTTTTGCGGTTCGGAAAGGCGCCATTGCACGTAACTCCGGCCTTGCAATTCACCGGACAAGTCGAAACCCTGCGCCGAAACGGAGAGGCGCAATGCTGAACGGTATTCGGATTATCGAGATCGAAGGGCTCGGCCCTGCCCCCTTTGCCGCCATGCTGCTGGCGGATATGGGCGCGGATGTCATCACCATCCACCGCAAGGTACGGGCGGCAACACCTGGCATGCCGGAACGCTCGGTTCTGGATCGCGGAAAACGGTCGGTTGATCTGAACCTGAAGGACGAGAGCGATCTGGAAGTTACCAAACGGCTGATCGCCTCGGCTGATGCGCTGATCGAAGGGTTTCGCCCCGGAGTGATGGAGAAACTCGGCCTTGGTCCCGAACCCTGTCACGAAATGAACCCCAAGCTGGTCTACGGCCGGATGACAGGCTGGGGTCAGGACAGCCCCTTGTCGGACACGGCCGGACATGACCTGAACTATATCGCCCTGTCCGGCGCGCTCTGGTACGGATCACCCCCCGATCAACCGCCGCAGACCCCCGCCACACTGGTCGGTGATATCGGCGGAGGAGCGATGTATCTGGTCGCTGGCCTTCTGGCCGGGCTTCTGAACGCGCAGAGCACGGGCCAAGGCACCATCGTCGACGCCGCCATTTATGATGGCTCGGCACATATGATGAACTTGCTTATGAGTCTGAACCAATCCGGCAACCTGTCTGACGCACGCGGTCAAAGCCTGCTGGACGGCCCCCATTGGAGCCGCACCTACGCCTGTGCCGACGGCGGGTTCGTGACGGTCCAATGCCTCGAACCCAAATTCTATGCGCTTTTCCTGCAAAAGATGGGCCTGTCCGACGACAAGATATTCGAGCCCCAGTTCGACCCGTCACTCTGGCCCGCGCAAACCCGCAGCCTTGCCGCCATATTCGCCGCAAAGCCACGCGACCATTGGGCAAATCTGTTCGCAGGAACAGATGCCTGTGTCGCCCCGGTTCTCAGCCCGACCGAAGCACAGGCCCATGAGATGAACACCGCCCGCAACACATGGCTGCGTATCAACGGTGATCTCCAGGCCGCCGCCGCCCCGAGATTTTCCAACCATGCGTGGGCCCCGAAACCAAGCCCGGCCCGTGGCGAACACAGTGTGGAAATTCGGGCGGAGCTCGAAACTCTTCGCCGATCCGCCTCTTCATCTGGCTAAAAATACCTCGGGGGATGAATTGGCCACAGTCCAAGAAGGGGGCTGGCCCCCTTCCCGACTACCGCCCGCGAACTGTATCGATCATCAGCTGCACATTCGCAGGGTCAGCATCCGGCGTGATCCCGTGACCCAGATTGAAAATATGTGGCCCTTTTGAGAACGCCTCGACAATCCGGCGCGTCTCATCCACCAAAGCCTGCCCTCCGGACACCATATGGGACGAGGCCAGATTGCCCTGAACACAGCCATCCACCTGCACATGCTTGGCCCCCCATTCAGGCGAAACTGAATTGTCCAGCGCGACACAGTCCACACCCGTTGCCTTGGCAAATCCGATATAGCCATCCCCGGCCTCTCGCGGGAAACCAATCACCGGGATATCGGGGTGGCGTTCCTTAATGGCCTGCGTGATCACACGACAAGGCTCAAGCGCATATTTCCGGAACGCATCCCCTTTCAGTGACCCGGCCCAGCTGTCAAAGATCTTGACCACTTCAGCCCCGGCCTCGATCTGCGCCGAGAGGTATTCGATGGTCGCCAGCGTAACACGCTCCAACAGTGCCTCGAACAGGACGGTGTTTTCCTCGCGCAGCGCATGCGCGGGCCCCTGATCCGGGGTGCCGCGCCCGGCAATCATATATGTCGCAACGGTCCAGGGCGCGCCCGCGAAACCAATCAGAGTGGTCTCGGACGGCAATTCGCGCGACAGGATGCGCACCGTCTCATAAACCGGCGACAGCGTTTCATGGATATCCTCGACCGGTTTCAGCGCATCGAATTCCGAAGCTTGCGTTATGGTCGACAGACGCGGGCCTTCTCCGGTGACAAACCACAAATCCGCGCCCAGCGCCTGCGGTACCAGCAGGATATCGGCAAACAGGATCGCTGCGTCGAACCCATAGCGGCGGATCGGCTGCAACGTCACCTCGGCCGCCAGTTCAGGGTTATAGCATAGCGACAGAAAATCCCCAGCCTGCGCGCGGGTTGCGCGATACTCGGGCAGATACCGCCCGGCCTGACGCATCATCCAGATCGGCGGTACATCCTGCACCTCACCCGCCAGTGCCCGCAGCAGTTTCTTTGTCTCGGCCATCTTTGCCCCCAATCGTCTGGTTTGTCGCAACGGGTCGGCCCTCAGTGGCAATTTGTCAAGGTGTGCCCCCATTGTCAGGGCAATGTGACGCGACTAAAGCTTGGCGCATGACACTGACCATGCCTTCCCCCGACTCACCGCTGAAGATTGGCACCCGTGGTTCGCCTCTGGCGCTGGCGCAAGCATACGAAACCCGGCAACGGCTGGGCACTGCATTTGACTTGCCGGACGAGGCGTTCGAGATCGTGGTGATCAAGACCACCGGCGACAACCGCGCCATGATCGACGCGGACCGCCCGCTGAAAGAGATCGGCAACAAGGGCCTGTTCACCAAAGAAATTGAAGAGGCGATGCTGCGCAGCGATATCGACATCGCAGTGCATTCCACCAAGGACATGCCGGTGGAACAGCCCACAGGTCTAGTGCTGGACACGTTCTTGCCGCGCGAAGATGTGCGCGACGCCTTCATCTCACCCAGCCTGACCTCGATCCACGATCTGCCGCAGGGTGCCGTGGTCGGCACCTCATCGCTCCGCCGCAGGGCGCAATTGCTGAACCGACGGCCTGATCTGAATGTGGTCGAGTTTCGCGGCAATGTGCAGACCCGCCTGAAGAAGCTGGCCGACGGCGTGGCGGACTGCACCTTTCTGGCCATGGCAGGCATCCGCCGCTTGAACATGGCCGAGGTTCCCGCCACGGCCATCGCCCCCGAGGACATGCTGCCCGCAATTGCACAGGGCACCATCGGTATCGAGCGTCGTAGCGACGATTCCCGTGCAGCGGGTATGCTCGAAGCGATCCACCATACCGAGACGGGTCAGCGCCTGGCCGCTGAACGCGCCCTGCTGGCGGCCCTAGACGGGTCCTGCGAAACCCCCATCGCGGGTCTTGCCGAAGTGCAAGGCGGACAACTGCGCCTGCGCGGCGAAGTGCTGCGCCCCGATGGGTCCGAGGCGATTGCCGAAGACCAAACGGGCACGATTTCCGACGGCCCCGAGATGGGCCGCGTCATGGCACAAACACTGTTGAAACAAGCAGGTCCGGGCTTCTTCGATTGGAGAAGTTGAGAAAAATTTGAGTAATGTGAATTACTTCACTGTAGATTGCATTCCGATCTGGCATCAAGGTGTCATACCGATGTGGTGAAGGGGCGATCTCGATAAAGTCGAAAGTTTTTTCAGTATATTCGCTTAAGTGGTATTCGAGGGGGCGAGACTGCACCAAATCACTAATCGGTTAGGGCCGCTGTCATATTTTGACAGCGGCCCATTTCATTTCAGATCAATCGTTCAGGCTGCACTGATCGCCTGTACAGCTTTTTCAACAGCCGCCCGGGTCTGTTCCAGATCGGCTTCGGTCACGGCCAATGACGGATACAGCTTGCCCGGAGATTTGAAGATCCCATTTGCGCGCAACGTATCGTTGTAGAGGGTATTTCGTTGTGGATCGTCATGTCTGGCGCTGCGGTAATCGCGACAGGCCCTATCGGTGAAATAGATATCGAACAGCGTTTCATCTCCGACGACCTGATGCGAAATACCCGACTTGGTCAGCGCGTCGACCTGCATCTGCTGCAATACCACCCCAGTTGCGCGCAGCTGGTCATAAACCCCGTCGCGCCGCAAAACCTCGAGGGTTTTCAAACCTGCAACCGAAGCCACCGGATTGCCAGACAAGGTGCCCAACTGCATCAGCCAGCCTTCTTCGCCGACCTGCGCCTTGTTGAAATGCTTCATAATCTCGGCGCTGGCACCCAGCGCGGCCAGAGGGAAGCCGCCGCCTGTAGCTTTGCCCAAAGTGCAGATATCGGGCGTCACGCCGTATTTTTCTTGCGCGCCGCCATAGGCCAGGCGGAACCCGGTGACGATCTCGTCAAAGATCAGAAGAACGTGGTGCTTGTCGCACAGATCGCGCAAGCCCTGCAGGTAACCGGGTTCAGGCGGCACGATCCGTTGCAACGGCTCAACCATGATCGCAGCGACGTCATTGTTTTCGTCCAACAGGGCGGCCACCGCCTCAAGGTCATTAAAAGGGGCAACCAACACCTGTTCGGCCACGCTGTCAGGGATACCGGCACTGTCTGGCACGGCTTGCGGAAAGTTGACCTGCCGGCTGGGCGCAAGACTCATCTGCGCCTCGGCGCTCATGCCGTGATAGCCGCCTTCGAATTTCAGAATCTTGCTGCGCCCCGTATAGGCGCGGGCCAGACGGATCGCATACATGTCCGCCTCTCCGCCCGAGGCGACAAACCGCACCTGTTCGCAACAAGGCACCGCATCGATGATCGCCTCGGCCAGCTCAATGCCTTTGGCGTTGTTGGCAAAGAAGGTCATGCCTTTGGGCAATTGCTCCAGTACGGCCTCCATCACCTCGGGGTGGCCATGACCCAACAGCATGGGCCCCGACCCGATCAGATAGTCGATATATTCATTGCCGTCCTCATCCCAGACACGGCTGCCTTCGCCGCGGGCAATGATGATGCCAGGATCGAAATTGCCAAACCCTCCGGCGGGTAGAACTGCATTGGCGCGGTCGATCCATTCGGATTGTGTGCCTATCTTCAGCATCTCAAACGATCTCCAATATCGGGGAACCAAGAACTTCCGGGTCAGGTGAAACACCTAATCCTGAACCTTCGGGCGGAGCAATCCGGCCGTTTTCACGATTTGGTGCATCCTGGCAAAGTCGAGGGGCCACATAGGTCGACAGGTCACAGGTATTCAGCAATGATCCGTGCGGCGTCGACGCCGCAAAGTGCAACGATGCGGCCGTAACAATATCCGACCCCCAGGTGCATTCGGCGCAAATTTCTGCCCCCAGATGAACGGTCAGATCCCGCGCGCGGCGCATGGCCGACAAGCCGCCAAATTTGGACAATTTCAACGCCACTGCATCCATGCACCCCAGTTCATGCGCCCGCATGAGCGAGGCCAGATCAAATGCGTTTTCGTCAATCTTCATCGGCAAGCCGGTGGCCTGTCGCACAGCGGCGCAGTCTTCCAGCGTTTTACAAGGCTGCTCCAGCATCACGTCCAGATGCGCAACGGCCCGCCCCGTGCGTGTGGCTTGCAAACGCGACGCGCCACAGTTCCAGTCGCCATAGACGAGAGGGCCCGGTCCCACGGCTTCACGCACTTTGATCAGACGTGCCGCATCGGCCTGCCAGTCGCCCTCAATCCCCAGCTTGACCTGAAACTGGCGAATGCCGGTTTGATAAGCGGTTTTGGCGATCCGCGCCATGTCGTCTGGCGCGATACAGGTGATCGAATGATAGAGCGGCATGTCCTTCCGCGTCCGCCCGCCCAGCAAAGCATAGATCGGTTGGCCCGTGGCCTGACCAAACAGGTCCCACAGGGCAATGTCGACAATGGATTTGGCATAAAGATGCCCTTGCAAGAACCCATCCAGTTTACGCATCGGAGCGTCGACGCCAAACGGGGAAACCCCTATAATCTGCGGTCCCATTTCCGCCACTGCCCCCGGCACGCCATCAGCAAAGGCTGGCAGGTAATGGGGGATCGGGCAGACCTCGCCCCAACCTTTCAGGCCGGTATCCGTTTCCAGACACAGAACATGGGTTTTAACTGTGGCACAGGTCTTACCCTCGGCCATGTGGTAGGTCTCGTGACTGGTCAGATCGACAGACCAGAGCGTTATCTTGGTGATCCTCATTGATAAACTCCAACCGGATCGCCAAGCGCCTCTTTGTCGGGATGAACACCAAGCCCCGGTGTTTCCGGAAGGTGCAGGTGACCTTCGATGTTACGCGGCCCGCGCCCGGCGGCGATATCAACCGTG
Source organism: Ruegeria sp. BI7 (assembly GCF_056537925.1). NCBI lineage: Bacteria > Pseudomonadati > Pseudomonadota > Alphaproteobacteria > Rhodobacterales > Roseobacteraceae > Ruegeria > Ruegeria sp. BI7. The sequence goes on from NZ_JBQFSK010000004.1 coordinate 250,947, forward strand.
ATCATATCCTGACAAGCCCAGACCGCGTGGCAATTGTCGTCCGGGATGGTAGAGGCAAGATGCAGTGCCTCGGTATCGGCCAGAACCGAGCCGCCAGTGGCCATCACGAACATGTCGATCCCGTGCGCCAGAGCGATATCTCGCATCCTAGCTGCTTTGGTCAGACCGCCGACGCGATTCAGTTTGATCCCGAACACCTCGGCCAGCCCGTCACGGGCAATCCGCGCAGCGTCCTGCAAGGTGACCAGGCTTTCATCTATCGACACGGGTGAGGCATGACGGCCCGAGATCGCGGCAATATCATCCAGCGTCTCACCGGGCTGTTCAAAAATGACGTTCAGATCCTCGCAGGCGCTCATTACTTGCAGGGCCTGTTGCCGGGTCCAGCCTCGGTTGACGTCATAAAGGACGATCTCACCCGGTCGCCGAATGCTCTCCACGTCGCGCACACGAGTAATGTCACGTTCGACGTCACCGCCGATCTTTACCGAATGGGCAACGTAGCCGCGGTTGCGATACCGCTCCATGACCTCGCGGGTTTCTTCCACAGTCTTGGCCCCGACCGAGGACGCAATCGGACGGGGCGTACGCGACCCGCCGCCCATCAGGTCCGCTATCGGCAGGCCCGCCGCCTGACCGGCAATATCCCAGCACGCCATGTCGATCGGGCTTTTGGCATAGAGATGTCCGGGCAGCGCGGTATCCATTGCCCGTTCCACATCCAGCACTCGTCGCGGATCAAGGCCCAGAATGAACGGCGCCATGGTTTGAATGCCCGCGCGAATTCCCGGCCCATGTGCAGGCACATAGGTGTGACCCCAAGGAGTGCCCTCGCCCCAGCCGATCAGCCCGGCATCAGTTTCCACCTTAACCAGCGTCGCATCCAGCACGTCGAATTTCAACCGCCCACCAGACAGCCAATAGGGATGCTCTAACGGCAAATCGACGTGATAGACCGAAAGGCGGGTGATCTTCATTTCAACTCCACCTCGACAAAGGACATGGGGGTATCCCCAGCGTTGATGACGTTATGTTCCACCCCTTCGTCGCGGCGATAGGCGGTTCCAGCGGGAACTGTCACTTCGTTGGCTGTTCCATCGGGCAACTCCAACCGCATCTGGCAATCGGTGACAGCCATGATGACGTAATCCATCGCGTGACGGTGCCAGCCAGTTTCAGCGTCGGGGGCAAATTCAAAGCGCGTCACCCGCACACGTGCGTCATCAATCATTTGGGTTGCAACAGCTTGCGGTCTCATAATCTAAACTCCTCAACAGGCGCACCGAGGCTTTCGAAATCGGGCACTACACCCATTCCTGGTACATCCGAGGCGTAGAGCTTGCCATTCCGCGACATTGGTCCGCCGATTCCGGTAGAACGCGTGTTGTAGTTCATCAGGTCGGTTGTGTTTTGCAGGTAGTCGGACGGGGTCGAGGCGGCAAAATGGGCGACAGCCGATGTCGCAATTTCCCCACCCCATGTGTCTTCGCTGACCACCGGAATGCGGTTTTCGACCAGATAGTCCCGCACCCGCCGCGCCTTGCTTAGCCCACCAAGGTTCGAGATTTTGAGACAGCAGATCTCGGCCCCGCGATTCGCGACGATGCGCTGCGCCATGTGCATACCAGTCAGGCATTCATCCAGCTTCATCGGTTGCTCGGCCACGCGGCGTACCTGCTGGCATTCTTCATAGGTGCGGCAGGGCTGTTCCAGAATGTAATCCAGATCGCGCGTTGCGCGCGCCACCCGGATCGCGTTGTCAACGCGCCAGCCCTGATTGGCATCGGCCATCGCCTTTTCACCAGGTTGAAGCAAAGGCAGTGTCGTCCGGATACGGTCAATATCCGTGACCCAGTCGCTGCCGACCTTAATCTGAAACTGCCGGTACCCCTGCTCGCGGTACCGGTTCATTTCGGCGACCGTCTCATCAACCGCTTTCTGAGGCGCGACGCGATACATCGGCGCGCCGTCGGTCAGCTTACCGCCCAGCAGCATCCAAACCGGTTGATCACAAGCCTGCCCCAGAATGTCCCAGCACGCGGCATCAAACGGAGCCTTTGCGTACCCATGTCCCTGAATCAAATGATCCATATGCTGTTCGATGCGCCCCACCTGTCGCGGGTCCTCGCCCAACAGCGACGGAGCAACCAACCGGGCCAGCGCGGCGACGCCTTCGGAATGCGCAACCATATAGTTCTCACCACAAGGTGTGAATTCTCCGCACCCCTGCAGACCCGCATCTGTGTCGATGACGACGACTGACGCAGTTGCGGTTTCAATCGCGTTGCCCGCCCCCCAAACGTAGGCCCCGCCCACATAAGGCAGACCGGTCTGGAACACGCGCACACGGGTGATTTTCATGCGGCATCCATTCGTGGCAAATCGCCCATTCCCTCGCCGCGCCAAAGAACGAAGGTCAGGATCGGCTCATCTATTGTGGTCATCGCATGGCTTTGCCAACTGAGGTGATGGCGTGTCTGGTTGGGACCGATATAGGTTTCGTTCCCTTCGATGCGAAACCTTGCTCCGCCACCGACAACCAAATAGAGTTCCTCAGCCTGATGGCTGTGCCAATCATAATTCAAACCTGCCCCCCAATAGGCGACGTAGCCGCGCAATTGGGTCGAGTGGAAATGCCCAGTTGGCCCGAACAATTCATAATAGCCGAAGCGGTTTAGGAAATCGGCCCCGACCTCTTCTTCGGTATAGGTGTGCTTCCATTGCGCCAGATGTGCGGTTGCCCTGATCGCATCGGACAGGGATTGCGTGGCGTCGCCGGTCGGGAATTCAGTTTGCTGAACCAACTCCACTGCCAGGATTTGGTTTGGTTCCAAACCTGTCGCTACAAGATCGTCAGGCCAGGCACCAAAACCTGAAAGATCAGGGTGGGATTGATGCAGCTGCCGGGCGGCCTCTAGAACGTCGTCCATTGTCACGGGATCACCACGATGTTGCCTGTGTGTTGTTTGGCGATAAAGGCCGCCTGTGCCTCACGCAATTCTTCCAATGGATAAGTAGCCGCCAACGCAGGCTTGATCTCTCCGGCCTCGATGTATTTCACGAGGTTTTGCATGACTTGCGGGTCGATCACGGTCGAACCTGTGAAGGTCAAGTCGCGCAGGTAGAAAGTACGCAGATCAAACTCGACCATCGGCCCCGCGATCGCACCCGAACAAGTATAGCGCCCGCCGCGTTCCAGACTGTCGATCAGGTTCGGCCAATAGGGGCCACCGACCACATCGGCAACTACGGTAATCTTTTCTGACCCCAAAGCCGCGCGAAGGTTTTCCGGCGCACGGGGCAAAATCCTGTCGGGGCCTAATTTGGCGACGTCTGCGTGCTTGGTCTCGGACGCCATTGCGATCACACGCGCGCCGCGCCGTTTGGCCAATTGCACCAGTGCCCCACCAACGCCACCCGAGGCGCCCGGCACCAACACGGTGTCCTTGTCGGTCACGTTGGCGCGGGTCAGCATGCCTTCGGCGGTCGAATACGAGCAGGAAAACGTCGCCAGCTCCGCATCCGTGAGGTCTGATTTGATCGGCACCGCATTCACCGCAAGCGTCGTGGCGTATTCGGCAAATCCGCCGTCCCGCTCGGACCCATAGTATCCGGTTTTGTCCTTGTCGCCTGGATCGTGCGGATCACGCAGCCAGCCATCGGTGATCACGCGCTCACCAATTCGGGCGCTGTCGACACCATCGCCGACGGCCACGATCTGACCGCAGATATCGGCGCCCTGAATGCGCGGGAACGTGATTGGCGCGCCGCCCCATGTCGGGTCATCTTTGCCCACTTCTTCAAACGCGCCACCCGTTGTCGCATCCGTCACCGTTTTGGAATACCAACCCGAGCGTGTGTTCACGTCGGTATTGTTCAAACCACAGGCCGCAACTTTGATCAGCACCTCGCCCGCGGCGGGTTCCGGGCGCGGCCAGTCCTCATGCAACACCATTTGTTCAAGGCCACCATGGCCCATCGTGACCATAGCTTTCATTGTATCGGGCAGGCTCATTGTGCAGTCTCCAGCATGGCGTCGGTACGGGGCAGCAGGCTGTCGGGGTCATAGGCAGGTTCACCCAACACGCGGGCCGCGCGGGGTTTGCCGTGGATCACGACCTGCAACGCGGTGCCGGGGGTTGCGGCCTCGGGCTTGATATAGGCAAAGGCCAGAATCTTACTGACCGTATGGCCATAAGCCACCGAAGCCGTCGAGCCCACGACGCGGCCATCCAGCGTGACCGCTTCGCCGCCATGGCCGTCGATCTCTCCGTCGGGTTCAATCTCAAGATAGGCGCAGATCCAGGGCAGATCAGAATTCAGGGTCTTGTCTTTGCCCAGATACTCCTTGTCTGTGCGCGCAAAGCGCAGCACATCAGCCTCGGCCAGAGTGACCTCGTTGGTCAACTCACCCGCACCTTTGAAGCCCTTTTCCATCCGCATCACGTTCATGGCAAAGCTGCCATAGTCGGCGATGCCATGAGGTTCGCCAGCGGTCCAGAGCGCGGTATAGACGTCGAGGCAGGCGGTGTTGGGCATGTGCAGCTCCCAGCCGAGTTCCCCGGCATAGGACATGCGGAAGGCCCAGACCTTGTGCCCCGCGACGGTGATCTCCTGTGCCGACAGCCAGCGGAAACCGGCATTGCTCAAATCCGCATCAGTGCAGCGGGACAGTACGTCGCGTGACCGGGGACCGTTCAGTGACAAGGCCGACCAGTCGGCAGACAGAGCGGTGATCTGCACATCCTCATCAGCACACTGGTGTGCCAGATGATCCAGTAGGCGTTGTTCAAAGAAAGCTGCACAGACCAGATAGAAGCGGTCCTCTGCCATGCGGACAATCGTCGTCTCCAATTCGATCCGCCCGCGTCGGTTCAGCATATGCGTCAGTGTGATGGAACCGACCTTTTGCGGCATCCGGTTGGCGGTCAACCGGTCCAGCAAGGCATAGGCGTCCGGGCCAGAGACCTCGACCTTGGTGAAAGCGGTGACATCCATGATACCGACGCGTTCGCGGACCGCTTTGACCTCAGCTGCGACCATGTCGTCTGCCGGCGTGCGGCGGAAGGAATAGTGATCGCGCTGTTCGACCCCGTCCCGTGCGAACCAGCGGGGGCGCTCAAAACCATACACCTCCTCATGCACCGCGCCTTTGGAGTTCAGCAGTTCATACAGCGGCGACGGCTTGATCGGGCGGCCTTCCAGGCGATTGAAATGCGGGAAAGGGATTTCATGGCGCAGGCAGTAGTCTTCCTCAGCCTTGATCACCTGCCAGTCCTTGTTGGCATACGCCCCAAACCGGCGCGGGTCGAATTCGCGCATCGAAATATCCGCCGCCCCATGCACCATCCAGCGCGCCAGCTCGCGGGTCAGACCTGGCCCCCAGCCGATGCCGATCTGCGTTCCGCAACAACACCAATAGTTCCGAACACCCGGCGCAGGGCCGATCAACGGGTTGCCATCGGGGGGATGCGAAATCGCGCCATGTACGTCGCGCTGAATGCCCAGTTCAGCAAAGATCGGCATCCGGTTCAGGCTTTCTTCAAGCCACGGCATCACCCGGTCGTAGTCCGCATCGAACAACCAGTTTTCGTATTCCCAGGGGCAATGATCATGCCAGACCGAGTTCGGGTTCTCTTTTTCGTAAATCCCGATTAGTCCGCGCTGCTGCTCCATCCGGATATAGCCCGAGACTTTGCGGTCATCGCGGATCACCGGCAGTTCGGTGTCCAGGTTCTGGAACTCCGGCACCGGTTCGGTCACGAAGTAATGGTGGGTCATCGAAGTCATGGGCAGTTGTAGCCCCGACCATTCGCCCATCTGACGGGCATAGGTGCCGCCAGCGTTCACCACATGCTCACAAGTTATGGTGCCCTGTTTGGTCTCTATCACCCACTCCCCATTCCCAGCCTGCGTAATGTTGGTGGCGCGGCGGTTGCGGAAGATGCGCACACCCTTTTGACGCGCGCCAGTTGCCATCGCCATGGTGACATTGGTCGGGTCCACATGGCCATCGTCGGGCGTATGCAGCGCGCCCAACACGCCGTCGAGATTGTAGAACGGGTGCAGCTCCGCCACCTTTTCGGGGCCGACTAATTCGATATTGAACCCAAGCGAGCGACCAACGGACAGGGTGTGGCGCAACCAATCCATCTCATCCTCAGTATAGGCCAGTCGGAACGATCCGCAGCCATGCCATGTCACCGGCTGGCCGGTCTCTGCCTCAAGCGCACCTGAATACAAACCGATGTTGTAGTCCACACATTTGCCCAGCCCAAAGCTCGATGTTGAATGTGTGATCTGCCCTGCCGCATGCCAGGTGCTGCCGCTGGTCAGTTCAGCCTTTTCCAGCAGGACAGTATCCTCGCCCCACCCTTCATGCGCCAGATGATAGGCCAGACCGACCCCCATGACACCTCCGCCCACGATCACCACGCGGGCATGTGACGGCAGATTCTTCTCGGACATGATTTTTCCTCTTCCCGAGTCGCGTTTCTGCTCGACAGGCTAATTCCACAAATGTACCATCGTCAATCATGAATGACACAAATGTATCATCAATCGTTCTCGACCGCCTCACCGAAGAGTGGGACGCCCTGACGCCCGAGGCACAGAAAGCCGCGCGTTACGTGCTGGAAAACCCCACGGATGTTGGGGTTTCGACCGTGCGCGAGATTGCCGAGGCTGCCAATGTGAAACCCAACACCTTCGTGCGGATGGCTCGGCAGGTGGGCTTCGAAGGCTACGAGGATTTTCGCGCCCCATTTCGCGACGCGATTCGCCAAGGCACCGTGTCGTTTCCCGATCGCGCGCGCTGGTTGCAGACCATTGGCAAGTCGGGTGAGCTGGGCGGCCTTTATGCCGATATGATCGGCGCCGCGATCCGCAACATCGAAGACACCTTTGCCGGAATCGACGCCGACCGACTGAAAGCCGCCGCCGAGGATATCTGGAATTGCCGCCAGATCTTCACGCTGGGCGTTGGCGTCAATAACGCGAACGCGCGCAACTTTACCTATCTGGCCTCTACGGGCATGAAGCAATTTCACGCCATCCCTCGCCCCGGCTCGACCCCGGTCGACGATCTGGCCTGGGCCGACGAACAGGATGTGCTGATCGCCATCACCTGCCACCCCTACCGGACCGAAGTGATCGACGCAATTAAACTGGCGCGGCAGCAGGGCCTGACTGTCATCGGCCTGTCCGACAGCCCCGCCAGCCCAGTAATCCTGAACGCGCAGCATGGCTTTGTCGTCGCTGCTGACACGCCGCAATTCTTCCCGTCCTCCGTATCGACAATCGCTTTGTTGGAAACGCTGCTGTCCTTCGTGATCGCGGTTTCCAGCGATGAGATCGTCGAACGGGTGGAACGGTTTCACCAACGCAGGCACCAGCTTGGCCTTTACGCAGAGGAGCCCGAATGAACGCCCCGCTGACACGTTCGCTTGATGCGCGATACTACACCGACCCTGCGATTTTCACGCAAGAGATGCAGGGCCTTCTGGCCCGAACATGGCAATTCGCCGGACACGTGGCGCAAGTCCGCGAAACAGGGGACTACTTTGCCTTCACGATTGCCGGGCAGAACCTGTTCTGCATTCGGGGTCGCGATGGAGAAATCCGCACCTTTTACAACGTTTGTCAGCATCGAGCGCACGAGATGGTCACCGGCGCCGGAAACACCCGCGTCGTCGTCTGCCCCTACCACGCGTGGACATATGAATTGTCCGGCCAGCTGCGCGCAGGGCCCAACATCAAATCCGTCCCCGGCTTTGACCGTAGCACCATCTGCCTGACCTCTGTCCGGACCGAAGTGTTCAACGGCTTCATCTTCGTCAATCTCGACGATGACGCCGCGCCAATGGACGAATGGTACCCCGGCGTGCGCGAAGAAATCCGCGCCTTTGTGCCTCATATCGACGATCTGGAACCGCTGGAATGGGTTGAGATTCCGGAAAACTGCAACTGGAAGGTCAGTATAGAGAATTATTCGGAATGTTATCATTGCCCGACTAACCACCCGACCTTTGCCGAAGGCGTGGTCAAACCCGAGACCTATGACATTCAACCCGATCCAAGCGGCGGCTACGTGCTGCGCCACACGACGGAATGCCAGAGCCTCGACAAGATGACCTATCCCATCGACATGTCGGTGCCTCATGCAGGTGATTATCAGTCGTGGTTCCTGTGGCCGATGTTTTCATTCCAATGCTACCCGGGCAATGTGCTGAATACTTACCACTGGCGCGCGGTCGATGCCGATCACTGCACCGTCTGGCGCGGCTGGTATACCGAAGGCGGGTCGGAAAGTGCGGTGATCCGTCAATTGGCCGTGCAGGATCGTGAAACCACGGTCGAAGAAGATATCCATCTGGTCGAAAGCGTTCACCGGGGCCTGAAATCCCGTGGCTATCGCCCAGGTCCACTGGTGCTGGACCCCAGATGCGGTGTGATGTCGGAACACTCGATTGCCCGGTTACAACAATGGATGCGTGAGGCGGTGGACTGATGATCAAGGTGATCCACCCATGCTGATGCCCGAAGACTGGCGACCGGAGCACAAGCTATTTCCGCATCAGGTGGGCTTTACCTCTCCACCGTTCGACTTCGATGCGGCTCCATCCGATTTCCTGCGCATCAGCCCGGGCACCGTAGGGGTACATGGCTGGATGCTGCATGTCCCCGACTATGTGCATGGGCTGGATCAGCGAAAACAGAATTTCGGGATGCTTGAGGATTTTGCCCACTGCATGTCCCGAAACGGCGTCGATGTGTGCGGTCAGGTCGGGTCGAACTGGGTGCATGCCTGCGGGCTGGGCGTTGAAGGCGTACGACAGCATTGCGCGGATCTGTCCGACAAATACGGCACGCAGTTTCATATGGCAGGATACGCCATGATCGAAGCGCTGCGCGAGATGAATGTGGAAAAGGTGGCGTTGAACGCTGCCTATCATTGGCCGGAATGGTGGCAAGGCACAGTCGGGTTCCTTCAAGAAGCCGGGTTCGATGTTTTGTATGCCGGCAATTTCCACGATCAGGGATGGTTTACCAGCCAAGAAGATGTGAACAGCTATCGCTGGGTCTTTGAAGGCGATCTGGCGCTCAAAAGCTTCGAATACGTTGCCGAGCAAGCCCCGAATGCCGATGCGATCCTTATCAACGGCATGTGCAACTTCCGCACGGGTCCGAACGGTCTGCCACAACGCCCCCTGCATTTGGTAGACGATCTGGAGGCCGCCTTGGGTAAACCTGTAGTCGGCCACGACATCGCGCTCTATTGGCGCATCTTCAGATCCCTTGACTTGCGGCCCGCGACACCATTGGGTCGGCTTCTGAAAAGCCTGTAGATCAAAGAGGGCTGAAACCCATGCACAAAATACTCGCGCTTTGGGCGGTGCCCCGATCCACTTCAACGGCCTTTGAATGGATGATGCGCCAGCGCGGCGATCTGGATTGCCTGCACGAACCCTTCGGCGAGGCGTGGTATCAGGGAGAAGACCCACTTTGGCACCGGTTCAAACCGGGGGATGTCACAACGCCCGGTCTGACGCTTGGGAAAGTGTGGCAGAACATCAAGGCCCGCGCCGAAAATGCGCCGGTCTTCATCAAGGACTTTCCGCACTACATCAACCATATGTGGGATGCCGAATTCCTGTCCCACTTCAATCATGCCTTCCTGATCCGCGACCCGGCCAAAACGATCACCTCGATGTTCAAGCGTTGGCCAGACTTCGCAGAAGGAGAGGTTGGCTTCCCCGAACAGCGCGCCTTATTCGACTTGCTAACCGCCCTGAACGGCACCCCTCCGCCTGTGATTGACAGCGATGATCTGCTGGAAGACCCCCGTGCAATGACAGAGAAACTCTGTGACGCAGTGGGCATTCCTTTTGTCGAAGACGCCTTGACCTGGGAAGCCGGTGGCGATCCTTCGGCACATAGCTGGTGGGATGGCGGGTCGTTTCACGCCAATCTCGCGAACTCGACCGGGTTGGCGCCGCAACCTCGCAAATATGTGTCAATCGAAGAGGCGCCTGATCGGGTCAAACAGGTGCATCGCCGGATGAAACCGCACTATGATCACCTCTACAAACATCGTCTGACGCGCTAAAGAACCGGAGGCCCCAAATGGCAGACATTTTCGACGAAGACCTGTTCCTCAAAGGGTTGGAGCAACGCAAAGGCACGCTCGGGGCCGAATATGTAGAAAAGAACCTGGCGTCCGCGGATGACTTTACGCGCCCGTTTCAGGAGGCCATGACAGCCTGGTGCTGGGGCTTTGGCTGGGGCGACAGCGTGATCGACGCCAAGACCCGATCGATGATGAACCTGTCGATGATCGGCGCGCTGGGGAAGATGCACGAATGGGAAATCCACTGCAAAGGCGCGATTAACAATGGCGTCTCGAAAGAGGAAATCAGGGCCATCATCCACGTGATCGGCATCTATTGCGGTGTACCCCAGGCGCTGGAATGCTTCCGTGTGGCGCGAAAGGTGCTTGAAGCCAAATAAATGCTCAAACTAGTCAAATTTAAACAGGCATGACTGGTTCAGTATCAGGCTTCGGGCCCTAAGTTTATAAGTATATCGACAATCTCGCCGCGCCTCGTCCCGATTAAGGCGTGTCGGGCAGAGCGAGGGGCAGGCTGCAAGAATTTTTTGACACGCGTTGTCGTCTCATACGATCAGGACGCCAAGAGCCATGTGCTAGATATGCATGGCAACCTTATCACCGCAACAAACAAGGTAAGCAGAGCCCTCCCAACCTTCTTTAATACTTGAACAGCCTACATCAGGGTTGATCATTGCGACTGCACCCCCCTTGCCGGATCGACTGATTGGGCGCACAATATGAGCTCATACACAAAATTGCGCCCTGGGTGCGCACCGTGACACGCTTCGCGTCCGGGACGCCTTCTATGAAATGGAGGGCACCATGACTATTGCATCTCGTCTGAAACACCATTTGGACTCCCAGGGGCTTCCGTTTGATACTGTCCCGCATCCCTATGCCGCTACTGCAAGCGAATGTGCCGAAGCGGCACATGTTCCCGGCGACCACCTTGCCAAATCCGTCTTAATACACATGGAAGAGGGGCCCATACTTGCAGTGCTGCCCAGCAACCATCAGGTCGACCTCACAGCTCTGCAATCGATGATGGATCGGCGCCTTGGTTTAGCTCCTGAATCCGAAATGCGCGAATTGTTTGATGATTGCGCCCTTGGCGCGATACCACCTGTGGGCGATGCCTATGATCTGCCGACTGTTGTGGACAACAGTCTCACTGGCCTCGACAGGGTTTGGTTCGAAGCTGGAGACCACCAAACTTTGATTGAAATGCGCGGGAAGGATTTCGACACGATGATGAAAGACGTTAAGCACGGCGCTTTCTGCTGCATGCATTAAGCTCTGGCGTGTTTTTTCGCTGATTTACCCCGCTCCGGCGTGGTTTTTCTCAGCTACGGGATTATGATTTGCCTCACCTCTTTGTGTTATGGTTCTGACGGGTTGAGGGTGTTAAGCGATTGATCTTTTTGGATCAATTTTAGTTTGAACGGGGAGGATTGAGTTATTCCGACGCTGGTTGCGGGATTAGGATTTGAACCTACGGTCCAGCGCTTTGCGCGTTCGTCAGGTAATCGATCCACTGGATCGATTTCTGTTCTTCCTCACCCTTCAGGTTATGAGCCTGCCGAGGTTTGATCGTTAAGCAAGCAGTCCAGTGGACTGTTTGTAGATCGCGCGGGCTTTTTTTGGATTTTGGTTGCGGTGAGAGGATTTGAACCTCTGACCTTCAGGTTATGAGTTAGCAAGACCAGCGAAATGATGGTGCAAAAGTCAGCCGCCAAAACCAGGACAACCCGTCGAAGGTCCCAGGCATCATAGCCCGCTAAGCCGTAAGGGATTTGGTTTGCGGAACCCATCAGGGCCAGCGGTCAAAGCCGCGCAAACAGGCCGGACACACGACTGCTTCTGACAAATGCACGAAATCAGCTCAAAAATGTCTTGCTATGCAGGAGCCATCCACACAAGACCTTCGCCGCACTAGCAGCCACAAAGCAAGGTCGACTGGCAGGAACGCGGACAATCCGGTCGTTATTCTTTTGGTCTATTACCAATCAGATCGAACAACCAGCCGCTAGAAAATTGCATTGACTTAGACGCTTACTGTCAACATTTCGGTGCGCTCTCTTCACTACTGCTACCCTGGCAAACGGGTAACGTGAAACCCGCGTGCGGCGGCTCTTAAGTGGTTCATGAGTGCCGATCATGGCAGTACCGAATTTCCCTAAAAGGAAATTGACGATGGCACCGAGAAGCTGATGACGCGGTTCGGACCAATGGCCAAATTTTGTGACTTTTTCCCTTTATAGATTGAATTTAGGTTTACAGCTGACTTATGAGGAACCTACAGTTTGTGAATCATGTTCAGTAAATACTTATTCTTTCTAAGCCTCTCGGTTTTAGTATTTGGTGGCGCTTTTCTTTTTGGAGCTTACGCACATAGAGGTGACTATTTTCCAATTCCTCAGTTGAGAACGGTGTACCACACTTTGCACAGCGATTCTGCTATTGCCGACTTCGTTGGGGATCCACGCAGGCACCATTTGCAACCTTCACGAGGGCAAGGGTCAGGTGTTGTGACCAACAAAGCGGCGGATTCTGAAGCGCTTATTATGTTGGTCGGCTTTTTCGACGACGAGAACCAAGTCCGTGTAATTCATAGGGATGGTAGCCTGAAGTGGAAATGGTCGTTAAATTACTTCGATCACTTCCCTGTAGCGGAAACCCGCGTGTGTGACGTTGAAACGCCGCTTCGTTTAGATATTCATGGCGCGCATATTACGCCAGAAGGTGAAGTCCTCGCGAACTACGAGTACTGCGGGACAGTCAAGGTAGATCGTTGCAGTGGGTTGGTTTGGAGCATAAGTAAACCTACCCATCACTCGCTTGTGAAGGCAGAAAACGGTGGCTATTGGATTTTAGGGCGACATATATGGAAGGCAAGCGAGTTTCCTGACCGTTTTCCCCCGTTTTCAACAGCAGCAAAAAATCAAGACATTTTAGAAGACACGCTGATGCGCGTCAGCGAGGATGGAGAAATTATCGAAGAGTTCTCCATTCCACAGCTCCTCGTCGACAACGGTATGCTACCGCTACTCACTGCCAATGGCGAAAACTTCACAACTAAGGACGTCCTTCGCTCAGAAATTGTACACGCCAATCAGGCAAACGAATTGCCTGCGGCGATGGCGGATGCCTTTCCATTGTTCGAAGCCGGGGACATCGTGATTTCAATGCGCCAACTTAATTTGGTTGTCGTTCTGGACCCTGAGAACCGAATTATCAAATGGCATCAGACTGGCCCATGGCTGCGCCAACATGACGCCGAATTCCGCCCGGATGGTCGTTTGTCAATCTTCAACAATAACGTCTTCCGTACCGCTTACTCCCGCGAACGTACTCGCCTTGACACCCCATTCAAAACCAACATCATCGTCGTTGATCCCGTTACACGAACCACAGAAGTTGTTTTTGGCGAACAGCCCGATCAGAAGCTACTTTCGGTTATTAGAGGCCAACATCAAATTGTCGAAAGCGATGGTGTTCTGATCACCGAGTTCGACGCTGGACGCGTTCTTGAGATCGACCGGAACGGTCAAGTTGTTTGGGAGTATGTTAACGATTTTGACGAGAACAATGTGGGAGAGATCACGAATGCCGCCATCTTGCCCTTAGACTATTTCAAGACCGAATTGGCTCCATGCACAGACAATTAGCATTTGTGCGGGTAATCTCTGTTGCGGCTCTGCCACAGGGTTTTTCTTGCCCCGTTTGCTTCCACAGTGCTTCCACTGCAAATAGCACAATGCAAAAAGCCTCGCCTGATGCAATTTTAAGTATTTGATATTATTAGTTATTCGCTGGTTGCGGGAGGGCGCAACCGCCGTTGTCGAACGCAGTTAAAATGCGTGGTAAAAGCGTATTCTTTCTGAAAGCAGACGTTCCTCTCAAAACACTTGTATGACCGCATTGAGCCCCATGTAGACGTTCATTTGGAATATCGGCGCTGCCACGCAGCCAACGACTGCTCACCATCTTCATTGAGAACTAGCTCGATGTTTGTGTGCCGCAAATTGGGAGTTCCGGCCGCGGTTTTGACCTCAGAGTTGCACCGATTTCGCCGCAAAAAAAGGAACTCGAAAGGTTCCCAAGACTCGGGCGCGGAAGGACAGGGCAAGTCCGGCTCATGTCAAATATAATAGGTTTGATCTTCGGTCGCGAGAATGCCGCTGGTTCTCGGCACTTGAAGCAACACTGTCCAAAAGGTACTGATTGCAGCCAGCTTAGAAAATAGGGATGGTCACAGTGGAAACATTCCGCATCTTCCACCACACTCGATCAGTAGGTCGTAGAAACACACCAGCCAGATCGTTTGATGCGTCTATTGCCGTACACATTTTTGCATTGTTGCTGTCTTTGCTACTGGTCTCGATGCCGTTCTCGGTCGCATCCCAAACACAAGATCCCTCGACTCTAAGCGTGGAAGAATCGCCAGAAATTGTTAGAAATCAGACTTACATCGAGGCTGCGACCGATCCAGATGTCAGCAATGCTGATTTAAGGAAAATGTTAACGCCGCTAACGGCTGCGGAAATTTCACAGGTCACTCTAGGTTGGCAAAAAATCCTTCAGGAGAACGTACAAAGAGCCGTTGATATTCAACGTTCGCTCAAAGATTTGGACAGCAATGAAACGCAAATAGCGCGAGCACAACTCATTGAGCTGAATGACGAAAGAACCCGCATTCAAAGGAACTACTCCTCATCCTTGCAGGCCTGGACGAAGAAGGGAGGGTCAGCCGAGGAAACCAAACCGTACCGCGACTACCTTTCTGCTTTGGTGTCCGAACTCATTTACGTAACAGACAACTGGACACTAGTTGAAACCGCTTTCCGTTGGATGTTCTCGAGCAGTGGTGGCCTTGATTTCATAAAGAAGATTGGGATCGTATTGGTTTCGATTTGGGCGATCAGATTTTCTGCCCGCTTGCTGCGTCGAATGACCAAGAAAGCCTTGGATCGGCGGCGTGGGTTATCAGCGGCATTGAAAAAATCTGCTCCCCAAGCTGTTTACTGGGGAACATTTGCTGCCGGGCTGATGCTTCTTCTGTCTGGACTGGGATTTTACCTCGCACCTATTTTGACTATCTTCGGCGGTCTGTCGATTGTCGTTGCGTTTGCGATGCAGGAGACTCTGGGGAATTTGGCGGCCGGCTTGATGATCATGCTGTTCAAGCCATTTGACTTCGGGGACTTCGTTGAAGTGTCAGGAGTTTCTGGCGAAGTTTATGGTATGAGCATCATATCAACAACCATTCGAACCTTTGATAACAAGTTCATAATTGTCCCGAACTCGACGGTTTGGGGGGACGTGATAACAAATGTGAACGCGGCTGAAACACGCCGTGTAGATATGGTGTTTCGAATTGGGTACGAGGATGATGTCGATAAGGCCAAGTCTATTCTGATGGAACTCTGCGCCAACCATGAAAAAGTACTAAAGACCCCCGCGCCAGCAGTTTTCATGGCCGCAATCGACGAGTCATCCGTGAACTTGAACTGTCGACCTTGGGTGGCAACCGCCGACTATTGGTCCGTATACTGGGACCTTATCGATAAAGGAAAGAAGGCCTTTGATGCCGAAGGCGTGTCCACACCGTTACCGCAAAAACAGGTTCATATTGTCGACAAGTCGCAGCAAGCTTCATAGCAACGGACAGAAACTTTATAACCCAAAGTACAAGTGCTTTTTGGTGAGCGCTAAAATGAGCCTAGATCCTTAAGTGTCAAAGATCAGAACCACGAAAGTTATGATGGCTGCCAAGTGTACGACCCCTGCAGCGAGTTGGTACGGGTTCCCACAAAGGTGACTATGCTGATTGCCAGCGTCAGAGCGAGCAGAGCAATTTCGGCTGGTTCCAGGCCTAGTTCAATTGGAAGGCCAACCATTGTTGAAGCGACAAGGACCGCCGGCATAGTCAAGCCGATGGTCGCGACGGCTGAACCAAAGCAGATATTTACGGCGCGTTGCAACTGGTTGACCCGGGCGAAATCCAGAGCCGCCAACACGTCATGCGTCAGGATCATGGCCGCGACCAGGAACCCGCCCAGCGCCACAGGCGCACCAAGCTCCGCGATTATAAAGTCAACATATACAGCCGGCATCTTGGACAGTAACACGATCGGGAGCATTGCCAGCAGTAGGCGGGCCACATGATGGCCAACACTTTTGGCCTCCAAATTTTGAACTGACGACCCGGCCGTTGTCGGAATAGCCAGCCCCCCGACTTCCTGACGCTTTTGTCCGGTCGACAGCAAAACCAAAACTAGGAATCTGGGCCAAATATCTGCGAAGCGTTTGGGCGGAGCAACCGCTGCTAGAGAACGGCTTCATGTCAGCCTTGCGGTGAGTACCAAATAGGCGACGTATAGGCGCGCTCCTGCTGCTCCATGATTGCATCTTCCGGCAAGTTGAGACGGCCAAAGTAGGCCTCGTCGTAGGCCAGCCATGAGGGCGTCGGGATTTCCAGGACGCGCACGTAATAGTAAGCTCTCTGCGCAGGATCGAACTCGGGGTCGACCCAATGACCACCGAGGGCAGCTGAGCCAATGGTGTTTGTGTATTTCGCGCCCTCCACGGTGCTACCTACAGGAGGTAAGTTGCCCGCAGCGTCGAGTTCCCTTTCCCCGGCCCATGCCGCGTTGAAGACCTTTGTCCGTGGTTCGCCATCGATATCGACCCATCCCTTAATGATCTGGATACGATCGAGGTTAGCGCCGTCAGGATCTCGAAGTGCGCGGATCATCAGTTTCGGCGCGCCGCCTTCCGGCCCGGAGAAAAGATTGCCCCCCATCGGCACGCCCCGTGCATAACCCTCGGCGGCAAAGTTAGGGCGGTGGACCTCGTCGGATTCAAAGTCCCAACCAGCGAAGACCCGGACAGTCATGCGCGGCCCGGTTGTCGCGTAAACTTCCTTGCGGTTGAACGCGTCCCAGATCGCTTCTCGCGTGTTTTCTCTCGCCCATGCCGCGGCCAGACCGGAAGCCAGTGTCTCATAGTGGCGCACGGCGACTTCTTCGCCAAGGAAATCAGGCTGGATAAGGAACTCGTCGTAGCGGTCTTCGCCGCTGCCTGGTTCACCGGCCGCGGCTTTTCCGAAGTAATTGTCCTCGCGCGCAGTCGCAAGAGAAGTGTGGCTGTCAGTTGCCCCGATCATCCCGAACTTGAACGGATTGACGCCTATTTCTTGCTCGTACTTCAACCCTCGCGCCAAAGCCGTCCGCGCGTACTCGCGCGGCAACATCTCGGGCAATTTCAACTCTGTCCCGAAATTACCCCGATCCCAGGAGTAGTAGTCTGCGAATTCGTCATTCGGCGACAGCATCGGGTGGGTTTCTCCATCGCCTTTGATTTGGGTGACTTCATAGAGCGGCTCCCACCGCATGCGGCGCTCCGCGTATTCTGCGTCAATTGGCTCGCCATTCTCACGCACATCGTTGAACATCAGTCCGTTAGAAAGGTTGCCGTTGTGCGGAAAGGCCATGACCCGGCCGCCAGTGCGCACCTCGTAGGATTCCATCCAGTCCCAGAGATCTTCAGGATCGGAGCTATCGTAGTTGGAGAAGGGCACGATGTCAGCCACCTTGTCAGCGTTGTCGCGGAACATAACCACCCGGTGCAGATTGTTGGCATCCCGCGAGGACGTCCATTCGAAACCATGCAGAGCGGTAAAGACACCCGGTTCGTTGTAGTGCTCGGCGGTTTCGACAATCCGGTTGTAGAATGTTCGGGTCAGATCGTCGTCATCGAGCGGGTCTTTGTTGGCCATCATAGACTCACCCCATGTGACATAGGCGGCTAAGTAATCCCCGGCCTTGACCAACCGATGAACCTCCCGGCCCCAAGGGTTGGCCAGAAGCTGCGGGTTCGACTCCGAGATCATGGGTGCGAGGCCCAGATTCTCGGCATGATCCGCCACAACAAGGAAGTCCAGCGGACGTACCAGCTGGGCAAATTCACCTAGCGAGCCTCGGATCTTCTCTCCGCGCGCAAAGCGAAAAGCCTCGTCAGGGCCAAGCACGTTGCCTAGCATCCCAGCGTCAGTCGAGTAGGAAGTATGCAGATGGGTATCTCCCCAGAATACCCGATTAGGGAAGGACTGGTCGACAAAAGGCGAGAAATGCTTTTGACCCAGTTGGACATCCTCCGGATTGACGGCGACGTCGCCCACGTACGTTTGGGCGAAACCAGCGCCAGTCATCAGCGCGCTTAAACTAATGCTTGTCAGTATCGATTTCATCGTCACGTCGCTCCCACTTCACCCTCACCGAACGAACGTAACACGAAGGTTCGGCGAACGAAAACGATGGAGGTGAACGCCAGGTCGCCACATTTTTGAGCGACCCACGTGCAATAGTCCAACACCCGCTCAAAATCCTCGGTCGCTGCGTGTCAACCTAGCAGCTGGTTCGGTCTTGACCCGGTCGTTTGTGGATTTGTGTCAGGTGACTGGAGTGCGGTGTTTGGCGGCCATTCGACCGCCTTGTACAATTGGCTGGAAATTGTAACTCTCGCTGGGCCGCACTCTAGGAGATCCAGTTAATGCCCCTTACGCATATCAAAAACTTCGTGGCTAGCGCTCTGGTCGGTGGCTTTGTCGCCGTCGCATCTGCCGCCAATGCCGTCGATTGTAGCGTTGAAGCAATTCCAAATCTCCCCGATGTCAGGATTTTGAGTGCAGAGGTAGTGCCAGATCCGGCGGCACACTGCCGAGTTGTCGGTGAAATCGGTACTGAGACCGGATTTGAACTGCTGCTTCCGGACGACTGGAACGGAAAGTTCATAATGGGCGGAGGGGGCGGGTTTTCCGGCGACTTCAACAATGCGGCATTTTTGGCGGGGAACATTCTCGGTGAAGGATGGGCGACTGTCACAACGGATACAGGCCATAAGGGCAACAATGGTGACGCAAGCTGGGCGCTCAACAATCTTGAACGGCAAGTAAATTTTGGGTTTCAAGCGGTGCACCGGACGGCTGTCACCGCGAAGGCGATCATCGCCGAGTTTTACGGATCGGAAATCGAACGAAACCTGTTCTATGGGTGTTCCCGCGGCGGCGGTCAGGCCTTGATGGTGGCGCAGCGGTCGCCGGACCTGTTCGAAGGGATTTACGCCGGTGCCCCAGCCTATTCCTGGACGCAGGAACTGGGCGGTCGCTGGTTGTATGACGCCATGAACATGTTCCCCGATCCGAACCAGATTGTGACGCCGGTACTCGACGTCGATGCCCAGGCGCTGATCGGGAATGCAATCATGGACGAATGCGACGCGATAGACGGGCTTGAGGACGGGATATTGAATGACCCGCGTCAGTGCACTTTTGACGTTTCAAGCCTGCTGTGCGGGGACGGTCAGGCGAACCAGTGCCTGAGCGAGAAACAGGTCCGGGTTGCGGTGGACCTCTACCGCGAGGTGGAGTTTGGCGGCTCGTCATGGCCGGGCATGCCTATGGGTGTGGAATTGCCCGGCAACCCGCTCGGCTGGTCATTGTGGAACACCGGCGGTTACGTCGAGGGTACAGACGTCGACTTTCACCCCGGCGAAGAGAACGCGGAGGAAGTGTTCCCTGCCCCCCCTATGCCGAACGCGACGTGGGGTTTTGCCATGGGGATGTTCAGGTACTTTTTCCTCAGCGATCCGGATTGGACTTACGAGGGTTACGATTTTTCGGATTTCGCCCATCATGCCGCGCGCGTCAGCCCGACGCTCGACGCCGACGATCCGAACCTCTCCGAGTTTCGGGGCAATGGTGGAAAATTGATAATCGACAACAGCTGGATGGACGGATCGATGTCCGCATACGGCACCATAGACTACTACGAAAAGGTGCTTGAGTTTGATCCGGCTGCGCGCGAGGACGTGCGTTTGTTCGTCCGTCCTGGCGTCACCCATTGCCGGGGCGGGCCGGGACCGGACGGTACAAACTACATCGCTGCGCTGGAAGAGTGGCTGGACACAGACTTAGCGCCAGAACACCTTGATGCACCTTATGTCAATCCGGTCACACGTCAGCCTACCGGTCAAGGCGGACGGATCATCTGCGCGCACCCGACCGTTGTGACGTATGACGGCTCTGGCGATCCGAGTTCCCCAGACAGTTTCAGTTGCGAGATACCGGAGTGAGATAATTGAGCTGAACCCTTCGGGATGCCTGGGCTTCAAGTCAATGAATTAGTTGTCGTTGTTTCATAGGTCTGAATACTAGGGCGCTGAGGGTATGGATCCGAGGGAACTGTGTGGTCCGGATGTTTTGATAAAGTTGTACGACCTGTTTGAAGCAACTTCGCTGCGTCTGCGTCAGGTAGCTTCGTCTCGCAGAGCCGTCATTGGAAGTTCATCAAGTCAATGCCTACTTCGCGGACAAAGCGGCCTTTGGTTCTCCGAACAAATCGGACATTTTTGGTTTTAGACTAGGCGGTTGTGTAGAGTGACAGGATTACTTGTCTTCTCTTCCGTAAGCACAATATCTCAATTGGCACCCTCATTGGATGCTGAGAAGGCCGCTACCAATCGAATTTCCATCATATCTTTAGGTCCAGGCGCGGCTTCCAAAAAGGGCGGAAGAGTTCAATCTTGGGGCATCGGTTCATCACGACTTTAAGGCCCGCCGCTTCGGCGAGTTGCGCTGCTTGGTCGTCGTACACACCGATTTGACCCCAAAGAACTTTTGCCCCGATTGCGATAGCCTTCTCGGCAAAGCCATATAACTCTTCCTTTGGACGGAAGACGTCAACCATATCAACATGTTTGTCGATCTCTTCCAGCGAGTGGTAGACCTTGAGTCCTCTAATTTCCGAAACATTCGGGTTAGGATTCACTGGTACAATATCATAGCCTATTTCACTGAGCTGTCGCAGAACGCCATAACTGAATTTTGTTTTGTCCGCGCTAGCCCCCACCATTGCAATGGTTTTGACCGACTGCAGGATGTCGGCTAGGTACTTGGGGTCGTAATCGTAGATGCGGTCGATATCTGCTTCGGGCATCGGTTAACCTTCCTTCGGCGTCGCAATGTCAGCCTTGAGTTCGTGGGGTTTGAGAGGGTCGAGAAACGGATTGCGGTACAGCTTGTCATGGCTCTCGACCCCGATCTCAAGCGTGATGTCGGATGTCGGACGTGCAACGCAAAGGATCACATAGCCGTTCGCGATTTGCCGATTATTCAGCGCAACCTGTCGGCGCTGATCGATCGCGCCAGTCTTTAGTTTTGCCGCGCAGGTAATGCAGCCGCCATACTTGCACCCAAAAGGCAAGTCGACGCCCTGTTCTCTCAGCGTTTCCAGAAGTGGACGCCGCGCATCCACACAGTATTGCGCGCCATCTCTGTTCGCGATCGTCACGGTATACATAGTCATAGCCAGATGTCGCTTGTGCAATCACCGCCCGGATACCGGCTCTCGTGACAGCGCGATGGACCATTCGGTTCTTTGCCAAAGTCCACAATGAAATCCTCGTTGATCTTCATGCCACCGTTTTCAGGGTCGCAATCGATCATCACCATAACCCCGCCCTTTTCGCGGATCTCGGGATAGAACTGGTTATCCCAAGTCGAAAACAGCGAGGTCGTGACATAAAGCCTTCGTCCGTCGAGAGAGAGCTGGAACATTTGCGGACCACCCGCGACCTCGACCCCGTTAACGATCGGAGCTTTACCCAAAAGGCCCCCCATAAACACTTGGCCGGTCAGCTTGGGATTATGCGGGTCGGTGATGTCATACTGGCGCATATCTCCATGCAGCCAATTATTCAGGTACAAGTATTTGTCGTCCATCGAGATCAGGATCGCCGACATAACCCCCGGCAACGGGATCGGCCATTCGGGGTGCATCTCGTTTTCCACGTCGATGATCTTTTCCCACCGCCACTTTTTAGCATCGTCTTGCCACCAATGGATCACATTGGTCGAAAGAGCTGCGCCACAGAACCCATGCGTGCTGTCGGGGTCATGGTGGAACTTGACTTCCAGCGGCAACAGCCCGTCTTCACCCAAATAGAAGCTTTCGACCGGTTCGCGCTTTTCGAAATCCCAAAAATGCAGCTCCCGCCCATATTTCAGATGGCCCACTTCTTCCAGATCGAAGCCCGGCATGAAGGTATTGGGCGCAGCCCATTCGGAACTGACCATCACGTTGTGGCGCGGTTGGTACCAGAAATCGTAGCCAAACTTGATATCGCCCATCGAGGTTTCCCAGCGACCGACGATGTTGAACTCTTTGTCGAGATGCAGATAGCCTCCAGGAGCTTCACCCTTGGCATTTCCAAGGAAGGAAATGATGATTTCCGAGCCCAAACAATGCACCGTATGCGGGCCCGATAAATCTGCCTTGGCCTTGATCTCGGCTCCGTCGATGACCTTATGCAACCGCGGCGCACGCGGGTCAGTGGCTGTATCAACGATGTGAAGGTTGTTAGAGCGTACGCCTGGCAGGATCAGGTATTTGCGGGACATCGAGCCGTCGTCGTGACAGGACGAACAGGCGTTCCACCCCATGTGGTGAAGCTCGTCCCCAATCCCCGGCATTTCCAGCCTATTGATTACCTGAGAATAGGTCGGGCTGTCAGGGTCGACATCCACAGTAGCAAGGTAATCAGGTTTCTGGATCCCTGTCCCGGTGTAGATGGCGATCGTGTAGAGTAGCTTTTCTCGGGGGGCTTTGATGGCTTCTTGCGGACTCTTGAAGCCCGGTCCACAGCATTGTCCATCCATCGTGTGCTCCTCCCTTGATTCCCTAAATTGTATCGTATATCGAAAACTTAGTTATCATAAAGTGAGAAAAATGCATCTCGAACGATTAGCGCTGATTTTGGAAATCGTGGGTCAAAAAGGACGTGCGTCCGTAGCGGATATCTGTGCCCAGTCCGATATACCTAAACCGACGGCCTACAGGCTGGTTCAAGACCTTGTTTTGTCCGGCCTCCTTGAAACACCAACCCGCGGTGAGTTCGCGATTGGGATTAGGCTAAAGCGTATCACGTTGAGCGATCACTCTGATCCCGCTCTTTTGCAGGTGATTGCGCCTGTCCTCTCTGGCGCCGCGAATGACTATGGCGCTGCGTTCTTCTTGTCTCGGCTACGGGGCCATTGGGTTGAGATTATTCATGTGGAGACACCGCAGACGGGCGTGTCTTTTCTTCATCCAGGTATGGGCAAACGACCAATGCACGCGTGCTCTTGCGCCAAGGCAATCGCCGCCGTGTCGCCTGAGCTGCTGTCTCAAGACCGATTGGATGGGCAGCTTAAGCGGTACACAGATCGCACGATTACAGACCCTAAGGATCTGGCCGCGGAACTCGATGTCATTCGAGCCAAAGGGTATGCCGTATGTGTTGAAGAGCTCGAGCGCGGGATCAGTTCTGTCGCAACAACGCTGACCAAAACAGGTGTTGGTGCGACGCTTTCAATCGGCGCTACCGCGTCTCTTCGGGTGTTTACACCTTCGAAGCGAGAAAAGATTGGCCATACACTTACCACAATGTCACACGAACTTGCACGCGCGCTAGGATGGGGTGAAGCAGATAAAGAAAGGATACCCGCTTAGGTTCATGGGTATCGCAGTGCTGTAGGTTAACGCCATCCAGCAGGACTGGTGTGTTTTGCGACCTTCGCCGCTTTTAGGTCAATGAAGGAGACAAATATGGACGATGCAATGTTTGGTGGGTTCTTCGTGATCAACGTAAAACCTGAGTATCGGCAGCCCTTTTTGGACGCCAGCATCTTCCAAGCGCAAAATGTTGTCAGTGAAGAACCCGAAGTTTTCCAGTTTCATATTATGGTGGATGAAACAAACCCAAATCGTTTCTATTTCTACGAAGTGTTCAGGAACGAAGCCGCGGTCCAAGATCATTGGGAATCTGAAACCTTCAATAACTGGTTGAACACTGTCCGAAAGATGCTGGATGGTGAGATTGAACTTGTTGCCAGGATGCGCTCGCTTTTTCCGACGCCAAAAGGTTTCGAGGCGCAAAAAGCAAGCCTGCTACTATGGTAAAATTGACCGAAGTTTAAGATTTTCGTCCGTGCGAGAACATTACGGGTTTTGGTGCTGGTCCGCTTTGGGCTCCAAGCAGTCGCTCGGTGGACTGCATACGAATGGCTGCATTATTGTGAGAAGCATCCATTACGAAGACTATGAAAAATCTGCCATAGTACTTTCGATCTCACGGCAACCCAAATTTCTATAAAAAGCAAATAAAACAATAGGTTGATATAACTTAACGCGTCAGATAAACTGAAAGAACTATCAACCTACCAGCCGTGATGGCTGGGCCGCCAATATTGGGATTGGACAGGACGGCACTTCGTCCTCGACGCACTCGTTGGCAATGATCCTGATCTCGTTTGAGGTCAATGTTTTGTTGTCTGGAGTGCGCTCCGAAGCCAGAACATCGCGATCATTGTCTCGAGCGGTTCCTTTATAAGGAACGTATCGATGACGTGTTCGTCTTCTGCACCCAAGGGCAACCCGCCCAATTTTTCTATTCCTGAACCCCTGATCAACCTTGTGCGGCTGTTGGCCCGCGAGGCAGCGCGGTCGGATTTTGCGGAGCGTTGCAACAGTTGCAACGCGGAGGTGGATCATGGTTGATCTGCCGATTTCAGAGGATGCCGCTTATCTCAGCGTACGCGATGTCGCCGCGTTGTTTCGCATTAGCACCAAGACAGTTCGCCGCTGGATCAAATCCGGCAAACTGCCTGCAACTCAGTTGGGCCGTGATTGGCGCGTCGCCCGTAAAGATCTGCATGCCCTTGCCAAGCAACGCGGCAATCAGGCTGCGGCACATGTTCTCTAACATATTTACAATATTCGCCTTTTTCAGCGTTCGGGAAAACGGGGACACGAACTTTGGATATAAATTCACGCCCTTGGTTTCCCGAATGTCCGCAAGAGGGCCGCCGTGGGTCTGCATGTCCCCAAATGTCCCCTTTTGTCCCCAATTTTAAAACCGGAGAGGTTTATCATGACACATCACCAAGAGATCCAGCTACCGACAACACTGGCCGAGGTTCTGGACGTTCTGAACGTCAAATCCAGACCCCGACAAGAAACGTCAACAGTCCAAGTTGTCCGCGATCTCGCGCGTCAGCACATACGTGAACCGTCCTCCGTCGGACATTCCGACAGACATCCCGCAACTGCGCAAACTGCTGGCATCGTTGCATCCCGCCGCCTGCGGGGTGAAGCCCAACACCCTCAGCACCACCAAAAGCGATCTGGCCAGTGCCTTGCGTGCGGTTGGGGTGTTGCAGGATTTTGAAGCCAAATCTGAACTGACCCCGGAGTGGGACACGTTTCTGACGACTGTGCAGTCGACCCATCAGGTTTGGGGTTTGATGCGGTTTGCTGCATCCCGGATTGTCCGATGTGTATCGGAAACAAGTCGCCAATTTAACCACGGCATTGCGCGATCCCTCTTCGCAGGTTGAAGCGACATGCATCATTCGCGGGCTGCTGTCTGAGATAAGGCTGATCCCGGATGATGGGACGTATACGATTGAACTTGTTGGGGAACTGGCGGGATTGCTCGCGTTGGGTGCGTCCGACAATGAACAAAGCCGCCCTGAGGCGGCTCGTATGACACTGTGTTCGACTGCAATGGTTGCGGGAGTAGGATTTGAACCTACGACCTTCAGGTTATGAGCCTGACGAGCTACCGGGCTGCTCCATCCCGCGTCAGTGTCAGATTTGTATCATCGTTA
>NZ_JBQFSK010000005.1:0-267909 GCF_056537925.1 Ruegeria sp. BI7
TAACGATGATACAAATCTGACACTGACGCGGGATGGAGCAGCCCGGTAGCTCGTCAGGCTCATAACCTGAAGGTCGTAGGTTCAAATCCTACTCCCGCAACCAGCGTCAGAAAATCTCAGAACAGCCCGGTCACACTACAATTGATCCCCAAGATCAATCGCT
Organism: Ruegeria sp. BI7; assembly: GCF_056537925.1. Lineage (NCBI taxonomy): Bacteria > Pseudomonadati > Pseudomonadota > Alphaproteobacteria > Rhodobacterales > Roseobacteraceae > Ruegeria > Ruegeria sp. BI7. The sequence continues at coordinate 164 of NZ_JBQFSK010000005.1, forward strand.
TAACACCCTCAACCCGTCAGAACCATAAAACAATGGGGTGAGAGGCAATAACCCCATCCAAAACAAAGCTTCAATGCCGGAAAACCAAATTGACCTCAGCGATGCGAGGCCAATAACCTAAAACCCACTGACACGCTCGACCAGCCAATAGACCGACACGCTGCCGATGACATAGCCAGTGATTGGTCGGGTAACCCCGCTCAGCCGTGATAGATTAAAGCGCGCCACCTGACGCCACAGAAACATTCCTACTGACAGGCCCACAATAAAGGTAAGTTGTCCGGCCTCAACCCCAAGGTTAAAGGCCAGAAGAGCAGCTGGGATATCCTGAGAGGGCAGGCCGATCTCGGACAGGGCACCGGCGAAACCCAGCCCGTGTAGCAGGCCAAAACAAAAGCAAACAATCCATGGGTATTGCTCGGACAGTCTGATCTGCCCTTCTTTGTGTTTGAGAATTTCCAGGGCCAGGAAAACGATCGAAAGGGCAATCACCGCTTCGACCGGGGCGGCAGGAACGCGCAGCACCCCCAGCGTTGCCAATGCCAGCGTGATCGAATGCGCGACTGTAAAGGCTGTCACTGCGCCGACCAGCCGCCAAGGATCACGCACCAGAATGAACAAGGCGAAAACAAACAGAAGGTGGTCCCACCCTTCCAGGATATGCTCGAAGCCAAGCCAGAAATAGCTGATGAAAACGGACCATGTGGTCGGATCTATTGGCAAAGTCAGGGCGGGCTCTTCAGGTGTGAACCGGAGGGTGGCAATCGCAGATCCCAGTGGCTGAACGCGCAGAAGGACATCGTTGTTTTGTCGTTCGAGGCCCCGGATTGTGACTGTGTGTCCTTCGATCTCAGCCCCGCATTCTGCAACCCAAGAGGACACCCAAGCAACCGAGTCGAAGATCGGCGGTGGACCGTGCGATGGGGCGCAAGCTTCGGGCAGGATCGCGTCAATCCTCATGGGTTGGCCGTTCACATCCGGTATGCGCCACATCACTTGCCAGGTGCCTGGCGTCAATTGGCGAAGGTCCAGATATCCGGGGTCAAGCGCGTGTGCATTGCCGGTCTTTGGGGTGCAGGCCAACCAGATCGCTATTATCAAGCAAAACAGGGCCCTCATTCACCGGACTCCGGTGTTTCAACCCGGTACTGCGCGGCAAGGGTTTCGTATTGCGCCTGCGCCAGTTCCTCGGCCGTGTCCCGACGCCATGCTATCAGAACCGCATCGCGAATGTCCGTAAGTGGCGGCAGATATTCAGGGCGCGTTTCGGTGATACGGACCAGATGCATCCCATATCCCGATTGAATCGGCCCAGCCCAGACGCCCGGTTCTAAAGGGGCCAGCGCAGCCGAAAACCCCAGGCCAAATGCGGCATCGACGGCGCCGGGGGGCGACAGCGGCATTGATCGAGGCATCAGGGATCGTACACCAAACTCTGACCATTCCCTGCCCGCTGTTAGTGCGGTAAGCGCGGTGTCCACATCCTCGGGCACCGGCTGATCGCCCAGATACACCTGATCGAATGCCTTCTGCCAAGGTTTAGTGAAACGTGCCGGGTTTGCTGCGACATAAGCTTCAAGCACAGCATCTTCGGGGTCTACCGAGGCGGCGATTGCATCCGACAGGAATTCCATCTTTTGTGCCAACCGTGCCCGGATTACCTGATCCCCGCGATCCAACCCCAGGTTGCGCGCCTCGCGCACCAGGATTTCCTCGCGCACTAGGGCGTCGATCAGCACCTGCAACTCTACGTCATTGGGCGGGCGTTTCCAGGTTGTTTCAAAGCGGGTGACCAAAAGCGTGACATCAGCGTCGTCGATAACAATTGCATCACCCCGTTCAGCGTTTTCGTCCTTTGGGCCCACTATGGCAAACCAGCCAAAGATGGCGACTCCGATCAGAATAAAGTGGAGCAGGGGTTCTTTCAAAATATGCATGCTTAGTTCCGAAGACGCTTTCAGACCCGCCTTAATAGTAGTGGCGGGTCCTTTGATAAGTCAAACAGACTGCAGAATAATTACGCTTATATTCCAACACAGTGGTGGTTCTTCGAAAAAGGCCATTCACCCCGGAGTGTACCAAATCGGTGAGGAATAGGCGCGTTCCTGATGTATCAGTTGTGCGTCTTCCGGCAGATCAATGCCAAACCGCAACTTGTCGTATAGCAACCAACGCGGGGTGGGGATTTCCAGAACCCTGACGTAATAAAAGGCCCGTTCATTCGGGTCGAAATCCGGGTCGGACCAAACAGTGATCAACTCGGACGCGCCGATGGTATTGCTCCAGCTCGCGGTTTCCACATCCACAGTATTACCAACCTCGGGTAGGTTGCCATCTGCATCCTGTGACCGATCATCAGACCAGGCGACATTATAAACCTTTTCCTGCATCGCCCCGTCTGCATCCAGCCATCCTTTGACGACCTGAACCCGATCCAGATTTGCACCGATCGGGTCGCGCAAGGCACCAATCAGGAAGTTCGGTGCGCCATCCCCTTCGCGCGGGCGCAGGTCACCACCCATGGGTACGCCTTTCGTGTAACCGACATCCGCCAGAAAGCGCGTCTCAAGGTCGCCCTCGTCAAACGCCCAGCCTCCAAAGAAACGCAAACCGATCCGAGGGCCGGTGGTCGCATAGGTTTCGCGGCGCTTGAACGCATCGAAAATGGCTGAGCGTGTGTTGTCGGTGGCCCAAACGGCAGTGTAGCCCGAAGCGACCAGCAGATCGCCCGGTATCTCGCCCAGCTCATTGGCAATAAAGGGATGTTGTATCCGGGTAGGCGACGGTTCCACACTTACAGATTTGCCAAAAAAGTTGTCTTCTTCGGCGGTTGCCAGCGAAGTATGGCTGTCAGTCGCGCCGCCCATGCCGAATTTATAGGGGTTCACGCCGAACTTTTCTTCAAGCATCAGGCCGCGCTTGAGGGCTTCGCGCGCATACTCGCCCGCCAGCATGTCCTCGGTTTTCAATTCGGTGATATCGAGGTTGCCAATATCCCAGTTCTCATAGTCGGCAAAGGGATCATCCGGGCTGAGATACGGGTGGGCCTCGCCGTCTCCTTTGATTTGCGTGACCTCGTAGTGAGGCTCCCACCTTGCGCGGTTCTGGACGTATTCTTCGTCAACCTTGCCACCGTGATACGTGTCTTCGGTTGGGAACATCCAGCCGTTCGACAGGTTGCCGTTGTGGGCGAAAGCCACCGCCCGGCCGCCGGTTTTGGCTTCGTAATCCTCCAGCCAAGAGTAAAGCGCCTTGGGATCGGTGTTGCCGTAGGGTGGCTGTGTTACCGGAGGAACAACCTGCAACGCGCGGATTGGTCCGTCGCGCAACATAACATTCCGGTGCAGGTTGAAGCCCTTGGGCACCGAGGTCCATTCGAAACCGATAAACGCGGTGAATTGACCGGGATCGTTGTGCCGTTCCGCGGCCAGGACGATATGTTCCCAGGTGAACGCAAAAGCATCGGCCCCCGGGCTGTAGGACTCCAGCAAAATCTCCGGCAACGTCATCTGAGAAAAATTTGTGATGATATCGAAGGCTGCTTTACCAGCTTCTTCGCCACCGGCCTTGTATCCTTCGTACCATTCCAACCCCTTCGGGTCTGAGATCACACCGGGTTTGCCCGCCTGCAGATCGGGCGCGAAACCCATCAGGTCAGTATGATCGGTCAGCACCATCCAATCCAGCGGTCTGGCCAATCTGACTGGTTGCCCGGTGGAGGAAATCACCTGCTCGCCTTTGGCAAATCGCCATGCGTCGTCAGGCAGCAGCGTGTTGCCGAATGCGCCCGCATCTAGTGACAGCCCCGTATGCAGATGCGTGTCGCCCCAAAGCGGGCGCTCTGGGAAAGTGCGGTTGGCGTAGGGTGAAAAGGGACGCTCGGCAAAGGTTCCCTCGGCGGCTTCCTTGGTGGGAACGGCGTCGGCAATAGCGCTTGCCGGGACAGAGACCAAAGTAAGTAAGCAGACAGACAGTCGAAGCATGTGAACCTCCCCATTCACAGAGTTCGCGGATTCAGCTTGTGAAATACTGAGAATATATATTCTTATTTGACGATATCATGTTGTGTGCTTCACGTGTGAAAAACTTTTTGACCATTATCCAGTAGGCAGCATGGCTTGCTTCAAAGTGGCAGCTGTATAAGAGAAACCAACTGATCCGCCGCGTCCGAAAGTGTATCTTCGTCAAACGCCGCGTACCCCAGCAGTAAGCCCTGCATCTTTTGCGGCAACACACATTGGTCAGACAGTGCGCTGATGCGCAGTCCGTTTTCCCCGGCCCGCTGGCTGATTTCAATGTCGGACATTCTGTCTGCAAGTGCCGCTCGAAGTGCAACGCAAAGATGCATGCCCGACGAGTCCGGCTGAAGCTCCAGTAGGTCACAGGCGGGGGCGAGCGCGGTGAGCAGATGGCTCTGACGTCGCGCATAAACGCGTCGCATGCGTCGTAAATGCATAGCGAATTCACCGCTGTTCATGAATGTCGCCAAGGCGGGTTGCGGGATCAGCGAGGCGCGTGGTCCCACACGATCAAGATAGGTCCGCGTGCTTTGCAGCATGCGTTTGGGCACAACCAGATACCCGATCCTCAGTGCCGGGCTGACGAGTTTTGAAAAGCTGCCAAGGTAGATCGTGTTATTGAGGCCATCCAACCCCGAAAGCGATGGCAGAGGTTGCCCCCGATAGCGGAATTCGCTGTCGTAGTCGTCCTCGATCACCACCGCACCGGTCTGTCTGGCCCAATCCAGCAAGGCGACCCGGCGGGGCAAGGGCAGGCTGACCCCTGTTGGATAATGCCGCGAAGGCGTGACGATAGTGGCATGGGCCTTGTCTGGAAGGCGTGTCACATCCAGCCCGTCCTGATCGATACGTACTGGGCAGGCTAAGTTTCCTGTATCCCTCAGAATCGTGTGAAGTTTCGGCCAGCATGGGTCTTCGATCGCCACCTGTTTGCCCGCACCAAGCAGCCCGTGGAATATAACCTCGAAGGCTTCGCGCGCGCCCGAGGTGATCACAATCTGCCCCGGGTCACAGGACAAGTGTCGCCACGCGGCAACGTGGTCCGAGATGGCCGCGCGCAGCGGATACCAACCCAAAGGGTCCGCTCGCGCCAAAAGCTCGGGTGTTGGGTTGCGCCATGCGCGTTCAAGGTGGCGTGCCCATTGTTTGTGCGGCAGCAGGGATTGATCCGGCAGACCGGTTTGAAAGGGCAGCCATTTCTGGGTCTTTGGACCTGCCGGGCGGGGGATGGGCTGCGGTTGCGACAGGTGGGTGATCTCGCTGGCCACAAATGTGCCGCTGCCTTGCCGGGTGACCAGATACCCTTCGCTGATCATCTGGTCATAAACCGCCTGAACCGTTGTTCTGGATATCGACAACTCGGATGCCAGTGCGCGGCTGGCTGGCAGCCGCGTCCCGACCAGGTCAGGGGACGTAGATATGAGACCGCGCAGCGCCTCAAGCAGTTGCGCCTGAAGCGAGGTCTTCAGCGATGCATCCACCGAGATCGCAAAAAGATCTCGATTCAAATTGGCCTTAGGAAAAGTTTTAAAATTGGACATTTGAAAACATCCAATATCCGGGCACTACAGTCATAGCAAGATCAAACCCGAGCTATGACCATGAACGAGACTTTGAACATCACCGACAGATCCCGCCTGCGTCGATCCCATGAGCGGGGGCATTTCGACCGTGCCACCATCAACAGTATCCTGGACGCGCAACCCATGTGCAGCGTGGGTTATGTGATTGATGGCAAGCCCTTTGTCACTCCGACGTTGCAATGGCGAGAGGGCAATCGCATCTATTGGCACGGGTCCTCGGCCAGTCGTGCGCTGCGCAATTCTCGCGATGCGCAGGTTTGTCTGTCGGTCGCAATTCTTGACGGGTTTGTCCTGGCTCGGTCCGGTATGCATCATTCCGTTAACTCGCGGTCGGTCACGTTGTTTGGCACCGCGGTCAAGGTTGAAGACCCGGCAGAAAAGCTGGACAAGCTAGGCAGGTTCGTGAACGGCCTGTTCCCGGGGCGATATGAAAGCCTGCGGCCCGATCACGCGCAGGATCTGAAGGCAACAATGGTGCTGGGCATGGATATATCGGAAGGTAGCGCCAAGGTCCGCACGGGCGGTCCAAATGACGAGGAAGAGGATTATGATCTGCCCATCTGGGCCGGGGTCATTCCCGTTCGCACGTCGGTTGGTGATCCTATTCCTGATCCCCGAAACATCGATGGCGTGCCGACGCCCGAACATGTGCAATCCTTTCGGCTGTAGGGCAGGGTGATGACGGACCTTTCGGTAAATCTGAATGTTGCCGCCCTGCTGCGCAACAGGCGTGAGCACCCCTGGCCGGATTTGATAGGTCTAGCAAGGATCGCCTTGAACGCGGGCGCGGCGGGCGTGACGGTGCACCCCCGCCCGGATGAGCGCCACACCCGGCCCGATGATGTGCGCGGGCTACGCTCCATGCTTGACGCGGAGTTTCCAGACTGGGAATTGAATGTCAAAGGCTATCCAGATGAACGGTTTCTGTCGCTGGTTCAGCAGGTGCGCGCGGACCAGGTGACGTTGGTTCCCGATGATCCGGGTCAGGCGACAAGTGATCATGGTTGGGATTTCCCGGCGCAGGGCGCGATGCTAGCGGATGTGGTTGCCGGGTTACAGGCGAACGGTCATCGCGTATCCCTGTTCTGCGACCCCGAGGCAGCGCACATGCCGCATGCGGCGATGACCGGAACAGATCGGGTTGAACTTTACACCGGCCCGTTCGGCGGATCTTATGACGACCCAGTGGCCGAGACGCAGGAACTTGACCGTCTGGCCGCTGCAGCGACCGCGGCTGCGGCGCAAGGGCTCAAGGTCAATGCGGGCCACGATCTGACGGTCAGTGGCACGCGCAAACTGATCGCTCGGATCCCGTCGATTGCCGAAGTGTCCATCGGGCACGCGTTGTTTTGCGATGCTCTGAACTTTGGAATGACTGAGACGGTTCGTCGGTATCTTGAGGTCTGCAGCATCCCTCAGGCAGATGATCTGTGGGCGGAAACTGTCTGAAACAGACAGGTGTCGCCGACTATGATCGCACCCGGCTTTGGGCGTGACATTTTCACTGCTATTTAAATAAGCCTTTGCGGCAATTCATCTGCAAATACTGGCGAGCCTGGATTGGCTGTAGTACACCTTTGCAGGTATGGGGAAGATTGCGGATAAACCTAAGCGGGAACAAACAGATAGCGAGCAACGGCGTCAGGTCACGGTGCTGTTTGCCGATATGGTCGGCTATACTGCGATTGTTACATCGCTTGGGGAAGAACAGGCGTTGGGCTTTGTTCGGCTGACCTACGATACGCTGGTTCGGGCGGTCGAGGCCCACGGTGGAACGGTGCGCGATTTTGCTGGCGACAGCATAATGGCGCTGTTCGGCATTCCCGAAGCGACCGAAGATACGGCACTGCGGGCCTGCCGGGCCGCTATGGCGATCCATGCGGCATTCGAAGCGTCCGCCGCGGATATCGAAGCGCGTTTCGGCGTGCGCCCGAAGGTGCGTGTGGGGATCAGTTCCGGTACGGTTCTGATGGCGGCTGTTCAGGGCGAGAGCGGCCCGACGACTGCTGTGGGCAGCACAGTGAATCTGGCCGCGCGGCTTGAAAATCTTGCCCCGTCGGGTGGAAGCCTGATCTGCGACACCACACGGGGGCTGGTCGAATGGGTGACCGAGCTTGGCTTTTTCGGCGAACATCAGATCAAGGGTTTGTCCGCGCCGCAAAAGCTGTGGCAGTTGCAGGCCGTTCACCCCGACGCAACCCGGTTCGACGCATCAGTGGCGCAAGGGTTGAGCGGCTATGTTGGCCGAACAGATGAACTAAGCATGATCTCCACCGCGCTGGAGCGGGCGAAAGACACCCGGTCCGTGATTGACCTGGTTGCCGAGCCGGGGTTGGGCAAAACGCGACTGGTTTTCGAGTTTCTTCATCGCCTACCTGCGGACGAGGTGTCGGTCCTGACGGGGAACTGCTTTGCCGATGGCCAGCAGGTTCCGTTTCTGCCGTTTCTGGAAATCACGCGAAATTCATTTCTCATCACCGATGCCGACAACCCGCTGCGGGTTCGGGCCAAGCTTGAGGCCGGGTTAAAAAAATCTGGGCTGTTCACGCAGCAGAACCTTGGGTTAATGATGAATTTTCTGGGGCTCACACCGCCCGAGGGGGCTCTGGACGGTCTCGACGGTGTTCTGATCGGTCTGCGTATTCGCGAGTTGCTGACCGAGCTGCTGCGCCTGAAATGCGCGCGGGGTCAGGTTGTTTTGCTGATCGAAGATGGCCATTGGATCGACAGCGCGTCAAAGGATTTGCTGGCAAATATGATCGAGGCTCCGAACTTGTCGAACCTGCTGATCATCCAGACACGTCGGCCCGAATATACGCCGGATTGGCAAAACATTGCCGGGGTGACAACCGTGGCGCTTCGCCCGCTGAGAGTCGAGGACCTTGCCACCCTGACGCAAAACCGTCTTGGGGTGGATGCTCTGCCCGATGGGTTGGCCGAACAGCTGGCAGACCGTGCTGGGGGCAATCCACTGTTTGGCGAAGAAATCTTGGGCTTTCTGCTGGATCAGGGAGTTTTGCGCGTCGAGAATGGCCGCGCCCATATCGAAGCGGATATCAGCGACAGCGGGTTGCCCGTCACCATGCGCAGCCTTTTGACAGCCAGAATTGAACGGCTTGATCCCGAAGATCGCGCCTTGCTGCAGGCTGCAGCCGTGATTGGTCGGCGTTTTGATCCCGGTCTGTTGTCCCAGATCACCGAGACGACCAAGTCAACCGGCGCCACCCTACAACGGCTGCAAGCGCAGGATGTGCTGTACCGCGAGCCGAACTCGTCGGATTACATCTTCAAACATGTGCTGCTGCGGGATTCGGTTTATCAAAGCCTGGTTCTGTCCCGCCGGTCCGACCTGCATCTTGCCATTGCCGAGGCGTTGGTGATGCGCAACGCCAACCGGTTGCACGAGGCCGCCGAGGTGCTGGCCTTTCACTATGGACAGACGGATCGGGCAGATCAGGCGTTTCACTACAGTGCCATGGCTGGTGATAAATGCCTCGGCGTTTATTCACTGGACGAAGCCAACCGGTACTTTGTGGACGCTCTTGAGCTGTACCAAAACGACCCAAGTTGCGCCACAGATGCAGAATTTGCCGGATTCATGGCCAGTTTCGCGCTGTGTTCCAATATCTCACTGCGGGTCGAAAAGATTATCGAACTGGCCGGGACAGTTCGTCCGATCCTGCAAAAGGCTGGTGACAGTCAGGATCACGCGTTGTTCCTGCACCACTATGTCTCTTGTCTGGTTTGCAACGGCAAGTATCACGAGGCGCATTGGGTTCAGCAGGAGCTGACAGACATGGCCGGTCGTCTGAATGATCCGGCCTCTAAGGCGTATGCCATGGTGAATGAGCTTTCGGTCTCAATCTATCACACGCCGATCGACAATGACCGTTTCGAGGCGCGAAAACGCGATGTCGAGGCTGTGCTGGAACAGATCGACGACGCCTATATCCACATTTTTTATCAGGCCACTGTTGGTTGGAACGAACTGACGCGGGGGCGGGTGGCGCGGGCGCATGCCGCATCAGATCGGATGATCGCCTTGGGAAAAGCCAAAAACGACCCGCGTGCGCTGGGCTATGGAACCGCCATGAAGGCGCTGATCGCGATGGTCACCGATGATCACGAACTGGCGCTTGAAATGGCTGAGAAGGCGCGCAAAGCATCAAAGGTCGAATTTGAGTTGGCCATAGCCGAAGCAGCCAGAGTAGGAGCCATGGTGCCGCTGGAAATGCCAGGGGCGACTGAGGTGGTTCAAAACCACATCAAGGCCTGCAACGAAAAGGGGTGGACGCTGTTCACCTTCGGGCCCGCGGCGATGCTGGGGGTGGCCTACGCGCTGAACGGTCGGATCACAGACGGGTTGCGCCAGATCGAATGCGCCATTCAGAAGCGTACCGACGAGGGCACTCAGATATCCGCTGACTGGGCCCGTCTGTTCCTGTGCGAGATGTATCTGGCCATCCTAACAGGTGAAGGCGGCGGTTCGCTGGGGGTTCTGTTTCGAAATTTCCGTTCGATTTTTTGGGTTATGCTGTTTGGAAAAAACCGTCTGATCGCGATGGTTGAGCAGGTGCGCAAGAACCCTCAGTTCGACCAAAAGGGCCACTATATCGCGCGCTGTGATATGATCATGGGGCTGCTGTACAAGGCGAAAAAAAACAAGGCGCAGGCTATCGAGCATCTAAGCCGGGCCCGCGTCATCGTCGAGTCTGCAGGGCGATCTCCGATGCTGACACGCATTGATACGGCGCTGGCGGAAATGGCATAGCCCATCCATTCGAACTGCTCAGGCTGATGGTTTTCGGGCGCGCCTTTGGTGGCTGAAGATCAACTGATTGGATTGGAAATCCGACCGGAAATCGGCGGCCCTGCCGGACAGCGCGCAATAGAACTTCATCAATCCGGGTTCGATATGGTGGGCTTGTTCGATGCAATCCTCGCATATTCGTTCAATCCGGTCCTGAGGGTGCCGGTCCCGAATAGCCGCGATCAGCCTTTGGTGGGTTGTTTCCAATTTCTGAAATTCAGGGGTTTCCAGTACGTCTTGATTGCCAACCAGCACGAAAACGGGTTCCAGGTCAGTTCGTCCCTTAAGGTCGACATACCCGGCCTCAAGCATCGCCATTTCGTGCCGCGTTTTCTCATACACCGAACTTGAGACAACGATGTCATAGTCCACATGGCGGCAGCTTTGTTCGATCCGTGCGGCGACGTTCACCACATCCCCGATGACGGTATAGTTGAACCTGCGCTTTGACCCGATATTACCGACGCAGGCCCGACCCGTGGCGCAACCGGTCGCCAGCGCAATCGGCGGCCGCCCCTGCATGACGTCCGAGGCGTTGAACTCTACCAGCGCCCGTCGCATCAACAGCGCCGCCTTTGCGGCACGGCATGGGTGATCTTCGACCGGCAGGGGGGCGTTCCAAAACGCCATTACCGCATCGCCGATGAATTTGTCTATGGTGCCCCGTTCCAGCAATATCTGGTCGCCGATCTGAGAAAAAAGTTGATTCAGCAAGGTGACGAGATCGGTGGCCGAAACTGACTCGGACAAAGGCGTAAAGCCTCGTATATCCGAGAACATGACGGTGATCTCTTGTGTTTCACCGCCCAGTTGAAGCTGATGCCCCGACACCTCAATTTCGTCCAGAATCTCGGGCGCGACATAGTGGGAAAAGATCTGTCGGATCACACGTTTTTCGCGCTCGGTCGAGATGAACAGATAGCCCGCCAGCAGGCCGAAATTAGCCATGCCCCCCATCAGTGGAAAGGTAACGTCGAATAGAACCAACTGGTGCTGGAATGCCAGCCAACTGATGCCAAGGACTACCGCCGCAGCAACGCCACCTGCAACAAATGACGCAACCGCCCCGAACCGCGCCATGACGGCCGTGACCACTACGCCAAGAATGACGAAAGACAGCAGTTCAAGTGCCGACGTCACATCCGAGCGGCTTAGCATTTCGTCGGTCAGGACCTGTTCAAGAATTTGCGCATGGATCGACACGCCCGGAACGGATTCGCCCAAAGGTGTCTGGTGCATATCGAACAATCCTGCGGCCGATGTGCCGACCAAAATGATCCGTCCTTCGATTTCGGCGCGCAGATCGGGATTGTCCTGTGGCTGCATGATATCATCAGCTGACAGATACAGGTCCGGGTTATCGCGCCTGTACCTGACCCAGACCTCGCCGTTTTCGGTGGTTGGCAGGCGGAATTGACCAATCTCGACCGCCAGCATGATACCGGCCTCATCCGGCATGCCTTCGGCAATGATGACGGGTTCGTCTATGGCAACCCTTAGCGCCTCAATCCCCAGCCCCGGCAGCGCACCATCCGGCCCGCCCCACAAGATAGGCACGCGGCGCACGATGCCCATACCGCCAAGGGGCGAGACATTGACCCCTCCGATGCCTGCTGCCGTTCGATCCAGCGGTGAGGCTGGTGGGGTCCAATAAGGAACAGTAACCAGCCCTGAGGTCGGCGATTCCCCTATTTCGATGATCCCGGCCATCGGCGTGACGTGTCTGCCGTCGCTGGATTGCCGGGCAGCTGCGCCCAATACAACCGGCCAATTGGCGATCTCCATTCCGAAAAGCACGTCATGGTCCAGCTTCTCGGCGTGGCGCTCAACTGACAGCACCCCAGAGAGCGAGGGTTCTTCCAGCAACCGCGCAGGCGAGAACCTGTCAGGTTCGACGAACAAAATGTCAAAGGCGATAGCGGCGGCCCCATATTCGCCCAGGTTCTGGACCATCTGTGCCAAAAGGGTTCGGGGCCAGGGCCATTGCCCCCAGTTTGCCAGCGACTGTTCGTCGATATCCACCACGCGGACAGGCAGATCAGGGTTGTATTCGCGTGGTGAGATGCGTTGCAGAATGTCGAAATAGATTAGCCGCGTCATCCGCACCGGATATGGATCGAGAACACGGATAAAGCACCCGAAAAGGATCAGGCCCAGCCCGACCAGCTGGAAGGCCCGCCGCCGCCCTGTTCGTTCTTTGGGCTTCCCGGTCACGTTTGCCTCCGAATATCGTGGTCAGCCCGGACGGACCTGAACGGGATGTGCGCATTTTTCTGCGACAACGACTGATCTGATGTCATGCAGCGGGGCCTGTGTTTGCTCAACCGCCGCTATTGCCGCCGTTACCGCCAGTGGTGCCACTGCCGCTGCCGCCGCCAAATCCCCCTGTTCCGCCACCACCAATCGTGCCACCGCTGCCTGGCCCGCCGCTGCCGGAACCGCCGCCGATCGAGCCGCCACTGCCATCGCCACTGCCGCTACCGTTTCCGACATTGCCGCCACTGCCGTTGCTGCTGCCGGTGCCGCTGCCAACGCTGCCACCATTGCCGCTGCCGACGCTGTTTGACGGGGACGACCCGGAGGCCGCAGCGCTTTGCACTGCACCCTGTTCACCCCGTTCCGGGGTGGAGGGATCAGCCTCTGACCGTTGCGGCAGAGGAGGCAGGGCGTCCCTTCCGCAGCCCGTCACATCCGTTTGCAATGGAATCAGCAATTGCTCTTGTGACTGAACAAAGGGGAACCCTTCTTTCACCGCTTTTTCGTAACTTTCCTGATCGACAGAGCGCCCGATACGTCCACTCTGTGTAGTGGCGAGAAGGTTGCATTTGCGCCCGGTCTCTTGGCAAATGCCGTTCTGACCACACATTTCTACCCGGCCCTGTAAAATCAGCATGGCGCTTTGCGCGCCGGGCGCGACCCATATGTCAAAAGTCGTTCCGCGTACGGCCATGGTCGCGGTGGGCGTTTGAATCGAGTAGGCACGTTTTTTGCTTTTGCCAGAGATAAAGCGAAAACTGCCGCCAAGGGCCTGAACCGCGAAGTTCTTGGCCTTTTTGTTGCCGCGCAGCATTGTCACATCCAGTGTCATCCGAGCATTCGGGCCAATCGCGATCTTGGTTTCATCGACGAAAACCAACTGAACTAGACCGCTGCCGTCGGTGGATATGGAATCGCCAGATGCAACTTCCATCCCTGTGCGCAACGGCTGCGATTTCCCTGCGCGCGTTAATTCAGCGCCTTGTTCGACGCCGATGACTTTTCCTATGTTGGCTAAGGCCTGCGACGGCAGAAGCAAAACACAACAAACAATAAGTAACGATTTCAACCAAGCCAACCTAACGTCCTTCCCCCACAGATAGGTACTGAGCGCATCGCGCCCACCGCTCGGTTTGCCCCTCAATAAATTCGTATTTTTGAATTATACGCTAATAAATCTATACAAATATGCCTTATAGCCCGTGTATTTGGCAAGTTTTCAGTTCAGAGCGCGTCATATTGAGTAGTTTGAAGAATTCCTTCGCGCTATTACGAGTGCTTATATCCGTCCTCAAGAGCGCCGAAATTTCGCTGATTGCGTGTGCGTTTGCGACGAATTTGAGAAAAGTGAGGAAGGCATAGAAAATCGCCTTGTATCCGGGTGACAGGCAAGGATATACCCGCCAGCGGAGACGTGGCCGAGTGGTCGAAGGCGCTCCCCTGCTAAGGGAGTAGGCCCGGAAGGGTCTCGAGGGTTCGAATCCCTTCGTCTCCGCCACCTACCATTTTTAGATGCGGTCGGAACAACGGCTTATGTTGTAAGCCGTTGTGGGCACTTGATGGTTTGGCTTATTGGAAAGCCAATGGCCTCGCTTACTAAGATGACCACCGAAGTTTTTTCAGATGTACATTTCTTTGCGCGCCTCGGGGAATGACCTGATCGCGGCGTCAACGCGCGTTTCAGGCAACGCGCACAAGGCCGTGGACAGCCCGTCGGCGATGGCTGCGCTGGGGGCTGAGACCGATACTATGTGGTTCGTTGCTACCTCGTCTTGCGGGTTCAGGATGTGGCCTTGATCATCGGTCAGCATGAGGTTGCCTGCGTCCGAGGTTGCAACGGCACGATCGCTTAATTCGATGGATTTGAGAACTTCTCTGCCGGGTCCGGCCAGTCCGACTTGCCAGGCTTGCCCGTCTTGGCGATGGCCAAGGGCGGCGATTTCCCCCATATTTACCAATAAATCGCGTAGACCGTACGAGGCCAGAAAAGCCGCGATGCGGTCGGTAATGGCGCCTTGTGCGATACCGTTCAGCGTCAGTGCTGAAACACCGGGTTGGGGCAGGCGGATCATGTCGGACCCGATTAAAACGCGAGACCATCCAATGGATTTTCGGGCGGAATGGACCTCTTGCGCGGTGGCCCCGTTGGCCAGCGCGGACCAGAGCGGTTGAATTGAAGGATCAAAAACGCCGTCTGTGGCCTCGTGCAAGGCCGAACACAGGCTGAGGACGTTCAGCAGTTCGGGGGCTGGGGCTGGCAGTTGCCCGTCGCGGTTCAGGCGGCTGAGTTCGGATTGCGGTCGGTACAGGCTGAAGATGTTCTCAAGCCGGTTCACTTCGGCTTCGACCGCGGTGATGATTGGCGCGGCCTGTGTGTCTGTCAGCCCCTCAAGTCGCAAGCTGGCCGAGGCCCCCAGCGCGACCCCGTGCCAGTGGGCCGTAGGGGCAGACTTGGCACCCGCGGGAAAGGCGGCACAGGCGGCGGACATGGTCAGAAACCGGCGGCGGGAGAGGGCAGTCATGAGGGGGTCTCCAGTTTCAGGTCCAGATCAACGGGGCCCAGAACCTCGGTGTCGGGGATGCCGGACAGAGGCAGCAGATTGCCACCGTACTGGCCAATAAAGGTTTCGGCGGCAGCGGGGTCTGCAAAGGGTACCACCTCGCGCGCGCCCATGCCGCCCGCAACATTGGCTCCGACCACAAAGGTCGCACCCTCGGCGGCGATCCAGTTGGAAACACCCGGCTGTTGCCAGTTGGGCGCGGCGCCCATATCGCTGACATAGGCGGCTGCAATGGGTGCATCACGCTCGGGGCTTTTAAGGTAAGCCACCATGTCGCGCACTTGGGCGAAGAACAGAGGTGCAGGGTAGCCTTCCAGATGGATCTGACCTTTGGGGCCGCCATGTTCGGCGATGTTCATCTGGCAGAAAAAGCTGAGCGCATCGGGGGTCAGGTCCACTGGGTCCGGGGCCTCGGCGACTTCTTCCTTGCAGGCCGCCAGCGCGACAAACGCGATCAAAGCAAGACGTTTCATGGCTCGACCTTCCGGAAAGCGAGGCGGGCGAGAGCAAAGCCCAAAACCGGCCAGATTAACAGGGAGGCAGGAGCGGCCCAGACGGGCAGTGCCTGCGCGGCCCCGGTCATGCCGGACGCCATCGCAACGCCTTCGGTCGCGGCGATGTTCCACAAACGGAATGCGTCGGCCGGGTTGGCTACCATCACCCACGGAAAGACGGATTGGGTGAAGGTGCCGCCCTTGTCCATGACGACGGCTCCCAACAAGCCCAGATCATAAAGGACGACAAAGACCAGCCAGAGCCCGGCCGACAAACCTGCTGCTGCCGTGGCGCCCCTAGCCAGGGCAGACAGCAGGTAACCCAGCGCCAGAAACACGGCGCCCAGCAGGATGGATGTGAGGATTAGGCGTAGCAATGCCATCAGGCTTTCTGGCCCCGCGCCGCCGAACCATGCGGCCACTGCACCAGCGGTGCCAAAGCCGACGGTCATGGCAAAGGCAAGTGCGGCCAGATGGGCGGTGAATTTCCCCAACAGGATTTCTCCACGCCCCGCCGGATAGGATAGCAGCAGCGATAAGCTGCCCCGGTCCACGTCACCTGCGATGGCATCAAAAGCGATCATCAACGCCAGTAAGGGGGCAAGATATACTGACAAGGTAGTCATCGAGGCAACCGAGACGGTCAGCATATCGACGCCCAGCGTACCGGTAGGCGCGCTGCCTGCAAAGGTTAGCGCCAAGGCGAACAGCACCATGATCAGGGTGGCCACCAGCAGCCAGCGGTTGCGGCGCAGGATCAGCATCTCCGTGCGGGTAATGGCGAGGAAGCGGGTCATTGCATCTCCTCCTGAGCGTAGTGGCGATAAAGGTCTTCCAGCTTGGGTGGGGTCATTTCCACATCCGCCACGGCATCGCCCATTCCGGCGATCCGGCGCAGGGCTTCCATTTTGTCATCTGGGGAACACAGCAACTCAACGGATGCGCCATTGATCCGGTCGCCACCCAATGCCGCGGCCAGCGCTTCGGGGTTGGTGCTGGCGCGCACGCGCAGGCGGATCGGCAGACCAGCTAGGGCCGACAGGTTAGTCAACGTATCATCAGCCACCATCCGGCCTTTGCGCATGATGGCGATGCGGTCGGTGCGGGCTTCAACCTCGGTCAGCGCGTGGGATGCGATCAGGACGGCGGTACCTTTCGCTGCCAACTCGTCAATGATGGCGTAAAGGTCTTGCCGCGAAATGGGGTCTAGCCCCGAGGTGGGCTCATCCAGCAGCGCCACTTTCGGCTGACCCAACAGAACTTGAGCCAAGCCCAGACGTTGCCGCATCCCTTTAGAATACGTTCCGATCCGGCGATCCAGCGCATCGCTGAGACCGACACGGTTCAGCAGGCCGGACACATCAGATTTGGTTCCCGACAATTTCGCAAACAGTGTTAGCTGTTCCCGTCCGGTTAAAGCGGGATGAAACGACACCGCCTCGGGCAGATACGCCGTTTCGCGCCGCGCCTGCGCGCTGCCAGGGGCGGCGTCTCCGATCCGAATGGCTCCGCCATGGATCGGCGTCAGGCCGAGGATGGATTTGATCAGGGTCGACTTGCCCGCGCCGTTATGGCCCAGCAGCGCCACGCGCTGTCCGGGGGCAAGAGACAGGTTGATATCGTCAAGAACGCGGGTTTTTCCGCGGTCCTTGCTGACATGGTCGATAACTAGGGCCTTATCCGTCATGAGGCACCTTTTTCATAGCTGGGGGTTCAGGGGCTTGCATCAATGGGTTGCTGTCCATCACCCCCCCCGGCAACAGCGCCGGGAAGGCCGATTGCGACCAGCGCACCAACTGCACGGCTGGGGAGCCGAGCAGCAGTTTGGCTGAGGGTTGGGTCCACAGCACATGGTCCATCGAGTCGTTGGGGCGATAGGGGGCATCGGCGATGCCGTTGCCATCCACATCATATGCGGCGAAATCGGACCAGTAGTTGCCGCGCCCGTCTTCGGACCACTCGACCCATTTGGTCGAGACATATTTCACCTGCGTCCGGTTCCCGATGAATGAATTGCCAACGATGCGGTTGCGTTCGCTGCCAGCGGTAAAGTGGATGCCGATGCCGCATCCCTGGAACCAGTTGTCGGTGAATTCGTTCTTGTTGGAATTATACAGGAAGGTGCATTTTTCCTTGGCACCTTTCACCACATTGCCGGTGATGGTGCTTTTATTGGCGTAGTTCAGCATCACGCCATGTTCGCGGTCACCGATGGACACGTTGTTGGCCACGGTCACGTTTGTGGTGAACATAACCGCGTAGCCGAGATCATTACCGATCGAGACATTGTCGCTGACGACCGAATTGTCCGCATACATGTAATGCACGGCGAACCGCAGGTCGCGGAACAGGTTGCCTGTAAAGGTGTTCTTTTTCGACGAGTTCACAAAGATCCCGTCGCGCCCGTACCGGATGTCGTTGTCTTCAACCCGCGCGCCCGGCGCGTTCCAGACATAGACACCATTGCCACGGTCATTCATCCGCCGGTCTTGCCGACCTTCGATCCGGTTGCCACGCACGATGCTGTCCTGGGCACCGTGAATGTCGACGCCATAAAGGTTGCCCAACAACACATTGTCTTCGACCACCGGCGCTTTGGCCGTTTTGGTCAGTTGGATGCCGCTGTCGATCCCGTCATGGCTTGAGCCCGAGCCGATCACCGTCAGACCGCGTACGGTCACGCCCGGTCCGGTCACGGTGATGACGCTTCCCGTGCTCTGGCCGTCAATGGTGGCTTGTCCCAGCCCATCGATGGTGACGGGCCGGTCCAGCACAAGCGTTTCGGTGTAAACACCGGGGCTCAGGCGGAGGGTGTCCCCATCCGCCGCCTGCGCCAGTGTTTCATTAATGGCCCCCGCCCGGTTGGGCACATCCCAGTCCGCCGCCCATAGGGGCGAGCCAAGCAGGAGCGGTATGAGCAGAGGCCAACGCATGGGTTATGCTCCCTGCGGTTCGACCAACATCCGACCGCGCATTTCCATGTGCAGTGCGTGGCAGAACCACTGGCAATAGAACCAGTGTACGCCCGGACGGTCGGCTGTGAAGGTGACCGAGGCAGTTGCCAGCGGTGCAACTTCCATTGCGATGCCGTAGTTACCTAGGCAGAAGCCGTGGGTCACGTCGTCCACGTCATCGAGGTTGGTGATGTAAACCGTCACCTCGTCACCCTGTTTGACGGTGAACTTTTCCAGGCTGAAGGTCGGAGCTTGCGATGTCATGTAGACCCGCACCTTGTTGCCGTCCCGGATGGGTTCTTCGGCGCCTTCTTCCAGATCGATGCCATCAGCTTCGGCCTGTTTGCGGGCGTCTTCCCATGTAACATCGGCGCGGTCCCAGACGTTTACCGGGTTGACGATGTCGCTGCGAACGATGATCGAGTCATGCGGCTCGGCAAAGGTCGGACCGTCGTGAACCACTTTCATCTCGTTGGACGAGATGTCGATCAACTGCTCGTTCTCGGGCTTCAGCGGACCCACGTTCAGGAAGCGGTCTTTCGAGAACTTGTTCATCGAAATCAGCCACTTTCCGTCGGCATCCTTGGTTTCACCCATGGAGGTCGAGTTGTGGCCCGGCTGATAGTGCACGTCGACCTTCGAGATGATCGGATCCACATCGGCACCGCCGTAAGCCTCGATTGCCTTTTCGATGTTCCACTTCACGATCTGGCTGTCCAGGAACAGCGTGGTGAACGCGTTGCCCTGGCCGTCGTAGGCGGTGTGAAGCGGGCCAAGACCCAGTTGCGGCTCACCCACGATGCACGACCGCGGATCGGCATCACTTTCGAACAGGGCGTCCAGCTTTGTAACGTCCATGATCGAAACGGTCGGCGACAGCTTACCGTTGATGCAGACGTGCTTGCCGTCGGGCGCTGTGTTGATGCCGTGCGGCGAGTTCGGGATCGGAATGTAACGGGTGTACTTCTTGTTCTGACCCTTACGGCCGTCCAGAACCTTGACGCCTTTCAGTTCCTGATAGTCACCGGCCTCGATACCCGCCTCGATTTCTGCGATGTTGAAAACAACCACGTGGTCCAGCTCGTTCTCGGTCATCTCGGCCAGGTTCATACCCATTTCCGAGTTGTAGGAGGTCGAATAGGCGTATTTGCCCTGATAGTCACAATCGGTGTTGTCGAGGTTGCCCGACACCATCACCTGCCACGCCACTTCCATAGTGTCGCCGTCAAGCGCGGTGAAGATGTTCACGTATTGCGACGGATCGTCCAGCACTGTGCCGTCGTTGACCAGCGGGGTTTCATCCTCACCATTGGCAAAGACATAGCCGGTGCGCGGGAATTTCTGCGGACGCAGACCGTGGATCGCCTTGGCGTTCGGGATCTCGGTGATCTTGTCGCATTTCATCACGTCGCAGCGCACGCGGGCAACGCGGGTGTTGGCCTTGTCATTCATGAACAGGTAGCGGCCATCGTAGGTGCCATCGGTGAACGACATATGCGGGTGGTGCAGGTCGCCGTTGTCATAGGTTTTCATGCCACGCTTGGCGAGAAACTCTTTGGTTTCAGGCAGCAGGCCGTCGGTCATGATTTTCAACGACTCATTGGTCTGACCCCAGCCGGTGGCCGAGCAGCGGTTGAACACTGGCACGCGCATCAGTTCGCGCATGGACGGGAAGCCCAGGATGCGCAGCTCGCCAGTCTGACCTGAGGACCAAAAACCGTAATATTCGTCCAACTCACCAGGCTGCAGGTTGGCGTTGGCTGCAGCGCTGGCTTGTTTCGCGGTCATCAGGGTCGAGCCCAGACCGGTCCCGGCCAGCACCGCGCCAGTTGCGGTTGCACCTAGCATCCCTCGGCGTGTGATGTTCAGCTTGTTGTCATGTTCCGACATGTTCGTTCCTCCTTTTTTAGGAAACGGATTGCGGTTTGGCGTTCGGATGGTTCGCCGGTGGCTGTCCGAGGGGGGTCTTGAGGTCGACCGACCCTGTCTTGGCCCGCCGTTTCAGTTGGCGGATAACGACGGGACATTTGTCCTCGGACTGGTAGAGCACCTGACAATGCAGGCAGGTGACGCACTCGTTCGGATTGATCTCACCGGTGGGGTGGATGGCCTGAACGGGGCATTCGTTGGCGCAGGTCTGACAGGGGGTGCCGCATTCCTTGTAGCGGCGCAGCCAGTCGAACATGCGGATACGGGCGGGGATCGCCAGCGCTCCGCCCAGCGGGCACAGATAGCGACAGTAGAACCGTTCGATGAACAGCCCGATCCCCAGCAGGGTCAGCGCAAAGACCACAAACGGCCAGTCGCGCATGAATTTCAGAATGATGGCAGTCTTGAAGGGCTCAATCTCGGCATATGTTTCGGCCAGCGGGATCGAGACGAAGCTGAGGCCGAAAAGACCCAGGAAGATCATGTATTTCGCGGGCCAAAGCCGTTCGTTCAGACCCCAGGGAAGGGTCCATTGCGGCACTTTCAGCGCACGAGCGATCTTGTTGGTCAACTCCTGCAGCGCGCCAAACGGGCACAGCCAGCCGCAATAGGCCCCACGCCCCCAGAACAGCAGCGCGGCGGCGACCGCGAACCATTGGATGAAGACCAGCGGATCCAGCAGGAAGGCGTCCCAGCTGAACCCGGTCCGCAGGCTGCCAGCCAGTGCCATCAGGTTCACCACACTCAGCTGCGCATTGGCGTACCAGCCGATGAAGAACAGGGTCATGGTCAGGTAGCCGATGCGGAACCAATAGAAGACCCTCGCGTTCATCGTCACGTGGAACTGGAAGAAGAACGTCGCCGTCAGGACCAGCAGCATGACGCCAAGGACGCCAATTTCGACTGTGCGGTCCTTCCAGATGCGCTTCCACAGGGCGGCTTTGGCGGCGGCCTCGCCGGTGGCGTCGTCAACAACGGTTGGGGCGGTAACGGGCAGTAGGTACTGCTCGGGTAGTTTGTAGCCCAGATCGAAAGTCAGGAAGGTTTTCTCAACTGCGCCCACGGCCCGCTGTACCAGCAGTTGCAGGCGGAACGGCTCGGCGGGATCAAATTCCGCCTCGGCTGGGATTTTAAAGATATCCAGTTCGGTGAAGCTGGGCGCATCAGCGGCCGCAACCTTGCCTAGGCGCTCTTGTTGCTTGTCAAAGAACCGGACCGAATTGTCGCCTTGGATCAGCTGAATCCGGTCGAAGATCCCACCGCGCACATAGCCTGAGCCTTTGAAGCTGTAAGCCCCGCGCCCCAGTACCAGAATGGCCTGTTCGCCGTCGTCCAGCCACTCGACCAGGTTTTGATACTCGGCTTCACCCAGCAGGGATTTCCCGATCGAGGGAACCGAGACCAACGCCATATGCATATCGATAAACGTGTCATCCGGTTCGCCCGGTTCCGGGCGTTTGATGGCGCGCTGATCTCCGGTAGCTTCAAAAGCGGCATTGACCTGACCGACATCCAGCGTCAGCCGCCGGATCGAGCCGTCACCCGACAGGGTGGTCCAGTCATAGATGGCGTTCTTAGCCATATCGACTTCGCGTTTCGGCCCGTCGGCCTGTAATGGCGACAGCCCACCTAAACCCAGCGCGCGGGCCACTTTGATACCGCCGCGCACAAGGCTGTCGTCGATCACCATGATGGTCACAGTGGCACCCGAGATGATGTCGAGGTCATGCCCCTCACCACCCGTTGCGGCCTCGTGTTTCAGGTCCAGACCGGTGTAGCCTTCGGTCAGCTCGACCATGCGCGAATTGGGAATGCCGATCAGTACGATGGGTTCCGAGTGTTTGACCAGTTGCACACCGGTCAGCACGGCATCAGCGTTTATTGCGGCAACCACATGGATGGGTTTGCCCGAATAGCCGGTCGTGCCCACGAAATCCGAAGTCAGGAAAGCCCAGGCGACGGTTTCGCCCCCCTTCAGAACCGGGGCAACAGGCACGTCATCGCGCACCGGGCCAAAGGCATCGGCACCGGGGGCAAGGTCAGAGGGCTCAATCTCGGGCAGGAAGCTGGCAAGGCTGTCGGCATGGGCGCTGATCGCCATCAGGCAGGACAGGACAAAGGCCAGCAGGATATGGGTTGCGCGACTTACGACCACGGCGCACCTCCGGTTACTTGGATTGACGCCATGGACGCGCGCGGGGCGCGTTCGGATGTTTCTTGGGGCGCGTGCGGGGGGCCTCTGGTTTCGGGCCACAACCGCCTAACTTGGTAGCAATTGACCAGATTGCGGTCATCGCAGCGAGCGACCTGAACAATCCCGTCCGACTTCAGTTCCGGCAGGTTTGGCAGGGGTGCCGCAGCGGTGACGGCGCACAAGGCACAGTCGGCGCATTTCGGGCAGGGCGCGGTTGGGTCTTCGGTCCCTTCTTCGAGGTCCACTTGAACCCAGACCGCGCCTGCCTCCGAGCAGATCTCAACCCACATGCTTTGTTCGGGACTCGCCAGCGCCGGACTAAGCAGTTGCAACAGCAAAAGAAGGGTGCCTGCCATGGCGCACGCCGCGCGTGAAGCGCGGACAGACAGTGTGTGCAGTGGGACTGGGGCAGACATGGAGAATCCAACTCGGCGTTCTTTCCTTTGTCCTACGGGATTCTCTCAGACGGATACTTGACTTAGGTCAGGTATCCGAAATTTGTGACTAATCGTCGGCTTCATCCATCAACCCGCGCAACCAGCGCCCGGCCAGCCAGGATGCGGGCAAGCCCAGCGGGATCGACCACAGGATTGCGCTTACAGGTGCGATCACGCCAAGCCCCATGCCATTGGCAACCAGACCCGCCAGAAACAGGTTGATGGCCACGGTTAGTGCCGTGGCGGGGTAGAGCAGGATGGCCAGTTTCCAGACCGGCCATTTGCCCTCAGTGGCTGGTACCTTCCGAGAAGGTGATTTTGTTCCAGACATTATATTTCCCCGAAGGTTTGCGCATGGGCAAGCGGCGAACCTCTTCCAGAGTTTGCGCGTCATAGACGATCACGGCACCATCATCTTCCCAGATCGATACCAGTGCATGGCGCCCATCCTTGGTGAACTCGACATGGGCTACGGTTTTGCCCGGCGCTGGGCGTAAAGTCTGCACGATTTCAAGGCTTTGCTTATCGATTACGTGCATCGCATCCTTGTTGGGCCCAAAGAACACATCGGCCCAGACGTAAGGAGAATTCTCATGACTGCGCATGAAGAAACCCGGCCCTTCGGTCTTGATCCGTTTGACCGTTTCCCATGTCTGCATGTCGATCACAGACACGGTGCCGTCGGTCAGGTGCGGCGTGGCCATCACGGTTGTATCGCCGTACTGCCACGTGATGCCTGATCCCAGATGCGGCATACCTGGCAGGTCTAGATCAGCCACTTTCTGACCGATGACCAGATCAATAACCTGCCCGCCCTTGCCGTCGCGCGAGGCACCCATGACGTATTCATAGCTTTGGTCGAAAAAGAAATCGTCCAGATAGTCAGGCGTGGTGATCTTGCGGACCGGGAAGGGATTTGGGTTCTTGAACTGCCCTTCGATACGGAAGTCATGACCCAGTCCGAACTGAGGCGGGTTGTCGCCGTAAAAAACTTCCCAAATCTCGGGAACATCTTTCAGGGCTAGCACAAAGCTTTCGCGTGGCGGGGCCTGATAAACGGCAGAAACGCGGCTGGGATTGCCCTTTTTGCTTTTGATCTCGATGACCTTGGCGACCGAAAGGTCGCTGGTCGACAGCAGGGTCAGGCTGTTGGGCAGGTAATTGGCGACGGCCACCCATTTTCCATCACCTGACATGGCGATGTTGCGGCTGTTCAGCCCCGCGCGCACGCGGCCCACCTGTTTCAGCGCCCAGATATCGTATTTCTGAACCCAACCATCGCGCGACATGATGAAAACATAGCGCCCGTCGGGGCTGAACTTCGGGCCTCCGTGGACGGCGAACGGGGTTTCGAACCGATCCAATACTTCAAACGTATCACCGTCCAACACGCTGACGTGGTGATCGCCGGTTTCGACGGCCAGCGTAATGTTCATCGGGTCGCTGTCCCAGACGGGAGCATCGACCGGGCTGTATTCTGCGTCCAGCGTACGGCTGGCTATGATCTCGGCCTCGCCCCATTCGGGGTTGGTTTCCAGCGGGGATTTCAGCCAACCCGCCAGTTCTTCGATCTGCAAGGCGTCAAGTTCATGCGAAAAGGCGGGCATCTGGGTGGCTGTACGCCCCTCGGCAATCACGGCGGCCACACGCGGGCCGCGCATGCGTTTCAGCGTCTCGGGGATCAGGGCCGGGCCAACACCGCCCAAACGGTTCTCGCCATGGCACGAGGCGCAGTGTTCGGCATAGTCCGACGGGGCGTCGGCCCATGCTGAACCAGCCAGCAGCAGCGAGCAGAGCGTGCCTATTTTCAACGTGTCAAAAGAACTGATGTGCCGGATCATGACGTTTCCCCCGGAACGGCGTGACCTTAAGGCGTTCGCCTGCGTCATCCACGCCGATTTCTTGATTGGAAAGATAGCAGGCCGGATCTTCGGCCCAGGGATCGCCGGTCACCTGCAAAGCCCGGATACGAGTGTTGCCGCCACAGACGTCCTTTAATTGGCAGGCCCCGCAGCGCCCTTTCAGCGGACGTGGTCGGGTGCGCAGCATAGAGAGCATCTGGTCCTCGCTGGCCCACAGCTCTGAGAACGGTTTGGTCTTCACGTTGCCGACCGTGTAGTCGGACCAATACGTATCGGGATGCACGCGCCCCAGATTGTCGATATTGGCCACGCCCAACCCGCTGGAATTCCCGCCCCACGCGGCGAGATGTTCGCGCACATGAGCGGCCTTGTCGGCATCGAAATGCGTGCGCACCCAGTTCAGGAAGTACCCCGCATCTGCATCATTATTGCCGGTCACAATGTCCAGCGGGCGCCCGCCCGAGGCGGCCTCCCACGCGCGCTCCAGCAGCAGGTCCAGCCCGTTACGGGTGCGCAGGTGTTCAGCATCTTCGCCCCGGTTCTTGTCGCCGCGCCCAGCATAGACCAGATGCGACAGGTAGAACTTGTCGACCCCTTCGTCATCGCACAGTTGCAGCAGGTCGGGCAGGTGATGCTGAGTGCCCTCGGTCAGGCAAAATCGCAGGCCCACTTTGATCCCGCGTTTCTTACATTCGCGCACACCGCGCAATGCGTCGGCAAAGGCGCCTTCAACGCCGCGGAACCAGTCATTTGTGGCCCCGATCCCGTCCAGCGAAATGCCGACATAGTTGAATCCCACATCGGCAATCATATCAGCGGTTTCATCGTAAATCCGCGTGCCGTTGGTCGACAGCGCCAGCATCGGCACCAGATCGCGGGCGCGTTTGGCAATGTCGAAGAAATCAAACCGGTCCAGCGGTTCCCCACCCGAGAGGATCAGGGCCGGGACGCGAAATTGGCCCAGATCCTCAAGGGTTACCATGGCTTGCTCGTGGCTGAGCTCACCGGGGAACGCAACATCCGCCGAGACGGTGTAGCAATGGCGGCATTTCAGATTGCAGCGCCGCGTCAGGTTCCAGATCACCACCGGTTTCACCGGTCCGGGGCGGCGTTTGCGCACCGGGGTCGGGGTGACGAGTTGGTGCATGTATTCGGTCAGGCGGAACATGTTTCAGCCTTTCGCTTTCAGGCGCAGCCCGGTCTTTTTCAGAATGCGCGTGGAATAGAGGATGTCTTTGGCCCGACAGGCATCGCCGAGAATGGCGGTGATCTCGGCGCGCTTTTCTTCGACCTCGTCACGGTCCGCGCCGTGAACCATGGCAAACAAATTGTAAGGCCAGTCGGGCAGGGCGCGGGGGCGTTCATAGCAGTGGGTGACAAAGGGCAGCGCGCCGATCTGGGTGCCCAGTTCAGTCACACGGTCGTTTTGCACATCCCACACGGTCATGCCGTTCGAGGTCATGCCCAGTTTGTAGTGATTAGGAGCAGCGGCAATGCGACGGATAACGCCGCGCGATTTCAGTTCGGCCAGGCGGAACAGCAACGCGTCTTCGTCGATGCCAAGACGCTCGGCCACCCGCGCATAGGGCGCGGGCACTAGGGGCAGGCCGCCTTGCAGCGCCTCGATAATCTCTCTGTCTTTTGCGTCGATCATGCCGCTACCCGGAAGCCGATGAAGAATTCCTGCAATTTGGGGAAACGGAGAACCTCGATCCCCGTTTCCCGTTCGATCGCATCAGCGGTGGCCTCGATCCCCTCGGGCGTTTCGGTGGCCAGTACGAACCACATGTTCAGCCGGTGCGTACGTTCATAATTATGGGCAACCTCCGCATGCGCATTGACTTTGGTCAGGACGGTTTCGAAATTTTCGACCGGCACCGCCATGGCGCACAGACAGAACGCACCCCCCATGGCGGCCGCGTCGAAAAACGGACCGAAGCGGGTGATGATGCGTTCCTCTTTCATGCGGCTGAGGCGGTGTAGCAATTCGCTTTCCGGAATGCCAAGTTCGGTGGCAATCGCGGCATAGGGATGAGGGATCAACGGCAGGTCGTCCTGCATTCGGTTCAGGATTGCACGGTCGGTTTCGTCCAGTCTCATGCGGCGGCCTCTTTCGGTTGGATCAATGCGCCGGTCTGTTTGAAACAGCGGGTCGAAAACAAAACTTTGTGGCGCGCACCGGCAAGTTCCGGCAGGGCAACGGCGCCGGACAGAACTTCTTGCGCCTCGCTGCGCGAGCGGGCGTGAATCATGGAATACAGGCGGTAAGGCCAGACGTCCTCGACCGGGTTACGTTCATAGCACAGGGTCACGCCGGGATGTGCGGCCAGCGCCGGGCCGGCAGTATCGATCTGACTGGCGGGCATGTCCCAAACCACCATCGCATTGGCCGACCAACCCAGCGCCCGGTGACGTACGATGACACCGAGGCGCGAGATGATGCCGGCATCGTGCAGCGCCTTGATCCGCGCCAGAACCTCGGGCGTGGATCGGTTCATTGATCGGGCCAGCGCGGTATAGGGTTCCGCGACCAGTTCTAGGCCGGAACTGAGCGCCTGTAGCAGGGCGCGGTCGCCGTCCCGCATGGCCGAGCGATCCACCTTGCGGGGGCCGGGCACATTGCGGGAATCGCCCGACATTCGAAAACCAAGATCGACATTGAATGGGCGTACCAGCCGCAGGTCCAGTACGCGCAGCCCGGTACGTCGGGCGATCCGGGCAAGGGTATCGTTCACATGCACCCGGTCCGGCCCGGTGGCAACGAACCAAAGGTTCCACGTATCCTCGCGCTGGTAATTGTGGTTCACTCCGGGTTCTGCGTCGATCAGGGCGGCGATTTCTTCCAACTGTTCCTCGGGGGCGGCAACGGCGGCCAGGGTGCTGGCCGATACTGTCCCCGGTGCAATCGTCGCACCCACCCGCGTGATCCGACCGGTTGCGCGCATCCGGGTCAGGCGATCGATGACCTCGGCCTCGTCCAGACCCAACGCTGCGCCAAGTACCTCAAACGGATGGTCGGTTATGGGAAAATCGCGCTGAAACTCGTCCAGCAAGCGACAGTCGATCGGGTCAGTGATGTGATCCATCGTCTCAAAGCCCCGTTCTGTGCGCACGTGCGGTGAAGAAGATGCCTGATGGGCTGTCCGCTTCAATCTCGCGCAGCTTTTCAAAGGTTTGCGTGTCATAAACCATGACCTTGTTGGCATCGCGCACGCTGATCCAGACCTCGTGCCCACGCGGGGTGAATTCCATATGCAGTACGGCTGGACCGGGTTTGAATTCGTGGATGATGTCCTTGGTGACGCTGTCGATCACTTGAATCGTATCGTTCAGCGGATGGGCGAAATTCACCCAAACTTGCCGTCCGTCGGGCCGGGCCATGGCAAAGACCGGCTGACCGTGGGTCTGTGTGCGTCCGGTTTCGATCAAAGTGTCGGCATCGATCCAAAGAACCTCGTGATGGCCCACGGCGGGTAGAACGAATTCGCGGCCAGTCAGCGCCCAACCTTCCAGGTGGGGCATCTTGTAGACAGGCATTTCTTCCTGCCCGCGCCCGTAATCCGGTAGGACGCGGATCGGTTCCGGGGCCTCGGCCCAGAGATCCAGCGCGGTCAGCCCGTCCTCGCCGAACAGGCCAGTGATATAGGTGCGGCCATTGGCGGTGATCAGCGCGTCATAGGGGTTTTTGCCCATATCGGGAATCTTGGTGATCTCGGGCGTGCCTGTCGCGAAATCGGCAAACCAGGTTTCGCCAGAGTCCCACATGGTGAAGACGAACCTGCGGCCCGGCGCGTCGACCAGACCGATTGTTTTGCTACCCGTTGGGATATCTGCGACCAACTCAAGCGTATTGGCGTCGAACACACGGACGCCGCCGGGTTCATAGTTCGACACGGCGACTAGCTGTCCGTCGTCTGAAATTGCGCCACCAATTGCGTTACCGGCCTGTACGACGCGGTTCACGATCTGTCGGGTGACGATATCGACTTTGGTCAGCCCGCCATCGCGCCCGAACACATAAGCAAAGCGTTCGTCGGGCGAATAGACCAGCGAGGCATGGGACAGATCGCCCAGCCCTTCGATCCGCGCCAGCGCGGCCCGGTCGGATTGATCTACCAACAGGACCGAACCCTTGGCGCGTTCGATCACAAGACCCAGATCACCGGTGGCGGTTGGTTCAGCATGCGCCGAGGTCATCATCAGGGTGGCGGCAAGGCCAAGAATAAGCTGTTTCATTGTGCCTCCTGTTGCAGCAGGTAACGGGCGATCCATTCGGCCTCTTCCTCGGTAATAAGGGGGCGCCAGGGGGGCATTGCCGTGTCGGGAATCCCGTCGAGTATGACGCCGGTCAGCACGTCCGGATCATAGTATTGCAACGTTTGGGACCGAAGATCGGGACCAAGGCCACCCTTCAGCGACAGCCCGTGGCACGACCCGCAATCCTGATGGACAAGCCGTTTCAGGGCGTCGGGGTTCAAGGTGTCGGCGGCAAATGCCGAGGTGGCGATCACAACCGCGCCGGCCAGCAGAACCGAAGTCAACGGTTGGCTGCTCTGCCTGCCAGGCGCAACAGTCCGGTGACCTAGCCTAGCCATGCGCTTGTTCCATCAATTCGGCCACCGAACGTTCGGCATACAGCGAAACCACCTGTCCGATGATGAACAAAGTGGGTGCCTCAAGTGCAGCGCTGCGCACGTCGGTGGCCAGCCTGTCCAACCGGGACACGATGCGACGTTCGGCCCGTGTGGTGGCTTTGCTGACAGCCAGCACGGGGGTCGATCCGGGCAGGTTCTCGGTCATCAACCCCATGGCGATTTGGCCAATGTTGGCTACGCCCATGTAGACCACCAACGTCGAGTCGGGATCGGCCAACCGCTTCCAATCCAGGTCCAGCACCTTGTCTTCCTGCCGGTGGCCAGTGACATATTGGACCGAGGTTGCCAGCCCGCGATGGGTCAGCGGCACGCCGGTCGAACAGGATGCCCCCTGCGCGGCCGTGATGCCGGGTGCGTACTCGACCGTGACGCCATGGGCCACAAGATACGCCGCTTCTTCCGAGCCACGGCCAAAGATCATCGGGTCGCCGCCTTTCAGCCGTGCAACGGTGTGACCGGCGCGGGCCTCTTCCAACAGAATCTCATTGATGCGACCTTGCGGTACGGTATGGCATTTGGGGGCCTTGCCAACCGGAATCAGCCGCGCCTTTTCGGCATGCAGGGCTAGGATGTCGTCCGAAACCAGCCGGTCATAGACGACCACGTCGGCCTCTTGCAGCATGCGCAAGGCACGCAGGGTCATGAGTTCGGGGTCGCCGGGGCCGGCGCCAATTAGAAAAACCTTACCGCTCATGTGCAAACTCGCTTGGTCTGAATGTCTTCCGAGCCCGGGTTTGCCTGCGAAAAGGGACGTTGCTGGGCGAACCGGGCGTGTCATGAGAACAGGTTGGCGGATTCTGCGCGCAGCTTCCTTGACTAAAGTTAAGGAGCGCGGGATTTGCGCCCGCGCTCCTTTGACTTGCCTGTATTTTTTGCCTCGGCTCAGGGTTCTACGGTGATCATTCCGATCATGTTCTGCGTTTCCCAATGCGGCCCGCACAGGTATTCCTGCGGGCCTGGAGTAAGGAATGTCAGATCAACGGATTCCTCAGGGAACAAACGGTCGCTTTCGGGTTCGCTGCCGCCTTTCAGCAGCACACTGTGACTGGTGCGTTTGTCCACGTTCATCCAGCGCACTGTCGTTCCTGCTTTCACGGTCAACTGACCGGGGCAGAAATTGTATTTGTACATCAGCACCACTTCGGCGTCTTCGACGGCTGACGAAGGTTGCCCGAACAAGTCGACATAGCGTTGCTCGGCCTCGGCGCAAATCTCGGCGGTTTCATCCGCCAAGACGGGTGGGGCGAGAAGTAGAAGTGCAGGAAGAAGGCAGTGGGGTTTCATGATCCATCTTTCCTTTCCAAAAAAGGGCGGGGGCCGGGTTTTCCGGCCCCTATCCGTTATTGTTTGACCACGTTGATGTTCGCGCTGTCGTCGTCCAGCGCCAGGCTGGTGTTCAGCGTAACGTGGTGGAACCGCGCGGCGGCAAAGTCATCATGAATGGCAAAGCCCACCGTATAGGTCTGACCCGGTTCCAGCGGCACGTCGCCGGGCGCACCCGAGTTCAGTGGCCGCGAGAAGACGACGGTCCACACGCCACCGGACAGATTGGCCGAGGCGGCAATTTCCCCGTCATTGACCACGCGCTGTTCCAACAGATAACCGTTGGAGGCGCTGCCATCAGCATAGACACGCATCAGGTCCAGATAAGTGCCATCGGCCAGGTATTGCTGGATCTGCGCCTCGGCCTCCAACTTGTCCCAGCCACCCAATGCCTTGCCGCGGCGACCTTTAACTTCGACCTCGGTCCGGCTTTCGCTGATGTATTTGGTCACTGTGTCCTGAGTGCTAAGGCGGCCTGCGATATCCCCATTGGCGGCAATCGCGTCAGCGCCCGGATCAAATGGCATATAGCTGTTGTCTGCGTGGCACGAGGCCCAGCAGCCTACCTGATCGCCTAACTCGATCCCGGTACCGGTGATCATCATTGCAACCTTGATCTGGTTGTCGGGGTCCATCTTGCCGCCATCGACGAAGGGGGCAGGGTTATGGCCTGCATCCGGCCATTGCATGCGGATATAAAGGTTCTCGTCATCATGCGCGGCCTGCACGGTCGCATCGATCACACCACGTTTGCCGGGGATCGGGGTTGGTTCCAAATCACCGCCCGCAACGATCTTGTTGCCGATCGTATCCAGTTCTTTGGCGTGACAGGTCGAGCATTGATCGCCGCCCTTGGTCAGGGGACGGGCCCCGCCGTGGAACTTGCCGTTCTGCACCCACTCAAACGAGGCTTGACCGGGGTAGAACAGTTTCAGATCGGCGCTTGCAATGGCATTCCAGTCGACGCTGCTGCCAACATCACTACCGCCGCCTGCCGGTGCTGCGGCTTCTTCGCCATTTGCCTTGGCGCGTTCTTCGGCGACGGCTGCGTCTACGGCGGCCGCGATCTGTGCCTGAACGGCCTCTTGCTGGGCGGCTTTGGCTGCTTTTTCAGCCTCGGCTTCGGCAGCTTCCTTGGCTTCGATCTTCGCAAGGCTGGTCAGGTATTCCTGCGGGATTTCACGAATGAAGGCCGGGTTGGGTGCCTCAAGCTTTTCCAGATAGTCCTCATCGGCCCGATCACGGGCGTCCGAGTGGGCGATCCCCTTGTGGCAGTCGATACAGGTCTGGCCGATCTCCATCGCATTCAGGTGCTGCTGACGTGCGCGCGGTTTCTGGAACTCGGGCATCATCGATTCAAAATCGTGGCAGTTGCGGCATTCACGTGAGTCCGTGGATTTCATCCGCTCCCATTCATTCATCGCCAGATGTACGCGCTTGGCTTCAAACTTTTCGCGGGTGTTGATGGTGCCGACCAGCTTGCCATACAGCTCTTTGGACGCCTTGATCTTGCGGATCATCTTGTGGGTCCAGTCCTTGGGAACGTGGCAGTCGGAACAGACCGCGCCCACGCCAGACCGGTTCACGTCATGGATCGTGCCGGTGTATTCCTCATAGACGAAATCACGCATCTCGTGGCACGAGACACAGAATTCCTTTGTGTTGGTGGCTTCCATGGCGGTGTTGAACCCGCCCCAAAAGACGATGCCCGCGACAAAGGCCACGGCTATTCCGGCCACGGGCATTCCCCACAGGAAATACCGGCGCCAAATTGGTTTCTTTTTTTCCGGTTCGGAAGTCATATCCGGGCTCCGTTTGGCTGTCTTATCTGGCCCTGGGTGGCAGGCCGGTGGATTTGGCTGTTTGGTCAAACAAGGAAAGGGCGGGCGAGGGGCCCGCCCTTTCCGGTTTTGGTTGCGAACTCGTCAGGTGACGTGGTTCGAACGGTTGTAGACGTTGAATTTGCCGGTCGGAGCATAAAGCCCTTCGATGCGGCCGATTTCTTCCAGCGTCTTGGCGTCGTAGATCACGATCTGACCGTTAGGTTCTTTCGAGTCCGACAGGTTCCACTTGGAAACCCAGACCTCGGTACCATCCGCGTTGAATTCAAAGTGAACAGCGGCGCTGCCTTCGTCTTCGGTGATCTGGATGGTTTTCACGATCTCGCCGGTCTCTTTCGAGATGACCTGCACCGATTGCTGAACTTCAGGTTCCGGGTGTTTGGTCTGGTCAGCCCAGATGTAGTCCGAATTCGGGTGCGTACGGACAAACAGGCCGGGGCCGTCGGTTTCCACTTCGTAACAGATTTTCCAGGCATCATCCGGGCGGTTTTCGGGATCGTTACCCCAGACGGTCACGGTACCCACACCAAGGTGTGTCGTACCAGCAACCGGGCCGCAATTTGGGTCGACCCAGTTGGCACCCGGACCTGGGTGCGGCAACGCGGCTGTGTCGATCATCGCTTCCAGCTTGTGGGTTTCGGTATCGACAACCACCATCTTGTTCGACGCGTTCGCGGCGATCTGGAAGTATCGGCCTGTCGGGTCAAAGAACCCGTCATGCAAGAACTTGGCGCTGTCGATCTTGTCGATCCGTAGGTTGTCCAGATCGGTATAATCGACCTGCCACAACTGCCCCAATTCCTTCACGGCAACGATCCAGGTGGGTTCGTTCGGAGTTGTGTAGATTGCGGCCACACGGGCCTCTTCCACGTAATCCCCGTCCACGTTCACACCGCGGGTTGATACGACCTTGACCGGTTCCATGGTCTGGGCGTCGACGATTGCGAAATGCGGCGGCCAATAGCCCCCACCGATGACGTATTTGCCGTCACCAGAAACGGCAACGTCGCGGGCGTCATAGGCAATCTTGACCTCGGAAACCAACATCTTGTCTGGCGTCTGCCAGAGGTCGATCTTAGTCATCTTGCCGTCACGGCCCATGGTGTACCAGAAACGCCCGGGCTGTTCTGGCTCTTCCAGTGCGTGGTGTTCAGATGCTTTCAGAACGTGAACGGCATAGCCGGTCGGGATGTGTGTCAGAACCTCTTTCGTGTCGCCGTCGATCACGGCCACCTTGCCCACATCGCGTTCGATGACAACAAAGAAGTTTTCCCAGTTACGGCCATGCAGCGGCTCGGTTGGATAATCGGCTTCTTCGACATAGACCTTGCGGGTCGCCATCATCTGTTCAAGTGACATTTCAGGCGGCTTTGGCGGCTCCATCATGATGTAGGTCGCCATGTCCTTTATTTCCTGCTCGGTCATGATGTCCGAGAAGTTGTTCATCCCGCCTTCGGTTCCCCAGGCGATGATCTTTTCAAGCCGTTCCTGACCTAGTTTTAGGGTGCCGGATTCGGTTACGGTGCCATCGTCGTTTTTGGTTTTGACCATCGGTTCAAGACTTTTACCGGTGGCACCTTTACGTAGAACGCCGTGACAGCCTGCGCATTGCTCGAAATAAAGTTGTTTGGAGGATTCAAAGGCTTCCTCGCTAAGGGTTGGCTCTTCGGCGAAGGTTGGCGCAGCGACGCTGCCCAGCAGCATCGCCAAACCGACCCCAAAGGCGCGGCCAGTTTTGTTGTAGCTGATTCCAAGTGACATGATCACTCTCCATTTGCGTGGTGAGGCAGGTCCAAG
This sequence comes from Ruegeria sp. BI7, assembly GCF_056537925.1. Lineage (NCBI taxonomy): Bacteria > Pseudomonadati > Pseudomonadota > Alphaproteobacteria > Rhodobacterales > Roseobacteraceae > Ruegeria > Ruegeria sp. BI7. The sequence continues at coordinate 34,879 of NZ_JBQFSK010000005.1, forward strand.
GGTGAAACATCGCGTCCGACGGCTCCTTGACGAAAGTCAACGCCAGGGGCCCATTTCAAGGGTTCGGCAGGAAAAAATGGCGAAAAAAACCGTCATAAAATCTGTGTTTTAGAGGCATGTTTTTCGTGAGGATTGATTTTTGTTAAGTCCGTTGCGCGGGTTGGCTGCTAGGGCTGAAAAAAACGGTTGAGGAGAGCAGCCATGCCCACAATCATCGCCCGCATTCTTGGTGAAGGATTTCGTGTTTTCTTTCTGTCTGCCGGTCTCTACGGCCTGTTTGTCGGCGTGGTCTGGGGGCTGTGGCTGACAGTGCCTTACATGGCGCCGGATTACGGTATGACGCCGCCGATGTGGCACGCGCATGAGATGATTTTCGGCTATGCGACGGCCGCGCTGGGCGGGTTCTTTCTGACCGCAGTACCGAACTGGACCGGCGCCCCCGAGGCGCGGGCGCACTTTATCACTCTGGCTGCCGGGCTGTGGTTGGCCGGTCGGATGGCCATGTGGTTTTCAGGTGTATTGCCGCCAGTTCTGGTTGCGGTGGTCGACCTGGCCTTTGTGCCGGTTCTGGGGGCCAAAATAGCTACGCAGCTGATCCGCCGTCCCAAGCCGCAGAACATGATTTTCCTGCTGTTGCTGAGCTTGATCTGGGTCGCGGACATGATGACACATCTGCAATGGATTGGGACCACTGAAGGCACCCTGCAAACTGGGCTGCGCGCGGGATTGTTGGCGTTGTGTGCGATGATCGCCATTTTGGGTGGTCGGATTACTCCGGCCTTTACCCGCAATGCCATGAAACGCGCTGGGGTCCCAGAGGCGGACTGGCCGGTTTCGGTCGCCTTGTTCGACAAGGCAGGCATGGTTCTGGCCCTGATCTTGCCGCTGGGTGTTCTGGTGCTGGGTGCAGGGCCGTTGGCCGGGGTTTTGGCGCTTGCCCTTGGGGTGGTTCAGATACTGCGCATGGCTAATTGGCGCAGCCGCTGGGCCGCCCGGCAGCCAATTCTGCTGGCGCTGCATTTGGGTCTAGGCATGTTGGCGATGGGGTTGATCTTGTGGGGGCTGGCAGTGCTGGGTCTGGGCAATGAAATCGCCGCCCTGCACGTATTGGGCATAGGGTGTGTGGGCGGTATGACCCTGGCAGTCATGAGCCGCGCCGCGCTGGGTCACAGCGGCCGTGCACTAATCGCGCCCGCCCCGATGGTCGTGGCCTATGGTCTGATGGCGGTTGCTGCACTGTCACGCTGGATCGGGGCCGAGCTGAACGCAGGCTATATGGTGGCGATGCTGTTGTCGGACGGCCTGTGGGTCTGTGCCTTTGCGCTTTACCTGATCGCCATGTGGCCTGCGCTGACGGGCCCTCGTACGGGCCGGGAGGGATGATTTTCATTTACTTCCGCCAGCCTTGACTTTCGTTAAGGCCCTCCTTCGGCCCAGCCGCCATTCTGGCTAGACAAGCTAAACTGCGCAAAGGAGAGCGCAATGCGAGAAGTCATGACCAAGAGCATGGCTCGCAACATATTCTATGGCGGGTCCCTGTTCTTTATCCTAATATTTCTGGCCCTGTCGGCCCATTCCCACTGGTACATCGTGAATTCCGAGAATTCGGCAAAACTCGATGAAAGTGTGGTTCGGGGCAAGCACGTCTGGGAAAAACACGCGTGCATCAACTGTCACACGATCTTGGGTGAAGGGGCCTATTTCGCCCCCGAAGTCGGCAACGTGATGACACGTTGGGGTGTGCTGGACGACCCGGAATCAGCCTTTGAATCCCTCAAGGGCTGGATGGAGGCACAACCGACCGGCATTCCCGGTCGTCGGCAGATGCCCAATTTCAACCTCAGCGACGAAGAAATTCGCGACCTGACCAACTTCCTGATCTGGACGGACAATATCGACGCTCAGGACTGGCCGCCCAACGAGGCTGGCTGAGAAAGGGAACGGAGCAATGAAATACGAATCCCAAAAAATCGCCTACGCCTACTTTGCGGTGGCCATGGCCCTGTTCGTGATACAGGTTCTGGGTGGCCTTCTGGCTGGCCTGATCTATGTATCACCAAATTTCCTGAGCGAGCTTTTGCCGTTCAACATCGTGCGGATGCTGCACACCAATGCGCTGATCGTCTGGCTGATCCTGGGCTTCTTCGGCGCGGCCTACTTCCTGATCCCGGAAGAGGCTGAACGTGAAATCCATTCACCCAAGCTGGCCTATCTACAACTGATCATTCTGGTTGTGGGGACGTTGGGCGTGGTGCTGACCTATACCTTCAACCTGTTCGAAGGAAACTGGCTGCTGGGCAAAGAGGGGCGCGAGTTCCTTGAGCAACCCAAATGGGTCAAGGCCGGCATTGTCGTGGCCGCGCTGATCTTCCTTTACAACGTGTCGATGACCGTTCTGAAGGGCAAAAAGACCGCGATCACCAACATCCTCTTGTTGGGTTTGTGGGGTCTGGCGCTGTTGTTCCTGTTTGCCTTCTACAACCCCGGCAACCTGGCCTTGGACAAGCAATACTGGTGGTATGTTGTTCACTTGTGGGTCGAAGGTGTGTGGGAACTGATCATGGCCTCGATCCTGGCCTACCTGATGCTGAAGCTGACCGGTGTTGACCGCGAGGTGGTTGAGAAATGGCTGTATGTCATCGTCGCTGCAGCGCTGTTCTCGGGCATCCTTGGGACTGGTCACCACTACTACTGGATCGGTACGCCAGCGTATTGGCAGTGGATCGGTTCGATCTTCTCGAGCCTTGAGGTGATCCCGTTCTTTGCGATGATGGCCTTTGCCTTCGTCATGGTCTGGAAGGGTCGCCGGGACCACCCTAACAAGGCCGCGTTGCTGTGGTCGCTGGGCTGTGCCACGCTGGCCTTCTTTGGTGCTGGTGTCTGGGGCTTCCTGCATACGCTGCACGGGGTGAACTATTACACCCACGGCACGCAGATTACCGCGGCCCACGGTCACCTGGCCTTTTACGGCGCCTATGTCTGCCTCAACCTGGCGATCTTCACCTATGCCATGCCGATCCTGAAAAACCGTGATCCGTATAATCAGGTGCTGAACATGGGTTCGTTCTGGCTGATGACCAGCGGTATGGTCTTCATGACCTTCGTGCTGACCTTCGGCGGAACCGTGCAGACGCACATGCAACGTGTGATCGGTGACTACTTCATGGACGTGCAGGATCAGATCGCGATCTTCTACTGGATGCGCTTTGGGTCTGGTGTAGTCGTGGTCCTTGGTGCGCTGCTGTTCGTCTACTCGATCTGGGTGCCCCGGAAAGAGGTCATCGAACCCGGCGCAGCCGAAACCCCTGCGGAGTAATGCAAATGGATGGCTCCATACAAATGGGAACGGGGGCGGCAAACGCCCCCTTCTACCTGCCCCAGGGCGATGAATGCGATGTGTTCACCGCCGCCTATAACAACGATCTGCCGGTTCTGCTGAAAGGGCCGACAGGTTGCGGCAAGACCCGCTTTGTGGCCCATATGGCCGCGCAGCTTGGCCGCCCGCTTTATACTGTCGCCTGCCATGATGATCTGGCCGCTGCCGACCTGATTGGCCGCTATTTGCTGAAAGGCGGAGAAACCGTCTGGGTCGATGGCCCGCTGACCCGCGCAGTGCGCGAAGGCGCAATCTGTTACCTGGATGAGGTGGTCGAGGCCCGCAAGGACGTGACCGTCGTGCTGCACCCTTTGACTGACGACCGGCGCATCCTGCCGATTGATCGCACCGGCGAAGAACTCGAAGCCGCGCCCGGCTTCATGCTGGTGGCATCCTACAATCCCGGCTACCAGAATATCCTGAAAACCCTGAAACCTTCGACCCGGCAAAGGTTTATCTCGCTGGAATTCGACTTTCCGTCGCCTGTGATGGAGGCCGAGGTTGTCGCCCAGGAAAGTGGCCTGGCGCTTGAGCGCTGCAAACCGCTGATCCGGTTGGCGAACAAACTGCGGGGGCTCAAGGGTCAGGATCTTGAGGAAGGCGTTTCTACCCGACTGGTTGTTTATGCTGCGACGCTGATCGCACAGGGTATGTCGACGGACCGCGCCATTCTTGCCGCAATGATCGAACCTCTGACTGATGACGAGGATATCAAACGCGGGCTCCTCGATCTTGTCACGGCTGTCTTTGGGTGAGGCCGGCCAATGGTCAAGATCGATTTTGAGCCATGGGAACCCGAAGAAACGATCGGGAAACTGTGGCACACCCTTGCCAGCCGCCTCGATGCACCTGAGGTGCATGTTGGAGCCGCGGTCGACCTTTCTGAGGTCGCGGGGCGGCTGGCAGTCCTCTTCCGAGGGCTTGGGGGTAGTCCGGGCGTTGAATTACGCCCGGTCTCACCCGAAATTTCACGCCACCGGTTAAGCTGGCGTCGCCGCTTGGGAACCGAGGCCGAGTTGATGCCGCGTGCTTCGTTCGATGGCGAGGTATTGCGCCTGCCGGACCGTCTGGCCGTTTTCCCGGCGCGCGAAGCCAACGGCGCGCTATATGTCTGGCTGGCAGCCGTTGCAGCCCATGCCGACACCCGAATTGATGAGGATGACCCCCTGCGGGCCGACCTGCATGCGCTGATCGCTGCGCGACAGATGGTCGAGGCCACGCTGGAAAACGCCCCCGGCTTGCGCCCCCTTTATACCGAACTGTGCAAGGGTCTGCTGCACCAACGTGATATCCCTAACCTGTCGCCGGTCGAAGCCGCGCTGGAAGAACTGGTTCGCCATATGCTGGGTGATCCGGTATCGCTGTCTGCCAAGGCGGAACAGCTGCTGGAGCTGGATGACAGCCTGTCTGCCCCGCGCGGGTATCAGCGTTTTCGCCCGGTCCCCCTGTGGCCCGAACTGCGCGCCGTTGGCTTTTCAGAACATAATGAGGTGGAAAACCCCGATACCGAAGGCCCGCCCGAGGAATCGGGAGAGAAAACCCACCGCGCCCGCCGCCGTAAATCTGATCAGGCTGAGCGGAAAGACAGCCTGATCCTGCACAAATTCGAGGCGATCCTCAGTTGGGCTGAATTTCTGAACCTGAACCGCCGGGTCGATGATGACGATCCCGACAATGCCAAAAAGGCGGCCGACGATCAGGAAGAGATCGGGCTGGGCCAAATCTCGAAGGCACCGCCCACCAAGCTGAAGCTGCACTTGGATCTGGCGCCCGAGGATGTGAATCGCGAGCGTCTGTCGGGCCGTATCCTTTATCCCGAATGGGACGTGCGCACCGGGCAGTATCTGCCAGACCACGTGAATGTCCTGTTGTCGGATGCCGATATCCGCGAAGACGCAGCCGAGTTTGGCAAGGACCCGGCCACTGCCCGCCGCATCCGCGCGGTGAAGCGCCAGTTCGAGGCGCTGCGCCCCGGTCGGGTTATGACACGCGGCCATCTGGACGGCGACCAGTTGGATATCGAAGCCGCCGTGCGTGCCGAGACTGAACGTCTGGCTTGTGGCGAAGGCAACGAGCGCATCTGGCAGCAATCCCGTCCCGAAGCTCGTGATCTGGCGGTCTCGATCTTGCTGGATGTCAGCCGATCCACCGAAAGCGCAGTCACAGGCCGCGCCGTGATCGATATTGAACGCGAGGCGCTGGCTGCGTTGGCGTGGGGGTTAAATGCTTGTGGGGATGACTTTGCGATCCACGCCTTCAGTTCTCTGAAACGTCAGCGTGTCTATGTGCAGCGCTGCAAGCGGTTTGATGAGCCAATGGGCGGAACTGTCGAACAGCGCATCGCGTCACTGCGCCCGGGGCATTACACACGGCTTGGGGCGGCAATCCGGCATTGCTCGGCCGATTTGGCGGATCAATCGCGCAAGCGCCGGCTGCTGCTGGTGATCACCGATGGCAAGCCGAACGACCTGGATCACTATGAGGGTCGCCATGGTATCGAAGATACGTGCATGGCCGTCCGCGAAGCGCGTCGCGCTGGGCAATCGGTCTTTGGTGTCACCATCGACAAAACCGGTAAAAGCTGGTTCCCGCGTATGTTCGGGCAGGGCGGTTTTGCGGTGATCCCTGACCCGCACCGCCTGACGATGGCTTTGCCGCAAATCTATCGCCAACTGGTCGGCGCATGAGCGATGCTTCTGTGATCGACGAGCTTCCGGGCGAGTTGCTGATGTGGGTTCTGATCGTCTCGGAACTGCTGGTGTTCGGCGCTGGGATGATCGCCTTTATGGGCGTGCGTCTGACCGACCCGGCAGGTTTTGCCGAGGCGCAGTCACATCTGCATCGCACTGGAGCGGCGTTTAACACAGCGGTTCTGGTCACATCGGGGTATCTGGCCGCACAGGCGCTGCACTGGCGACAGGTCGCGCGGCGCGCAGCGGCGCGCATGGCCTTGATCGGCGCGGCCCTTCTGGGCGTTGTTTTCCTGATCATCAAAGGCACGGAATACGCGGATAAAATGGCGCAGGGGATCAATTATGAAACGCATCCCTTCTTCCTGTTCTACTACCTTCTGACTGGTTTTCACGCGGCCCATGTTCTGGCCGGGGTCGGCATTCTGTTACTGGTGTCCTGGCGGGATGACGCACGCAATATCGAGGCGGGCGCGCAGTTCTGGCACATGGTCGACCTGGTCTGGATCATGCTTTTTCCGGTGATCTATCTGTTGGGATGAGGGCGATGGGGGACAACACTCTGACACGGGCCTGGCTTGCCCTTTTGGGGCTAAGTGTCGGCTCAGCGTTACTGACCTTGTTGCCGGTGCCGGCTGCGGTCATGGGGGGTGGCATTCTGTTGCTTGCGCTGATCAAGACGCGCGTAATCCTTGCGCAGTATCTGGACCTTGCTAGAAGCCCAGCCTGGTTGCGCGGATTCACCATGGTTCTAACCGGGTTTTCGGTGCTGATCTTTGCCCTCTACCTCGTTTGAAGCAGAAAAAAGCCGCCCGATCTGGGCGGCAGTTTTTCAAGCAAGGAGCGCTTTGTTTACTGGGCAGCCATCGGCATCCGCGCGATCTGGCAGCGTTGCCATAGGGCCGACAGCGCGCCGACCAGATGTTCGATATCTTCGTCCGTATGCACCGGAGAAGGGGTGATCCGCAGACGCTCGGTTCCTTTGGGGACAGTGGGGTAGTTGATCGGCTGGATGTAGATACCGAATTCTTCAAGCAGCGTGTCCGAGATGAATTTGCATTTCACCGGATCACCCACCATCACCGGGATGATGTGGCTGGGGTTGGGCAGATGCGGAATGCCTTCTGCATCCAACCGGGCACGCACCTGCGCCACGCGGGACTTTTGCAGATCGCGTTCGGTATTCGACTGTTTCAGATGCCTGATTGAGGCCGCAGCGCCCGCCGCAATCGACGGAGGGAGAGCGGTGGTGAAGATAAACCCGCTGGCAAAGCTGCGCACAAAATCACAAAGTGCGGCTGAGGCCGCGATGTATCCACCAACTACGCCAAAGGCTTTGCCCAACGTGCCCTCGATCACGGTCAGTCGATCCATCAGACCTTCGCGTTCGGCAATGCCGCCACCGCGCGGGCCGTAAAGACCGACGGCATGAACCTCATCCAGATAAGTCATCGCGCCGTATTTGTCGGCCAGATCGCAAATCTCTTGGATCGGCGCGATATCTCCGTCCATCGAATAGACGGATTCAAAGGCGATCATCTTGGGGGCGTCAGGATCGGCAGCAGCCAGCTTCGCCTCAAGGTCTTCAAGGTCGTTGTGCTTCCAGATCACCTTTTGCGCGCGCGAATGACGGATTCCTTCGATCATCGAGGCGTGGTTCAGCGCGTCCGAGAAAACGATAAGGCCGGGGATTTTCGCAGCAAGGGTGCCAAGGGCCGCCCAGTTCGAAACATAGCCAGAGGTGAACAGAAGCGCGGCTTCTTTGCCGTGCAGATCGGCCAGTTCGGCCTCAAGCAGGACGTGATCGTGTGTGGTGCCCGAGATGTTCCGGGTGCCGCCAGCACCAGCGCCGCACCGGTCCAGCGCGTGATGCATCGCCCCGGTCACCGCCGGATGCTGCCCCATGCCCAGATAGTCGTTCGAACACCAGATACGTACGTCGCGCTGTACCGCCCCGTCGGTTTGACGTGCGTTTGGGAATGATCCGCAGCGGCGTTGCAGGTCGATAAAAACACGATAGTTTCCTTCGTCCCGCAGATCGTCCAGGCTCTGGGTGAAAAATCGCTCGTAGTCCATTATACTGGCTCCCCGGATTGCTGGCTTTGGGCCGAATTTATGCGCATGGTGACGCCTAAGACATGACAATAGTCAAGTTGAAGCAGGAAAAGGCTGGCGCGCCGGGCAGAGCTTTGGCATAGCCTTGCGAAAAAGGACGTACCGGTCGGACGATCGACCAGGGAAAAGGGGAAACTCCGTGGCACACGAAGCACAAAAAGCGATCGCGCGGCAATCGCTTTTGCTCAAGAGTTTGCCGGACCAGCATGTCGATACACTGCTGAGCCACGCAATTTGGCGTAGCTATGATCGGGGCGAAACGATCTTTCTACAGGAAGAAGAGGCCAAGGCCGTCCACGTGGTTCTTGCCGGTTGGGTCAAGTTGTTCCGCATGTCCCCGACCGGGGCCGAGGCAGTAGTCAGCGTCTTTACCCGCGGCGAAAGTTTTGGCGAGGCCGTCGCGCTACGAAACGTCCCTTACCCCGTTTCTGCCGAGGCCGTGTCGGCCTGCGACGTGATGCATATCCCAAGCCCTTTGCTGTTGTCGTTGATGAAAGAAGACCCCGAGATCGGTGTTTCCATTCTGGCGTCCACGTTCACGCATCTGCATTCGCTGGTGGCACAGCTGGAGCAGCTCAAGGCGCAGACGGGTGCGCAGCGGGTAGCAGAGTTTCTTCTGAACCTGTGTGACGCCAAACCCGATGGCTGCGACGTAGAGCTACCTTATGACAAAATGCTGATCGCCGGGCGACTAGGGATGAAGCCGGAAAGCCTTAGCCGGGCGTTTTCGCGGTTAAAAACGGTTGGTGTGCAAATTAATCGCAACCACGCCGTAATCTCTGATATCGAGCGCCTGCGGGATTATGCTGAAAGTGATCCGTCGGACAAATGATCAGCCCGACGGGCGTTACGGGTTTTCCACGGGGGGCTGAGGATGCTGGTCATTGTCTGACTGAGGTTTTGTACCCCCGTGTTGCCGCGCATAGGTTGCGACAACCCGGCCCGTGATCCTGTATTTCCAACAGATAAAAGAAGACAGGGCTGCGTCGCGCCCCTTGATACCGGGACAATCAAAAAGCAAAGGATGTTTGGATGGTGCTGCCGGAGGGCACTGAAACCCTATATGTAGAAGTCTCAAACAATCTCAGATAGAGATTAAGTATCTAAAAAAATTTAACTTATCTCCTTAAACTCGTCTCAATTAATCTCGACTACCGGCAGCACATACCATACCTAGGGGTGGACCAATGGGTGGATTGGTAGAGAACTATATGGCTAAGAACAAATTGAGCGTGCGCGGCGTTATCGCGTTAGAGGCTGGAAAGCACTGCGATGGCGCTGGGCTCTGACTTGTGAAAGCAGATTCTAAAAGCGGCAAGTGGGTTCGTAGACTGACGGTTTTCGGTAAGCGACGGGAAATGGGCCTGGGGCGGTGGCCGGATGTTGGCTTGGCGGAGGCGCGGGAAACAGCTGACGCAGCCCGACGCGGGCCTTGTCAGAAGAACTTTGCTTGAGCGGGGCAGGGTGGTTGCGTAGCTTTTGCCCATGACCCGACCGGCCTCTTTCAAATACTTTAAAACCAGCCCCGAGATCATCCGCCTTGCTGTGATGCTGTACATCCGTTTTCCTCTCTCGCTTCGAAATGTGGAAGATCTGCTGCACGAGCGAGGCATCGATGTGAGCCACGAAGCCGTTCGATATTGGTGGAACAGGTTTGGCCCGATGTTTGCTTCTGAAATCAGGCGGAAGCGGGTGCAGCAATTGAGAGCATACTCCAAATGGAAGTGGCACGTGGACGAGGTTTTCGTGAAGGTGAATGGCAAGAGACACTACCTCTGACGGGCCGTCGATCATGAGGGCGAGGTGCTGGAAGCCGTTGTCACCAAATGCCGAAACAAGCAGGCCGCGTTGAAATTCCTCAGGAAATTGATGAAGCGACACGATAAAGCGGAAAACGTCGTCACGGATCGCTTCGCCTCATTCAGAGCCGCGCTCAGAGAGCTTGGTGCTGCCGATAAACAACAGACGGGCAGGTGGCTCAACAACCGCGTTGAGAATTCGCACCTGGCTTTCAGACGAAGAGAACGCGCCATGCAACGTTTCAGGCGTATGCGAAGTTTGCAGAAATTCGCCGCCGTCCATTCCTCCGTCTACAACCACATCAACCAGGAAAGATCGCTAACCAGCCGAGACACCTTCAAGCTGACGCGCACCGCCGCTCTTACCGAGTGGCGTCAACTTTTTTCCGGATAAGTTCGCGGATTTGACGGCAAACTGAGACTGTTTCGAATTCGTCTGACAGCACCTCCAAAAGACCGGCGGAAAACGATCAACAGACGTTTTCGGCCCAAGGCTGCCGTTTTACAGACCGGAGTTCTCTGGCTGCTTCGGCCATCTGCCAAGAAACCTACAGCTGGGACCCAATTGGTAAAATACTTAGAAATCCAGCAACTATATGATCCCAAGCTGATCCTGTCGGTTCGGATTCATACTCAAGGACGTTGCCATCATCGCCTCTTGTTGTCCATTTAAGCTGACCGGCGTGCTCTAGCGTCACGTTATATGTGTATGCGGGTAGCGCGTCGTCCAAGGCACCCATAGTCCGTGCGGTCAATGCTGGTGAGTCAATCAGAATTCCCATTTCGGTGTTGATGTTGACAGACCGCGGGTCCCAGTTGAACGACCCTACGAACAAGTATCGGTCATCAACTGCAAATGCCTTGGAGTGTAGGCCTGATCGAGATTGAGCCCAGTTAATACCCCGACGTTGGACCTGATAGGCGTCGGGGCGCAGTTCGTAGAGTTCTACTCCACCGCGTAGAAGTGCACGGCGTTTCTTGGCGTAGTGCGCGTAGACGGGTGCGACGTCGTTAGATGCAAGTGAATTGGTCACAACCTTTACGTCGACCCCGCGGTTTTCGAGTTCGGTCAGCCATTTCACACCGTTGTTGCGCGGCACGAAATAGGCGGAGACGATGTTCACCTCACTGTTGGCATTCTCAAAGTACGGAAGCAATTGAGATGCCAGAACGGGGCCTGAGTTCTCGAGACCCGCGGCTTTTGAGGGCGGATCAGCATAAAGTTTCGCAGGCAGCCAATCCAGTGACAGGGCTCCATCCGCGAAGTTCTCTTGCGCTGATTTTCTGAGGGCAGCGCCGTATTGCGTTTGCCTCGCTTCCTCGACCAGTTCATTCAACCGGACTCGTGCATCAGCAAGGTCAAATTCCTGGGGTTCTCCAACGACCACACGAGCCGGAACGGCGAATTCGCTGTTCCAGTATGCGTCAAAGCTTTGCGACACCTCGCGTACAACTGGGCCTGCGGCCAGCACATCCAGATCGGCATAGTTCATTTCTTTCCGCGCCAGAAAATACTCGGCACCGATGTTTCTGCCACCCACTATCGTGAACACGTTGTCCGCCGTCATGGACTTGTTGTGCATTCTGCGGTTGATGCGTTTGAAGTCCGTCAGACCCGCGAACAAAAGGCTCTGATCGCGCCAAAACGGATTGAACAGCCTGATTTCAATATTCTCGTGATTATCCAATGCGGCTGTCATCGCGTCATAGCTGGACGTATCCATGTCATCCAGCAACAATCGGACACGAACACCCCGATCTGCCGCCTGCAAAAGACTGGCTGCAAAAAGGTGGCCCGTTGGGTCGTTGTGCAGAAGGTAGTATTGCGCGTCTATCGTTTGCTCAGCCGCAGCCGCTAACAGCAAACGTGAAACAAGCGCTTCTTCGCCGTCACTGATCAGTTTGACCCCCGACCGACCGTCTTTGGGATCGCCAAGCCGGTTGGCTGCCTGACTAAGAGCTGTGCGCGAGTTTGCCGGAAGCGAGGCCGATACCGTCTTTTCATAGGTGCGAGTTTTTGGAGCGCAAGCAACAAGAGTCAGCGCACACCAAACACAAACCACAAACTTCCATCGCGTCATCAGCTTCCTCCATCCCCGTATCCTAGGTGACTACGCCGAGACGGGTGATTGCAAGTTTGTTCTGTGAAGCATGAGGTTGTTTTACTTGTCGTTGTTGATTTGGTGAAACCCTCAACTGCCCCATGCAGGTATGTGATTTTGACGCAACTTCAATTCAAACGTACTCTACCAGCAACTAAGCGCAAACGAGGACCATGCCTGATCCCGAACACAGAAAAAACTCCGCCGCGGACCCTTCGCCGCGTGTTGTAGCCGACGGTATCGGCGTGGCAAAAGAGGAATTCAAAATTTCGATGCCAATCGGGATCGGAGCTGTCTTGGCTGCTCTGGCGTCGTTGGCCACGTGTTACTCCGGGATTTTGCTGACCTATTTGGTTGGCTACGAAGCGCTTTCCATAAACCCACATGCGCAAGCGGTGCTCATGTGGGTGTTTGCATTGTTGGCAGTTAGTTTCTTATGGAGAGATCGGAAACGACATGCCAAGGAGCTTCCACTCGCCCTCGGTGGGATAGCAGCCATCATCCTGATTGTCACATTGTACTTCGGTTATGATGAACGCGTCGAAGCGCTTGCCTATGTGCTTTTGGTGATCGCGGCTTTGCTAAACCAGAACTTTATACTTGATGCTTTGAACCACACGGTTCGCAATCAGACACATGAAATAGAAGCATTGAACGAAAGACTGACCGAGAAAGTAAAGCGCCAGGAAGGTGAGATTGACAGGCTGGGGCGCCTCAAACAGTTTCTTGCTCCTCAAGTTGCGGAGCTTGTCGTCGAAGAAAACTCTGACGAGCTTCTTAATACTCATCGTCAATACATCGCTTGCCTATTCTGTGACATCCGGAATTTCACAGCGATTTCCGAGGCGATTGAGCCGGAAGATGTCATTACTCTTCTCCAGCATTTCCACGATGCAGTCGGTCATTTAGTTGCCCAACACAAGGGTACAATCGGATACCGAGCCGGAGACGGATTGATGGTGTTCTTCAATGATCCGGTTCCCTGCGATCAGCCCGTTCTGCAAGCTGTGCGGCTGGCTAAGGCAATAAGCGAAGCCTTCGAAGGAATACGAGCACCCTGGCAGAAACTCGGACACGTAATGGGTTTGGGTATTGGGATCAGTAGTGGTTACGCGACGCTTGGGCTTATCGGGTTTCATGGTCGCGCCGACTACACCGCAATTGGTGGAGTAGTGAATACCGCATCCAGGCTTTGCGACTTTGCCAGCGACGGGCAGATCCTTATTAACCAACGGGCGTTTCTAGACATAGAAGAACATGTGGAGACCGAAGAGCTGGGAGAACGGGAACTGCAGGGCATCGGTAACCCAGTGCAGATTTTTCGCGTTCTCAGCCTCTCCCATCAGGCAAAGTAATGCTCTCTCTTATTAGGAGTTCAATCCATCTTCGTATTTTGAAGGTCTGCTTTGGGCTGTGCGTGATCAGCTGGCAGCGGGGCAGGGGCTTTTGCTGCAACAGCACCGAGCTCCGAAATGAGCCTGAAGCGGACTCCAGTTCGTGACATCAGACGACCTCAGGGTCAGAGAATTGTTCGCGTGCCGAGATGGTCTGCAAGCTGATCGAATACCAACCTGATCCTTCGCGCTGTTTGTAACTCAGAGTGCGTGGCCAACCAGATAGGAAACTTGAATGGCGCGCGTTCGGGCAGAACGCGCTCCACACCAGGTGTCAGGGCCGCCACATCGTCTGACATAACACTAATGCCGAAGCCTTGGCGCACAAGCTCCCATGACACTATCCCGCTCTGCGACCCAATCCGGAAATTCTTGCGGGTTACTTCGATGCCAGCCGGATTGAGAAATCCAATCATCGTGTCAATGTCTCCAAAACCGACGAAATCCAACTTGGCAATTTCTTCTTCATTTCTTGGTCGTCCAACCTGTTCGAGGTACGAAGGGGCGGCGTAAAAATGTGCCGTCGCTTCTGCCACCAGTTTTGCAATCAGGTCCGGCTGTGTTGGGCGAACATGCCGAATTGCAATATCTGCCTCACGCCGCTGTATGTCTCGTATATCGTTTGCCGCAACGACGTCGATCTCAAGCCGCGGTGCCGCGAGCCTGATCTGCTTAAGAATCGGTGGAAGCTGATAGGCTGACATCACGTCGGACGCAGTGATCCTGACTTGCCCTTCAATGGCTTGTGACTGGCTTGTTGCAGTCAGAGAAATCCTATTCGCAACATTTGCCATTTCACTGACATGTGCCAACAGCTCAGCACCAGCGGTTGTCAGATTAAGCGACTTGCCGACCCTTTCAAACAATGTGACGCCGAGCGCCTGTTCCAGCGCGGCGACTTGCCGACCGACGGTTGGCTGGGTCTGCCCAAGCACGCGCGCCGCGGCGGAAAACGAACCTTCTTCTGCCGTTGCAAGAAAGGACCGTGCCTGGTTCCAATCGAAATTGATAGCGTTCCAATTCATGCATTAATGCATAACAGTTCTGCAAAATCTGGCAATTCCATAAAATCGTGTTTTAATTTACTGGCTGCTGTGAAAAGTTTGAAAGAGAGATAAAAGATGGCTGCATTGTCCAAAGATGCCGAGTTCTGGAGCAAGATTTCGCGCAAATATGCGGCTGATCCTATCCGAAATATGGAAGGGTATCTGAACACGCTCGAACGTACAAAGTCCTACCTGCAAGCCGAAGACAGCGTGCTGGAAATCGGGTGTGGGACGGGGTCAACCGCGTTGCTACTGGCACCACATGTGGCTCAAGTCACTGCCTCCGATCTCGCACCGGGGATGATCGAAATCGCCAACGAGAAACTCGCTGAAGAAGAGCTGGAGAATGTAACGTTCAAAGTGGCCGAGGTTCTGCAGCACGATCCTGACGACGGTTCTTACGACGCTGTCCTCGCGCATAATCTACTGCACCTTGTACCCGATATGGGCCATGCACTCGAACACATTGCGACCCTTACAAAACCCGGTGCGGTATTCATTTCCAAGACCGTCTGCGCTCCAGAGAGTGGAGGGTTCAAATATGGCATAATCAGCCGAATAGCGATCCCGATTATGCAGGTGCTCGGGAAAGCTCCGTTCGTAAATTTTGTATCCGTAGCTGAACTCCAGCACGCTATTGAACGTGCGGGCTTCGATATCGTTGAGACAGCGGATCAAGCCGGGTTATTGCCGAGCCGGTACATTGTCGCGAGAAAGCTGTGAAACAGTATTCGCGCCATAATTACTTTGCATGCAAGCGACAGCTTGGGTCATCAAATGAGTACAATGATGAAAGATGGGATTTCATTTGCACGCCTTTCGGAAATCGATCCGAATGACATTGCGGTTCATATGTCCGACCCCCGGGTAGCAGAGCATATGCCACTTTTGACGTTCAAATGGAATGTTGAGGTCGCAAGAGATTTTATCGCCAAAAAGGAAGACTACTGGGCGCGGGACGGTCTTGGACACTGGGCGTTTTTATCAGGCGGTCGGTATGTTGGTTGGGGGGGCTTTCAAAAAGAAGGGGACGAATGGGATTTTGGGTTGGTTTTGCGGCCCGACGCCTTTGGACTTGGGAACCGGATTTCCAAAATGGCAATCGACTTTGCGATCGCTGACAAACGTATCCCCTTTGTCACGTTTCTGCTGCCACCAAGTAGAAAAAATCTGGGTGCACTCCGGAAACTCGGAGCCAAGCACATAGGCGAGATCGAATACGAAGATGCTCAGTTTCTCAAGTTTCGTCTGGATACGGAGTGAACTCCGTTCTTCCTGATTTTTCCCGGTGGTGCGCCAAATACCCATTTGAAGGTTTTGTTGAAAGCAGGCTCTGACAAGTATCCGATGTCAGCGGCAATCTGCGAGATTGGTTGATCGGTGGACACCAAAGTTGGTCCAGACCTCAGTCTTGCTTGGAGTCACGGTATTTTCTTCTTTTGCCCTCGGTAGGACAATTAGTTTCGTCCTCGATGGCTTGCCATCTGACAGCATTCTTGCCGCATTTGCGATAGCGGTTTTTCTTGCTTTACTTTGCCTGTGGGTTGTCGGTGGAAATGCGAAATCTGCAGCGCCAGCCTGAGGCGGTTTTTTTTCCGCATTTCGCGAATTCTGGTAGCCTTTGGATTTTCCGCTCGCAGCGAACGGCAGGTTCGACGGGCCGCACCGCAGCATGGAGACTATGGGGTGAAGGTCCGGAACGGGCCGTCCGCGTGGTTAGTTGTTAGCGGGGCAGGGGTTTTGCTACGGCTGCCCCAAGGTCTTCAACGAGCCCAAAGCGGACACATACGCATATTGCATTTCTTGGCCGTATCTACGGAAACCACAACCCATTGGGTGCATGATCACCAGCGCGATCGTCGCTTGGATGCTCCACTTGGCCTGAAAACTAGCCAACGAGGAATGCGGCGTGACGCCAAAGCAAAACAATCAGCATCAATCTGGATCAATTTATGCAGTTCTGAATTTCATCACGCAGGCAAGATATTGTGGTTTACCCTGAACAAGTTGGTGGGGTCGTATGTGCCCTTGATCCTAGAAAGCTTCTCACCGTTGTCCCCATATGCTCCTGCCATGTGGTCTGCTTCGTCCTCGGGCATAAAGTTGACATACGCACTTCCAGTCGCATGCGGTTGCATCTGGTCGTAAAGATCTCGCGCCCAAGCAATGCACTCGGCATCCTTGCTGGGATCCTCCCAACGCGTGTGAACATTCATGATGAAGTGAGCAGACCTTTGGGGATAAGCGGTAGAACCGGCCTCGACGCGCGCCATTGCTCCGCCCACATGGGCAATAAAAACTTCACACGCCGGGTCAGGAAGGCTGGAAATCGCTTCCAAGAGTCCTGAGATTGCATCCGAAGAAAGTGCATCGAAATCATGACTCTTCCAGTAGTTCCTGGCGCCTGGCGTCAACAAAGGATCAAAGGCGGCCTGCCAGTCTACGAACTTGTGGGGAGATATCACATCGGCGATTGGTTCACCTAGCGCGCGCAATGCCGCCATAGCTTTTTCACCTTCCTCCATCGACCCGCTATAGCAGGCTGCAAAGATCAACACCTCTCGCCCATGCCACTCAACTGGCAGGAACGGTAGAGGAGGCGCTTTTCGCATCACGCTCCAGACGGTCAGCTCATCCGGGGAATTGTCAGCAATCGTAGCAAATTCAGCGAGGAGCTCTGGCGCATTTTCTATCGGATGAACAATGAGGCCAGACAGGACATCGGGTCCTAGCTCATGCAGTTGGAATTCAAATGAGGTTACGACACCAAAGTTTCCACCCCCACCGCGGATAGCCCAGAAAAGTTCCGGGTGGCTTGTAGGGGATGCGGTTACAATGGCTCCGTCCGCAGTCACGACTTCCGCTGAGAGCAGGTTGTCGATCGTCATGCCAAATTTCCGGGTGGTCCATCCAAAACCGCCGCCAAGGGTAAGGCCCGCAATACCCGTGGTCGAGTTGATGCCAACAGGAACGGTAAGCCCATGCGCCTGGGTTTCACGATCCACATCTCCTAGCAGTGCACCCGGTCCAACCCGAGCAGTCTTGTTGACAGGATCTACGTGAACCGACCGCATTTGGGACAGATCGAGCATGACTGTTTCATCTGCGACAGCGTGCCCTGCAATCTGATGCCCACCCGACCGAACCGACATTACGAGGCCAGTGTCTCGTACGAAATTCACGGCCTTCTGCACATCGCTTGCTCCTAGAGCGCGGATCACGAACCCCGGGTAACGTTCGAACATGCTGTTCCACGTTGTTCTCGCGTCTTCGTATTCCGAGGTGCCTTTCTGGTAGACCCCGCCGCGAAGCGATGCACCAAGAGCGTCCAAAGTGTCTTGATTCACAATAGCTGTACTTCCGTCGAGTGTTTTCAGGTCAAACATGCGTAAGCCTCCCAATAGTCTGGTCGGGCTTCTTGCAGAGCTGCCTCAGCTAATTGCTATTTCCGTCGCGTTGTCTCGCGAAGTCGTTTCATTGAGGTGGGTAAAAATGGCTGCTGATCAGGCAAATATTGCCGGATCAATCCGATCCACAGGTGTTATGACATCGGCAGGAATATTCAGTCGCTCAGCCGCCTTTCTGAGGCTCTCCTCATCAGGGGCTTCGTACAAGCAGTATGTTTTGCGCTTATCTGCGCTGAGGAACGAAAAAATCCATTCGACGCCGACTTCGTCATTGATTTCTTTGATGTGAATTTTGTCATCTTCACTGACGTTTAGCTGCTCGGCAAAATTTCTTTCAATTATGTATCTAGGCATTAAGTCCCCCAAACAGTTTAAGTACCTTAACTCGCTACTCCTTCGAGCTTTGACCTTAGGGAAACCATACCCAATTTCTGCGAAATTGCCAACGCTTCCCCTTCCAGTTGAAACGCCTGTTCCACATCATTCGGGCGTCCCCGTCGCCTCAATGCGCATGCATAAGCCGCCTTGCTGTGAGCAATCCAGGGTGGGCATTTCATGCGCGTGTCAATTTCTATAGCCTTCTGGAACATCATATCTGTAGCATTCCAGTCTTTTAATACCGTGCCCAGACTGCCGAGGCGTCGCGCAGCTGCACCTGCGCATACTGTCGTTGCCCCTGCGGTGATCGTCAGCTCTTCGTACGGAGCCAGTATTTCATAGAGTTTCTTGGCATGTTCCTGATGCTCAATGGCGACACATATGTCGGCTAAATAGGATAGTGTCGTTGAATACATGGCGTCGAGTGGGAGATCGAAGCCATTGTCGGCCATTTCATTCAGTATACGTTCAGCACGTTCCTTGTACCCGAGCTCAGCTGCGATAAGGCCAAATCCTGGTTTCCACGAAATATCTTCGGGACTGTCCGTCATCAATTTCTTGATCACAGGTGCGACCTCGTGCAGCCGGTTTTGCTCGCGGCGGATAGTGAACATCTGAACCCCGTAGACGCCCTCAACATGCTCCCCATGGGTCTTTCGACCGATCTTCACGGCCTCGGTGGCGTGTTTTTCCGCTTGGCCAAAATCGCCGTCCATAATTGCAACCATGGCCTGTGCGTGTTTCTGAACCCAGTAGAGTTGCAAATGATTGTCCTTTTCCGAAATCTCGGTGAGCAAGCCCAGAGAATGGTCCATCAACTCACGGTCTGCCATCTCGGCACCTACAAACAAGCTGAGAGTCCGGTCTCGACCCTGATCGATACTGCCAAGATGCTCGGCCACACCATGCATAGCCTCCAGATTTTCGCGCCAATGGCGGGTTTCTCTTCCCTTACGCGCAACAAAGGGTGCCCCAAAATGCATCATCATTACTGAGAACTGGGATTTATAGTCGCCCAATTTTGCGGCCAGTTCCATGGATTGCTGGCCGAAGCGGGCACCTTCGGAAAACTGACCTACGAACATATGGGCCCGCGCAAGTTGGCTCATCAATCTGCACCGACGGACATCATCATCATCGGGCAAATCTTTCAGCGCATTATCGCAGAGTTCGATCGCCTCGCTGTGCCTTTCGCTGGACATCATGCATGAGTCAGCGAAGTGGTTGGCCGCGTCAGCGGCTAGTTCCACGTTGTGCACCGCCCGGGCCGCGTTGGAAGCGTCTTTAAGAACTGCTATGCCTTTAGGCAATTGGCCCAGGCTGTCATGGCTGCGGCCGACCAGGATTTTGCCTTTAATCAATTCTGTATTGGGGTCTGAGCCAAGTTTTTCGGCAGCTCTTAAAGTTTCCTTGGCGTTCGTCATCGCTTCTTGGCTGGCAGATCGCGCCAACGCCATTTCTGTCGCGGTCTGCCATTTTTCGAACGCGGCACTCCAGTCCTCAGCCTCTGAAAGGTGGCGCGCGACGAGTTCGGGGCGACGCTCGATCTCAGATGACCTTATCCCCATCAAGGCACGCGCTACGTCTGCGTGCTGTTGTTTCCGGGTTGAATTCAGCATGGATTGATAGGCGGTATCGCGAATAAGGGCGTGGCGGAAAACGAAATGCCCGCGATTGTGCCCACTTTCAAAGATCAAGCCTGTTCGAGAAAGTTCTTCGAGCCATTTGTTGATATCAGTTTCTTCAAGGCCCTTCGCGGCACATTATATGCTCGGCTCAAACTCCCGGCCAATAACCGATCCAGTAAGGGCGACCTGTTTAGCCTCTGGTGAAACTGCGTCGAGCCGCGCCATCAACGCGCCTTTCAATGACGATGGTATGTGGCCGTGCCCATGCTCGCCGGATTCGACAATGGCTCGGGTCACTTCTTCCACGAACAATGGAACCCCATCGGTTTTTTCAATTATTGTAGAGATCAGAGCGTCGTCCGGTCTCTTGCCTGTAATATTTTCGACAAGGTTTGAGACATGCGCAGAATCGAAACGGCGCAAAACCAGAGACTGAACGTGTGTGTCCCCATCATCACGGGCCAATTCCCACCCGGGTCTGTGGGTTATCAAGATCATCAGAGGAAGATCGGTGCATATCGACTTAAACCGCTCCAACAATGCCTGTGTGGAAGGATCGATCCAATGAGCATCTTCTACGCACAGCATAACCGGACGTACGCTTGACCGCACCTGCACCGTGTGGATCAATGTTTGGATTGTTATGTCGCGCTGCTCCTGCGGTGACATCTCGAGCACCTTTTGGGCAAGCGCACTACGAGGTGCGACCAACGCTGCAAAAACAGGCAGAACTTGTTCCCAGTCCAACCCTGGTCGTCCTTCAAGCATTTTTCTGACATGCTCAAGGATCAGATTGTCATCAAAGTCGGGTTCAACACCCGCATCCTGGGATATTCGTTGGGCTACCGGATGAAAGGGGCTGCTGCTGAGATAGGGGGAACAGTTCAGCCTTATGACATCGACTTCGTCGTTTTGAGTGATTTCTGCAAGGAATTCCTCTGTAAGCCGCGACTTTCCTATTCCGGCTTCACCGGAGAGCAGAACAACGTCTCCGTGGCCATTCTGAGCACGTTGCCATGATTGCAGTAAAATTCCCTTTTCGTAGTCCCGCCCAACCATGACGCTGTCGACATCGTCTCGATGTGAGGCCCGAAACCGGCTTTCCGCACTGCGTTCTGACATCACTTTCTGCAGAATACGTGGTTTAGCAAACCCCTTGAGCTCTGCCTGCCCAAGAGATTTAAACTCGAATATCCGATGTAAAGCTGTCTCGGTTTCCTCAACTGACAAAACGACTGAGTTTGGCTCAGCATGTTCTTGAATCCGAGCCGCAAGGTTGACGACCGGACCAGTCATGGCCCCCTCCTCATATGTGTTTTCGCCAACGGTATCGCCGACCACAACATCACCGCTCGCAACTCCCAGTCTGACTGACAAAGGCTCTCCGTCAGGCGTTTTGAGTTCTTTGACACGGTGAACAGACTCAAGACTGGCTTTTACCGCCCGAATCGCGTGATCTTCGTAAGCCCGCGGCCATCCGAAAAACACGAGAAGACCATCGCCCAAGTACTTTGCAACGTAGCCACCATATCGGCTTACGGCTCCTGCAACGGCATCTTGGTAGTTCTGTAGCAAGTCCCGCATGTCTTCGGGATCAAAGCGATTCGTAAGTTCAGTCGAACCTACAAGTTCGGCAAACACAACAGTTACATGACGCCTCTCTGCAGTAGGTGGTTCAACATGCTTTTGTTTGCGCAGATCATCACTTTGTGAATTGTCTGAGGTGGACGCTTGTTCGCCTTCGGGCGTTTTTTCACGAGCTGCTTGTGACGGGGAGGTTGCGTTCTGTTGGTCGACTAGCTCGTGAATTGCGGCAAGAATGATTTTGCGATGACCAAGGCTTACTCCGAGCTCTTTTAAGTCGTCGCCAGATAGTAGTGGCAGAACACGCGCATCGATATCGTTTTCCGCAAAAACATCTGCGTACTGACTCAGGTCGAGATCGTTTAACCATTTGTCTATTCCAGCCGACATCTTTGGATCATGCTGAGATACGCGACACTAATCAAGAAAACGCTTTCAAAATGAACTGACTATTCAATGAATGGCGTCTGTTTCATTTTTTCTTCAGGTCACTCTACAATTCCGGCTCTTGCCACCTCGTTCTAGATTTACACGACTGGCTGATTGGCTGCACTCGTTTGATGTTTTGCCTTTAAAGGCGACTTTGTCCGCGATCTGTTAGTTCGAGCTGCGCCGAATTTTGCAAATGCAGCGAATGACCGGCATGCGGGCTGCGAAGGCAGAATGTCAGCAGGATGCCGAATGTCTCTTATGGGCCGAATCTGCTTGCGGAATGCAAATAGTTGTTTCGGCATGTTCGTTCATTTCTTCGCGTTCTCTAATTACTCGGTCACTCTTGTTTGGCCTAAACATCCAAATGTTAGTTTAGTACTCTTGGGATGGACGGCTAATACCTACTGTGATCCTATGCCGTCGCAGTTCATGGGCATTCGATGCGAGCAGCTTCGTATATTGTAGGTATTTTGATAGCCATTGCCGCCAGCATTGGCCTTTATTTGGTTTCTTACCAGTACTTCGTTTCGGAGGAGCTTTCGAAAGCTCAGGGCCGGCTCTCTCTTTACCAAAGCTCGGTAAACAGCGAACTCGAACGATTTTCCCACCTCACATATGTGCTGTCACAGGATTCCTTTGTAATTGGAACAGCTGAAGGAGACGGCACCGGAACTTTGAACCGACGCCTCGAGGATTTTGCGGAGCAGGCGGGGCTGGATGCGATCTACTTGATGGACGAAGACGGGATCACGATTTCCGCATCGAACTACCGCGACACTGGGAGCTTTGTTGGCCAGAACTACGCTTTCCGCCCGTATTTTCAAACTGCCATTTCTGGTGAACAGGGCCGCTTCTATGCCATCGGGGCAACGACTGGTCTGCCAGGATACTTCATCGCCAACGCAGTGCTTGACGACCAGGGCGCTTCAACTGGCGTCATAGCGATTAAGATCGATTTCTCCAATCTTCAGGATAGTTGGAAAAACTCGGGCGAACAGGTTCTTTTGGCCAATGAAGACGGCGTCGTTCTGCTTTCTTCGAACTCGAACTGGCAATATCGCGCGTTGACGCCATTGTCGGAACCACAGCAAGAACGGATTCGAGATGCCAGGCAGTTCCCGGGGCAAGACTTAGATGCGTTGGACTGGATTGAGTTGCCGGGAGATCAGGCCAGAATTGCGGGGACGAAGCGTCTGCATCTTGCAGCTACGGATTTACCCCATGGCTGGTCGCTTCACTATTTTGCAAGTGACGATCAGGCCGTAGCGCGCAGTTGGCTTGTAACTGCAGTTTTTGTCCTTTTGGCGGGGCTTACATTTATCTTTTTCCAGATACAACGCGCAAGGCGCGTAAGCGCAGCCTTGGTGCGGTCCGAAGAGGAAGAAGCAAAGCTACGCGAGGCAAATGAAAGGCTCGCCATCGAAATCGACGACCGCAAGACAGCCGAGCGCAGCCTCCAACGCACTCAGGGCGAGTTGGAGCGCGCAAGCCGACTGGCGGCTCTGGGGCAACTCTCCGCGTCGGTCACACATGAACTGGGCCAGCCTATCGCTGCGATGCGCAATCACCTGGTGGCAGAAGAAATCTCATCTTCTGGTGAGGCCAAGCTTTCGCAAAATATCGGAAGCCTGGTCGACAGGATGGAAGGAATTACACGCCAATTGCGGTTTTTTGCACGGTCAGAGAGTGAGGTGTTCGACGACGTAGACTTATGCGCTTCGGTCAATGCCGCATTGGCTCTGGTTGCGCCAAACATCGAGCAGGGCAAGGTGAAAATCTCAGTTGATGCGCCGACCGGTCCGATTTTTATCCGGGGCAG
This sequence comes from Ruegeria sp. BI7, assembly GCF_056537925.1. Classification (NCBI taxonomy): domain Bacteria; kingdom Pseudomonadati; phylum Pseudomonadota; class Alphaproteobacteria; order Rhodobacterales; family Roseobacteraceae; genus Ruegeria; species Ruegeria sp. BI7. The sequence goes on from NZ_JBQFSK010000005.1 coordinate 58,649, forward strand.
TGCACTGCGGATCGAACAAGTCATCACTAATCTTTTGCGCAATGCGATTGACGCGATGGACGAAGTGGATGCACCTGAAATCCATATCGCTGTCATAGCTACTGATGATGAAGCGGTGTTGGAAATTCAGGACAACGGTCACGGGTTGGGTGAGGCAACGCTGGCTGAGTTGCAAGAGCCATTTGTAACCACAAGAGAGAGCGGGAGAGGCATGGGCTTGGGATTGGCCATTTCCACCAGCATTGTCAAAGATCACGATGGCAAGATGACGGCCCGAAATCGTGATGGCGGCGGAACAGTTTTTCGTGTCACCTTCCCGATGGCCTCAACTACTAAAGAAACGAACGAATGACCCAGCGGCAACCCTTTAAAGTTCTGGTCGTCGATGATGACAAATCAATGAGACAGTCTCTTGTCGAGTTGCTCGAAGCCGCCGGCTGGACTGTTAGCGCTCTGTCGCGCGCGACCCACGTGATGGAGTATCTGGTCAGCGCGTCGCCCGATGTCATTCTTTCCGATGTGCGTATGCCGGGTATGTCGGGGCTTGAATTGCTGGCCAGTCTGGACAGACAGGTGGCGCCTCCGGTGGTATTGATTTCGGCACATGGTGACATCCCGATGGCGGTTCAGGCCATACAGGACGGGGCGTACGGGTTCATCGAAAAGCCATATGAACCACGGCGATTGCTTACGGTCCTGAGGCACGCAGCTGAACAAAACAGAATGCGAAGAAGCAATGCCCGCCTCAAAGACCGGCTGTTCAAACTGTCAGGCCTTGACCGCATCCTGCTGGGCCAAACAGACGCCATTACAGACTTGCGACAAGAAGTACTTGATCTTGCTGATACATCGGTTGCGGTTTTGTTGCAGGGAGATACGGGCACCGGGAAAGAGCTGGTTGCTCATGCTTTACATGATTTGGGCCGCTCGCCGGAGGCACCGTTTCTGGCGCTGAATTGCGCTGCATTGTCGGCCGATACGTTTGAAGCGGAAATGTTCGGCATCGCGGGTGAATCCGACGGAAGGCTTGCGGCGGCGTCGGGAGGGACCTTGTTTCTGGACGAAATCTGCTCGTGCCCACCAGCGGCGCAGGCCAAGCTACTAAGGGTCATTGAAGATCAGCAGGTGCTGCCGGTGGGGGCTGTGTCACCGGTGCCGGTAAGCTTCAGAGTCGTGTCAGCAACCAACGAAGACGTTGTACTGGCAGCAGACGAAGGCCGCTTGCGTCAGGACCTTTTGTTTCGATTGAATACTGTCGTCCTGTCTCTACCTCCGCTACGTCAAAGACGGGATGATCTGGTTCTGTTGGCAACGCATTTCTTGAACGAATACGCAAAGGTTTATGAGATAGACGCGCCAGAACTCGATCAGGACGATTTGGCCGCTCTGCTTTCACATAGCTGGCCCGGCAATGTGCGTGAATTGCGCCATGTCTGCGAACGGCGCATTTTGGCGGCCCGACGCGGAGGAGGGTCGGTGGCGCAGGCCATCCAAAGCGATCAGCACTTCGACGAAGTGCCGGATACCCTACGCGAAGCGGTTGCTGCTTTTGAACGCGAGCTCATCGGCAAAGCCATCAAGGCGCATAAAGGCCGCATGGATGCCGCCGCCGAAGCGCTTGGGATCGGCCGACGGACGCTCAACGAAAAGATCGTCAAACTCGGTCTCGATAAAGAGGCGCTGTTGTAAGCGAAACCACTCTGCGGATATCCGCAGGGAAACAGAAATTCCTCGCGCATTTTCCTTCATAGGCAGGCTGCTGCGCATCCTGAATACTCTGCCCAAACACATTGCGTGATCTGGGAGGAGCCACTATGCGCAAACATCTTAACCGGGCGGCCATTGCAGCTTTGTCGCTGACCGTTGCATCCGAAGCACTGGCTGTCGAATGGAACGTTTCCCTGTGGGGCAAGCGTCGTGCCTTTACCGAACACGTCGAGAAACTTGCGGAGCTGGTGAACGAAAAGACGGGCGGTGAGTTCACGCTCAATATCAGCTATGGTGGCCTGTCGAAGAACAAAGAAAACCTCGATGGGATTTCGATTGGTGCGTTTGAAATGGCCCAGTTCTGCGCTGGCTATCACCGCGATAAGAACCCTTCGATCACTGTCTTGGAACTGCCGTTTTTGGGCGTGACATCCCTTGAGCAGGAAGTCGACCTGTCGATGGCCGTCTATCAACATCCGGCCGTTGTCGAAGATCTGGCCCGCTGGGACGCGACTCTGCTGATGCCGTCTCCGCTGCCACAGTACAACCTTGTTGGTGTCGGTGAAGCACCCAAATCCCTAACCGATTTTGAAGGTCTGAGCGTTCGGGCGACAGGTGGCATCGGCAAGGCGATGGAGACGGTTGGAGCAGTTCCGACCTCGATGTCTGCATCCGAAGTGCGTCAGGCAATGGACAGCGGCATCGTCAAAGCGGTCAGCTTTGCGCCACACGCGCATATGTCCTTCGGCACCATTGAGAATGGCACATGGTGGACGACGAACCTCAATCCCGGCACCGTCAACTGCCCTGTCGTGGTGAACACGCTGGCACTGGAAGATCTGTCTGACGAACACCGCGAAGTTCTGCTGGGGTCGGTGGATGAGGCACTGGATCACTACGTGAGCCACTACCAGACCAAAACGATGGAAGCGTGGGGCCCTGAGCTGGATCAACGCGGCATCGAACGGGTCACTTTCAGTGATGAAGAAATCGCAGCGTTCAAAGAAGCCGCTGCCGCCCCCGCGGCCGAGGCCTGGATTGCAGAAAACACCGAGCGTGGCCTACCAGCACAAGAACTCTATGATCTTGTGACTGGGAAGATCGCAAACGGCAGCTAATCCACTCACAACCCGGCGTCGGTCAGGCTGGCGTCGGGTGCCTTTTTCCCTGACAGCGGAGCAAAACGATGGCCGGGTCATCCCTGGTGCTGTCCAACGACAGCCGTCTCAGCATTCTCGATCAACATCTCTACAAACTGGAAAGCTTTCTGGCCCTGATCAGCGGTCTTGCGGTTTTCTCGCTGATGGTCATGGCCGTAGTCTCCGTTGGTGGTCGGAATTTCGCCAATGCGCCACTTCCCGGTTACGTGGACTGGATCGAGCAGGCCATGCCGTTAATCGCCTTCATGGGGATTTCCTATGCGCAGCGTGATGGCGGTCATATCCGAATGGACATGGTTGTTGGAGCGCTTAGAGGCCGGACGCTCTATATCGTTGAGTTCGTCACAACCGCTGTCATTCTGGCGCTGATCGTCTTGCTGATCTGGGGGAGCTGGGCGCATTTCGCACGCAGCTTTGACTTTGGTGCTCCACTCTGGAGCCGCGACAGCTCCATCGACATAGGTATCCCGCTGTGGCCCGCAAAGCTGTTGGCCCCCGTTGCCTTTAGCGTGCTTTGCCTAAGGCTTTCTTTGCAGCTCTGGGCCTACGGGCGCGCGATCCGGCACCCCGATCAAGCACCTATTGCCGTCCCGCTGATAGCTGACGCAGCCACTCAAGCTGCAATGGAAGCCGAGCACGTCTCGGGCCACGATAACTGAGGTTAAATCTGATGGAACCCATTGATATTGGTCTGATCGTCTCGGGCGGTATGCTTGTTCTTGTGGTGCTGGGGATGCGCGTGGCCTTCGCCGCCGCGACAGCTGGCATGGTTGGTCTAATCTGGATCTTCTGGGCCAAGTTTGGTTATGACCCGGCGCGGTTCGGCAAGGCTGTGACTGTGGCCGTCAAAACAGCGGGGCAGGTGCCGCACTCCAAGATTTCAAGCCAAGCGTTGAGCCTTATCCCGACTTTCATCCTGATTGGTTACCTCGCCTATTACGCGGGCCTGACCAAAGCACTGTTCGAAGCCGCAAAGCGTTGGCTGGCGTGGGTCCCCGGTGGGCTGGCGGTTTCGACCGTTTTCGCAACCGCTGGGTTTGCCGCGGTATCCGGAGCCTCGGTCGCCACTTCCGCTGTGTTCGCCCGTATCGCCATCCCCGAGATGCTGAAGATCGGATACGACAAGCGTTTTGCTGCAGGTGTCGTCGCTGCAGGCGGTACACTCGCTTCGCTCATCCCGCCTTCGGCCATTCTGGTCATCTACGCGATTATTGTCGAGCAGGACGTGGGCAAACTGCTGTTGGCCGGATTCATCCCGGGCATGTTCTCGGCGGTAATTTATGGCTTGCTGATCATTGGCATGGCCGTCGTGATCAAAGGATTTGGTCCCGCAGTCACCGGATTTACATGGAAAGAACGATTCCTCTCGTTGCCGCCCGCATTGCCCATCGTGATTGTCGTCGTCACCATCATCTTCTTTGTCTACAACCCGTTCGGCGGCGATGCCTGGGGTACGCCAACCGAAGGCGGCGCAATTGGAGCATTTGTGGTGTTCCTGATGGCGCTGTATCAAGGCATGCGCTGGTCCGAGCTCAAAGACGCGCTTTTGGAAACTGCCAAGCTGAGCGTCATGATTTTCACGATCATCTGGGGCGTTTTGGTCTACGTTCGTTTTCTTGGGTTCGCCGAACTGCCAAGTGCGTTCTCCGACTGGATTACCTCGCTTGAGATGTCTCCGATGCTGATCCTGATCTGTATTCTTCTGGCTTACGCTGTACTGGGTATGTTCATGGACGCGATAGGTATGCTGCTGCTGACGTTGCCGGTTGTTTACCCCGCCGTCATGGCGTTGAACGGTGGCGAAACCGTAAGCGCAGCCGAAAGTACCTTCGGTATGTCTGGGCCTATGTGCGCCATCTGGTTTGGCATTCTGGTTGTCAAAATGGCTGAGTTTTGCCTGATCACCCCACCTATTGGGCTGAATTGCTTTGTCGTGGCCGGCGTTCGTGATGACCTAAGCGTTCAGGATGTTTTTAAAGGTGTAACGCCTTTCTTTCTGGCGGATGCTGCAACCATCGCGATGCTCGTAGCGTTCCCTGCTATCGTTTTATGGCTTCCTGGTCAGGTTTGAATCACATGGAATGATTTTGGAGTGCGGTATGCCGGTGCAGCTAAGGTCTGCATCAATCAGCTGCACTGCAGAATACATGAGACTTGTTCAATGGCCGGTTTGGGCCGTCGACGCGTACCGCACTACTTTCATCTGCTGTCACACGTCAGTGCGCTAGTGGCCAGAAATTCCCTTTTTGAGACTTGGATAAGTGAACACATGTCAGCAATGGCCGAGAGAAATCGAAATTTACGCAACGTCCAAATATCGAAATCAATCTTATAACAAACCCGTGATTGCTTATGTGGGCAGTGTTCAGAGAGTGGCCAGTCTGAACATTCATTGCTCGGGCCAATGTCCTTTATTTGAAGGGAAGCGATCATGAAAAAATTCGTTCTCGTTGCTGCGCTTGGCTTAACTGCGTGCACTCAGTACCCGATGCAGAAATCTCTTGCAGTGGATGGCACAAGAAATGCGAGCTTTGCTTCGGACGAGGCACATTGCACAGCTCTGGCTGTAAATTATCAATCCGGCAAAAGAGGAATGGACACTACATTCGGCGCAATCGACGGTGCACTCACCGGCGCCATGATCGGAGATGGGTATGATGCTCTTGGCGGGGCAGTCGCCGGCGGAATACTTGGCTCGGTCAAAGGTCAATACAATGACGAATTGGTCAAACGCCAGGTTCTGGTGAACTGTATGCAGGCCCGAGGGCACAGCGTTATTGGATAATGGGTTGCGATGTCAGATTGTCGCTGCAATCCGCAAATGTCAGGCTATTTTTGTGAGCCTTGAAAGCGTGCCGCAGGGCATTTGATCTGGTTCTGTGCGACACTTGAACATCTGAATCTTCTTATCTTCCAATCGGTCGTCATTCGAAACACATCACGGAGTTTCAAAATGAAAAACACTGCTCGAAATTTATTGGCCGGGATCAGCGGTATCTGCGCTGTGTCAGCAATCACAGTATCTGCCGATGCTTGCACTCGGTTACTCTACAAGACCGGAACCGACAGTTTCATCACAGCCAGAAGTATGGACTGGTTCGAGGATGTCGGATCGGATTTCTGGGCTTTTCCCAAGGGCATGGAGCGGGACGGAGGTCTGGGCGAAGGATCGATTGAGTGGGTTTCTAAGTATGGATCGATCACCTTGTCCGGCTATGACATTGGCTCCGTCGACGGCATGAACGAAGCCGGGCTTGTTGCTAACCTGCTTTATCTGGCCGAAGCCGACTATGGTGTAGCAGATGGTAAGCCAACGCTGTCCGTTGGTGCCTGGGCGCAATATGCACTCGACAATTATGCTACGGTCGCGGAGGCGGTTGAAGGTTTGTCAGCACAGCCTTTTACCATGGTGGCTCCACGTCTTCCGAACGGTCACGAAGCCGGGCTACATCTTTCGCTGTCTGACAAAACCGGGGATTCTGCGATCTTCGAATATGTAAATGGCGAACTCATCGTGCATCATGGTGAGGAGTATCGCGTCATGACAAACTCTCCAACCTACGATGAGCAGCTCGCTTTGACCGCTTATTGGGATCAGGTCGGTGGCCTGTCTATGTTGCCGGGCACAAACCGAGCGGCGGACCGGTTTACGCGAGCAGATTTTTATCTTGATACGGTGCCCGAGTTCGAGGATCCGCGAATGGCAACCGCAGCCGTTTTCTCGATCATTCGTAACGTCTCGGTTCCACTCGGAATTGCTGACCCAGATGCGCCAAACCTCGCAACGACAGTTTGGCGCTCCGTCGCAGATCACGAAAGTGGAAGGTACTATTTTGAGTCCGCCATCAGCCCCAATGTGTATTGGGTCGACATCAACCAGCTTGATTTGTCAGAGGGTAGTGAGCCTCAAAAGCTGGAGCTAAAGGGACATCCGATTCTGGCGGGCGATGTATCTGACGAATTCGTGCCCGCGGAACCGTTCAATTGGCTTGCACCGTAAGTGCACGCTTTCTGGTGCCAAGGGGGATTCTTCCGCCTTGGCTCTATGACCAAGACTGAGAATTGAGTCGGCGGGTGGAATAGAAATGCAGCAGAATAGATGTTGGATCTGAGGGTAGCTATTCGCACCGTTAGTATTTTTGGCCGTTGGTTACGCAATTCGACAGTCTGAAGCGTCCCAGAATTCGCGTTGGCAGCGAACGGCTGCAATGCGGGTTGCGACGGCAGCATTGCGGCTAGCCGCTGGATGTCTCCTTTGGGCCGCGATGAGCCCAAACCTCCCGGATGCTGCACAGCGCACCAAGGTCCGCTCTCCGGACGTTGCGTTATCAGCTGGCTTCTATCAACTGGTCAGAGTTTCCACCCGAACCCAACGGCCTTTTCGGACACTTCCCAAAGACGCGACATGACAGCCCTGTCATGGGCGTGGGCATTCAGTGTCCCTTTGCCGACCGGGCCCACTGCTTCCAGACGGCCGGTCGGACCATAAAGGGCGCGTTGCTCGGTCAGCGCCTCTTCGGTCGCGCACATGACCTCAGGATATGAGCCTTGTTCCGCAGTCTGGACCATTGGTGTCTTGGTCATCAGCCACCAGATGAAACGCATTGTACGGCTACCGCTGGTGGTGATCAGCGATGTGGCTGACGAGCCCGGATGACAGACGAAAACCTCGATATCCGTGCGCCCGGCAGCAGTCAGTCGGTCTTGCAATTCGTAGGCAAACATCATCTGCGCCAGTTTGCTCTGGGAATATGCAGTGTTTGCGCCGTAGCCCTCATCCCAGTTCATGTCGCTAAACTTGATGGTCTTGAGACCCATGTTGTAGCCGAGGCTGGCGACGACCACGATCCGGCCTTTGCTTTCGGCGATGCGATCAAAAAGCAGACCATTGAGCAGAAAGTGCCCGTAGTGATTGGTGCCAAGCTGGCTTTCGAACCCGTCGACGGTCAGCTTGCGGGTCGGCACCTGCGCGATAGCCGCGTTATTGATCAGTGCGTCGATGCGGGGCACGGTCTTCAAGACTTCTTCTGCCGCTTCGCGCACACTGTCCAGGATTGACAGGTCCATGCGTATGAAGCTCACGTCGGCTTTCGCGCCGAATTCCTGTTTCAAGCCCGTGATGGCCGCCTCGGATTTCTCGGCTGAGCGGTTCAGCATCACCACCTTAGCGTTCTTCTTGAGAAGAATGCGCGCTGCTTGAAAGCCTGCGCCAGCGTTGGCGCCAGTAATGATGTAGGTCTTGCCTGTCTGGTCGCCGAGGCGCTCGGGTGTCCAGCCTTTGGGTCCGAATGTCGTATCTACCATTTGTGTCTCCTGCCAGCCCAAACTGGCGGTTTGAGGTGTTATTGCTTGAAGGCACAAATAGAACTTGGCCGGGCCCAGAAACAGGCGGTATTCTCTCGATTACTTGCCCAATCGTCTCAACCCCATTGCAAAGATGAAAGCCCTCTGCCAGCTAGAGTGCATGAGCAAAGAACAGATCAAAGACCTTATCGAGCGCCATCTGCCAGAGGCAGGCCTTGTCGATACCGCGTTGAAAGGCGTCCAGCTTTTCCGGGTGACCGATGCCGTACCTTGCGTCCCAGCTGTCTACGAGCCCACGGTGGTGGCTATTCTCAGTGGCACCAAGGAAGCTGTGCTGGACGGTGAGCACCACATGTATGACAGCGACAAATACCTGCTCTGCCCAATGACCTTGCCGGTAGAGGCAGGTACTCCACGGGCGTCTAAAGCGGACCCACTGCTCGGCGTCGTGATCACCTTGAATCCACGAATGATGCGCGAGCTCACATTGGAAATTGAGACCGCGGCTGGTGTCATCAGACAAGCGCGGGCTGGCGCGCAATCGGCTTTGGCATTGGCGGCTTGGGATGATGGTTTCACGCAAGCACTGCTGCGTCTTCTTGAGCTGCTCGATCATCCGGTTGATCTGGAAGTGCTCGGACAGGGGCGACTACGCGAGTTATGTTACGCGGTGCTCACGGGTGAGGCCGGGGCCGCCGCAAGACGAGCTTTTGGCGTCGGCAACGAAATCGCGCGCACCATCGAGTACCTCTCAACCCACCTGAACGAGCAAGTCACCATCGACGATATGGCTGAACACGTCGGTATGAGTCGCGCGGTATTCCATCGGCGGTTCAAGGAAGCCACGACACTGTCCCCGATCCAGTTCGTGAAATCGATGCGGCTGAACAACGCCGCGATGAAGATTGCCGAAGGAAAGACCGTATCGGAGGCGGCCTGGGACGTCGGCTATCAAAGCTCCTCTCAATTCAGTCGCGAGTTTAGGCGGATGTACGGCCAGTCGCCCCGGCAATGGAGCAACACAACGCAGGTATCAGAACGACTGAACTAGGCACACCTCCGCACTAAAGATACAGCGATTCAGCAAGGAGCGCCGCGCAAGGAAGCTATACAATGGATATCCTCAAGACATCGACCGACTGGGCAAAGGCAGAAATGTGGTCAAACGGCTTTTTCGCTCTGTTCGGGGTGGTGTTTCTCGTGGCCAGCCTTCTTTTCTGGTCGAGGGGAGAGACCGACATGGCCAGGGCGTTCGTGCTTCCGATGTTCGTGGCCGGAGTGCTGATGCTGATCCTCGGCGGTGGGCTGTTCTACGGAACGTGGAAAAGCTTAACAGGCTTCGTGCCTGCCATCGCTGAGGACGGGGCGGGTTTTGTTGCTTCCGAGATCGAGCGCGTTGACAGGACAATGGCGCAATATGGCACTGCGGTTTTCAAGGTTATGCCACTAATGATCGCTGCTGCCGCTATGCTATTCGTTTTCGTGCACAGCCCCGGCTTGCGGGGGGGGCTTTGTCACGTCAATCGTCTTTCTAGGCCTCATCATGCTGATTGACAGCAACGCCAATGCTCGGTTGGAGGTCTATAAGACAACCTTGGTTTCGGCAGTGCCTGGCCGCTAGCTCTACTAGAATGCAACCAAAGGCCGGACGCGCTCGCCAACTCGCGTTCCTGATCGATGTCTGGTTTGAGGGGTGTTGCTGGCATTGCGTGCGAAGATCCAAACGTCCGTTTTCGTCCGCAAGGCAGACAACCACTGAATTCTGCCTAACGTCTGCTACGAGCCCAATTTGACCAATGCCGCAGGTTGCGTAAATGTCAGCTTTTAGGATTTTTGATATTGGGACACTACTTCTCTTATTCGATCCAGAACTGTGTCGATTTCTTCTTGCGTAAGTTGGACTAGCTCCAACACTATCTCCGACTGGTGGGTTAAATGGTCCATGATCCAGATCGAAGGTTCACCGGCTTTCAAAGCTGCTGCCATTTGTGCCGCATCAGGAAATTCTGACGATTTGGCAATGCAGAGATGCGCTCGATCAAATGGCAGATTTGTAGGATCAGGATTCGCTTTGGCCGTGATACCTTCAATCGTGTTCGCTACTGAGGCAAATCGGGCAACCTTTTCCTTTTGTTCTGACGACCAAGCCTCTTTGTTAAGCTGTTGGCGAAGCTTCAAAGCAGTAAGGACACCGAGGAGAGCTTCCTTTGATGCCTTCATGCCGCGCCCTATTCCTTTTTCCTGTGCTCTGACTGCTGAAACCAGATCGGGCTTTCCGAGAACCAAGCCTGATGTTGGGCCAGCTAAGTATTTTTGGCCGCTAATGAGAACCACGTCAGCTCCGGTATCCAGCAAGTCTTCAATTCGAAAATCCTGGGCCGCGCCATCAATAACCACTGGCAGATCATGTTCATGGGCCGCAGAGACTGCTTTTCGAAAATCCAGCATTTCGCCTCCAGTAAGTCTGGAGGAAACAAGCACTAAACAACACGCATCCAGTTTTGAACAAGCGTGAGCAAGGTCCTCAATGCCGCAAGCCGAATTGTCGCCCACAAGCTCCGGTTTCGCACCTGCAAGTCGGATAGCTTGCTCAATGGGATGACCGTAATTTACTGCGTGGTTTGCAGGCAAAATGACTCGGCTCTTGAGACCGCTTGCATCGGGAAGCTGTTTAATCGCGCCTGGGGAACTACCGGTCATAGAGGCCGCTACAGCCAATGTAACCGCAGCCGCACTGCAATGTACGACAGTGGCCGCGCTCGCATTGGTCATTTCGGCAATTTCTCGACCCACTGCGTCATGGAGATCATCCATAATGAAGTGACGCCCTAAAGCATCGGAAACAGCTTCACAGACTTCTTTTGAGGATCGAGAAACACCAAGAGGTGTAAAAACACCTCTAGCATTGATCACTTCTGAGAGCGTGTTTTGCGTTCCAATCAGCATATGGCAATTCTAGACTAAGTATCTGCCAATGCATAGGAAGCTGACCTTAAAATCGCCGGCAGTAAAGTCCGGATTGGTCCGCAATGCGGACATAAAATCAAATTTCCTGAACGTCCGCAATTGGTGCGAAGGGATACTCGAACCCAGAACTCTAGTTCGACGGGCACCAACCAACAGCTAGTGGACCTACCCCAATAAAAGTAGCCTTGGAAAAACACGTCACAGAAAGTGTGAGAGGCTCACAGGCTTGCGTTCGATCAGCTGAAGGGGTGCCAAGGGGCGGGGGGGAGTTCGTCTATGAAGGCAAGGCCCCGACCATGCGACGTTAACAACGGATGTATTTTGCTAAGGCGTGGTCGCCATGTGGTCGCCATTTATGTGGCGCCAGCAGAGTACATCTCGTAAATTATTGATTTTATGGTGCTGCTGGAGGGCATTGAAACTCCATATGTAGATGTCTCAAAATATCTCAGATAGAGATTAAGTATATGAAAAGGCTTAACTTACCTCCTTCATTCGATCTCAATTAATCTCGACTAACGGCAGCACATACCATACCTAGGGGTGGACCAACAGGTGGACTGGTAGAGAGCTGTATGGCGAAAAGCAAATTGAGCGCGCGCGGCGTTCTTGCATTAGAGAGCGGAAAGCACTGCGATGGCGCTGGGCTCTGGCTTGTGAAGGCAGATTCCAATAGCGGTAAGTGGGTTCTTAGACTGACGGTTTTCGGCAAACGACGGGAAATGGGCCTCGGGCGGTGGCCGGATGTTGGCTTGGCGGAGGCCCGGGAATCTGCCGATGCTGCACGGCGCGAACTGCGAGAAGGCCTGGATCCGATTAGAGAGCGGCAGAAGCGGCGGGTGGAAGCCCAGCGCAATTTGCACCTGTTCAGAGACATCGCTCGGGATGCGTTTGAAGCGCGGAAGTCGGAATTGCGAGGTGGCGGAAAGGCGGGGCGTTGGTTTAGTCCGCTGGAGCTACACGTCATACCCAAACTCGGTCATGTGCCGGTTGCTAAAATTACTCAGATAGATCTGCGGGATTGCCTTGCGCCTATCTGGCATGAGAAAGCCGAGACTGCTCGGAAGGCGTTGACACGGACATCTATTTGTCTGGAGCATGCAGCCGCGCTGGGCATTGATGTTGACTTGCAGGCCCCCAGGAAGGCACGTGCATTGCTTGGCAAACCGCGTAAGGCCACCACCAACATTCCGTCGCTTGCCTGGAGTGAAGTGCCTGAGTTCTACAAAAGCTTGGACGAAGGTACAGTCACCCACCTTGCTCTGAAGCTTCTAATTTTGACCGGGGTACGGTCACGGCCAATACGGTACTTGAGGGAAGAGCAGATCGACGGTGATGTCTGGACCATTCCGGCAGAGCAGATGAAAGGACGTGAGGGCGCTACTGCTGAGTTCCGTGTACCCCTTTCGAATGAAGCGCTTCATGTTCTTGGAGACGCGCGGCGACATGCTCGCGATGGCTATCTGTTTCCGAGTATTCGAAAAGGGGTGATCTCGGACGCCACGATGTCGAGATTGATGGAGCGTCGTGGCATGAGTGCCCGTCCGCATGGATTTCGTTCAAGTCTCCGCGTGTGGTTGGCGGAGGCAACCGATGCGCGTCACGAAGTTGCAGAAACCATGCTTGGTCACGTTGTGGGCAGCTCTGTCGAACGAGCCTATCGTCGAACCGACTTTCTCGACCAACGTCGTGTGCTGCTGGAGCGCTGGGCGTCCCACCTCACCGACAATACAGATACAATCATAAAATTGGCCACAGCATGAATCAGGATCGTCGTTATCTTCCCTTGTACAACGAAGAGGGAAAATGGATCTCTCGACCAGACCTCTATGTATTAATCAGAATGTCCGTGACAGACTCTCAAGGAGAAAGCGTGGTTTCAAAGGCCTATCGATACGTGTCTGAAATTTCGGACAATACCACAAACGAATTGGACGATTTGGATGCCACGATAGAGAGGAAATTCATCAGAGCGAAATGGAATGAGCGAGGATTTTCGGCCATGGTTGTCACCGAGCTTTTACGCCTTGAACAGAGTGGGATAAAACCAACTGTGGGAAAGGCGTTACGACTCGTCACACGCTACTCGCTTGGAGAAAAACTTAGAGAGGCAGGCTCAGTCTCCGACCAAGCCGAAAGAGCTTTCCGAAAGTGGCGAAATACCTGCCATCTGGAAACCGCATTTCGAATGCATGGTTCAAAGCACGTCATATTTGAAAACGACGTGGGAAAATTTGACGACTTTCTTGCAAATGCCAAAGCTCTTGAGCGGTTCATGGACGAGGTTTCTGCTCACGGCCATATTAAATGGAATCCTTGGCGAATACCGGACGACATTAAACCGGGCGCTAAGCCAATCATGGAGCCGTTGAGTTCAGAAGAGCGAGAACTCGTTGTCGGCGTTTGACAGCATGACTGGGGGGAGAAATTTTTTCTCCCCTCCCAATACCAATTTAGATCGCCTCTAGATGACTCAACACTCATCAAAACGAGGCATCTACTCACATGGCCACTGAAACAAACTCATTTGCGACCGAAATCGACCCACTGCTTAAAGTGGCGGAGGCTGCAGAGCTGCTTGCAATCAGTGTGCCGAGTTTCTGGCGCCGCATCGCGGATGGATCTGTCCCTAAGCCAATCAAACTCGGTGGATCTTCTCGGTGGCCTCGCTCTGAAATCCTTGCTGTCATCGCTGAAGCCAAAGCCAACCGGTAACAAACCGGCCACCAACGCTTGCGAGCGGCTATATGTCTTCCGCCGCTTTTCTTCTATCAACTGACCAGTATCCTCACGGTGGACGCTCCTGAGCACACGGTCAGCCAACCTTGTATGGAGCCTCCATGGCTGGACAAATGATTTTCGCCCAACTTTCAATTCTAGATATGCGTCGAACAATACAGGATTTGACGCTTGAAGAGCGCGGATTGCTATTCTCGTTTCTTGTCGAGAATTGTGAGGCGCAGGATTCATTGGAGCGTGACGAGGAAAGACTTGCGTATCGTGTCGGTCTTGGCAAATCTAAAAAGTCGCTGGCGCGTCTGCTATCGTCGCTCATCAAGACTGGAAAAGTGAAAGCGACCGATGACGGAATAATGGTCGCTCTGGCGGAAAACGCGATCAATCATTTCCAAGCGAAATCCGTAACGGCAAGTTTGCGAACTCCTGCCGAAACGACCGAGCAAAACCGAAAGCAATCTTGGAGCAAGCAAACGATGTGCAATGTGATCTATCTAATCAGGCTACGAGCGCGCTCAGCGTGGCGGATTTGCTGAGTTACGCTGAAAAAAATGAACTCACCTTTAAATTTGATCGTCTGATCGCAGCTCTCAGAAATCTCGTGCAGAGCAAGGGCGCGTATACACTCGCTGATGCGCTTGATAGCGACGCGGCAAAACGAAAGGTCGAGCGGTGGTGTGCGCTCGAACTCAGCCCTGAAAAAATCGTTTCAAACGTAGACAATGTGATAGCCAGAAAAGGCGATGGAGCGATAATGTCTTGGCAGTATTTTGACCGAGTGTTCCTGAACTTGGCTGAACGAAAAGCTACTGTGCACGGAATTGCCGGTCGATAGTCAATACAGGCTTAGGCAACGACGAGTGCAACTGACCTATTCCTTTCTGCCAACAGGCCCCTAGGCAGCTCGTCCAATTTGATGCCGTCTTCTTTTGTGGGCGTATTCAAAGTCCATGGGGTCTTAGGCCGATGCTTAGAATTGCTTACATTTGGAGGTGTTTTTTGAGTTTGAATCTAATGCTTCGCGAGGTGTTGTTATCACTCCAGGAAGAGTTCGCTAGGGATGAGACACCGAGCTGTCAAATTTGCCCCTTTCGGACAGTTACTGGGCGCGGCAGAGAAAAAACGTGCTCCGAATGTACTGGTGGCCAGTGTCAGGATCTGCAGAACATTGGCTTGGACAATGAGGGGCAACCGCTTCCAACGCATCTACGAACTCGCTGTGGCGCAAAAACGCGCAAAGGATCGAGTTGTCAGCTACCCGTGGCACCAGGAAAACGCCGTTGTCGATACCATGGCGGCTTGTCAACCGGCCCGACATCCAAGCAAGGTCGAGCGCGGATCGCTGAAGCACAACGCAAAAGATGGGCAAAACAGAGAACCAATACTTGACCAAGTGTTTATAGTTGTATGGCAATGTCCACCGACACTATGCGCCGATAGCAGTCGTCGCAGAGTCATAAGCACCAAACATATTCCGAACACGCTTGTTTATGCTCGTGACAGAAACCGATAGCCGTCATCTGAGCAAAACACTAGGATGACCGCGTATGTTTTCTTTTTCCGTGCACAGTATCAACGGCTGCTATCCGGCGGATTGAAGTGCTGGTTTGTCTCGTCCGCAGGGCAGTTGACCACTCAACCAGAGATCGCTTCTCATTATACCCATACAGCGACGTTCGCGGTTCGTTACCGTGCTATCAATCATCCAATGGCTGCGATATCTGGCGCTCGTTCTGTCGCTCTCCGTCGACTGCGAAGCGGACAACGCTGACCTTTTCAGCGCTTACTTCGATGCGAGGTTTCGGAAAATGATTGCGCAACGCAACAACAATGCCCGGACCTTGTACTTTACCAATCTGGAAAACGTGTCGTGACGTAGCTGGGGAGTCGGACTGTAAACAGCCGTTTCAGCATGGATCTTAAGACAATGCCCACTGTTGTTTTCGCGGGGCTTCCGTCCTTTGGAGAGTAGCCAATCGCTTGCCGTGTTTCGGTGATATCCCAGCGCATCCCCGGGTTATCTGACATTAGGTTCAGGGCTGCGAAGGAAATATCCTTGGCATCTATTGCGGCGCGCATTCCGCTTAGAAAGTCCCGATCACTCAACCACATTTCCTGACCCCACCGGCCCATCGCCATGTGTGTGCCGGGTTGGTTGCCGTGAGTCCATTGCGTCCAGCCGATGCGCAAGCAGATGACCGACAGTCCGTGATGCTCGGCGAAATAGGCCCCTGTCCGTTCACAGAACAGCTTTGACATGCCGTAGGCGTTTACTGGCCCTGGTGGTGCCGCGCTGTTGAGCACCTCATGCGTGAACCTTTTGTCGCCGTGAACCCAGTTGGAGCTGGCAAGAACCACGCGGCTGACGCCCATGGCTACCGCATGGTGATAGAGAGAAAGCGTTGCATCCATATTGTGTTTGATCGCGGAGGCCCAAGTGGCGGAGGGCTCTCGGTCTCCGGCAAGATGCACGATAACGTCCACTCCCTTTAGCAAACTGACCCAACTGCTGTCGTCGGACAGGTCTGCTGTGTGAATGTCGGGATGATCAACGGGACGGATGTCGATGCCAGAGACGGTGTAATCGGGGTCGTTTTCTAGCGCGTTGAAGAGTTTGCGGCCGAGATGCCCGCCTGCGCCTGTAATCAAGACATGCATGACAGGAACTCCTTGTTGTTTGTGAGCCCTAATGGCATTTGGGTTGCATCTTCATCCGTCAAGACGCGGAACGTCTGCCGAAAACTCAGCGTTTCATTCGGTGCGAGCTTGCGTGCCGGGGAGTGCCACTCCGCTTCGCAATAGGCGTAATCGACTGAATTAAAGACCTCAAACGGATAGTCGTGTGCAAATTTATCGCCCTTTTGAGGTTCTGGTACCGAGCACATTAGCAACGGGGTATCAGCGCCGCACCGTATCAATGTACGACCGTTGGGGTTCGGTAGCCCGACCTTGAATTCCTGCTGTCTGTTGCAATCCACGACAATGCCGTTGCCGTGCGTAGCTATCATCCCTTCGGCAGAGCCAAAAACAGGATAGAACGCAGGGTCTTCCAATTCGACGCCGATCTTGGTGGGGGTGTTAAGCATCATGACTGACCAAATGCCAGTCAGGCGCAACGAGGTCCCATGGTTGACCACGATGTGTTCTATTTCCCAGCTCTCCGCCGAGGTCAGCGTGATGCGGCGCGACACCGACAAGTGCGAGGTCGGGCATAATGCGCTGGTCATGTCGATACGAGTGCTGCTTCTTGAAGTGATCTGGTAAGAGCCGCTGTCCAACACGGGAAACGGAGCGCCGTTTACCCAGGATGCATCTGGGGCGATCCAAGTCTTCTCGCCGCCCCAGAGTGGAAAACCAAATTGTGGAGAGCGTGTGGGCAGATCAGTAAGCCGCGTGTCATCGACCTCCAACCCGTCGAGATCTGTGTTTTGAAATAGGAGGGAGCGCCCCTGGAAATTCACATCCCATAAGCGGCCCCCGATGCCGGGCAGGAGTGTCAGCTGCAGATCGTTTTGCTGCAGGTGAAGAACGCTCCATCTGTCCGACATGTACCCCCTCCTATCGGTTTCCCGGCGCGATAGAATGCACTGGGACAATCCCTTAGGTGTGCTTGAACTGAACGACGTTTTCGGCCGTAATCGGCATAACCCCGGTTTCAACACGCTCTGGCAAAGGATTGATGCCAGCCGCCTTCCAATCGGGCAAGACCTTCAGCGCGTCAGTGTTCTGCCAATGCATCATGTGGAAGGCGAGAAAGATCTCAAGATAGGATTTCTGAGCCACTGCGCCGTAAATTGTGCCGTCTTCGATATAGGGAAGCATATCATCATTTCGGTCCATCGCGACGATCTTGATGTCCTTGCGTCCCGCCTCATTGACGGCAATTGCAGCGCCTTTCCCGCTGTCGCCGTCCGTGCCGCCAATGCCAACAATATCCGGGTTCGCCTGAATGGCCTGAAGATAGGCTGTCGGCGCATAGGACGGGTCGGCCTTGTCATTGACTACGTCGACCACTTCGATATCCGGGTATTTCTCGGCAAAGATCTGTTTGTACCCCTCGACCCGCTCCAATGTGGAGGGGGCTGGGAAAGTGCCGAGGATAACCTTGCCTTTACCGCCAATCGCTTGCGCCAGCATTTCGCCGCCGACACGTCCTGCCTGAACGCCGTTGATACCAAGGAATGTGGACCGGGGACTGTCGGGAATATCGCCAATACAGCATGTTACTGGAATGCCAGCCTCGACCGCACGTTCGACGCCGGGGGCCAGAGTGGCTGGATCACCGGGGAAGATAAGGATGCCAGCGGGACGTCTTGCGATCAGTTCATCCAATTGGCGTGCTTGTGCGGCCGTGTCGAAATCCAACGGGCCCGTGAATGTGGCCTTGATGCCCATCAATTCTTCAAGGTCTTCCATCGCATTGCGATAATCCACCCAGAACGGTACCTGCGTGACAATGGACAGGAAAACATACTCCTTGCCGGCCGCTTGCGCCATGGCTTCTTTGGACAGCATGGGCAGTCCAAACGCTGCGGCCAATCCTGCGGTGGTGCCCGCTGTCAGCAGCCTGCGCCGATTCACATTCAATTCAGTCATCGTAGTCTCCCTGTTTTGGATCTTTGGTTGTTGTTAAGTTTTGGAAAGCTTCGGGATTAGCCCCGTTTGCTTCGGATCAGCATGTCCAAGGCGACCGCTGTAACGAGTACACCGCCGATGACGATCATCTGCCAGTAGATCGATACAGCCAGCATCGTCATAGTGTTGTTGATCAACGCAACGAAAACGACGCCGAGGAAAGCACCAAGAATAGTACCTTCGCCGCCGCGTAGAGATGCGCCACCGATGACAGCCGCTGCCAGAACCTGAAGTTCGATACCGTTTCCTGCCGTGGGCGTGCCGCTCATCAGGCGCGAGGCCAGCAAAACTCCGGCCAAAGCAGCCAGAATACCGGTCAGTGCGTACAGGATGATACGCACGCGTGTGACATGGATGCCTGACAACATCGCGGCCTTTTCATTGGCGCCGATGAAATAGACCTGACGGAAAAAGCGCGTATGGCGGACGGCCAGGTCAAACAGAACGACGAGCAGAATGGTGAACAAGACGATGACCGGAAAGCCGCCTATGTCAGCTTTGCCGATCCAGGCAAATGATGCCGGCAGGCTTGAGACAGAAAAACCTTCGGTCAGGACAAGAGCGATGCCTCGCGCGATCGACATCGTGCCGAGGGTCGCGATAAGCGGATTGATCCCGAGACCGGTCACCAGCAAACCGTTCACTACACCGACAATTCCACCCAGCACTAATCCGCATACCACCGCGAGCGGAATTGGCATGCCAGTCAAAAGTAGCATGGCTACGACGGTGGAAGACAAAGCCATTACCGACCCAACGGAAAGATCGAACCCGCCGGATGCAAGTAGGATCGCCATACCGATCACGATGATCGCGGTGGGGGCCATGCCCACGGCCACGGCTCGAAAGTTCGAGAAGCTGAGGAAATAGGGATTAACGTTGGACATCACGATGATGATGGCGGCGATCAGAACGATCAGCGTCAGTTCACGAATATCGACAAAAGCTTGCAAAACACGGCGCAGCAGCGGACGCTTCATGGGCAAGTTGGCTTGAGCGGTCATGGTCACGTCGCGACTCCTGATTGATTGGCTTGGGGCGCATCAACAATTGGGGCGGAATTTCCGGCGGCCATTTGAAGAAGCGTGGTTTCGGTTGCCTCAGCGGCTGCGATGTCCCCCATGAGGCGACCCTCGTGGACGACAAGGATGCGGGTTGAGAGAGATACAAGTTCGGGAAAATCGGATGACACGACGAGGATGGCCATTCCCTCGGCTGCTCGACGCAAAAGTTCCGTGTGGATTTGGAATTTGGCTCCGACATCGACCCCTTTTGTGGGTTCCTCAATGATCAGAAGAGCTGGCGCGCGTTTGAGCCACTTGGCCAACATTATCTTTTGCTGATTGCCCCCTGAGAGATCACCAACAAGTTCGTTAATCCCGCTGGTTTTGACGCTGAAGGCGTCAATGGCTGCTTGGCTAGCTGCTTTGATCGAGCCCGAACGCATGAACCCAGCAGACGCATGATCGGAAAGACTGGCCGCGATCAGGTTGTCGCTGAGTGATTGTTCCAGAAAGAGGCCTTCAGTCTTGCGTTCTTCGGGAACAAACCCGACCCCAGCACGCATCGCCTGCCGCAAGGACGCAAAGTTAACAGGCTTGCCGTGAAGTCTGATCTCCCCGGTCGCGCCATGCATCAACCCGACAATCGATCGAACAATCTCGCTGCGGCGAGCGCCCATCAACCCTGCCATCCCTACAATCTCTCCGGCTTTAATGGAGAAAGAAATGTCTTCGAATTCATCTGGATGGGTTAATTCTTGGACATGCAAAACCTCTTCGTCGTTAACCTTACCTGACCGCGTGACATCACCGGGGTGAGCGCCGCCGATCATCTCGGCGACGACTTGTTCCTGAGAAGTTTTCGAAACCGGTAAAGTGCTGATGTGGCGCCCATCTCGCAAAACGGTAATGCGATCCGAGATCTGGAAAATCTCGGCCATATGGTGGCTGACATAGACGATGCCAATCCCTTTTTTTGTCAGGGACTTTAGGACTTCAAATAGTGCGTCTACTTCGTCGGGTGCCAATGCCGATGTCGGTTCATCCAGCAAAAGGACGCGGGAATTCAACGACAGAGCCTTGGCGATTTCAACAATCTGGCGGGAGCTGATAGGCAAGTTTTCCACGGGTGTTGAGACGTCGATATCCAGACCGAATTCCGCCAGCAACGCCTCCGCACGGCGGCGCAGTTCAGGCCAGTCAACTACGCCAAATCGGGTGGGTACGCGCCCCGCGTAGATGTTTTCCGCAACAGAGAGTGCGCCAGCGAGGCTGAGCTCTTGGAAAACACAGCCGATGCCCAGGGATTGCGCATGCGACGGGCTTTCGACCCGCTGTTCCTTGCCGTCGCACAGGATACGCCCAGCAGAAGGTTGGTGAAGTCCAAAAAACAGGCCGAGACAGGTGGATTTTCCGGCGCCGTTTTCCCCGCATAGCGCGTGAACTTCGCCGGGTCTCAATTCAAAGTCGACGCCATCCAAAACAATGTTCGTGCCGAAGCTTTTGCCAACCCGATCCAGTTGGATCAGTGGCTGTAGCCCCGGTGAGTCAGGTTTCATTGCTGGCGTCATATAAGCTTCCTCCCGTCTTCTGATTGGCATCTGATATCTCAGATGTCAACGGAAAAAGAAAAGACAGTGAGGTGCTCAAAAGAAAGGGGCGGCGCCGTTCTGGCCCGCCCCCGTCACAACGAAGCTACGTTTTTGCTAGGATGCGGTCGCTCCTTCGAGGACGATGGCGGCGCTTTTGTAGGCTTGTCTGGTGCGGTCAATATGCGCTGTGAGAAGAGATTTGATTTTGGCCATGTCACCTTCGCGAACGGCAATAGCGATTTTCGAATGCTCATCGAAGGAGAGCTCAGTATGCTGTGGCAGCTTCGCCAAATGGGTTCGCAATGCGGCAATCTTACCGATGTAGCGTGTATAGCTGGCCGTCAGATAATCGTTACCGGCATGTTCAAAAATCAACTGATGAAATGTGGTATCCAGTGAAAGGTAGCCCTTTTCATTACCTCGCCTGCGTTCCTTCTCCATGTCCTTCACGACACGCTGCATGTCGTCGGCAAGACCTTCCGGGTTCCGCAACAACGCAAGTTCAAAGGCGGCAGTTTCGATAGCCTGTCTGAAATCGCAGATCTGAGTCACTTCCGGCTCAGACAGCGAAAAAACACGTGCGCCTTTTTGAGGCTCGATACTGACCAACCCTTCGTCACGTAGTTGAGCGAGTGCTTCGCGGACTGGCGATTTCGATACGCCCAGCTCTTCGGAGATTTTTCGCTCCGACAAAACCTGACCCATTTTCAGGGAGCCATCGATAATACTATTCCGCAAATGTTCCAGTGCGAGTTCACGCAAAGACTTGGGTCTCTCAAGCGCCATCTGAGGATATCTCCAAAAAAAGGTGTTGCCAGATGCAAGATATCTGATACACCAGATTAGGCAAGCTGGTATATCAGATATCAGAATGTATTTAGGAGATCAAAAAGTGCGCGCAGAGTTGGTCGTCGATTGTAAGAACCAGCACGGGGAGGGGATTTTCTGGAATCCCGCCGATGGCCTTATCTGGTGGACCGACATTGAGGGCTGCGCGCTTTGGTCATTTGATCCTGCAACGTCAGACACCGCTTCTCATGAGATGCCGGAGCGCGTGTGTTGCTTCGCGCCGCGCGCGTCTGGCGGTCTGATAGTTGCTTATGCTGATCGAGTTGTCTTGTTCGAGTCGCCCAATAGCGAGGAAACCCTCGTGACGCGATTCGAGCCGAACAATCCGGAGACACGGCTGAACGATGGGCGAACCGATCGCCAGGGGCGATTGATTGTTGGAGGCATGAATGAAGTTTCTGGAAAGGCCGATTCGTCGGTCATCTGCGTCGACAAGGATTTGAGTGTACGGGCGATTATCGAAGGAGTGTCTTGCGCCAATTCGACTTGCTTTACGTCCGACGGTGAGACGATGTACTTCGCGGATACCCCGGATCGGGAAATCGTCGCATTTGATTACGACACCCGCAGTGGAACCGTTTCGAACCGTCGGCGGCACGCTTCTTTCAATGATGAGCCTGGCTTGCCTGATGGGTCCTGTGTCGATGCCGAAGGGGGCGTCTGGAACGCCGAATGGGAAGGCCATCGCGTTGTTCGCGTCGCACCTGACGGCACGATAGATCACGTGATCGAGGTGCCGGTTTGGAAGCCCACCTGTTGCGCTTTCGGTGGCCCTGATCTCGACACGCTGTTCATCACGACCTCAAGGCTGATGAGTGACGACGCAGCTTTAACAAAAGAACCGGAATCCGGCGGCCTCTTTGCTGTGAAACCCGGCGTTCGTGGCGTGATCGACGCGCCATTCAAAGGATAACCGACGAATTTCTGGAGGAGAAAACTATGTTGAAAACGCTTATGACCACTACGCTTGTCGCGGGGTTCGCCACGCTGGCAACGGTCGCTCTGGCGGAAAATTATCCAACACCGGTTCCACTTGAGGACGGGGCACAAGCGCCAATCGATGCGATAGAACCCAAGAACGATACGTTCCGGATCGCGTATATGCCGCCGGCGACCGAGTTCAACTATTACATCGCCATCGGTGAAGGCATCAAAGCGGTTGCTGCTGAGGCTGGGGTCGAAGTCTTCATGCTTGCGCCCCAGTCCGGTGCGGACATCAACGGCCAAATGGGAATGATCCAGGATGTGCTGACGCAGGATGTGGATGCAATCATCTTTGGTACCCACGATGAATTTGCTGCCGCACCACTGCTGAAGCAGGCCGTCGACAAGGGCATGGCAGTTTTGATGATCAACTCAGACATCCCGAACTTCCCGACGCCAATTCATGGCGTTGTCGGGTACTCCCAGCGCAACGGCACACATGCCATCGCTGACTGGGCCATTGAAACTTATGGCGATCAACCGTTGAAGGTCGGAATCATCGAAGGGCAGCCTGGCTATCACTCGACCGAGCGTGTGGGAGGCTTTCTCGACGGTATCGAGGGCAACGAAAACTTCGACGTTGTGGTCTCAATTGACGGTAAATGGAACGTTGAAGGCGGCAACACTGCTGGTATGGATATCCTGCAGTCGAACCCCGATCTCGACATGATCTTTGCGGCGAACGACTACATGATCATCGGGGCATCTTTTGCGGCGAAAGCGCTTGGCCGCAGTGACATCGTCCTCTTGGGCAATGATGGCGACACGTCCGGCCTTGAAGAAATTGCGGCTGGCAACATCACGGCAACCGTCAACACCTCACCATTCCTGATGGGTAAGGCGGCCATGCACGCAACCATTGATGCGCTCAACGGGTCCTATCCCGGCGGTTGGATCGAAACGCCCACATCGATTGAAGACAAAGACGGAGCGATAAGCGTGCTGCAAGAGCCAGAAAAGCTCTTCCCGCAGCCGTCCAAAGAGTACTGAGCTTTCTCCCCGCTTCCCGGTGGCGCGTGCGCGTGCTGCCGGGTCGCAACTCAACCGAGTTTCACTTTCGTCGAGGCAATCGCAATGACACCCACAACGCCACTTTGGGAGTTTGTCGATATCACCAAGGCCTATCCCGGGGTTTTGGCGAATGACAAGGTTTGCATCCGGCTTATGCCCGGTTCCATTCATGGGCTGCTAGGTGAAAATGGCTGTGGCAAGTCGACCATGATCAAGACTCTGTCCGGCGTACAGCAACCCGATAGCGGTCGAATCCTGCACAATAGCAAGCCGGTCACGATCAGCGACCCGCAGGCGGCACGTGGATTGGGCGTCGCAACAGTTTTTCAGGAATTCTCGATCGTGCCCACCTTGTCGGTTGGCGAGAACATCTTCCTTGGCAATATGCCTCGGTCCCGCTTTGGCGTGATCGATTGGGCCAAGGTCCACAACGAAGCCGCTCGCGTTTTGGCGGAAATGGATGTCGATGTTTCACCCGAGACCATAACCGGCTCACTATCGGTAGGCGAGCAACAACTGGTCGAGATCGCGAAAGCCGTCGCGATGGACGCTCGCATGATCATCCTGGATGAACCGACGGCGGCATTGGGTGAAGACGAAATTGAGCGCCTGCACCAGCTACTGCGCAATATGCGTGAGCGCGGTACCGCTATTCTCTATGTGTCGCACAGGCTGGATGAGGTTGAACGGATCGTTGATGAAGTGACGATCTTGCGCAACGGCTGTGTTGTGCGAGCAAGTGGCGAGACCAAGATCAGCGTCTCTGAGATTGTCAGCGCAATGGTCGGTGAGGACATTGGTGAGCATTATCCGAAGGAGCAGAACGCGACCAAGGATATTGTGCTGGAGGCGGCGGGTCTGGCCACCAATTCGGGCGTGAAAGATGTATCGTTTTCCTTGCATCGGGGCGAAGTTCTGGGCTTGGGTGGCGTATTGGGCAGTGGCCGCACAGAGATCGCTCGCGCCCTGTTTGGGACAGACGAGCTGACGGGCGGACAGATAACACTGCATGGCAAACCAGTACGCTTCCGCCGGGAAATCGATGCGATCCGTGCTGGATTGGCCCTTGTTCCGGAGAACCGTAAGTTTGACGGGTTGTTCTTCAATTTCCGCGCAAGCGGGAATGTCACCGCAGCGTCCCTTGGCGGGTTAAGCCGGTTCGGCGTGTTGAATCTTAAGGCGGAAGAGCAAGCTACCCATGACCTGATCCGCGATCTGGAAATCTCGACCCAGGCTGAGGAAAAGACGGTCAACTTCTTGTCTGGTGGTAATCAGCAGAAGATCGTGATTGCACGTTGGCTGTTCTCAGCCTCTGACATCCTGATCCTTGATGAACCGACGCAAGGGATCGATATCGGCGCCAAGATCGCTGTTTACAAGCTGATTAACAGGCTCACTCGGGCGGGAAAATCGATCATTCTGATCAGTTCAGACCATGATGAGTTGCTTGCGATGAGCGATCGGATTGCCGTCGTGCAGCACGGAACGATTGTGCGCACGGTCGATGCATCCGACCTCACTCATGACGACCTTGTGCGCGCGTCCGCCGACACCCCCCAATCCAAGCCTAAGGAGGCTTTCGCATGAAGCGGATTTTTGACACCCAGTTGATCGGGCCATTCGCAGCAATGGTGATTGTCGCACTGATCGTTGCCTTTACGACCGAACGCTTCCTGAACCCGGGTAACCTTTCAAACCTGTCCCTACAGGTAAGCATCGTGGCCTTGATCGCAATCGGGTCTACTATCGTGATTTTCGCTGCGGGCATCGATCTGAGTTCCGGGTCTATGGTGGCATTGCTGACCATGATCCTTGCGCAAATGTTGAAATTTGTCGGCATTCCACTGGTTCTGGCGTTGCCACTCATTCTCCTCATGGGCGGATTGCTTGGTCTATTCATTGGGCTGATAACAGCCTATGGGCGTATCCCATCTTTCATCACAACATTGGCGGCGTTGATTGCCTTCAGGGGCCTTGCGCTGACCTTCAACAATGGATCGCCGATTTTTTCGCTGGATCCGGCGCTGGAGCCAATCTTTTACGGCAAGCTGTTCGGCGTTCCGATGCCTTTCTTCTACCTCGTGTTCTTCTACGTCCTTGCCGCGTTCACCATGAACTTCACGAAACTCGGCCGTGAGATCTATGCCGTGGGTGGTAACCCAGCCGCTGCCGTTCTGACAGGTATCAACGTACGAAAAGTTCAGACGACGACATTTGTCATCGCGGGTTTCATGACTGCGGTTGGTGCGATCCTGATGTCAGCGCGCCTCAACTCTGGTTCGCCCAACTATGGCCAGACGCTGGAACTTCAGGCCATTGCCGCCGCTGTTGTCGGCGGAGCCAGCCTTGCAGGTGGCCGCGGCAACATCCTCGCCACGCTGATGGGGGCGATGACAATCGTTATCGTCCAGAATGGTTTGAACCTAAACGCTGCGCCATCTTCGGTTCAGAATATCGTGCTGGGCCTGATCATTCTGTTGGCCGTCGGCATAGACATGTGGCGCGCGGAGATTTCGGCCTTGATGGGTCGAATGTTCGGCCGCCCTTCCTCGCAGCAGTCATCTAACGTTAAGAAGGAGGCCTGAGATGGATCTGGGGCTCAAAAATAAACTGGTCCTGGTGACTGGTTCAGGTTCCGGCATCGGCAAAGCCACTGCCCGGATCTACCTGGAAGAGGGCGCGCGGGTCATCGTGCATGGTCTGACCGCAGCGGAAGTGTCCGACTGCGTCGACGACCTGTCATCTCTGGGCGACGTCGAAGGCATTGCGGCCGACCTAACCAAGACGTCTGATGCGGAAACTCTGGCGGAGTTTGCCCGCGCACGCGGTGCGGTGGATGTTCTTGTGAATAATGTCGGCATCTTTTCGGTTAAGCCGTTCGAGGATCTCACGGATGACGACTGGATGCACTATTTCAACATCAATGTCCTGTCTGCCGTTCGGATGAGCCGAATTTTCCTGCCAGACATGCTTGGCCGGGATAAGGGATCTATCATCAACATGGCCAGCGAAGCGGCAGTGAAACCACTACCTCAGATGGTGCATTATTCCGTCACTAAAACTGCCATGTTAGGTCTGACACGTGGCATGGCAGAATTGACAAAGGGGACAAAGGTCCGGGTTAACTCGATCCTGCCTGGTCCAACCTGGACCGAAGGTGTCGAAGCCTATTTTGATGGCCTCGCCGATCAAAAGGGTGAGCCGCTCGACACGATCGTCGACAATTACTTCAAATCAGATGAGCCCACATCGCTCATACAACGCTTTGTCCAACCAGACGAAGTCGCCCGCATGATCGTCACGATCTCTGCAAGCACAGCCTCCAATGGTTCTGCGCATCGGATCGAAGGCGGCATCGTTCGCAATATTCTTTAACTGCTAACTGGAGGAGCCCTACATGGCCGCTCTCACTTTCTCTCACATCGGCATCACAGTTCCCGACCTGGAAAAAGCCGTGGAGTTCTA
Organism: Ruegeria sp. BI7; assembly: GCF_056537925.1. NCBI lineage: Bacteria > Pseudomonadati > Pseudomonadota > Alphaproteobacteria > Rhodobacterales > Roseobacteraceae > Ruegeria > Ruegeria sp. BI7. The sequence goes on from NZ_JBQFSK010000005.1 coordinate 86,060, forward strand.
TTCCAAGGCATTCGGCCTTTACGTGCTGATGGAACCAACTGAAATCCTGCATGACGAAAGCGCCATCGGTCAGATGTGCGACGATGTATTTGGGGAAGGCTGGGGAAGTTTCCGCATCGCACATTTGTCGATGGGCGACGGTGTTGGCATCGAATTGTTTGAGTTCCCGAAGACCGTCGAAGAAGAACGCCCGTTTGAATATTGGCGGCGTGGCTTGTTTCATTTCTGCGTACAGGACGAGGATCTGGAAGGCCGCATCAAGGTTATCGAAGACCTGGGCGGACGCCAGCGCATGAGCCAAGTGCGCAAGTATTACCCAGGTGAAAAGCCTTATCGCATGGTTTATATGGAAGACCCGTTTGGCAATATCTTCGAGCTCTACAGCCACTCGTACGAATTGACCTATTCGGCGGGTGCTTATGACTGATCGCGCCGACTTTTCCCCCAGAACGGACAAACCCAAGGTCGTGATAACCGATTACGACTTTGGTGATGTTGCCGTTGAGACGGAAATCCTGGAAGCCGCAGGAGCCGAGGTGATTGCGCTTCAGGCCAAGCGCCAGGAAGACCTGTTCGATGTCGCGCCGCATTGCGCAGCGATGATGAACCAATATGCCCGGATCGGGAAAGAAACGATTACGCGGATGCGGAACTGCGAGGTCATCGCGCGTTATGGCGTAGGCGTAGATATCGTGGATGTCGGCACGGCAACGGAAAAAGGCATCCTCGTTACCAACGTGCAAAACTATTGCACCGAGGAAGTCGCCGATCACGCGATTGCCCTTTGGCTGACCCTGGCGCGCAAGTTGCCTGACTATGATCGGGCCACTCACGCAGGGGTCTGGCAATGGCAAAGCGGGCAGCCGGTCTACCGGTTGCGCGGGCGGACGATGGGTGTCGTTTCGCTGGGTAAAATTGGGCAAGCCATCGTTGCGCGGGCGCAATCTTTCGGAGTTACGGTCATCGCTTACGACCCGTATTTGCCAAGAGACGTCGCCGCGAAGATTGGGGTCGAGCTGGTGAGCAAGCCCGAATTGCTAGCAAGGTCCGACTATATCCTGATGCAGGCGCCGATGACGCCGAACACGCATCACTTTTTGTCGGATGCCGAATTCTCGGTCATGAAACCCGGTGCGATACTCGTGAACACTGGACGCGGACCAACGGTCGACAACAAAGCCCTGTTCCGGGCGCTGACCGAAGGCCATTTGGCCGCTGCAGGGCTCGACGACCCCGAAGAAGAGCCGGCAAAGCGCGCCAACTGGACGCCTGATGACAACCCGTTGTTCACACTGCCCAACGTCCTCGTAACACCACATGCCGCCTACTATTCCGAGGAATCAATACACGCAGCGCGGGTTACCGCGGCTTCGCAAGTGGCCAAGGTCCTGACAGGACAAAAACCCGACTACACAGTCAATGCCGACGCATTGGCCGTATCTACTGCATAATAGGAGACAAGAATGCCAGACGTCAGCACAGACCTTAGGGTTTTTAATGATTTTGAAAGAAACCCGGAACTTCTCAGAAAATTCGACAAGGTGTTGGAGGCGTACTCTGCTGCTGCCATTTTTGCGGATGTGCAGTACCGAACAGGCGTGATGGACAGCGCCATCAAGCCCGCTTTCCGCGCCAAGGTGACAGGCCAGGCCGTGACGGTCCAGCTTTCAAAAGGTGATCTGGTCGACCCATTGCGAGCGCTTGAAATGGGACAACCCGGGGACGTGATCGTTGTGGACGCGGGTGGTGATCGTCAAACGTCAGTCTGCGGCGGTTTAATGGGTGGCCTGGCCAAGAACCGTGGCATTCGGGGTATGATCGTAGATGGCACTGGGCGTGACACAGATGAGTTGGAAGACATTAACTGGCCAATCTGGACGCGCGCGATCACGCCGCGCGGAACGCACACGATGTTCTCGGAACGTAAAGAAGAACTTTCGATCAATGTGCCAATCGCCTGTGGGGGCGTCGTGGTAAACCCCGGAGATTTCATTGTAGCTGATCTTATGGGCGTCGTTGTGATTCCACAGGAAATTGCCGAAGAAACCGTGCGCCTTGCTCAAGAGCAAGCTGACCGTGAGGAGGAAACCCGAAAATGGGTGGCCCAAGGCAAAACTGTTGAGGATCTGCTGAATGAATTCGGTCGCATCTGAGCCAGCGCTGATCGGCGTAGATTGGGGCACTTCATCGTTCCGTGCATTTCTAATTGGTGCGGAGGGCGACGTGATCGATGGGGTCTCGTCGCCTGAAGGTATCATGCAGGTTGCGGGACAAACCTTTGAGGCGGTCCTTGATCGTCTAATCGGCCCTTGGGTCGCCAAGGCTAACCTGCCGATCCTGGCATCTGGCATGATCACCAGCCGCAATGGTTGGGTAGAAACGCAATATGCTGAAATGCCGCTGGGTGCTGGCGGTCTTGCGCGAGCGTTGGTCCCCCACGAAGCGGCCAACGGAGCGCGTATTCATTTTGTGACAGGTGCCTCGACAGAACATGCCGGAGGACCGGACGTAATGCGCGGCGAGGAGACCCAGATCATCGGGGCATCTTCGCTAGGTTTGAGCGAAGGTATGTTCGTGATGCCGGGAACGCACAGTAAATGGGTTCAGGTTGCCGACGGGAAGATCGTGGATTTCTCGACCTACATGACAGGTGAAATCTTTTCGGCGCTGAAAGAACACACAATTCTTGGCACCTTGATGAAGGAGGACACCTTCAGCGAAGACGCATTCGTGATGGGCGTCAAGGCGGGCCTCAGTGGTGAGTCGAACCTGCTGCACAGCCTGTTTCATGTTCGGACGCTTCCTCTCATGGGCAAAATCCCAAAGGTTGCCACGGCCGACTACTTGTCGGGCTTGTTGATCGGGACCGAGGTTGCTGCCGCGACCGGCGAAGTAAAAGACGTCGGCACGATCACTGTTGTTGGACGTAGCGATTTGTCCGTCCGATACGAAATAGCGCTTCGAACTGCTGGTTTCGACAGCCGTCGCGCGCCAGATGATATCGTTGCGAAAGGGCATTTTCTGATTGCTCGCGCTGCGGGGTTGGTTGGATGATTGACCTCACCGCAGCTCTTGCTGAGAACCCGCTGATTGCGATTTTGCGGGGGCTAGCACCAGAAAATGCGCGCCCGGTGTCTGATGTACTCTTCGATGCCGGGTTTCGGATAATCGAAGTGCCACTCAACTCACCGGACCCGCTGGAATCGATAGGGCAGATCGCCGTGAAACATGGCGCTCAAACCATCGTCGGCGCTGGCACAGTGTTGACTGTGGATCAGGTCGCGGCGGTTGCTGATGCAGGCGGGCGGATCATCGTGTCGCCCAATATGAACCCGGACGTCGGGCGCGCAGCTGTCGCTCGGGATCTTTATTGGTGTCCAGGAGTCATGACGCCCTCCGAGGCCTTTACGGCGTTGGATATCGGAGCATCGGTCCTCAAATTCTTTCCGGCGGAAATGGTGCCGCCAGCTGCCATTGCTGCCATGCGCGCCGTATTGCCTACAGACGCAGTCGTCGCTGCGGTAGGCGGCATAACGCCGGACACGATGGCGTCGTATCATGCCGCGGGGGTAGATGGATATGGGCTGGGGTCCGCGCTGTTCAAACCGAGCTATACATTGGATGAAATCGGCAGGCGCGCGCGCGCCTTCATCAGTGTATTGGAGGAACTTGGATGAAACAGGCCCTTGTTACGGGCGGTACGCGAGGGATTGGTGCGGGTGTTGCACGTACGTTGGCAGACGCAGGTTGGTCCGTTATTGCCGCATCCGCCTCCCAATCCGAATTGGATGCATTCGAGCCTCAGGACGGGATAAAGTTGCAGATCTTGGATGTCACCGACCAGACATCCATCGATGATGTATTCGGCGAGCTCACGGGTCTCAATGCCTTGGTGAACTGCGCAGGTATTCTTCTGCGTGGCGAAGAATACGACATTGACGTTTTCGCCAAGGTGCTTGATGTGAACCTGACTGGTACTATGCGCTGCTGTCTCGCCGCGCATCCTTTCTTAGCGGAAACAGGTGGGGCTATCGTCAATACAGCCTCTATGCTCAGCACTTTTGGTGGACCTTTGGTGCCGGCCTATTCCGCTTCCAAGGGTGGCGTGGCACAGTTGACGAAGGCGCTGGCAGGTCGCTGGGCCGAAGACGGCATCCGGGTCAATGCCATCGCGCCGGGTTGGATCGAGACAGAGATGACCCAGGGCCTTCGGGAAGACCCTGAACGAACAGCGGGGATCATGGCGCGTACGCCAATGAAACGCTGGGGGAAACCCGAAGAAGTCGGTGCGCTTGTGCAATGGCTTTTGAGTGAAAACGCCAGTTTTGTGACTGGATCGATCTATCCGGTCGATGGCGGCTATCTCGCTATGTGAGGAAAATCTATGAATGACGATGACACCGCCCGAATGCCATATCAATTGCCATTCCCCAAGGATGCGCAAGACGAGATCGTGATCCCGAATGCCATGAGTGAGGACGATAGACTATGGGTTCCGCAGGCAGAGAACGTCTGGTTTCGACCGCTCTGCCTGAACCGCTCGCAAGGTTATTGGATGAACCTTCTCAAAGTGCGCAAAGCTGGTGTTCTTTCGCGGCACCGCCATCCACAGCCAGTCCACGGCTTCGTCCTGAAAGGGCGCTGGCATTATCTGGAACATGATTGGGTTGCGGAAGAAGGGGGATATGTCTTTGAGCCGCCGGGTGAGACTCATACCTTGGTCGTTCCCGACGATGTCGAAGAGATGATTACCTATTTCCAGGTCAATGGCGTGATGTGCTATGTTGATCCGTGGGGCAAGGTCACTGGCTACGAAGATGTCTTTACCAAGATTGATCTGTGCCGGAAACATTTCGCGGAAGTCGGTCTTGGAGAAGATTACGTTGAACAATTCATCCGGTAATGCGCCGCGATTCGCCCTCGTAGCCCATGATGCGCGAAAGGACGAAATCGTTGAATGGGTGGGTCTGCAATTGGCCCGCCTGTCCAGAGTACAAATCATTTCGACAGGGACCACCGGCAGTCGCATTAAGCAAGCTTATCCACAACTGGATGTGACCTGCCTGAAAAGCGGACCACTCGGAGGCGACCAACAGATTGGCGCCATGATCTGCGAAGAGAAACTGGATGCATTGATTTTCTTTGTCGACCCTCTGTCGCCCATGCCACATGATGTCGACGTTAAGGCTCTGACCCGTCTCGCAACAGTGTATGATCTGCCAATGGCATGTTCGCGCTCAACCGCGGATCTGATCGTCAAGGGGCTGATTGACGAGGGTGACAACGCGCCTGCGTGATACGCCACGCGCCGCAAGCGCCGATCAGCCAGTTCTCAGAAGGTGCTCTGCCAGACTGCCGAGGTTTTCGCTGCCAAGCTGGCTCATGTTGGCCTCAATGTCAGCCTTCAGGATGTGAACGAGATGGTCGACCCCTCGTGCTCCGAACGCTGCAACGGCATATTGAAAGGCGCGTCCGACCATGACGAAATCTGCACCTTTCGCCAAGGCACGCATGATGTCCAATCCCCATGCAACGCCAGAGTCATAGATCAGTGGCACATCTGTTCCGACCGCCTCGCGGATGTTCGGGAGTTGGTCAATCACGGCGGGCCCGGCTTCGAATTGACGCCCAGAGTGGTTTGAGACCCAGATGCAATCCACACCCTCGGCCACCATTTTTTGTGCATCCTCCGGCCGCAGGACACCCTTGACGATCAGGTGACCCTCCCATTCCTGCCGTAGTTCGCGCAGGTAGTCCCAATCTGGAATCCCACGGATCAGAGCGCCTGCATGGGTAAAACTCTCTCGTCCACGTGTCGGGACGTAATCGTCAAAGAACCGCATACGTGGCATGATGCCCTCGCGCAGATGTGCAAGGCACCAGGCGGGTCGTGACGCCATTTCTTTCAGCGTGCGCAGGTCGGCTTTTGGAGGCACGGTCAGGTTGGCGCGGCGTTGTCGTTCGCGCCGGCTCTCTTCTGGTACGTCCACCGTGATAATCAGCGTATGAAATCCCGCTGCCTTAATCCTCGGCAGCATAGCGCGGCGCAGATCGCCGGAGTTCACCGGGTAATGCTGAAACCATCCGTTTTTGCCAATGTAAGGTGCCACATCTTCCGGTGAAGCAACCGCCACGCTGGACAACGAGAACGGAATGTTGTGAGCAACCGCTGCCTTGGCAAGCATCCGCTCTGCTCCTGCCCACATCAGGCCGGACATGCCTACCGGTGCTATCCCGAAAGGCAGGTCGTATTTTCGACCCATCAATGTAGTCTGCAGTTCGGCCTTTGTTCGGCCACATAGCACACGCGGCATGAATCCGATGGCATCAAGTGCGTCACGGTTGACCTTCAATCCCAGCTCCCGGCCGGTCGCGCTGTCGAGGTATTCGAAGGCAAACTTCGGAATGCGCTTTTGTGCGGTTTTCCGAAGGTCTTCTATCGACGGGTGGGATAGGTCCAGATCCATCCGGGTCCTCTGTTCGTTGTCTAACGGTTGAAGCTCCTCAGTCGGTCACCAAAGGGATGGCAAGGCCAAGGAAATTGCGGGCACATAGGTGATGAACATCAACAAGATGAGCATGCCGACAAAGAATGGCAGGATCGCCCGGCTGAGGCTTTCGATGGAAACCTTCGAAATGCTGCTGGCCACGAACAGGTTTACTCCCAAAGGTGGTGTGCAAAACCCAATGGCCAGGTTGACTGTCAAGATGACACCAAAAACAATCGGATCGACACCCAGCGCGGTTGCAACCGGCAGAAGGATCGGCGTCATGATGATGATCGACGAAATCGTCTCCATGAACATGCCAATCACCAGCAACAGCAGATTGATCAGCAACAGGATGATGATGGGATTGTCGGATAGGCTGGTGATCGTTGTTGCGAGTTCTGTCGGAATTCTTGCGAGCGTGATCAGTCTGCCAAAGGCGGTCGCCATGATCACTAATATCAGAATAGTCCCGCTGGTTTTTGCACTGCCCGCCAATACCTCTGGCAGGTCCTTGAGGGAGATGTCTCCATAAACGAAGATGCCAATGAAGGCGGCATAAACCACGGCAACTGCACCGGCTTCGGTTGGGGTGAAGATACCGCTGTAGATGCCCCCAAGGATAATTACCGGCACCAATAGCGCCCAGATGGAAGACTGGAAGCTCTGCCAGACGCCTGGGCCTGAGAACGTAGTCGTCGATTGCTGAACAACCTCGTCCTTTCGCAGCAGAACACGAGCGACCAACATGAACATGAGGGCAAAAAGGATGCCAGGAACAACACCTGCAAGAAACAGTTTGCCGATCGAAACCTCGGCAGTAACTCCATAGATTATGAAAGGGATACTTGGCGGTATCATAACACCGATCATTCCTGAGGATGCCGTCAATGCGCCGCTGAATTTGCGCGTATAGCCGACCTTTTCCATCTCTGGGATCATGTTCGATCCGATGGCGGCTACGGTCGCGGGAGACGAGCCGGATATGGCGGCAAAGAACACACAGGCGAGCACGTTCACATAAGCCAGCCCACCCCGGATATGACCGATCAGTGCATTGGCGAACCCAACCAGTCGACGAGACATTCCGCCGTGCTGCATCAGGTCGCCCGCGAGGATGAACAAGGGAACGGCGATCAGCGGAAAAGAGTCCGCGCCTGTTACCACTGAGCGCGCCAGAAGAACCATCGGTGGCGTGCCATCCACGAATACCATCACGATCATGGTCGCAAGACCCAGACAGATGCCAATCGGCACGCTGAAGAGCAGAAGGGCGAAAAGTGTCAGGAAAAGCGTTGTTGCAAGCATGCCGGGCTCCTCACGCTTTGGTCCCTGCGATCAGGCGCAGGGTTCGGATCAGATGTTGAGTGACGCGGATCGCGGACAGGCCCGCACCAACCGGCGCTGAGGCATAAAGGATCGGGATTGGCAGCCCCAGAACAACCGAGGTCTGGCTGGCCACAAAGGGCTGCCGGATCAACTTGATGCATTCAATTGTCAGAACGATCAGAAACCCAAGAACCAGAAGCGCGATCGCAACATCCGCATAAAGCCTCGCCCGCTCGCTGAGGACATCACGCAGGACTGTAATGCGCACATGATCGCCGGTGTGGAAGGCATAGCTGACACCAAGCCAGACAAACCATACAAACAGCCAAAGCGTTAGCTCTTCGCCCCATGAAAGAGAGGCATTCAGAATGTAGCGCATGAACACATTGCCAAAGATCAACAAGACAATCGCGGCCAGAAGTGCGCTGGCTAAGACCTTTTCGGCATTCATATCGATCCATTTGATAACCGACACCGTTCACCTCCCCTGAACGAAAGGGGCACCCGAACCTTCATGGCACGGGTGCCCGTATTGGCTGAGTAGTCCGAGGGTCAGCTTCCGCTCGCTGCGGAAACCGCTGCTACCCAGTCGTCATAGGCTTCGGCGCCAACCTCGTCGCGATACTGCAGACGGACGCTTTCGGTTTTGTCGGCAAAGGCCTGTCGCTGTTCTGCAGTCAGTTCCAGAACCTCGACACCGGCAGCACGGATCTGTTCCAGCTGTTCCGCATCTTCGCTTGCGACCAGTTCCGCCTGATAGTCACGTGCGGCGGCCATCGACTCCCGCACCAGTTGCTGATGCTCTGCGGACAGCGAGTCAAAGAACGGTTTGGAGATGACGGGCATATAGACCGCAAAGACATGGCCCGTGGTCGAAAGGTATTTCTGCACCTCGTAGAAACGTTGTGAGGTAATGATCGCCAGTGGGTTTTCCTGGCCGTCGATCACGCCTTGCTGGAGAGCAGAATAGACCTCACCAAAGTTCATTGGCGTCGGGTTGGCCCCGAGCGTTTCGAATGTCGCTACATGCGCCGGAACCTTCATGGTGCGCAGCTTGACACCCTCGAGATCTGCGGGGGTTGCAACCGGACGGACATTGTTGGTCACGTTGCGTACACCCAACTCCAACCAGCCAAGACCGACCAGCCCCTGGTTTTCGACCCGTGCAAGCATGTCATCACCGGCATCGCCATCAAGAACATCAAAGGCGATGTCTTTGGAGGAATACATGTAGGGCAGTTCAATTACTGCAAAAGCCGGATCCCAGCCCGCGAAGAAAGAAGAAGGAGGAATGGCCATTTCGAGAACGCCGGTTTGAACACCTTCGATCATCTCGCGATCAGGGCCCATCTGCGACGAAGGGAATATCTGTACGTCGATCTCACCATTCGAGCCAGCTTCGACCAGTTCTTCAAATTTCAGTAGCGCGCGATGCATATGAAACGCTTCTGCTGCGCCATGCCCAACCTTAATGACTGTTTCAGCGGATGCTGCAAAAGCAAGCCCGGCTGACATGACGACGCCAAGCGCCAATGTTGATTTCTTGAACAAGGTATCCTCCCACGGATTCAGTTGTTTTCGATCTATTATCTGAGATATCAGATATAATATAGAAATCAAGCTTACATGTGCTATTGTGTTAGAGAGACGAAATAGGACGAAGTGAAAATGACCGAGATTTTGCAGATTAAGCGACCGGATTCGTTGAGTAAAACTGCTGAAGAGCACATACGAAAAGGCATTATCAATGGCACGTTTCAATTGGGTGAATCGTTACCGGAAGTGAAGCTGTCAAATGCCATGGGCATCAGTAAAACTCCGATTCGCGAAGCGCTATCAGCTTTGAATCTTCAGGGGCTCGTTCAGATCTTTCCTCATCGAGGAGCCTTTGTATTCTCTCTTTCTCAAGAGGACGTGGTGCAGCTTTGCCAGTATCGGCTCATCCTAGAATCTGCAGCTTTGGAGCAAGCGCTTGAAAAGAACTCGTCGGTTCTGATCAATGAGCTGGCTACAATTGTTTCTAAGATGTCAGAAGCGCAGGAAGCGGATGAATTCGAGCAGTACTTGGAACTTGACGCCAAGTTTCACGACGCGTTTTTCAGGTCCTGCGGAAACAGTTACCTGCGGAATGGATATCAAAAAGTCAGTGATATCGTCCAAACTATGCGGACACATCTGTCAATGCGTTCCAATCGAACGAAGAAATCTTACAAGGAACATCAAGCGATCACATCGCTATTGGGCGAGGGTAAAGTAAAAGCAGCAACGAACACCCTCAAACGTCAAATCACTCGCGGTGAGCGTTCTTATTCCGATTTGGTTGGTCTGAAGCAAGATTAGTTGTTCTGCCATCTGGGTCTTGTCATAAGAACTTTGCTTGAGCGGGGCAGGGCGGTTGCGTAGCCTTTGCCCATGATCAGGCCTGCCTCTTTTAAGTACTTCAAAACCAGTCCCGAGATCATCCGCGTTGCGGTGATGCTGAACATCCGGTTCCCGCTCTCGCTTCGGAATGTGAATGCTCTAAAAGATGACTAGGTGGATGCCCTTACCCAGTTCGCTGAATATTTGCGTCGAAGCCAAGGAACATATCTCGATACAGATCCTTACTCCGACCGCCGCCAAGGCAACTATCGACCCGAACGACCAAGAAGGGAAGATCGCATGCGGTTCTGACGCTGCGCGAGGGCGCTTTCGACCGAGCTGTGCGTGGGTATCAAATCTTCGACCTCAAACGTCTACGATGAAGCGCAAAGCTGCCATTTGGGCTAATTGCAGCTAATGTCTGCGCAGAGCCCGAAGCGGACGTGCTCGCGCCGTGCCTATCTCACCTCAAGTACGAAAACTTCCGCTCCAAATTCTGGCTCCGCCAAAAGGAATAGCCTAAAGTCCGGAGACTGCTCCACGTCGCGAACGGCTGTGGTACCTTTCGTGGCGGAGTGTCGTGCCGAGAGGAAAATATGTCTAGAAAGAAAGCCTTTTCGTACGAGCATTATATGCAAATGACCGCTTGAAATCAGGCTATGGAACAAATGAACGGCGCTCAGTCACTGGTGAAAACTCTTTTGAACAATGGCGTGGATACGGTCTTCGCAAATCCCGGCACCTCGGAAATGCACTTTGTGGCTGCCTTGGATGAGCACCCGGAGATGAATTGCTGTCTTTGCCTGTTCGAAGGCGGCACGACCGGTGCTGCAGACGGGTATTTTCGCATGAAACGAGATGTTGCGGGCACGCTCCTGCATCTTGCGCCTGGCTTTGGCAACGCATTTGCCAATCTGCACAATGCCAGGAAAGCGGGGTCCGGGATCGTGAACATCGTGGGTGATCACGCAACGCATCACCTCCGGTACGAAAGCCCTTTGAAGGGAGACATCCTCGGTATCAGCCAAGCGGTCAGTCATTGGACGCGAGTGTCATCCAATTCAACCGACGTGGCTATGGATGGAGCGGCTGCGGTTCAGGCTGCCCGGTCGCAAAACGGCCGGGTCGCGACGCTTGTCTTGCCTGCCGACACAGCTTGGAACGAAGCGAACGCAGCGGCAAACCTTTTGGACATCGGAGAAAGCCTCCATCGACCGTCAAAAGGCGACATAGAGGCCGCAGCAGCCCGTCTTATGACACCGAAAGCCGCGCTGATGATTGGCGGATCAGCTCTGTTTGGACCAAAGCGTGCACTGGCTGGAAAAATTGCCGCCGCTACGGGGTGCCGGTTGTTGGCCGATACTCTGATACCTCGTATTTCCAAAGGCGCAGGAACAGCAAAGCTAGACCAACTGGTCTATCCGATATCGCCCAAGACCGTTCAGCTTGAAGCAACGTCTTCGATCACTCTGCTTGGCGCAGATAGGCCAGTCGCCTTTTTTGCCTATCCTGGGAAACCGAGCGTGCCTGAACCACCGCATTGCCCCATTACGGACTTGTGCACACCCACAGATGATATCGAGTGGACGCTGCAAGCGCTCGCCGATGCGGTCGGGGTCACTAGTAAAACGGCGGCAGCAACCTTTCCACTCAATCTACCGGATATACCCGCCGGTCAGCTGACCCTCGAAAAAGTTGGTTTGGCGCTATCCGCGCTGATCCCGGAAAACGCTATAATTTGCAACGAGTCCGTTACGTCAGGGTTTCATGTCATACCGCCGACTGCCACCGCTCGCTCGCATGATCTGCTGGCCGGTACCGGCGGCGCAATTGGGCTGTGTCTGCCTTGCGCAACGGGTGCGGCCATCGCCTGCCCGGACCGACAAGTTATTGCCCTGACTGGGGATGGGTCGGCCATGTACACGCTACAGTCTCTGTGGACTATGGCGCGAGAAAACCTCGACGTGACCGTTATTGTGTTTGCAAACCGAGGCTATCAAATTCTGCGCGATGAACTCACAAATGTCGGTGTAGCGAGCTATGGTCAGAATGCTCAGGCTATGTTTGACGTGGAGAACCCGACACTGGACTGGGTATCTCTGGCGAAAGGCCATGGTGTTCCTGGGGCACGCGCAGATGACATGGACAGATTTGCGAAGGCGCTCTGTGCCGGTCTCTCCAGCGACGGGCCATCTCTGATCGAAGTTGTGTGTCCCCCGCCAGCATGAGTATTGTGACACGGAACCTGAAGAGCAGATGAGACTTGGGGTGCAAACTGCGGATCGGTATAAGTTGATGCTGTGAAAAGACTTTGCGATGGTTCAATCGGCGGTGAAGTTGCCGTTTTGTCCCGCATTGTGTGAGTTCAGCCAGCCGATGAATTTGCGCTTGCAGCGAACGGCAGGTTCGGCGGGCCGCGTCGCAGCACCAGTTGACGACGGTCAATGGCCGGTTAGGGCCATTGGAATTCCCGGATGAATACAAGGTTGGAAAAAACGCACCGGTTTCAGTAGCAATCAGTGATCGTTAAAACCGAAAGGATTTGAGTTTTTTGTAATGAAATCAATGTGCGGTTACTACGAACGCGACGCGAACGTACTTCCATCAAGACATAGACAAATAACAAGAAAAAGAAATTGATAAAGAGCATTCCATCTGCTTGTGTTACGCAATTCACGGTCGCTGTGTTTGCTGCACAATGCCGAAAAACGAAGGCGCGGGTTAGCGAACCTGACGATGGTCGGGGCAGATCTAGTGCTGACGCACGAAGGACGCTTAATCAGAAAGCGGCAACCAGATTGTTTTGCCGGTCCTTCTGTCTCGCCCAGCTTCGCGTTCCTTTTGTCCGTCACGGATCCGGGTGCGGGGATTTTCAATCGGGTCTAGGCTGTTCAGATAGGGTGTCAGGCAATAGAAATCTTGCGGATGCTTACGCGATGGTTTCCAGGTGATCATCGCCCACATCCGCTTTAACATTTTAGCACCTGAACGTTTGTATTAGCTGGGTTTTTCACCTGAATAGCATTGCATGGATTGGGTTGTAGCGACCAGCGATTTCTCTGGGAATTGGGTATTCACCGAAAAACCTCATCTCCTTATTGTGACCTTTGGCTGTAATGTGCCAGCTGCTTACTTTTTTGCTGCAGCCAACGCTCCTTGTGTTCGCAACCCGACCCCTTTGTTGTGCAACTCGATCACTGTAGCGACTCAAGTGACTAATCGGTGTGGGAGAAATTGTAGCGGTTAAAGTGAAGCTCTGATTTTGGATGCTCAATAAAGCACCACCTACATTTTTTCGGAGTGCTTAGGTTTCGGACGAAAGTGAGAATTAAAGAAAAGTCCTTTAGCTTGAGGTATAGAACCCCGAGAATCAGCTTACTTTTCTGTCAGTTAAGGCCCGCTAATTCTGAGGTGGAAGTGTCGCAAGGCTTCGAGAAAACCAATTTCGTATACCACAGTTGGCACTCGCGCCGATTTTTCGGATAGCAAACAAGGAAGTTGAGAATGGTATATTCAAAAGGTGGGCCAAGGGGTGGGCTGTAAATAGAATCAAAAACACAACGCATTGATAATTAGTTGAATTTTTTGGGGATATGGTGCTGCTGGAGAGAATTGAACTCTCGACCTCTCCCTTACCAAGGGAGTGCTCTACCTCTGAGCTACAGCAGCGCTGTGGGCGGGTGATTAGACGCAAACGAAACAGGGCGCAAGGGTCTCTGGACGGTTTTTTTCACCTCCTGTAGAGAAAGATTATGGCAGATAGAAATACACCCAAAAAACATGGCAAATCCGCGGACGCTCGGGAAGAGCGGCTGAAGGCGGCGCTGAAGGCGAATATGGCGCGGCGCAAGGCGCAGGCCAAGGCGCGCGCAAGCTCGGATAACGATGCCGAAAAGGACGAGGGATAAGAGCAGATGGATTCGATTCTGGTGACGGGCAATGGGCCGCTGAACGGTCAGATACCGATTGCGGGGGCCAAGAACGCGTGTTTGACGCTGATGCCCGCAACCTTGCTGAGCGAAGAACCGCTGACGCTGACCAATGCGCCGCGGCTGAGCGACATCAAGACCATGACACAATTGCTGCAGTCTTTGGGGGCTGAGGTGTCGTCGCTGCAGGACGGGCAGGTAATCGCGATGTCGAGTCATGATCTGACCAGCCACACTGCGGATTATGAAATCGTGCGCAAGATGCGTGCGTCCAATTTGGTGTTGGGTCCGATGCTGGCGCGGTTGGGGCAGGCGGTGGTTTCGCTGCCTGGCGGTTGTGCGATTGGCGCGCGACCCATGGACCTGCACGTTGAGGGGCTTGAGGCGCTGGGCGCTGAGATCGAGCTGAAGGACGGCTATCTGCACGCCAAAGCATCCGGCGGGTTGAAAGGCGCAGTCCACGAGATGCGTTTTGCATCCGTGGGCGCGACCGAAAACATCGTCATGGCGGCCACCTTGGCCAAGGGCACCACGGTTCTGAAGAATGCCGCGCGCGAGCCTGAGATCGTCGACCTGGTTGAGTGCCTGCGCAAGATGGGCGCACAAATCTCGGGCGAGGGGACCTCGACCATCGAGATTCAGGGCGTTGATCGCTTGCACGGTGCAACCCATCAGGTTGTGACCGATCGGATTGAGCTGGGCACCTATATGCTGGCCCCGGCCATTTGCGGTGGTGAAGTAGAGTTGCTGGGCGGTCGCATGTCGCTGGTTAACTCCTTTGCTGCCAAGCTTGACGCGGCGGGTGTCAGCGTCACGCAAACCGAAAAGGGTCTGAAAGTGGCGCGCAAGAACGGGCGCGTGACCTCGGTGGATGTGGTGACCGAGCCTTTTCCGGGGTTTCCGACTGACCTGCAGGCGCAGATGATGGCGTTGATGTGTACGGCCGAAGGCACCGCGGTATTGGAAGAACGCATCTTCGAGAATCGCTTTATGCACGCCCCTGAACTGGTGCGCATGGGCGCGAATATCGAAGTGCATGGCGGCACGGCCACTGTTACAGGTGTGGATCAGCTGAAAGGTGCGCCGGTGATGGCAACGGATCTGCGGGCCTCAGTCTCGTTGATTCTGGCGGGTCTGGCAGCTGAGGGCGAAACCACGGTCAGCCGGGTCTATCATCTGGACCGCGGATATGAGCATGTGGTGCGCAAGCTGGAAGGCGTGGGTGCAAAAATAGAACGGATCAAGGGCCAATGACAGACGCAAGTTTCCACGACGGGCGCGAGGCCCCTCTGAATCTGGGTGCCGAGGATGCAGAGGATCTGCAGGTGATCTCGACCCTGGCGCAGGATGCGGTATTTCCTGTAACCGAGATGACATGGCAGCCCTCGCAGCGCCGGTTCGGCCTGTTGCTGAACCGTTTTCGGTGGGAAGATAAGGATGCCGCGACACGCCGTGATCGTCCGTTTGAGCGGGTTCAGGCGGTTCTGGTATTCGATTCGGTGCTGTCGGTGGCCAGTCAGGGCATCGACCGCAGCGACAAGGACATGGTGATGTCCCTGCTGTCGATTGATTTTGAGGCAGGCGAGGACGGGGCGGGTCAGGTTTTGCTGACGCTGGCAGGGGATGGTGCCATCCGGTTGAAGGTCGAGGCACTGGACGCCACGCTCAAGGATGTGACGCGGCCGTACAAGGCCCCTTCGGGTCAGGTACCACATCACCCCGAATAAATGCAGAACAAGCGCGGCATTTCACAGGCATTCTCGCAGATTCCAGCTGGAGTATCCCTGCGCCGCGCAACCGTTTTTGATGTGTTCGATCTGAGTCGGGTGTTGATCCGATCGATCACCCAGCTTTGTGTCGCGGATCATCGGGGCGACCCACAGGCCATCACGCATTGGACCGCAAACAAGGACCCAGCATCCATCCGGGGTTGGATCGTAGCAGGAGCGCACATCTGGCTGGCCGAGCATGCAGGGCAGGTTGCCGCCGTGGGCGGTCTTCGCGACGACGAAATCACGCTGCTGTACATTGACCCGAATCACACTGGTCATGGCATCGGGACCGTCCTGCTGCACCGGCTTGAGAAAGACCTGATTGCCTCAGGTCAATTCGACGTCAGGCTTGAGGCGACAAAAACCGCGCAGGACTTTTACCGGCGGCACGGCTGGCAGGCCACGGGGCAATGTGGTGCGCGTGGCGACGTGTCCTGTTTCGCGATGCGCAAATCGCTGCACCCCAAGGACTAAGGGTTGAGGCCAACTCATCCCGGCGATATGTCCCCATCAAACGCCCCGGAGTGCCTGATCATGCCCGTTTTCCTTGATACCACGTCGTCTGAGTTCGAAACCGCCTTTCAGGCGCTGTTGTCGGCCAAGCGCGAGGACAGCCCGGATGTGGATGCCACCGTGGCGAAAATCATCGATGATGTGCGCAGCCGGGGCGACGCGGCTGTGATCGAATTGACCGCCAAGTTCGATCGGCTTGACTTGACGCCCGTTACGTTGGCCTTTTCCGCAGAAGAAATCGACACTGCGGTTGCGCAGGTTTCGGATACGGACCGCGCTGCGCTGGAACTGGCCGCCGAGCGCATCCGCGCCTATCACGAAAAACAGATGCCTGAGGATCATCAATGGACCGACGAAGCCGGGGCGACACTGGGCTGGCGCTGGTCGGCGGTGTCGGCAGCCGGGCTTTATGTGCCGGGCGGGTTGGCCTCGTACCCCTCGTCAGTTCTGATGAATGCAATTCCGGCCAAGGTGGCGGGGGTTCAGCGGTTGGCTATTACGGTGCCAACGCCAGACGGGCAGGTGAATCCACTGGTCCTATTGGCCGCGCGGCTTTCCGGAGTCGACGAAATCTATCGCATCGGTGGCGCGCAGGCGATTGCAGCGCTGGCCTATGGTACCGCATCCATCGCGCCAGTGGACAAGATCACTGGCCCGGGCAATGCCTTTGTCGCGGCGGCCAAGCGCCGAGTGTTCGGCAAGGTCGGGATCGACATGATTGCCGGTCCATCTGAAATCCTCGTGATCGCGGACAAGGACAATGACCCCGATTGGATCGCGTTGGATCTGCTTAGCCAGGCCGAACATGACGAAAGCGCCCAGTCGATCCTGATCACCGATGATGCGGCCTTTGGACAGGCAGTGGCGCAAGCGGTTGAGAAGCGACTTGAAACCTTGCAACGCCGCGCCATCGCAGGGGCCAGCTGGCGCGACTTTGGGGCAATAATCACCGTGCGCGATTTGGATGAGGCCGCCGCCCTGTCCAATCGCATCGCGCCGGAACACTTGGAGCTTTGCGTCGCCGATCCGGTCGCGCTGAGTGACAAAACCATCCATGCGGGTGCGATTTTCATGGGCCAGTACACGCCCGAGGCCATCGGCGATTATGTTGGTGGCCCAAATCACGTGCTGCCCACCGCGCGCTCGGCCAGGTTCTCATCCGGTCTCAGCGTGATGGATTTTCTAAAACGTACCACGCTCAGCCAGATGACGCCCGACGCGCTGCGCGCCATTGGCCCTGCGGCGGAACAACTGGCGCAATCCGAAAGCCTTGAGGCGCACGGTCTGTCGGTGACGGCCCGCCTCAATGGGCTGAATTGACGCAAAGACCTATGGCACATGGCGTTTCTGTGCGTTGCTCAATGAAAACCATTGCTATAGTTCTGTGCTGAACTGAACGGACCACACGCGACATGACCCGCATTTCACATATCGAACTGGATGATCGAAACCTGCCGCCGCCGACCCCCGAGATCGAGCAAGAGCGCAAGGTCGCCATCTATGATCTGCTGGAAGACAACAGTTTTACCCTTCCTCAACGGGATGGGCGCACGGCGCCGGACGGGCCGTATCACGTGCAACTGTCGATCCGTGAAAAACGTCTGGTCTTTGACATCGCCACCGAGGCCGAGGAAAAAGCCGCCGAGTTCCATCTTTCGCTAGGCCCGTTCAAGCAGGTGGTCAAAGACTATTTTCAGATCTGCGAAAGCTATTTCAACGCGGTCAAGAACCTGCCACCCAGCCAGATCGAAACCATCGATATGGCCCGGCGCGGAATTCACAACGAAGGCAGCCGCGTGTTGCAGGAGCGGCTGGAAGGAAAGGCGGATATTGACACAGACACCGCCCGCCGTCTGTTCACGCTGATTTGCGTGTTGCATTTTGGGGGCTGACGCGTGAAGCCTCTGCCGCAGTCGGTCCTATTTTGTTGCGACCACAACTCGGTCCGGTCTCCGATGGCCGAAGGTATCATGAAGAAATTCTATGGTACCGGCACCTATGTACAGTCTGCTGGCGTCCATAACGACCTTGAGATTGACGGGTTTTGCATTTCCGTTTGTCACGAGATCGGCGTCGAGCTGTCCCGGCATCGCTCGCGGTCCTTTGATGAGATGCAGGAATGGGGCGACGATCTTAGTTCCTTCGACCTGGTCGTGGCTCTGTCGCCCGCCAGTCAGCGTCAGGCGCTGGAATTGACACGGGTTTTTCATCTGGATGTCGATTATTGGCCAATAATGGACCCTACTGGACTGGGCGAGAATCGCGAACAAAAGCTACATCACTACCGACAGACCCGCGATCAGATCATCAAGCATCTGAAAGATCGCTGGGGCGAACCTACGGAGTGACCATGAACCAGACCGTCCAAACCTATTTCGATGCCTTTAACGCCGGCGATGTAGAGGGCATGTTGGCCTGCCTGTCCGAGGATGTGGCCCATCACGTGAACGAAGGTCAAATTCGTGTCGGGAAAGAGAAATTCGTGGCTTTTTGCGATCACATGAACCGCTGCTATCGCGAGAACCTGACTGATATCGTGGTTTTCGAGGCCAAGGGCGGCACACGTGCAGCGGCCGAATTCATCGTGAACGGCACCTATCTGGAAACTGACGAGGGCCTGCCCGAGGCCCACGGCCAGACCTACCGCCTGCCAGCGGGGTCGTTCTTTGACCTTAGGGATGGCAAGATCACCCGCGTCACCACCTTCTACAATCTTGCAGACTGGACCAAGCAGGTGTCCGGTGGCTGAGGTCACCGCCGTCCGCCCCCTGATCGGAGCGGCGCTAGAGGCCGCTCTGGACGATGTGGCGCGCTTGCGGATCGAAGTGTTTCGGGCGTGGCCCTACCTTTATGATGGCGATCTGACATATGAGCGGAAATATCTGCAATCCTATCGTGACAGCGACAAAGCAATTGTCGTCGGCGCCTTTGACAGCGATCGCCTGATTGGCGCGTCAACTGGGGCACCGCTGACTGACCACGCCGACGATTTCGCGGCGGCGTTTGAGGGCACCGGGCTGGATCTGTCGCAGATCTTCTACTGCGCGGAATCCGTTTTGTTGTCCGATTATCGAGGTCAGGGCGTTGGCCATAAGTTTTTCGATCTGCGTGAGGAGCATGCCCGCGCACTGGGTTTCAGCAAATGCGCCTTTTGCGGCGTACAGCGCCCGGCGGATCACCCGATGCGGCCCGAAAACTACCGGCCGCTGGACGCCTTCTGGCGGGCGCGGGGATATGAGCCGCTGTCAGGCGCCGTCGCCCAGTTCTCGTGGAAGGATATCGGGGAAAAAGGCGAGACGCTGAAGCCGCTGCAGTTCTGGATACGGGATATCTAACAGACGGTGCTGACCCGTTAGCATGTAGCAATCCCGCAAATTGGCCGGCCTTTCCGATCTTCAGGGGAAACTGATGGTCGCCAGAACGAAGTGCTATGCCTTCTTTTCCCACCCTCGCTTTACGCCAGCCAAAATTGCTGGTCCTGCTTCTGCAGTTGGCACAATTTCCATGATGTCATTGTGAAAAAGCGGCCAGAATTGCGCACAGATCCCAATTACTTCGGCTTTGGAGTCCGCCTCAAGGAGAACATAGCCCTCAGTATTGCTTATCCAACCTGTGAATTTGACTGGGCCTTCCCCTTCCACAAGTTCGCTGGCGTCGCCGACCATATCGGTCCACGCAGCGATCTCCCCCTCGCGGTCTTTTGGCCATGCCGCCGCCGAGCAAGTGAAGTGATTAATGTAATGAGGCATGTCAATTTCTCCCGTTATGAAAAACCCTAAGCATCGGTTGAGTGTTACACAGTCTAACACCGCCAGATTACGCTCCGGTAAGGTGCATTACAATTTTGCCGACAGCGTCCGATTTGACAGCTTGGTAACGTTGCCGAAATTGGTTAATGCAAATCTGGACAGTAATGCAGGTTTATTGGGTCGTCCAAACCAACTCTGTACTGGGTAATTTGCGGGCTGGCGCGCTTACTTTTGGTTCAATTGAGCTGTACAGGCTATCCATTTGCAATCTACTGTCGCGTGACCAAAAGATTTGGGTTTCAAAAAATGAAAGTCGCAACCGCTGCCTATAACCTCGATTGGCTCGACAGTTGGGCGCAGTATGAGGACAAGCTAGGCCGCTGGGTCTCAGACGCCGCCGGACAGGGGGCTGAGTTGCTGGTCTATCCTGAATACGGTGCGATGGAGTTGTCGACATTGGATGGGGTCGACGTCGCGGGCGATCTCGAGCGTTCGATCCGGGCAGTGTCTGATCGGATGGAGGCAGCGCGGGCCCTGCATCAGCGTCTTGCACAGGAATACAAGACCTACATTCTGGGCGCGTCGGCCCCGATTGTGGATGGGCCGGGCCGACCGGTAAACCGTGCGGTACTCTATGCGCCCGATGGTGGGCAGGATCATCAAGACAAACAGATCATGACCCGCTTTGAGCGCGAAGACTGGGATATCGCGCCGGGCGGACCGCTGAAACTATTCGATACCGCGTTGGGCAAGATCGGCGTGTTGATCTGCTATGACAGCGAATTTCCTCTGTTGGGCCATGCGCTGAGCGAGGCCGATCTGATCCTGGTCCCCTCATGTACCGAGGCTTTGGCAGGCTATTGGCGGGTTCGGATCGGCGCGATGTCACGGGCGCTGGAAAATCAATGCGTTACGGTGATGGCGTCTCTGGTCGGGGACAATGACTGGTCCGAGGCGGTGGACAAGAATACCGGCACCGGCGGCATTTTCGGCCCACCCGACAAGGGGTTTCCTGCGACTGGTGTGTTGGCCGAAGGCGCTTTGAACCAGCCGGGATGGACCTATGCGGATATCGACCTTTCAGCAATTGCCGAAGTTCGCACCGATGGGCATGTTCTGAACCGCACTCATTGGGAGGAGCAGTCGCCGCGAGTCGATTCCGTCACATTATCGCGCCTTTAGGTGATTCTGGCCTTGAAATAAGCCCAAAATGGGCTCATTTAAGCGCACATCCCCGTAGATTCTGCGGGTGCAACGTAATGATGGAGACAACATGGCCAAGGAAGATACGCTCGAATTTCCCGGTGTCGTGAAGGAACTCCTGCCTAATGCGACGTTTCGGGTCGAGCTGGAAAACGGCCATGAGATCATCGCACATACGGCAGGCAAGATGCGCAAGAACCGCATCCGTGTTCTGGCCGGCGACAAGGTTCAGGTCGAGATGACCCCCTATGATCTGACCAAGGGTCGGATCAACTACCGCTTCAAGTAACGCCTGCCGCAATGGCGTTTATCTTAGGATCGGGCAGCCCACGGCGGCTGGACCTGCTGGCCCAGCTTGGCGTGCAGCCCGATGCAATTCGCGCCCCCGACATTGACGAAACGCCTTTGAAAGGCGAATTGCCAGTGCCTTACTGTAATCGTATTACACGGGCAAAAGTGCAGGCTATTCAGGCGGATAGCGATGATGTCACCCTGTGTGCGGATACGACCGTCGCGCTTGGCCGTCGCATTCTGGGCAAGCCCGAAGATGCGGGGCAGGCGGCCGAATTCCTACATGCGCTGTCCGGTCGGCGGCATCGCGTGATCACTTCGGTCGCTGTGCGACGTGGCGATCGGGTGTTGCAACGTGATGTGGTCTCGCAGGTCAAGGTCAAGCGCCTGTCGGACGTTGAAATCAATGCCTATCTGGCAACCGGAGACTGGCAGGGCAAAGCAGGTGCTTACGCCATTCAAGGTCCGGCCGGGGCGTTCATTCCCTGGATTTTAGGTTCGTTCACCGGCATCGTAGGGCTACCCCTGTCTGAAACTGCCGCCCTTTTGCAGGGTATCGGCTATCCCTTGTATCGTGAGGTGTCATGAAGGGCCGCACCATCGTTCTGGATCATATCGACAACCGCGAAGCTGCTGCCTTAATGGTGGATGGCAAGCTGGATGATTTCCTGATCGCAGGGGGTGCCCCCGCACCGGGCACGATCTATCGCGCCCGTGCCGACCGCCCCGTCAAAGGGCAGGGTGGCATGTTCCTGACAACTCCCGACGGTCCGGCCTTCTTGCGGCAGGTGAAGGGATTGGCCCCGAGCACCCTGATGCTGGTGCAGATCACTGGCTATGCAGAGCCGGGTAAGGCGCTGCCAGTCACAGATCGCATCCTGTTCAAAAGCCGCTATGCGATTGTCACACCCGAAGCGCCAGGTCTGAATATTTCACGCTCAATCCGTGACGAGGACGAGCGCGACCGTCTGCTTGAGATTGCGCATGAATGCATGGACGGCAGCACTTATGGCCTGATTCTGCGCTCTTGTTGTCTGGGTGAAGATGCGGGCGAGATCGCCGAGGACATCAACGCCATGCTGGCCCATGCCGATCAGGTTTTGAATGATCCGGGAACCGAACCCGAGCTGTTGTTGGAGGGCGATGGCCCTCACGTTCTGGCCTGGCGCGACTGGACCGACCCGGCCGAAGTGGTGACGCAGGACGGAAGCTTTGAAACACAGGGCGTGTTAGATGCGTTGGACGAGGTGCGCGGTATTTCCGAGCCGCTTCCGGGCGGCGGGCACTTGTATATTCAGCCCACACGCGCCCTGGTCGCAGTGGATGTAAACACCGGATCCGACACCTCAATGGCCGCCGGAACGAAGGCGAACTTCGCCTGCGCCAAGGTGTTGGCACGTGCGTTGCGCGTGCGGGGTCTGGGCGGGCAAATCACCTTGGACCTTGCCCCAATGCCCAAGAAAGATCGGCGCGGTTTTGAATCAGCCCTGCGCGCCGCGTTCAAGGCAGATGGAATTGAAACCACCCTGGCGGGTTGGACACCATTGGGCCATTACGAACTGCAACGCAAACGCGGCCGTATTCCACTGACGGAGGTGTTGAAATGAGTTGCCCGATCTGTGGTGAAGACACGGTAACCAAGTTCCGCCCCTTCTGTTCAAAACGCTGTGCCGACCTCGATCTGGCCAAGTGGTTGAACGGCTCATATGCGGTTCCGTCGCAGCGGGAAGAGGACTTGGACACGGATGGATCCGAAGGTCAAACCGAGCAATCGCGTCCACACTGAAAAAATCTGAAAAAGCCTCTGGACACTGCCTGTGGCAAGTCATAGAAGGCCTCCACCCAACGATGAACATCGTTCCCGTGCCCGGGTAGCTCAGGGGTAGAGCAGTGGATTGAAAATCCTCGTGTCGGTGGTTCGATTCCGCCCCCGGGCACCACTTAAATTAAACAAAAACAGATGCTTATCCTATTTCACGCGTTCAGCGCGAAGCGCGTTTTCGCGTTTGGGTGACAATTTGGGTGACAGCTGACGAGTTTTGCACCTGATTTTCTTGTAAGCGGACATTGATGGACACCGCAGCGAAGGACTGCTCGGAGCCCACACCTACCAAATGCCGCACGCCGCTCGAATGGCCGCTCACAGCGCCGCCGTTTGGAGGAATGAGCGGCCATAGACTTTCTACTGCGCAATCAAGCGACCTTTTCAGTCAACATCGAAGCTAGATTATCAAGTGCCTTCGTATAGCCGTCGCGATGACCTTGGACGCCGCCCTTTCCCACAAACGATGTAACCTGATCTGTCAGGTGCAAAATGGTGGTTCCATCTGGCGCTTTGTTAAGATCGAACGTGATGAGCGCGATGGTCAGCATGTTATCGCCGTCCCAAAGCTCCTCCGTGAAGGTGATAAGCTTTCCTTCTTCAACGAGATGGTAAGCGACATCCATGCGCCAATTCAGTTCCTCACCGCGTGTGCCGCATATGCCTGTCTCCGAACCGCCTGTTCGGACGTTGCTTTCCAGAATGCGGATTTCGGTTGTGTCGTCAGGTGCAGACCACATCTCGCGGGCTTTCGGGTCCGTGTAGGCTCGGAATACGTCCTCTGGTGAAGCTGGTAGCGATTTTTCCAGCGTCACGGTCTCATGGTAAATATCCATGGGTCAGTCCTTTTTGTTGTGAGTGAGATGTTCGGAAAGCTTGTCGAGGCGCGCTTCCCAAAGTGCGCGGCGATCAGAAAACCATTTTTCAAGCTGGCTCATCGCTGCCGGGTTAATCGAGCAAGTTCGAACCCGACCGATTTTCTCGCTCGTGATGAGACCTGTTCTTTCTAAAACGCCGAGATGTTTAGTGAATGCCGGAAGAGCCATGTCATAAGGCTCTGCCAGTTCGCTTACGCTGGCAGGGGCTTTCAGCAGGCGCTCCACGACCGCTAATCGCGTGGGATCAGCAAGAGCGTGGAACTGTGTATGTAATTGGTTATCCATTTGGTTAAGTTACAGAGCAAACGACTTAGCGTCAATAACACTTTGCTATTTGGTTAAGTTTAGTAGCGGCTTCAGATTAGGCTGCTGTGAGCCCAAAGAGACCGCTTCTGCAGCGGGCATCAATGTCAGCTTCTCTGGTGGTGGCTAAAGCAACTGGTTCGAACTGTGGCCTGCATTGTCAACAATGGTCTTGGCGGCGCGAACTTATTGAGGTCAGCGGAATGAACTGACACCACTTTCTATCTGAGCTCCGAGGTAAAGACGAAGAGGTTTATTCTGCAAGTCATTAAGGTCGAGTGCGCCAACCGATCTTACGGACCTGTCCTGCGTCAACACCTGTCTAAAAACCCAGTTGTGTCAGAGCGGCCCGACCGGTGTTTCGGGCCAGGCCCTCAGGCAGCGGAAAGGCTGCAAAAAACTGGTCCTGATTGGCGTCTGGGCGGCGGGAACGGGCGCGGGACGCAAAATGCCTTGCCTCATTGCTGTTGCCGCAAGCCTCATGGGTCATCGCCGCCAACATGTCTATGAGGAAATGAGCACCGGGTGTGCGCGCGGACCTGTCCGCCCATTCGGCGGCACCGGCCCAGTCTTGTCGATTGACCCGGACCCACGCTTTCATGCCGTGCATCCCGTAAAGAAGCGGGTCTAGCGGGCTGAGACGCGTGGCAAGTTCGGATGTGCGATCAATACTGTCTGAACTGATCCCATTCAACGTTTGAACAAGACCAAACGAGTAATGGCCCTGGGCATAGTTTGGATTCAGTTGGACGGCCCGTTCCAAGTGATGCGTCGCTGACTCCAAATCATGCAACATCCAGTAACTTCTGCCGAAAACAAAATTGCAAAAGGGATCGTCGGGGGCAAGCTCCATAGCCCTTTCGGCGGCGCGCAGGGCTTCCTGTGCGGCGGCCCCGCGATCTTCGTCAAAACTTGTGAAGGCACGTTGAAAGGCGACAAATGACAGACCCGCATGCGCGCGGGCAAAATCGGGAGCCCTTGAGAGGGCCTCCTGAAAATACTGAGCCGACCTGGCGTTATCTTCGGAGGTGAAACGGTAAATTTGGTTGAGACCAAGGTGAAAGAAACTCCAGGCATCTAAAGCTTCGGTATCAAGCGCCTTGGCTTGAATGGCCTGATGGCGCGGCACATGCATTTCCGCAGCAGAGACAACGGAATTGGCAACAGTTGCTTTGATCGTAAAGATGTCATCCAGCTTGCCGTGAAACCTGTCGGCCCAGATAACCTCTCCTGTCTTGGACGATGTCATGACCGGAGACACGGTTACGCTTTTGGCGCGGATCTCTACGGACCCAGTAACAACGTAATCGACATCCAGCCGCTCTTGCGCTTCCCTCCCGTCGGCCACTTGAAAGCTAGAAGCCCGTGCAATGACCGTCAGCGACCGGGTCAAAGACAGAGTAACGATCAGCTCATGAGCCAAGGCAGGGGCAATGATCGTTGCGCGGTCCAAGTCGCCGAACGCACTGAACGGGAGCACAGCGATAGACGGAGCCGACCCCTCCGCTGATGAAAAGCCGGCCATGTCGGGGTTCATTCGCTTCACGACCGGAACTACCAACCTATAGCCCCGGCCCCTTACCGTGCGAATGACGCGCTGGTGTTCGCCGTCATCTCCTATTGCCGCGCGGGCCGATCGGACACGGCTGGCGATCGCCGCATCTGAGATCGCTGCCCCGTTCCAGATCGTATCAATTATGTCTGTCTGAGAGGTCAGACCTTCGCCGTTCTTGACCAGCAACTCCAGCAGCAGGAAGACTTGCCGCTCGACAGGAATTTCCTGTCCGCCGCATCGCAGTTCAGCCGAACCCGTATCCAGTTCAAAATCACCAAAACAATAAATCATCGCTTACAATAACATCTCTACAGGATTTCTACAGATGTTCTGCAAGCTCTGACGCCAAAGCTGGAATAGAGTTGATTCAAAACAAACAGCCAAAATGGCCGAAACGAGGGAAAACACGATGATCTACGACAACATCACTGAAACCATTGGCAGCACGCCGATCATCAAGTTGCAAAAACTCGCACCATCACATGTGGAGCTTTACGTGAAGGCAGAGTTCTTTAATCCGGCGGCATCAGTGAAGGATCGTCTGGCCGTAAGCATCATTGACGAGGCGGAGAAGAGTGGTGCCTTGAAGCCTGGGCAAACGGTGATCGAAGCCACGAGCGGAAATACCGGCATCGGCCTCGCCATGGTTTGCGCCGCCCGGGGCTATCCGTTGGTTATCACAATGGCGGACAGTTTTTCAGTTGAGCGGCGGCGACTGATGCGCATGCTTGGAGCCAAGGTGGTTTTAACACCGCGTGCGCTCAAGGCGGTCGGAATGTACAACAAAGCCGTGGAACTGGCCGAGGCTAATGGTTGGTTTCTAGCCAGCCAGTTTGAGACGCAGGCCAATGCGCTAATCCACGAACGCACCACAGGGCCGGAGATCGTCGCTGACTTCAAGGGGCGCAAGCTGACCCATTTTGTGACCGGGTTCGGCACTGGAGGCACGCTGACCGGCGTGGCGAGGGTGCTCAGACGTGACCGCCCCGAAACCAAAATCGTGCTAACCGAGCCTGCCAATGCGGGGCTGGTCGCCAGTGGCATTGCTCAGGAACGCAACCCAAATGGCAGCCCGGCTTCAGGCCACAGCGCTTGGGAGCCGCACCCGTTCCAGGGGTGGTCGCCTGATTTCATCCCGGCGGTTCTTCAAGAATCTCTGGACAACAAGTACTTTGATGAACTGATGCCCGTTGCGGGTCCAGACGCGATCAAAACAGCGCAAGATCTGGCGCGTCAGGAAGGGATACTGACCGGCGTGTCTGGTGGCGGAACCGTTCTGGCTGCGCTGCAAGTCGCACAGGACGCGCCCGAAGGCTCTGTCCTACTGGCCATGATGCCAGACACAGCAGAGCGCTATATGACCACACCACTTTTCGAAAACATCGAGCCGGAGATGACCGAAGAAGAAATCGCGATCTCGCACTCGACACCCACAGCGCAGATGGGTGCGTAGTGTCAGGCGAAGAGACCCTTGATCCTGCTGACTGGGCGGCGCACCGCGCGGCGGCACATCGCGCGGTTGACGATGCGGTGGCCTATCTGAGCGAGGTGCGCGACGCGCCGGTCTGGCAACAGATGCCAGAGCAGGTGCAGTGTTTCTATGAATCTCCGTTACCCGAGAGTGGCACGCCGCTGGAAGAGGTGCTCGATCAGATCAAGGAGAATCTGATGCCTTATCCAATGGGCAACATCCATCCGCGGTTTTGGATGTGGTACATGGGATCGAGTAACTTCACCGGCGCTCTGGGTGATTTCCTGGCCGCTATTCTTGGCTCGAATCTGGGGGGGGGTAATCACGCCGCAGCCCAGATGGACCGGCAAGTGGTAGACTGGCTCAAGGAAATCGCAGGCTTCCCGAGCACCGCCAGCGGTACGCTGACCAGTGGCGGTTCAGTGGCCAACCTCATTGCGCTCACCGTTGCCCGCAATGAAGCCCTTGGGCAAGAAAGCATCCGGGAAGGAGGGTTGAGCGGCGCTCGTCTGGCCTTTTACGGCTCCGACCAGGTGCATGGCTGCCATCTGACGGCCATGGAACTTCTTGGTCTCGGACGCAGGGCGCTGCGGCGCATCCCGTCAACGCCTGACTATCGGTTGGATGTAGATCAGCTTCAGACGAAGATCGCAACTGATCGTTCCGAGGGCGTCCAGCCCGTGGCAATCATCGCCAATGCCGGAACGATAAATACCGGAGCCATAGATGATCTTCCTGCCTTGGCAGATCTAGCCGCACAAGAAAACCTGTGGTTCCACATTGACGGTTGCATCGGTGCCCTCGCTGCGATGGCGCCGAAACACGGACACCTACTGGCTGGAATGGAACGCGCGGATTCCGTTGCGCTTGATCCGCATAAATGGCTGCATGCTCCGTTTGAGGTCGGCTGCTGTTTAGTTAAAGAACGTGAACAACATCTGGACACGTTTGCCTTGTCTCAGGCCTATCTGGAAAGCGAAACCCGCGGCGTTGCGGCCGCCGATTGGCTGCACGACTTCGGCATCCAGACCTCGCGCGGCTTCCGGGCGCTGAAAGTCTGGATGAGCCTGAAGGAGCACGGTGCCGCGAAGTTTGCCCGCCTGATCGACCAGAACATCGACCAGGCGCATTATCTGGCAGATCTGATCCGCGCACGCACCGACATGGAACTTTTGGCTGAGCCGGTTCTGGACATCGTGTGCTTTCGTCTTTGTCCAAAGGGGCTTTCCGATACAGACTGCGAGTTTCTCAACCGGGAGGTTATGCTGAGATTGCAGGAAACCGGCATTGCGGCGCTCTCGGATACCCGCGTCTCTGGCACTTATGCCTTGCGATGCGCTATCGCCAATCACCGCAGCACGCAGAGCGACTTCGACATTTTGATCAAGGAGATGGTGTCCATAGCGCAAGAAAGTCTTAAGGATGGGTGAACCTCCGCCCTATTCCTTTGGGTCAGCGAGCCCACCTGAGATTCAGACATGCGAGCTTCAGAGCTGGGCTAGCCTATGACCTGCCACAAAAGTAGGCGACGCATGGTTTCGGACCTGTAGCGGCTTCCCCATCGTCCTAAGAATTTTGGTCTGCCGCCACCAAACTGTCGCTCGATCTGGTCGAGTAGATCGACCTGTTCTACAATCGAAGTCGTCGACATGGGTATCTTGGCAACGTAAGCCCGGCTGACTTCGCAGACCGGTCAGCTGGACCTTTTGAAACCGTCCACTGAAACGGGGCCAGCTTATATGGCCACAGTGCCATACCACCTCTGTTATTGTTCATGTTCCGCTGGGAAGCCAAGAACAATCAAGCAGAAGCGGTAGATACACTACCTCGAATATGCGTCGGTCTTGCGAGCTCACGCAGTCGCCGCTAGGAAAGCAGTATGAGTTCAACGAACGTTCAGCGCCGCTTAGCAGCCATCATGTCCACGGATGTATCCGGGTTCTCACGCATGATGAACGCCGACGAGACAGGGACCCTTGCCGCCGTCAACCAAATCCGCAAGAAAATCTTCGGCCCAACCGTAGCCGCTCACAAGGGACGCTTGGTTAAGCTGATGGGTGACGGTGCATTGGTAGAATTCGGCAGTGTGGTAGACGCCGTGGCTTGCGCCGTCGAGATACAGACCGCAATGTCTACCCGGAAGGAGGACCCGCAAGGCAAACCGCTCCTGCGACTTCGGATCGGCGTCAACCTTGGCGACATTATCATCGAGGGAAAAGATATCTTTGGCGATGGTGTGAACCTCGCTGCTCGCCTTCAGGAAATTGCTTCTCCAGGTGGGATAAGCCTTAGTGCAAGCACTCATGAACACGTTGCCAAGAGGATCGAAGCAAGTTTTGCCGATGATGGCGAACATCAATTAAAGAACATCCCCACGCCGGTGCGTGTGTTCCGTTGGTCTCCGGAGCTTGACAACAACACCCATAAAAGTTCTAGCAGCGTTCAGCTCCAGCGGCCGGAAAAGCCCTCAATCGCCGTCTTACCTTTCGACAATATGTCTGGTGACGCGGACCAAGACTACTTTGCGGATGGTGTCGTCGAGGCAATCACAGCCACCCTCTCGCGCATCCGGTCCTTCTTCGTGATCGCGCGGAATTCGTCCTTTGCCTACAAGGGTCGACACATGAATGTCCGGGATATCGGGCGCGAGTTGGGCGTGAAGTACGTACTTGAAGGATCGGTCCAACGTGCGGGGCAACGCGTTAGAATCACTGTGCAGCTGATCGAAACCGATGGAGGGGCACACCTGTGGGCAGACAAGTATGACGGGTCTCTCGACGACATCTTCGATCTCCAAGACAAGATAACGGAGAAAGTCGCTGGCGCCCTGCAGCCCTCAATTCAATTTGCGGAGATTGAACGTACACGGCGGAAGCCGCCTCATGATCTTGGCGCGTATGACTACACGATGCGCGCCATGCCCGATGCCTGGATGTTAGAGGAGCAATCAGCGGCAAGAGCGTTGGAGCTTCTAGACAAGGCTCTTGAGATCGATCCCGATTATCCAATGGCACTTGCTCTCGCCGCTTGGTGCTGGGCGCAACGCTCTGTGTACAATTGGGTCGCTGATATCAGCAAAGCGAAGGCCGAGGCGCTATCCCGCGCGGAACGGGCCGCCCAAATGTCTTCCGACGATCCATTGATACTGTCGGTACTAGGTACGGTTCACACATTTGCACGCAACTATGGTGCTGCGCGTGTCCTTCTCGAACGCGCGATCCAGCTCGATCCCAATTCCGCATGGGCATTGAGCCGTTTGGGCTGGCTCGAAACCTATGCAGACCGGCCAGAAATGGCCATGAAACACTTCGAACGGGCGATGCGCCTAAGCCCGTTAGACCCGATGAATTTCAACAATCTTGTAGGCATGGGCAGCGCTCATCAGGTTGCCGGTGACGACAATCAGGCGGCAGACCTATTTATTCGCGCTCTGCAAGAACGCCCGAATGCACATTGGGTTCACCGAAACCTCTGTGCCGCGCTGTTGGGAGCAGGACGCGAAGAAGAAGCGCGCACGTCTGCAGAGAAGTTATTGCGCGCCCATCCAGACATGACAGTGAAACGCTTCAAAGAAGCAATGGTCTTTTCTCCAGACGTACTTGAGCGGGTTGGCAAACAGATGGCGGTACTAGGGATTCCAGAATTCTGATACATGCAGATGCGTTTGATTGCATATTTCCGCCTTCCTCTCTTTCAATTTGCGCAGGAAAAAGGTCTGTGTACTACCGCAAGGTTCTCTGAGTAGGCACTCTCAGAGAAACTGGGATTGAGGCGGGAAGGGGCTGGTTTCCATACTACGGAAAACAGCTTTGTCGCGCACTCCCGACTTGGGCACGCGCCCGGCGCGCGATCAAATCGGTGGTAGAGCTCGCGCGATGTCTGACGCACCGTTAGCGATCAAGAACGACCGGTTTTGACACACTCACTCGAAGCAGTCTTTGGCGCAGCCGCAGCGAAAGCTCACTCCGTCCGCAGTTCGGAGATCTGAGCCCGGTTTTGCGGGAGGTGGCTATGCTCTCCTTGGCTGCAGAGGACATTTCCACCGTGCGCAAAGTTGTAGGCTGGCTGGAAGAGGCCGGTGATCCTGCGATGGGCTACTACGTTCATCGAGAAATGGCAGATCGAGGTGACTCTCATCAGGGCGACGAATTTTTGATTTCGGCGGCCCATCGCGGACATTTTCCCGCGCAACGCGTACTGTTGGATCGGAGGGCCAGAGAACGCGGGCTCTTTTCACCTTTTTTCTTTCTGGCGAGTAGGGTTGCTCACACCTGGCGGGTCTATCAGGTTGCCAGGCGAAACCCAAAGGACCTGCGTCTCAAATAGCGGCCATTGGGGTAGATGCAGCGGCCGCAAACCTTAGATCAAAACGCCATTTGGCCAAGAAATTGAAGGTCAGATTTTTCCGGTCACGTCGGCTTCTGCCCAGTTGTCAAAAGAAAACTCGGCTCTGGTGAGGAATGGCGCCAAGGCTGCAAGTTCTCTCAATTCCGCAAGAGATGAATATAATGGTGTTGACGGATCAATTCTCGCTTGAGCACGGCTTATGAAGAATTTCGCGTACTCTTCCACATAGACACGGTCCTTTGGCGGCATGTCCGCGAGATGGTTCGTCAGGAAATTGTCATAGTGATGAACCGCATCGGCAAACCTGTCCTGCCGATGCCGCGCCATTGCGCGAAACAGTTCTGCCTTGGCCGTGAAATACGGTTGTGCCTGGAAGCCATCGAGGCGGTCAAGAACGCCTTGGTAGTCACCTGCTTGCATTGACTTCGCTGCCTTATGAAAAATCCCAGCAGCTCTGATATCGCGGATGAGTTTCATAGGTCCGCCCCATCAATTGCGCCGCTGGCGTCTCCGAAAGGCATTATTCCCCAAGCTCCCTGATTTCCCGCTGAATCGACCATTCGATCAGCTCAGCCCAAAGCTTGTGCGCGAGGTCCGGGTCCAGCCCCTGTTCCGACGCGGTTGTGCTGACCTTGTCCAGCACCGCAGCAACCCGATCCGTTGTGCGTGCAGGCAATCCTTCAATCTTCTTTAGGTCCACTGCCCGGTCGATATAGTGGCTGCGCTTGACCAGCAGGCCTATCAGGTCCGTATCGATCGCGTCGATTTGGGCGCGGAGATCGGCCATGGTCTGGCAGGCATTGGGCGCGAGAAGGGTCGTCATGTTTTGATTTCCTTTGGTAGCTTTGAGTCTAGCCGAGAAGGTCGCGGAGGAGCCTGACAGCCCGCGCGGACCGCTCTTGGCAAAAGGTCTCCGATGGCTGAGGAAGGCGGCCTATGACGCGCCTGATCTGCTGATCGCCAATCAGCAGGTCCAGATAGAGCGCCACAGCCTCTCCGGTATGTTTGAAGTTGAGCACGCCCTCGTCCCGGGCGCGCAGCAACACCCGTTCGAGCAGTGGGAACACTGCCTCTCGCCCCGCCTTTGAAAGCGTCGCGCCGAGTTCGCCGCTGCTATCGGCTGCTGCGGCTCGATTGAGGGCAACAGCGCGATCACCTGTCAGCAAATCCAAAAGCTTCGGACCCAACGTTCCCAGAATTGAAAGCGCGTCATGGTCGGTTTGCAGTTCGGATTCCAGATGCGCTTTAACTTCTTCAGCGTTCCGTGTGACAAGGGCGCGGAACAACCCCTGTTTGTCTCCGTACCAGTTGTACAACGTCTCATTCGAGGCGCGTGCATGCTTGGCAATTCCCTGCATGGACGTACCTCCGTACCCTTTGGCCTCCAACACTTCGTATGCCGCCGTCTCGATCTGTTGCTGCCGCAGGGATCGTTTCTCTTCACGCAAAATTATTCTCCAGCCTGTTGACAGTAACCGTAACTGTAATTACGGATACATGCAACCGTAATCATAGTTACGCTTTGGAGAAGCAATGGAACAATCTAATCGTCATGTCATCGCCGCCCTGGCGACACTCATTCTTCTGCAGGGGATCATGCTTTCCGCCCTGTATGCCGGGATCAGACCTCACCCGCCCATCGCCACGCCCTTGTTCGGCATTGCTCCATTTCTAGGAGCTGCGATGTCTGTCGCTTTGGGGGCTATCATCGTGCAACCGCTGGACAGTCGGGCGGGACGCATTTTAAGCGCTCTCGCTGCAATCATGGCTTTGGTGTCCTTCGGGCCTCAAAAATATTTCGATGCGCAATTTAGTCTGATCTATCCGGCGGTTCTGCTTGGTCAATTCGCTGCGGTGGTCATCTTTGCCTCGGTCGTGTCAGCAGCGCGCCAACACCGGGAACTTGAGGCGGAGCAAGTCTAATGGCTCGGTTGCTTCTGCCAATGTCGATGCTTTCACTCCTAAGCATCGGGGCCATCTTTGGCTTTTTCTACGCTTGGGTATGTTCGACGATGTGGGGTTTGGACGCGACGGACCCGCGAACGGCAATCGCCGCGATGCAAGCGATGAACACCTCCGTCCGAAACGCGGTGTTTTTCCCGGCCTTCTTTCTGACTCCAATCATTTTGGCGGCAACGGCATTCATCGCGGCCCGGCAGAGCAGGAACAAATCAGCCGTGCACTTTGGACTCGCCGCCATTCTTTACATCGTCGGTGCCTTGCTCGTCACAGCAACGGTGAATGTCCCCATGAATGAAGCCCTGGCGGAGGTTGCCGTACCAACTGACATCGGATCAGCCCGTGAAATTTGGCAAGACTACTCAGCCTCCTGGCAGGTTTGGAACTTGCTTAGGACCATTTTGAGCGGGGTTTGCCTGATCCTGACCGGCCTAGCCATCTACTTTCTGAATTCGGAGTCCGCATGATGGAATTGTCTCTTTTGACATTCGCCCTTTTGGCGCTGGTTGTTGTTATGACGCCCGGCCCAACCGTTCTCCTCGCCCTGTCCAATGGATCACGATTCGGCATCGCTACGGCAGGGTACGGCATCGCAGGGGCCGCATTCTCTGATGCTGTTCTGATCACGGCTGCCGGTCTGGGGCTCGGAGCACTTCTGGCCGCATCAGTTTTTTGGTTCAGCGTCGTCAAATGGATCGGTGTCGGCTACCTCGTCTGGTTGGGCGTACAGATGATGCGATCTTCCGGCCAGTTGGAACCGGTCGCGAACCCATCCGAAGACAACAGATCGGGAACGCTTCACAACAGCGTTGCAGTCTTTAGGAAGAGCTTTCTCGTCGCTGTCACAAACCCCAAAGGCTACCTGTTCTTCACAGCTTTCCTTCCGCAGTTCCTCACACCGACTGAAGCGATGTTTCAGCAGTATGTAACGTTGGCTCTGATCTTTATCGCCGTCGATGTGATCGTCATGGCCGCCTATGCGGGCCTGGGCGCAAAAGCAGTTCAGTTTCTCAGCAATCGTGGGGCGCTCTGGATCGACAGAATTTGTGGTGGTCTTCTTGTCGCCTTGGGTCTCGCGTTGACCTTCTTGAAGCGCGCCGATGTGTAGTTCTCAACCGCACCAAACCAGAAGGCTGATAGCCGAGAAGACGATCGTTTTTGTCCAGCCCTGATCAACGAAGCGGACCTTGAGAGAAAGAAGTTCAAAGTTCGCTACGTCCCGCGGAGCAGAAGTTCGACGTGAGCCAAGTGAATGTCCGCATTGCAGAATCAAATAAGATCAAAACTCACAATTCAGAAATTCCTTTCGGTGCCTAAGGAAAGCCTCACAGAGAGATTTGGCTGGACTTTTTGGGCTCTTAGGCGCGGCATGACTGCCTTCAACCGTCTTGCCTTATGCCAGCATTGCGGATCTGAATGACTAAGCTTGTTGACTGCGATAAGGCGCGGACACCGGTATAGTTGGCATATATTCTGGTCCGAAAGATGTTAGTGAGGAACTGTCACACAAAGGAATGACATATGAGAGTATGCGGTTGCGAGTTATCGGCACAGGAGGTTCGGCTTGCCGTCGTCGACCTGGATGACGAGGGCAAGGTGGAGATGCTCCGACCTAAGACCACAAGGATTGAACTCGAGGATGATACATCCGAGGCAGATTTGCGTTCATTCATGGCCGCGCTTGATGAGTTTGCTCGCGAAAACGAGGTTGGAACATTTGCGATCAAAACGCGCGCAAAGAAAGGCCGTATGGCAGGCGGTGCGGTCTCTTTCAAAATCGAGACTCTGATCCAGCTTACAGAAGGATGTCACACTAGGTTCGTCAATCCGGTGGCTTTGTCCAATTTCGCCAAGAAGGAAGTGAAAGAATATCCCGAGAAGCTGCCTGTCTATTTAAAGAACGCCTTTCTTTCTGGTGCTTATACATTGGCCAAGGGCTGATGTCAGATCTGGGCTAGGCGTTCGGGGGTATTGCGGATTGTAATGCTGGCAATCGAAATCTGGAGATTATCACCCATGTGTCACCCAGACTTGATGAGAAACCTTACGCGATATCGCTTAGTGGATTGATTGGGAATGGATTTTATCGGCGACGCGTAACACGACAGATGTATATGAGATTTTCGTGTCGGCGTAATCACGACGCTTCAGGCATCGCAATTGGTACGTGAAGCACTTTCACAACAACCTGTTCGCCCAGCGCGACACGTTTGAGGGTGTATCTATCCGGCAAATTTTCCGGATGTACTCCGACCAATCGAATTCACACTGAAAAACGGCGGCAGCGACGGACAGAAACTTGCCTGCGCTGCGCTCAAACTTTCCCTTAAGCCGAAAGGAAAAACAATGAACAGACACCAAGAAAACCTGCTGGATGCGGGTGATGATTTAGAAACAGGATGGGCCTTATTGAAGGATACATTGTACAAGCAGTCACCGGCAGGTATCGACATCGAACGCCGGTTGCAGCGCTTGCGAGATGCACGAGATGATCGCCAACTTAAGCGTATGGCAGAAATGGATGCTGTACGGCTTTCGGCTGCACCTGACGAACAGCAAGAACAGCGCATTCGTGAAATTCGCCGAGACGCAGCGGAGGACAAGGACCTCTTCCGCGAACTAAGTGAGCCTCTAGAACGTGAAAAAGAACGCCTTTGTGCAAGTTTGAAAGCGAACTACTTCAACAGCCGCAGCAAGGGTTCAGAAAATGGTCCTGACTGAGTTTCTCTTCGCTGCGGCCTATTGTGCAATCGGTAGTATCCTCTGGCGAATGATCGTATTGCCCCGGCCATCTGTTCCGCACATCACTCGACTGGATGCGGTCACTCAAGTCGAATTGGAGGTGATGCGCTGGGAAGAACGAGAAACGACTGGGGAAATGCTGCTGGTAAAGGGCACATTCATTTTGTTTTGGCCGGTCGCGTTGGCTCTCGGAGCCGCTAATGCTCTCTGGGCAAGCTACGGTGCAACTGGTTGCAACTAACCTTGAACATCGCGCTGGGCGTTGCAACTGGTTGCAGCGCCCACGTTTTAACCAATCTTAACTTCCCGGAAATCGTTTCAGCTAAAAACCTATCAAAATATGAGTTCTCGCTTATCCCTGTAAGGGTTGTCCGCGTCTATGTCGGCGCATCGATCAGTCAGAAAATAGGGCCTTTCAAAAGCTCGTCGCACTTCAATTTCTAGTTGAAAGTCAAATTTGAGCCGTATTCTTTTTGTAGTGAAAACCGATCGTTAGGTAGGATTACAGTCTATGGGATTTACAGTTTTAGCCGGTGAAGGCCTGCATATTGGAAAGCATGAAGATCACGTTGTTATGATGGGGGCACTGACGCTTCGGAAAGAAAAGGGGAGCAGTACGTTCTTTAACAAACGGCACACCTATCAGATCAAAAATGATGTAGTTAAAGTCGAAACAGTAGATGAAGAGGCTTATCGCTCCGGCCTTGCAACAGCGGGGTGGGGCCTTGTCGGCTTGGCTCTCGCCGGTCCATTGGGAGTAGCCTTTGGGTCCTATTTTGGCGGCAAAACGGACAATGTGATTGCCGCTGTCGAGCTGAGTGATGGCCGCAAGTTCCTAGCGCAACTCACGCGAAAGCAGTATCGCAAGTTGACCGAGCATCTTGCCGCCACTCAAAGATTGGAGAGTTTCGAGAAGTTTTGAGCTGGTATTTTACCAACTCGCGTTTGTGCAAGCTTTTTAGCAGGCAGGTATCACGGGTTAGCATTTGCTAGAAATTTGGCGCGCGTACTC
Organism: Ruegeria sp. BI7; assembly: GCF_056537925.1. Classification (NCBI taxonomy): domain Bacteria; kingdom Pseudomonadati; phylum Pseudomonadota; class Alphaproteobacteria; order Rhodobacterales; family Roseobacteraceae; genus Ruegeria; species Ruegeria sp. BI7. The sequence goes on from NZ_JBQFSK010000005.1 coordinate 123,784, forward strand.
GTTCAGTTTAGTCAGAAGAAAATATGAGAAGGATGGATGGCAGTTAACAAGCAGGGCCTTTCCAAAAATGTGCCAAGTCGAATTATTAGAGAACTTATAAGGCAAGCTGATACCCATCCGCCGCTTAAACTCACGCCACTTCGGACGTTACGGGAAGCTAAGCGGCAAGCAAAGCAGACGATCAAGCATCCGCTCGTAGCATGGGTCAACGCGAAAAGTGCCAGAAAAGTTCAAGTTTTTTCTCTCTTGAGGCTCAAACCAGAGCCCAACAGTAGAGTTTTCACCATAAGTGGCGAAGAATACAAAGACTCCGGCATCTATATAAAGAAAGAGGGCTATTCGACTGACAAAAGAGGTGAAGTTCACGAGGAGCCGTGTACTACTTTTTTCTTGTCTTCTCATGGGATAGCGCGCTGGTATGAACGCCGGAGCGAAGTATTGGCTGACGACAGTAACGCAACGCTTACCAAAAAGCTGAACAAGGATATCAACTCACTCGTACAGGCTTGTGTCGATCTAAGCGGCAGCGATGGCGAAGTCCATTTGATCAAAACAGAGGCGGGTCAATGGATACTCGGCTCTATGCATGTGGACTACGGGACTAATGTCGTGAAGGGATACAGGATCGCAACTTATATGCCTCATGACATGGATATTGCTACCGTGCATCAGAGTGAGGCGTTCACCGAGGAGCAACTTGCAGAACTCAAGCGAATTGCGAGGTCAGGGAAGTAAATGTTGGTCAGGACAACGCATCTGTTTCCGATACTCCGATTTGGTTGCGATGTTGTTAGGGACTTTTCAAGCCGTGTTAAAAATTTTGTTCGGCGATGCTGAAGCTTGCGACGCAACAGTCGGCGGTGTCTTAAGGTGTAGAAACGGTGTATTTAAGGCAACTTGACCGATTGAAGATTTCAGCCAGTGCGGTAACTGTCAGCGTACAACCTTGAAATACATCACAGGTATCTGCCCCTTTAAAACTTGTTGTCGGAAAATTGACAAATCACTGAGGTATTATCGTTTGAAAAATATAGATGGCAGCTTGGGTGAAAACACAGACAATACTCATCGAAGCCTGCAGCAGTTGGTCAGTGTGAACGCATGGTTTGTACAGGACAAGGAAGCTCCTAACAGATTTACACTACATGCGGATGTATCATTCAGCGAGGAACGACTTGGCGGTGGTGCAGCTACTCAGGTTGTCTTTAAGCTCTCCGTAAAACGTTGCGATATTATTTTTGTTTTGCCGGCCTCCGCTCCATTTCGTGTGGACGCGGCTACCGTTCGATCTCCACGCCCGCTAAACCCAAAGTCGGTGACTTTTACGGAAAGCAAGCAGACAGGTGTGAAGACCAGAGGAAAGCTCAGTTTGAGGCCAAAGGGACCAGTGGCCGATGCCGAAATAGGCGGGGTGCACGAATGGCAACGAGAAAGCGTCACAAACTCGAAGCAGTCCGTTGGGTTTTACAATGAACTGTGGAAAATGGTTCGGGGTAACCATGCATGGTCGGTTGATGGGCGTGAGTTAGACAACCAGCGGCTCGCTGGGCCGGTCTTCGATGCGCACAATGCCCCAAGACTTACAATAGTCGATGGTCGTACCGACGAGGCACGGGAAAAGGATCATGCGAACAATTTGAACCCTGTCGCTGGCGTGCAGGTTCGTTGTTTGCGAGAGGACATCGATATCTACGACATTACTTACAAGGATTCTGAGAAACAAAAGCTGTTTGAAATGGGAGCTCACAAGAAAGCGAAACTCATGACTGCCCGTGAAGTGTTGAAGCAAGCACTTCTCAATGAAGGATTGGTGGCTGGTGATTTAGCTAGTGACCCTTACGCGGAGATGACGATCTGTGATGTCGCAATCACTATCACTGACAGCGGCTCTTGAGGCAGTTGAGCGCGTACTAGACGCTGAAACCGGTGATCTCAGAGAGCTTGCCAAAATCGCAGGTATCGAGCCCGAGATTTTGTTTCGGCGTGCCGACTTGACCGGTGTTGATCTTAGGGGGCAGGATATTCAGTTCTTGCTACCTTTGGAAGTGGACTACCTAGGGGCTAACCTTACCGACCAGCAGATGCGGGCCTTTAGAAGTGCAGAGCGACGCTCGATACGTAGTCGTGTAAGCCCGGCAGAACGGGACATGTGGATTGAGCGCGTTGAGGAGTTTATTGCGGCAGTTACCACTAACGAGGAACTATACTTACGATCAAGTGCTGTACCAAACGGTCTGGGGTTAAGACCAAGTGAGGTGCCAATCAGTTTGGGAGAGGGTGATCTAATTGAATTGCTGCTGCTGCCAATATTTGAATTCGACCGCCTTCAAATACCGTTGCCCGCCTCATTTACAAATAATGTCTTAGTCAAGTCTGTAGAATGGCAGCCAATCCTTAAACACGAGTTCTTTGTCGAATTGTTCGTATTACTGGGTGATCTTGAATGCCCGGTGAACGAAGGAACTGTGGACGTGTTGGAGCGATTGTGGGAGCCAACTTTTCACGAAAGCTTGGGGGATTTTCTGGCTTACTTCAATACAACGTTTCAACTCGATGACTATTGGCTGAGACAAACCAGTTTTAAAGCGACATACCAAGCTGCGATGCAGATTAAATTTGGTCGAAATGTTGATGTTCGGGCCGTTGAAAATGCAGTTTTGCGCTGGATGGGGTCTGAGGCCATTGATTGGCAAGACGTATTGAATTTTTTGTCGGACGTTCCATTCGAGTGCAACGCGGATCAAGCTGAGAGGCTCGCGTCGTACATAACACGCTTGGATTGGCACGCACGGCATACATTGGAAATCCTTGACGCTCATGTTCCGCCCAAAATGAAGACGGCGATCTTTCGACAAATCTTGGTACAAGGTAAGGGCGACCGTATTGTTGAAGTCGTCAAGTGGTTGGAAAATGATCGTGGTGCTGCTGGCGCACTAACGCTCGAAAACACATTGGGGCAACTAAAAGACTTTGATTTAGCTATACGGTTGGCGCTCGAAATCTCACCGAGGCTAGCAGACAATCAAATTGGTGTAGTCCACAGTGTCTTGAAGAGTTTAGTGATGGAAAAGCGCGACCGGGACCGCTTGGCCTCATTTGAGCGGCGATATGTCAGAAACTCATCTTGAGTTGGAGTTTCCCATTGAACAAATACCTGCCCCGATCATGCCGAAGAGACGTGTCCTCCGATTGAAGTATTCGATGCGGTCCGACCCAAAGTAAGTTTCATTTTTAGGTGATGCGATAGATATGAGAGTACCAGAGAATATCAGAAAATGTGTTGCTTACATTGGATACTGGAACCAACAGAGTGGCGAGTTCGACGCAGTCGGTTCGGTCTTTTTTGTGGGACGTGACAGTGGGGGCGGAAAAGCCAGCCACGTTTATGCGGTAACTGCTAAGCACGTAATTGATGGCCTCAAAAGCAAGGGCGTTCAGGAAGTAGCAATCAGGCTAAATATGAAGGCCGCAGACGCTTCTGAGGTCATCAAAAGTAGAATTACAGACTGGTTTGCTTGCCCGGATGACGGTTCCGATGTTGCCATCCTTAGCGTGAGAGTGCCTGAAACCGCAGACCACTTAGTTCTGCCTACCAACATGTTCTTGAATAATGATGTGATCAAAGAGCATGAAGTTTCTCTGGGAGATGAGATTTTCATGACTGGTTTATTCCGGCATCATATTGGGAAGGGTAAAAATATCCCTATCATTCGCGTTGGCAATCTAGCGGCTATGGATGACGAGAAAGTTAGAACCGAAGGATTTGGGGAAATTGATGCATATCTAATAGAGGCACGTTCCATCGGAGGGCTGAGTGGCTCGCCTGTATTCCTCAATCTCGGATTTACTCGGTCAATTGAAGGCAACGTGAAGTTCTTTAATTCAAGCGACCCGATGTTCTTCTTCTTAGGTCTGATCCATGGGCATTACGATGCGTCAGGAGATCAAGTAGATGCGGGAAACGCTCTTTCCTCGGGGCAAATAAACACGGGAATAGCGATTGTGACACCTTACTACAGCCTTCAAAGGGCTATGGCCGCGTTCGAAAAGGATCACTCTACATGATCTCAGCTTTCAGGTTACGAAGAACAAACTCGCCATTAAAACTTGAACGAATCGACGTAGAAGCAACAATTTCCACCCGTGTAGGGTAAGTCACGCTCTGTGGCCAACTATTGGCAAGAACCTTTCCGGCAAATCGCGCCACTTTGTCCGAAAGCTGCCGCTGCGCTTTGCGCTTCGCCCAACATCATTTGGGCAATATGAGGGCGGAAATGTGGGTAAAATGATGGGAAGTTGTTTTTGGCTCCCCATATTTCCCTTTGTTTTCAATGCTATAACTGGGAAATTTGGTAGCGGAGGAGGGACTTGAACCCCCGACACGCGGATTATGATTCCGCTGCTCTAACCAACTGAGCTACTCCGCCATGAGTGAGAGGCGATTTAAGCGAGGGGCTGTGGCGGGTCAAGAGGGAAAACACGGTCAAAGCCGGATTCTTTTCCACGCCGTTCAAACCGTCTCGGGCGCCGCCTTGGTTTCGAAATACTTGGTTTCTGCGATCTGGCGGATGAATGCGGCGCATGTGTCCGGTGCCGTGATCAGGATCATATGACCTGCCCCGTCAATCCACTCGTTTGACAGGCCGAACTGGATCATTGGATCGCCGTGCGCGTGGGCTGCAAGTATAGCGTCCTGTGTGCCGTATAGAATGCCGCCGGGTACGGCTAACTCCTCATAGCGGGCGACCTGCGCCGCCATGCTGTCATCAATCCCCACAACGTCCTGCGATCCGGTGATGAAGGCCGACGGGCGCAGTCCAAGCGCACCGCCAGCACGATCCAGAAAGTCCGCAGGCGCAGGGTCGGGGGCGAAAACGACATCCAGAGTGTGTGGTGCAGTTTTGGCGGCCACTGGTACAGCGATTGTGTTGCCGATCAGGCTGCGTAGCCATTCCGTGCGGATTTCCAGTGGTTTGAAAACCTGGGGTGTCGACGGCAAAACTTGCGTCAGAGGGGCTAGCAGAGCCAGGGCCTTGATCTTTTCTGGGTGGTCCAGTGCCATCGCCAACGACACCGCGCCGCCCAAGGAATGGCCTACAAGGACAGCGTCGGTGACGTCCTTGCTGTCCAGAAACTCTTGTATCATGCGCGCCTGTTCGGGCAGACGGCCCAGATCGGCACTGTCGCGGGTCGAATAGCCACAGCCGGGCCGGTCCACTGCGATGACGTGATAGTCATCGGCCAGCATGTCGACCAAGGCATAGGTGAAATGCTGCAACTGCCCAGCCAGCCCGTGGATCATGACAAGGGTCTGCTTCGACGGATCGCCCTTTTCCACATAATGGATGCTGCCGCCGTTCACGGGCGCGATGACCCCAAGCTGCGGAACTCGGATTTGGCCTTGGCGAGTCAGTTTGCGAGTCCACAGTTTCATGCCGACAAAAAATGCGACGATCAGCAGGGCGATGGTTAGAAGAGTGGTCATGTCAACGATCTCCGGCTGGGGGAGGGGCAGGGTGATATTGTTCCAGCCCGGATCGGGCCATGCGCTTTTCATACTCGGATACGGTGCCGGGCCAAAGCGTCGTGTTACGGCCTTGGGCATCCTGATACCACGAGGTGCAGCCGCCCGCTTGCCAGACGCTGTCTGAGTGGCGGTCCTGCATTTCCTGCGTAAAGGCTTCTTGTTTCGCGGCGTCAGGTGTGATGGCCTGTAAGCCGTTGCGCTGCATCTGATCCAGCACCCGGCCTATATGGCGGACCTGTGCTTCGATCATCAGCACGACCGAGTTATGGCCCAATCCGGTATGTGGCCCCAACAGAATAAAGAAGTTTGGAAAACCTGCGATGGCAGTGCCCAGATTGGCCTGCATCCCATCGGTCCACGCTTGGCGCAGGGTCAGGCCATCGGTTCCGGTGATGTCCAGACGCTCGACCACGTCCGTCACATGAAAGCCTGTGCCCCAGATCAATACATCGACCTGGGTCCGGCTGCCATCCGCGGCGATGATCTGATCTCCTTCGATTGTCGCCACCCCGTGCGGGATTACTGTCACGTTGTCTCGCGCAAGGGCCGTGTACCAGTCATTCGAACTGAGGATACGTTTGCATCCAATCCTGTAGCCAGGGGTCAGGCGTTCGCGTTGTTCGGGGTCAGTTATCGCTTTCTCCAGCCCGTTTCTCCATATCTTCATGGCAAAGTTGACCATCCGCTCTTCGCCCCGAAACACACGGTGGCGATACTCAAAAATCCAGTAGATCAGTTTGCGGCGTATCCGGGGCAGGATGGGGATGCGCCTATAGAGGCTGCGAACCCACGGTGCAATTGGCCCGTCGGGGCGGGGCAGGACGTAGGGCGCGGTCCGTTGGAAGATGGTGATTTGGGCTGCCGTTTTCGCAATTTCAGGCAAAAACTGAACGGCTGAGGCACCGGTGCCGACCACAGCGATGCGTTTACCCACAAGTTCAACGTCGTGATCCCATTCGGCAGAATGGAACTTGGGGCCGGGAAAGCCGTCGGCACCGGGTATGTCGGGCACATCCGGTAGATGCAGTGCCCCAATGGCCGAGACTAAAAAGCGCGCCGTCCAGTGCTGCCCGCCCTCGGTTTCCACCTGCCATTGGTCGCCGTCCCAGCGCGCGGATTTCAGTTGCTGGTGGAAATGGCACAGATCGTACAGGCCCTCATCCTGGCAGATCTTTTGCAGATACGCCTGAATCTCGGCCCCACCGGCATAGGCGCGGCTCCAGTCCGGGTTCAGGTGCGTGGCCATCGAATACAGATGCGAGGGAATATCGCATGCCACGCCGGGATAGGTGTTTTCGCGCCATGTACCGCCGATATCGCCCGCTTTTTCAAGGATGGCGATATCGCTGATTCCACGTTTGCGTGCCTCGATTGCCATGGTCAGCCCCGAGAACCCGGCACCAATGATCAGCATTTCCGCACTGTGCGCCATGCACCTGCCCCTCCCAAAGCAACCGTGACGGTTTCATTTGACTATAGGGGACCTAAGACGTCTGAACAGCTTCCCGTGGGGTCACATAGAGTTTGGATAGCCTGGTGCGCATTCGCCCTGACGTGACACCAATCTTAAAATTCGAGACGATGTGCACGACCATGCGCGACAAGGCGTGCATTAAGTGTCTCGGTCTCGGGCGCACCGGATTCTAGCGCGAAGACAAAGGCGTGGGTTAGGTAAAAACAAGCGGCATCAATGTCCTGTGCCGCCTCGCGCTCATCCGCAGCCATTGTGTAATAGTGGATCAGGGCAGCATGATCGTCCTGCTCATGGGCCTTTAACAGCAGGCGATCCAATTCGTCTTTTTCCATTGGACCTCCTGCCAAAAGGGGCCGGCCGAGAGGTTACTCCGCCCGTCCGTTTTCGATCTGCGTTGCGACCCAGTGATGGAAGTTATGGGTCGGCCCGTCCATTGCGGGTGAAAACCGTCCGCCATCGAACAGCACCCCGTGGCGACCCTTTTGCATACCTTCGACAACAAAGACATCTTCTTCGAAAATGGCCTGCCACTGTTGTGCGTTTGTGGTGCGAAGCCCGTCCAGATGCGGCGTGTCCTCAACGCTTTTGGCATAGTACAGCCGGATATGTTCGACGGTGTTTTCGTGGTCGACCGGCTCAAGCAAGATTGCAAAGGCATGGTCGCGCTGCACCCCCAACAGGACGTTCGGGTATAAGGCTACGTATTCCGCGCCTTCATCCCACTTGTCACTCAGGTCTTCAAAATCGGGAAAGGTGGTGCCGTCCTGATCCTTTAGCTGCCGGTAGACCAGCGTGCCCTGACCGGAGTAATGCCCGCGGACTTCGATGTTATAGTGATCTTCCAACCGGGAATAGCTGTTCAGGCCGGGATGCACCCAAGGCAGGTGATAGCTTTCGCAGTAGTTCTCGACCGCCAGTTTCCAATTGGTTTTGACCTCCAGCTTGAACGAGGCCATCTCGCCGCCGTCATGCAGGGGTTGTTCGAATTCCTTCCACCGATCCAGCAGGGCACCATGGGCTTCCTGAAACTCCGGTGCGTTGCCGTCTACGTTCACAAAGATCACATCGCGCCAGACATACGACCGGACACGCACCAGCCCTAGATCCTTGTGATCGACGTTTTCGTGCTTGTTCTGACCGGGGCCGCCCACATGCGGGGTAGCGCGCAGCTCACCTTTCAGGCTGTAGCACCAACTGTGATAGGGGCAGCGGATCGCGCCTTCGATCTTGCGGGGCGTATCCACAAGGATCATGCCGCGGTGGCGGCAGGTGTTCTGGAAAACCCCGATCTCTCCGTCGCGATCACGGACGATCAGTAGTGGCATGCCCAGAAAGTCGACCGGTTTTGCATCGCCTACCTCGGGGACATCCAGACCAAACCCGATCCCGGACCAATTGGCAAAGAGGACCGAGCGCTTTTCTTCGGCAAAAACAACCGGGTCGATATAGTGTTCATTCGGCAGGCCATTTGCGATGGTCACATCGTTCAGAACGGATGACAGCGCGCTGTGCTTGTTCATCGGGCTCTCCTGTGGGTTGCTAGATGCGTTCTTTTCCGTATTGGAGGATGGTGTGGCCCTTTCTCAATATCAGAAAACCTCACCACTGGGTGATCTGATCTAAACTGAACCGTCCTGAACCTCTTGAATGATCCATGATTTTAAGGCGCGGGCGCTGTCCGAGAGGTCTTCCTCCGGGCGGCCAACAATGTAGAATTGGTTGGGCGCAGTCAGATAGTGCGGGCCAATGGCGACCAGCTTTCCCGATTGCAGCATCGGCTGGATCAGCCGTTGCCAACCCAGCGTCAGCCCAGCCCCCTTGCGCGCCAGTTGCAGGGCAACCGAATAGCTGTTCACCCTGGAGTCAATCGGGATCGTGCCCACATATCCCAGTTGTTTGAACCATTCCGGCCAGGTGGTCCAAGTGCGGTCTTCCGAGGCCATGTGGATCAAGCGTTCGGCTGCCAGCGCGTCGAGGTCAGCACCAGCCAATCGTTCCGCGACCTCGGGGCTGGCGACGGGGATCAGGTGATCGCGGAACAGGGGCGTATGCGTCAAGTTCGGGTCGGGGTCGCGCCCGTAGCGAATAAAGAAGTCCACATCCGGTCGGTCCCGAAAAGGGCGATCCTGCGACAGCTGGTCCACGTTGACGTCCGGCATTTCGCGCCAAAATCGGATCACGGCGGGCGACAACCACAACGCCGCCACTGCCGTGGTCGATCCGACCGTGACCTTGCCGCCAGATTTGCGGTCACGGATCGTTGCCAGAACTTTCGAGATACGCCCGAATGACGACGACAGCGCCTCGTAAAGCGCGTTGCCGTCTTCGGTCAGATCGACGCCGCGATGCTTGCGCTGGAACAGCGTGGTTTCCAGATCGCCCTCCAACGCCTTGATCTGGTGGCTGACCGCGCCCGGCGTGACCGACAGTTCCTCGGCTGCGTTCTTAAAGCTCAGATGCCGCGCGGCGGCCTCGAAGGCGGACAAGGTGGTCAGGGGCGGCAGGTTATAGTGGCGTCTGGACATGATGATTTGGGAAGCATTGCCTGATTTCAGATGAGCTCTCTTCATCCGAGTATTGGGCTTTTTATCGATGAAGGCCAGAACCACGTACGTAGCAAAATTGTGTGTCGGTCAATTTGCTGGATAGGCGCGGTGAAATGTGGCCGTAAGCGGCGGGGGGAGCTGCTCTGCCCATAGGCGAGCCCGGTTGGTCAGGCGCTCACCCCCTGGTCCCGCTCGTACCCCCTCGTTAAATTCAAACTCGTAAACTGATCAGCAGGATTAGGTATTCATAGATGCGGAAATGGGCATAACTATTACAAGATCGTGTCAGTTCTATGTATCTTTCGGTCGAAACCGCGCAATTTGCCCCAATCTTAATGTGCATGTTTTCAACATACCTGCTGGAAATTACATCCTTTCCGCCAGTTATGTTTGTGTTAAATAGCTGGTCGTGACATTTTTATTTCGCCAACAAAGGGATGTTTTCTGCAAAAAATGGCGTTAAATCGCATTCGGATTTCCTTTAGAATTTCCATGTCCTCATTAGACTTTAATGCTGGAGGACATCTATGAATTTGGAATCCCACGAAGCCGCAACTGAGATTGCGCCGCGTGTCATCTCGATCGCAAAGCGCGAGCGCGAGATATTCCGGGCATCCAAAGCTGCCGAGGCCGCGTTTGAACAGGTCGCCTGCGCAGCCAAAGATGGCGCCGCAGTACATGGTGAGTTGCAGGACCGTGTCTTTTCCATTTTTCGCTGGTATTTCCTGTCAGCCTTTTGCACCCGTATGTTGACGGGCGCTGCGCATCGGCTTGAGCATCAGACCTTGCAGGTTTCGATGGATATTTTCAGTGCCGTCAAAATGGTGCTGACCGATAGTGAGATTGAACGGTCGATGGCTTTGGTCAGCGTCGAGCACACGTCGCCGACGATAGTTCGGGCGAATGACATTGGCAGTCGGGGGCATACTGTCGGATGGGTTGCCGCAGGGCTGCATGAAAAGGGGCGGGAATTCCCTGGTGAGATTCAGAATGCGCTGGCCGGTGCACTGGCAGCGTCGTCCCGGATCAACTGACCGCTGCGCAGTTATCCCAACGTCAGCGACTGACTACACAGTTTACACACATGCGAATCCTTGCGTACGATCCGATAGAATTTTTCCGATTGTTTTAACGCAAGGGTTTGATGCCATGTCAGAAACACTGGACCTGCATAAGTTCGAAAACCTAAGTCCTTTTCAAATCAAAGATGAACTGATCAAGCTGGCGCAGAAAGAGTCACGCCAGATGGCGCTGCCTTATCTGAACGCAGGGCGTGGCAATCCAAACTGGATCGCCTCCAAAGCGCGCGAGGCGTTTTTCCTGCTGGGTCAGTTCGCCATGACCGAAGCACAGCGCCATCGCAACGAAGCGCTGGTCGGTCTGGCAGGGATGCCGCAGGGGCCGGGTTGCTATGATCGGCTCAACGCCTATTGCGCGGACTCGATCGCGAAGAACGGCCCTCCGGGCGCAGATACTCTGGCCGCTGTGGTGGATTTCGCGATTGAGAGATTCGGTTTTACCCCAGACGATTTCGTGCTGGAACTGACCGATGGCATCGTCGGTGATCATTATCCAATGCCGGACCGGTGCATGGCGCATAACGAAGCCATCGTCCATGAATACGTGATGTGGGCGATGTGCGCAGGGCACCGGCCCGATGCCAAGTTTGACATTTACGCGGTCGAAGGCGGCACTGCCGCGATGTGCTATATTTTCAAGGCGCTCAAAAACCAACGGTTGCTGAATGCGGGCGATACCATTGCGCTGGGCACGCCAATTTTCACGCCCTATCTGGAAATGCCGGTGCTTGAAGATTACGGGCTGAATGTGGTGGACGTGTCCTCGGAAGAAGAGGACCATTTCCAGCTGACCGATGACGATCTTGAGCAATTGTCCGACCCAAAAGTAAAAGCGTTGTTCCTGGTCAACCCGGGCAACCCGTCCTCGGTCGCCATCAGTCCCGAGGTCATGACCCGACTGGTCCAGTTCGTCAAAACCCGGCGGCCTGACCTGATCATCCTGACTGATGACGTCTATGGCACCTTCGTTCCAAACTTTCAGTCCGTTATGGGTCATCTGCCCGAGAACACCATCGGGGTTTATTCTTACTCTAAATATTTTGGCTGCACGGGGTGGCGTCTGGGGGCCATTCTGGTGGCCGAAAACAACATCTTTGACAAGATGATTGCCGAGGCTCCGGAGGAAACCAAGACCGTCGTCAATGCGCGATACGAGACGCTGACCCCCGATCCGTCGTCGTTCAAGTTCATCGACCGGATCGTCGCCGACAGCCGCGATGTTGCACTGAACCACACGGCAGGCCTGTCCCTGCCGCAGCAGGTGATGATGACGCTGTTTTCGCTGGTCGAGTTGATGGACGAAGATAAGGGATATCAGAAGTTCTGCTGGGGTATCCTGAAACACCGTTTCGATGAACTGGTCGAGGGGATGGGTATCGACGTGCCCGACAACCCATTGTTTGACAAATATTACGGCATCATTGATTTCGAATTCTGGCTGCGAAAATATGTTGGCGAAGAGGTGGTGGTGTGGATCAAAGAAAACGTCCACCCGCTGGATATCTCGTTCAAGCTGGCGCAGGACCACGGGATCGTGCTGTTGAACGGATCGGGCTTTGACGCACCGAACTGGTCGGCACGTGTTTCTTTCGCCAATCTGGACGATAGCGCCTATCGCCAGATTGGGCGTGCCGTGCGGGCGGTGGCTGTGGGCTATGTACAGGCCTATCGGGCCTCGAAAGGATTGCCGCTACACGGCTGAGGCAGAGCCGCAGTGAAGGGGAGCTTATCATGGAATTGATCGGGTCGATCCTGGGCCCTCATCCTGCGCTGGCCTTGTTCTGCAGCCTTGCCCTTGGCTATGCGTTAGGCAAGATCACCATCGGCTCGTTTACCGTTGGATCGGTGGCGGGCTGTCTTCTGGCAGGTGTTCTGGTCGGCCAGACCGGAGTGATCGTTTCAGATGACCTGAAACAGGCGTTTTTTTTACTGTTTCTGTTCTCCATTGGGTACCGAACCGGGCCACAGTTTTTTCGGTCTTTGAACTTTGGTGCGTTGCCGCAGATTGCCATCACAGTGTTGCTTTGTGTTGTGGCGCTGTTGGTCGCGGTGCTGTTGGCTCCGCTTATGGGGCTGTCCGTTGGAATTGCTGCGGGGCTTTTAGCAGGCGGTGTCACGGAAAGCGCGACCTTGGGTGTTGCCATTGACGCCTTTGCCAAAGCTGGCGCCGACGAGGCCGCGCAAGCCATTTTCGACGGTGAGATTGCCACTGGTTTTGCCGTGGCTTACTTCGTCGGGGTCATTGCGACCATCTTTTTCCACACGCAGTTGGCGCCCAGACTCTATGGCAGGTCGCTGAAAGAGGCCTGTGCAGAATACGAGGCCGGGTTGAACAGCAACGACGCTCCGATGGTGTCCGAACACCGTGATTTCGAAGCACGCGCTTATCGTATCACCCCCGAATTCGTCGGCCACAGGATTTCCGAGCTTGAGGCCCGCGTGCCCGAACATGTTCGCGCGTTTTTCGATCGTGTCCGCAGGGGCAATAAGATCCTGCCCACCACTCGCGATATGGTGCTGCAAGAGGGTGACATAGCCGCCATCGCCGGCGTGCGATCCTATCTGATCGAACACACCGCCTTATTGGGGGAAGAGGTTGAAGACCCCGAACTTCTGGACTTGCCGGTTCAAACCAACGACATCGTCGTGACCAACAACGAGGTGGTCAACAAGACCCTGGCTGAACTGTCCGCCCGTCCCGAAGCGCGCACCATCTACCTGCGCGGCATCATGCGCAGCGGCGAGCGTTTGCCAATCTTTCGCGGCGTGACCCTGCACAAGGGTGACGTGCTGACCGTCTCGGGCACTCGCAGTCATATCGAGGATGCCGCTGCACGCCTTGGTTATCTGGACCGCGAAACCAGCAAGACCGATATGGTTTTTGTGGCCTTTTTCATCCTGATGGGCGGGTTGATCGGTATCCCCGCGTTGAAGTACGGCGCGATAGAACTGGGGCTTGGGACGTCGGTCGGAGTACTGCTTGGCGGTCTGGTGGCGGGGTGGTTGCGCTCGGTCCATCGCACATTCGGCTTTGTGCCCGAGGCAACGCTGTGGATTTTCGACTCCTTGGGTTTGTGCGTGTTTGTGGCCTGCGTGGGCATCACCTCGGGGCCGAGCTTTGTGACCGGGGTGATCGAAAGCGGGCCATCTTTGATCTTCGGGTCGGTGGCCATCGTATTGTTGGCCCATGGGTCGGCGGTCATTGTTGGGTGCAAGGTCTTTGGCATAAACGAGGGCGTTCTGGCGGGCACCTGCTGCGGGGCAGGGACCTCGGCCCCCGGTCTGGCTGCCGTGCAGGAAGCGGCACAGAGCCAGGTTCCAACCCTGGGCTATGGTCTTGGCTATGCCGTGGGCAACGTCTTGCTGGCCCTGTGGGGCTCGGTCATCGTGATCGTTTTGATGTAGCTTACGGCACGAATGCCACAACCAACGGACCCCAGAGTGTCAGGAATATGTTCGCCACCGCATAAGTCATCGTAAACGCGGGCGTCGGGGTTGCATTCCCGGCTTTTTCCAAAAGCGTTGCAAAACCGGGATTACCCGACCGCGACCCTGTCACCACTGCACAAGCCTCGACCGGGTTTTTGATACGCAAGACGAAATAATTGATCGGGAACTGCACGATCATCGGCATCAGTGTGACCACGACGCCCAACAACAGCAAGGTGATCCCGTATTGCTGAATGGCTTCAAGCGCAGGCTTACCCGCGTTCAGGCCAACAACCCCAACGAACACGGCCAGGCCAAAGCTTTGTAGGAAATTCGCAGCCCCACGATTGATCCCACCGATCTTGGGCCGCCGGATGCGCAGGTATCCGATGATTAGCCCGGTTACCAAGCAACCAAGACCGGACCCAAGCGCCACTTTCGTACCGGCAATGACAAAACTGATCTCACCGATCAGATAACCAACAGCCACGCCGATCCCCAGTGCAATGAAGTTGGTGACCGAGGCTGCGGGCGGCACATAGCCCGCCATTTTAGCAACCCGGTTCAGATCATCCTTGTGACCGACAATGCTGACTTCGTCACCCGCGTGGATTTCGGTGTTGTGCAGCACTGGCACTTCATGGCCCATGCGGATGATTTTTGAGATGTGGACGCCCCGCCGCTGATCCGCCGTCAACGCCTCGCGCAATTCCACTAGCGTCTTGCCGGTCAGTTTGCGGTTGGTGACCACGACATTGCGGCGCTCTTCCACAACGGTCAGTTCGGGCGGGTATTCTCCGATTTCACCGCTAGCTGTACCTTCGAATTGTGTCAGCGTTCCGACCAGGCCAGAAACCACGATCACGTCCCCTGCGCTGATCAAAGTACCCGGCGTCGGATCCACCGGGACGCCGTCCTGCAGCAGCTTTTCGACGACCAGATCACCGTCATAGCTGCCCTCGATGGATTTGACCGATTGGCCTGCAATCGCGGCGTCTGCATCCACCTGATAGGCGCGGGCATCAAATCGGTTCATTGGAAGGAATTCGCCTTCCTCCAGCTTGCGACCGCCACCGCTGAGTTTCTGGGCCAGCTTGATTGCCTCTTGTCGCAGGTCGACACGCATGATGATCGGGATAACGCTGACCGCTAGGATCGGACCGATTGAGCCAAAGATATAAGTGACCGAATACCCCACCGCGATATTGGTTTTCAGCTTTTCCGCCTCATCCGCTGCCAGCCCCAGCAAGTCGATGGCATTGCCGGCGGTGCCGATGATCGCTGACTGCGTCAACCCTCCGGCGGCCAACCCGGCGGCCAGCCCTTTGTCCAACCCCGCCAATCGAGCCACGACGATGACGAAGAACAACCCCCATAGCGTCATCATGAACGCGGCCAGCAGCTTGGTCATGGCGGTTCGGTTCAGAGCCGCAAAAAACTGCGGGCCGCCATTGTAGCCGACCATGAAAATGAACAGCGAGAAAAAGACGTTCTGAACATCCGTACTCAGGTTGATACCGCCGATCTGACCCACGAAAACGGCCACCAGCAAGGTTCCGGCGATGCCACCCAGTTCGAACTTGCCGACCCGGAACTTGCCGACGCCGTATCCCAGGCCAAGACAGAGAAAAAGCGCCATGATCGGAAAGGCGCGGAGCTGTTCAGTGATCAATTCCATCTTAAATTCTCCAGGTTCAAGTCTGGCTTTAACGGCGCCACGAATGGTGCTTCAGAACGCTGATAATGCTTGGAAATTTAGATTATCTGTGCTGCGTCGCGCTCAGGTAAGCATCGGTTTTGTGATCTGTCAAATTGCCCAGTGATATTCACCTCCTGCAATGGAATCGACCGAGACGCGGCAAATTGGGGTTCAAAGCGCTATAGCACCCAACAAAAGAAAGGAACCCCGAGCCTGTACTGCGCGAAATACGCATGCAGTTTCATTTTGTGCCACAACAATGTGTCACGCCGCTCTAACGCATAAAGTCTTGTTGTTTTGTTGTGATTTGGTGGAGCCTAGGGGAAACGCCGCCGAACGCCTAATGCACTGATAGTAAGCACTATTGTAGTGTGTTGGTTTGCAGTATGTCTCACCCTAGTGTCACACCTATGCTTAGGCAACTCCTATTAATCAGGTTCATTCAGGCAGCATAGCAAAGTGCGAAGTCGTTTCCTCTGTGAAGTCTCTAGTGATCAGGCCTGAGGGGTGTGTACCCCGGTGATGTATGCACTGTCGTTGTCCAAGCATGGGGGAACTCTACCTGCCTCGAGTGATAGATACGGGCTCGGAAAAATTCGCCAACAATTTGGCAAGTGGGGTGGGCCAGAACAGCGGATATTGATGCGATATGCACAAAATAGCTGTCACGAGCCCAGAGTGGACACACTTGATGGGGCCAACCTAGATAGCGTCTTCACGGTTCAATAAAATTGACCACTTACATTAAATTCGTATTGTCGAATATGGAGCAACAATAAGTTCACGCCGTGAAGTGCTTCGAAACAATTGTAGATCAAAATGAAAGAGGGACATTATGAAGAAACTTCTTTTAGCTTTGCCAGCAGCCGCAATTCTCGGTGCTTGCGACGAAGGCAGCACAACCAGTGGCACGTCGGCGACCCCAACCGCAGCAGAACAAGCGTGCTTGCGTGATGTCACTACGACCACCAACAATCCGGATGTAGCACTGCTCGGTTCGGAGTTTTCGGAAGCCGGTACGTTTGTGCGCGTCGGCGTCGGACCTGACCGCGCCCCTTGGCAGTGCATCGCTTACAGTGACGGTACAACAGATGGCATCATGTCGCTGACGAACGAAGGTACTCTCTAGTCTCATTATGTTCTCTGAACATGGTCTTTAGCCTTTGGACACTGTGCAGTCTCCGGCACAGTGTCGATTGCCAGTGATATTTGAGAACCCAATTTGAACTTTGGGGAGAGAAAGCATGGGTAAGCTGATTTTGGGGCTGGTCATTGGACTGATCGTAGGCGGCATAGGCGGTGGAATGCTAGGTATAGGTACTGGTGCAGGCGCAGGCATTGTAACGGGTCTGTCAGCCGGTGTGTGTGGTGTTGCCAACGCAGCTCAGCAGGAAGGGCTATTGACCAAAGAAGAAGTCGATCAAGTCTTCAACCGCGCGGTCAGTAATCTTAGTGATTTAACACCGGAAGCCGAAGGCAGTGGTGAAGCTATTGTTGGTGCGGCAAGCGAATGCGACGACGTACTGCAAAAGTTGCGGGACGCTGCCGCGTCCAATTGACTTAGGGAGTTTAGAAAGATGCGATCCAAGATTTTGGCTATGTGCCTTTGTGTTTCGCCTGCACTCGTTCACGCTGCAGAAGTTGGGCAGGAGGCTATTGACGGGTGTATTGATCAGTTACGCTCTGTAGGCGGGCCGGACGGGCAAGGCGGCACGGTGCTCTCCACCGAGTTTTCCGAAGCTAATTCGCTCGTCATGCTTAAAGATCGCGGCGAAACGGTTTGGAGATGTCTTGTCTCCAACGATGGTCAAGTCGCTGAACTCAGCGTCGCACAGGCCGCTGATGACGGCCAAGGCGCAATTGCGGGCTCAGGTGGTGTACCGGTCGTTTCGGGGACACAACGTGTCCAGTTTGCCACCGGCACCAGCGGAGCGGCATTGTCGGGCACGCTGAACCCAAATGCTTCGGTAAGTTATGTGCTTGGCGCTGCAAATGGTCAGTTTTTGAGGGTGGACGTTGGGTCTCACGGAGGTGCGTTGGACTACAAGATATTTAATCCCGACGGTTCGCTTCTGCTGGATCTAATCTCTTCAGACACGCCCTATTATGGTCAACTCTGGCAGTCCGGCGATCATATCGTTGAGGTCGGCAACGCCGGGGCACAACCAGTTACCTTCGATATTGGTATCGGCATCGAATAAACCCTCGATTAATATATCCGATGGCTTCGCTGCATGCTTATTGAGCCAAACTAATTACAAGGTCCGATGCTTTGGAAGTCGTGATACTGCTAATTCTTGTTGTGGTTGTCCTGCTGGTATTGGTGCATAGAAATCGCCAACCACACAGAGTGACAAGGCAACCATACCAAGCAACTTCAGATAGGATACCGAGGTTGGATGCCTCCCCGTCTCAAGGGGTTCAGCAGCCCCAGCGTTTCGACGCTGACAGTGCCATACCAGAACCTACAAAAAAGATATTGGAAGGCTCAGCCTATGTTGTGGACGGCGACACCATAAAAATACAGAAAACCCAAGTGCGCTTGTTTGGCGTAGATGCGCCCTAGATTAACCACCCTTACGGCAAAAAGGCCAAGTGGGCTTTGGTATCCCTATGCAAAGGGCAAAAGGTGAGGGCAGTGGTTACTGCTGAGGATACCCACGGTCGAACGGTGGCAAAGTGCTACCTTGAGGATGGGCGTGATCTGTCTGCTGAAATGGTCAAGTTGGGGATGGCGATAGATTGGCCTAAGTTCTCAGATGGCAAGTACAGGAGCCTAGAGGTGCCGGATGTGCGTAAGAAGCTGTGGCTGGCTGATGCGCGGCAAAAGGGTCGTACTAAGGTCTGGGAACAATTCGAAGCCAAACAAGCACAGCGCAATCAGAACAAATAGGACTTCGCACTCTCTTGCGGCAATGGTGTGGGTGCATTGTATGGTGCTTGGCTCGGTATTCAGAAGATGTCGCCGAGGGGTGTTTGGAGCGGTCTTACTGATGCGGTAACGTCTAAACTACCCAGTAGGTCTAACAATTCGCGGGTGAACCTGTTTGTATCGCCCTTTGCTATCGTCAGCAGTTCACTGAAAGCCAGCGAAAGTGTACGGTGCCCCAGAGGCGTTAGAACCCACCCTTGGCCGGTGTTGCGCTCCGCTATCCCCATACTATCATAGCCCAGTAGATGCGCTCGTAGGGCTGCTCTTGTATAGCCTGTGTGGTATTCCAGTTTCTGGATCGGTCACGGTCGATCATCGGTCAGGAAGGCGTTCGCTAGCATCCGGTCTAGCTCGTTTATGTTTATTGCCCGAGGGGCATTTTGCAGTCGGTAAATTCGATCAACGCCGCACAGATAAAAGGTCTCTCACTTGTAGCCCCCAGTGTATAAAACAAGATGGTGTCAGCAGTGCTGTTCTGTACCCGGTGCAGTCTCCCTAATTTGGTTGTGAAACTGCTCATGCTGGTGTGCTTTTAGCTGCATGGTTTAACCGGATGCAATGATAAAAAGTAACATAAAACAAATAGATAAGATGTTTTCGTCAGGTGTATATACCTAGTATATTAATATTAAAGCTGATACTGGCTAACCATCCCGATTACTAAGCATACTGGAGTCTAGACTTACTATTGATGTGATGTGTTGTGTATATACACATACTATACATTACTAGGTATCTACTACTAATGAATATCTAGTTCACATAAATCCAGTATGTATTCTATGTAGAGATGTAGGTATATTATATGTATATACAGTATAGCTCGACTATGTAGGCATAATACAGTGTATATCCTATGTATATGATACTATGGATATTATCTATTTCTGTATATGTAGTAGATATACTATGCAGGCATTCTTACTATCATCGGATCAATACTGAACATTAACCTTGCAGAGGCAGACAGATCAAACATTCGAAAAGTTTAATCTGTCCGGTTCTTACTCACCTAGTAGTAATCTAGTAGTAATACTGAACATTAACCCAGCAGGGGCAGACAGATGAGACATTCGAAAAGTCTAATCTGTCCGCAGTCTTGTCGTGATCCAACGGGGCAAACGGATCGAACATTCGAAAAATGTTATGTATCCGTTTCTTCCCTCATTAGAGGAAGGGTTAAGCAAAGCGTGGTCCCATCCGGTTCTTCCCTCATTAGAAGGAGGGCTAAACAATGGCCGGTCCGAACCCGATCAAATTGCCAAGTTGCAAAGAAGATAGATGACCCGGCACAAGCGTAAATCTGTTCCGGTTCAGATTGGCATCCGTTCAGCCCGCCAACAACTGGGGTAGCAGCGGTCAGCTTTGGCCTGCACTGAGTATCCGGTACACCGACGCGCGGCTGATACCGAGGTCTTGAGCGATCTTGGTAGCGCCGATGCCTTCACCCGCCAGTGCAAGCACCTCGTCCGATTTTGCCAATGCAGTTGGCTTGCGCCCTTTGTACTTTCCGGCAGCTTTGGCCTTGGCAATCCCTTCACGCTGACGTTCCAGCATAATCTCTCGCTCAAACTCGGCCACGCTTCCCAGCAGGTTCAACATCAGCTTCCCTTGGGCCGTCGAAGTGTCCAGACTGAGGCCCAAGATAGTCAGGTGTGCCCCAACGGCGTCAAGCTGGCTGCGGATTTCCATCAGGTGGGCCATAGAGCGCGCCAGACGGTCCAGTTTGGTGACTACTAGGTGATCACCCTCCCGGATGAAGTTTAGTGCTTCTGCGAGCTTCTCACGCGCTCTCACGTCCACTGAGGATACCTGTTCGGTGAATACCTTTTCACACTCAGCACGTTCCAGTTCCCGTAGTTGAGCATCAAGCCCAGCCGTTTGATCCAAAGTGGAAGTCCTAGCATAGCCAACAAGCATGATCTGTTCCGTCTCTCAAAGTTTTAAACATTGAGATACATGCTGTCTCAAAAGGTGAAGTCAATATCTGTGAGACACAATTTGCGTGTGTGCCAGTTGTGTCGCTGCGGCAGGGCCTTGTGAAACAGCAATACAAAACGAAAGGGCCAAGACGTATGCTGACTACCCCATGGGGGAGAAGTCAGACTGTCCAGAACTATAGATACGGGCTCGAAAAAATTCGCCAAAAAATTACAGTAAATTCTGCCTAAGCAGCGGACATTGACGCTGCATGTAGCGAATGACCGCCCTGAGCCCAATCTACCTAATGCTGCGCTTCGCATGAACAGGTGCGAAGCGCGAATTGCTGCCATAGGCAATGGCAATGACAGGTCCTTATCGGTCATTCATTGGGCCCGGCCTCGCCGCGAAACAGTGTCACCGAACCGGCCATTCCTCACAACAGCACAATTTGATCGCTGTGAGCGAGGTCGAAGTGGGACACCTTACAGCTGATCGCTCCCCCGGTATTTTGTCGCGATCTGCAAATGCCTATTTACTGCAATCGTGGCCGCCAGTCTTCGTCATGTCGAATGCTCTCGTCTAGCCCAGCGACAAAGGCAGGACCGGCGGCAGGACTAAAATCTCAGTTGGCACCACTCCCGCAAATTTCCCACAATCCATTCAAGTCTATCGGCGCGCCGATATTCCAAATGAACGTCTACTTAGGGCTCAACGCGGTCATCTGAGCACATTTGTCGGATGTCCACAAAGCGGACGAAGCCGCCAGTCGGCTTCGGGTGGCCAATTGGTGCAAACGGCCCAAAGCCGTCGTTGGCACAACCCAATGACAATGTCGGCTTTTGCGTCGCTCGCGGGAAGGAGATTGGAAAGCCACTGAAACGTGGCTTCCCAAATGGATAGAGAGGTTTTGGCCCCATCACGACCCGTCGAAAATCAGGAACACGTAGGCCATAAAGGCGGCCAGATGCACGACGCCCTGAAGCGCATTTGTGCGGGTTCCTACGAAGGTCAGAATGCTGATCCCAAGGGTCAGAGCCAGTAGCACGATCTCAGCGCCTCCCAAGCCGAGCTCAATCGGAAGGCCGACAAAATGCGCAGCGATCAGAACTGCGGGCACTGTCAGGCCGATTGTGGCCAGTGCTGAGCCAAGGCAGATGTTGACGGCCCGTTGCAGCTTGTTGGCGCGCGCTGCGTCCAGAGCAGCCAGCGCTTCGGGGGTCAGGATCATGGCAGCCACGAGGAAACCGCCAAGCGCAACGGGCGCGCCAAATTCCAGAAGTTTGAAGTCGACAAACAGCGCGAGCTTTTTGGACATCAGAACCAGTGGCAGCATTGCGAGAACCAGCCAGACCACGTGAAAGCCAACACTTTTGGTTTCGAGATGGTGCGCGTCCGATCCCGCTGTGGTTGGCAGTTCATCTGCGGGCTGGCGGAAGATTTCTGGTTTGCCGGCGGTCTGATAGACGAGGAAAATGCCATAGAGCACAACCGACATCCCGATCATAAACACTGTTTGCAGGGCAGAGAGGCCACCGCCGGGTGCAGATGTGGTGAAGCTTGGCAGCACAAGGCTTACGATGGCGACGGGAAGCAGGACCACGAGATAGGCATTGGCTCCCGAGAGGTTGAACACTTGCAGCCCATGGCGCAGGCCGCCAATCAGGAGGCTCAATCCAACCAGTCCATTCATCACGATCATCAGCACCGAGAACATAGTGTCCCGCGCCAGTGTCGGGTTGTTGTCCCCGGTCAACATAACCGCTGTGATAAGCGCCACCTCGATGCCGATCACCGAGAGCGTCAGGATCAGTGTGCCATAAGGCTCACCGAAGATGACGGCCAGACATTCCGCGTGATGCACCACACGAAACACCGCAGCCAACATCACGCCAAAGATACCGCCCAGCAGCAGCCAGGACATGCCAGAGCCCATGGCGGCGGGCTTGATCAGATCACCGGCGAAGGTCAATGCGACAAACACCAACCAGATCAGTACCGTCGCTTTCTCCGCGCGCAGGATGTTTGAAGTAGAAAAAGTCATTTTGGGTCTCCTGCCTTAGCGTTTCTGGGTTGGTGCAGATTTGAGACTGGTGGTCTCTGCCGCCTTAAAGTTGGTTTGTTCAGCTTTTGCTGCAGGTGCGACCGTTTTGATCCGCACAACAACCAAGGCTGTGAAAGCGGCCATCACGATGGCGAGCATCCAGTTCATGGCCAGGTCGCCAAACACAGCCGAGACAACGCTTGTCAGGAGTGGGCCGATAATGCCGCCAATGGTGAACACAAAAAGCATGGTTACAGCACTCGATGCTACATAAACGGGCACGGTCCGGTCCATCGCATGCGCCAGCAAAAGCGCATAAAGCGTGAGCATCGATCCACCGAGCAGAACCAGACCGACAAATAGGAGACGGTAGAGGGGTGTTCCCACCAAGCTCGCATGGCGAACACCATCCCCGGTGGAAAAGAACGCGAAAATAAAAAGCGCGAAAGTTGCCACTGCGGAGGCGACCAGAATGACCTTCCGGCGGTCCATCCGGTCAGAGGCAAGCCCCAGCGGGTAGAGAAACAGGATACGCCCGACGTAGACCGCGCCCATTGCGATCGCTACGTCCACGGCGTCGACGCCCATGGTCGCCGCCCGATATGGCACAACATTCATGAAAACCGTGGAGACTATGCCAACAGCGAGCGCGCCAAAGGCAGCTGTGGGGGCATCTATGAAAAGGGCTTTTACACGCACATTGGCCCGCTCTTTGCCTTCCGGTGGCGTGCTTGGCGCGGCTGCAATCACGACGATGGCGAGACAGTACAGCAAAGACACCAACACAAAAGACTGGTTCAAATCGTCTGGAGTCACGATCACGATAACCTGGCTCAACACTGACATCAGGCCCAGGATGATGGCAAACACCGCAAGCAGGCGCCCGCGCGACGTCCCATCCACAGTTTCGCTGATCCAAGCGTCGCCGATGGCAAACAGCCCGGCTGTGGCGATGCCTGTCATAAGCCGCACAAACAAAAGGGTGGGCTCGTGATCTGTGACCGAAAAGAGCAAAGCCGCAGCCGTACAAATAGCGGCGGCCGCCGAAAAGGCGCGGATGTGGCCAATACTGGTGATCCAACCAGCAATGTAAAAGCAGCCAATCAGGAACCCCAGCGAGTAGGCCGCCGGTGCAAGCGCGGCGATTTCCTGCGAAGCACCGGTTTCCGCGAAATACAGGGCGACAATTGTGCCGGACGCCGCGGTCACCAGTTGGATCGCGGCAATAGCAATGAAGAGATATTTGAGAGTGTGAATTTGAGCGCTGAAACTGGGCATATGCGCACCTTTGAAAAAAATCCGGGATGGGTGCCCAAGGCAACTTTGTCGATTGCCTTGGGCCGAGGGCTTACTTCAGATGAAGATCAAAGAAAGTGTTGAGTTCACGCAGCGCATCCTGCGTTTCCGGGGCATCGACCATGTAGCCTGCGATGTAGTCGCCGTGCGACTGGCCGTCGTAGACGTGCAGGTCGGCAATCACATCCGCATCCCGCATGGCGCGATGCATCCGCACTGTGTCACTGAGCAACAGATCCCGCGTGCCGGTCAGAAAGATTGCAGGCGGCATGCCTTCAAGGTCGCCATTGACCGGAGACAGGCGCGGATCCGCAAGATCGGTTTCACCTGCATAAAGCGCAAATGTGCCTGCAATCGCCCCGTCGTGACCGGCCAGCGGATCGAGACCTTTCAGCGTGATCCAGCTGTCGGACACATTGGCAAGATCGGTGGCGGGAGTGCCCGCCATGATCGCTCCAGGCATCGGCATACTGGCATCGCGCAGTTGCAGGGCCGTAGAGAGCGTCAGGTTCCCGCCTGCCGATGTGCCAAACATGGCGATCTTGGCCGGGTCAAAGTCCTGAATGATTTCAGTCCAGACCGCGATCACATCATCGGTTGCAGCCGGAAACGGATGCAGGGGTGGGCGGCTGTAATCAACGGAGATTACCTCAACACCCAGCCCGTGTGCCAGCCATGCAGCCTCGGTGATGGCCGCCTTGCCACCGTTAAAAACAAAAGCGCCGCCGTGGACATGCAAAAAAACCGTGTCGGCCCAACGCGCATCGATCTCCGCAGGAGTGACACGGTAGGTTGTGACGCCCGCCACATCTTCAACGACGTATGTCGCGCCGGTCTTGGCCAGCATCATCTCAGCTGATTGTGCATTGACCGCATCCAATTGTGCCTGCGCGGCCAACCACTCTTGCAAAGTGGCCGGTTCTGGAAGCGTGTCAGGCACGACGCGGGACCCGATCAGGTCCGCCAGCTGCGGAGAAACTCCAACCGGCACGGGGACCTCGCGGGCGGCCATTGGCAAAACATCGCCAGAGGCTACGGGCTTTGTTTCTACCGCAAAGGCGGGCACCGAAAGTGCTGCAACAAGAGCGGTGGTCAGGGCAATTTTCAGAACGGAACGACGTTTCATTTCAATCTCCTACGTTTGATATTTCCGTGATTGTCTTTGATGAACTTGAGGTAATTTCGCGCCTTGCACCTTGCGACCGCCGAAAGTGATCATTTGACGACAAAAGGGCGTCTGCTTGGGGCTTTTGTCTTGAAGCAGACCTGTGATGTGCAAACCAAGGGAGGCAGGTGGCAAAACAAAGCCCCGGTCGGACAATCGCCGACCGAGGCAATAGCGCGAAGCGTTGATCAGGATGTCTGATCAATCGGCAGGGCAATCGGGAAGGCCCAGCCATCTTCAAGGATCTCTGGACCCGGCTGATATAGGCGCACGACGTAGTTCCACCCGTCCATGATCGGCAAACAGTTCACCCGACCATCCTCACAATCTCCGAAATGTATGGTCACGGTGCCGTCCTCATTGGGAACGGAAGTCACGTTGTTGACCGAATAGGCCCCTGCGTCGTTGGGTACCATGTAGCCGCTCGCATCATAGACTGTGACCGACCAGAAACCGTCTACAGGGACGTCGCCGACAGTCAGGGTGTGGGGAATGCTGCCATCGTTCCGATCCGGGAACTTGATGTCATAAACCGCCGCCGCAGGTGGGTTGCCGCCCCATCCGGCCGCCGCGCCGACCAAATGCGAGATTGGATTTACGGCGTCGGCCGTCCCAAACACCTCAAACGTGTTACCACTGAGCCCTTGCGCCAACGGAAGCAGCAGTTCGCGTGTCAAATCACGGGAGGCGGCGTCCCAGTTTGGTACCTCAAAGTGTCCGGCGTTAGACTGATATACTTCAATGGCGTCCTGAAGCGCGTTGGCCTCGGCAATGTCTGATGGGTCATTCTCGTCCGCGAACGTCCTGAACAGGACAGACATATAACGCGTGCCAACCTCCTTTTCAGTGAAATGATAGGTGCCCGCGTCATGAACAACGCCTACCACATAGTGATCCTGGTTGAGAATTAGCATGGACATAAAGCGTCCTTCGGAGTCTGGCAGCACAATCGAGGCGGGCTCGGTCAGATCGATCACGACGCCGGAGTAAAGTGTATCGCGGTTCATCCGGATCACATCCTGCGCATCCAGTGGTACCGGTTCGCGGATATGCATCAACCCACCAAAGCCACCCAGATCAACAATGCGCTGATGATACATGTCGGTCTCAGCTCGCACAAAATTGGTCACATTCACCGTCACCGGGGCCTCCGCAAAAGCAGGCACGGCAAGGCCTGCGGCGGCAACGATGGCAAGGAAAGAGGATACCGTTTTCATTTCAATCTCCTTTGAGGGTAAGAGCGCGACCGTTCCAATTTCGGTCGCTTTGTTTGGCTCATTCCTCAGGTAGGCGGCCAAGAATGGCGTTGGGATGGGCCAAACACTTCTCAAAGTGATCAATCGACGACATAGTGAGCGCGTGCGCGACCCGATGCAGAACTCAAGGGGTTTACTCCCGACACTCGACGCCCTGGACCAGATGGCGTCCCCAAGGCTCGTTGAACGTGCGCTCAAAGATGTTGGGTTAACCCGCACGGTGCTTGAAGGCCCTCCGGTTCCGCTGCCGATACGGTATCATGCACAGCTTCTGGAAACGGTTTCCGGCAAAATTGGAGAGCGCCATCTCGGGGCGATCATGGCGAAAGACTTTGCCTACTCTTCTCTCAACCGGCCTGATCCGTTTTCGAGCTATGCACTTGGGGCTTCTCGGTTGGACATCGCCCTTCAACGGGCCGCCCGGGCACTGCCCTTTCTCCAACGAGGGACCCAAATTCGCACACGAACCGACGGAAATTGTCTGGTATTCAGTTTCGGGGTGCAATTTGAAAAGAGCATCGGGGCTCAATTGCTTGAGCAGGAAATTCCTTCGATCCTAATCGCTCTTGTGCGTCCCTACCTTGGGACAAGCTGGGTGCCAGATTGGGTCGAACTTCCGGCTGAGCACAGGCTTCAGAAAGTTGCATTTGCACGATTGCTTGGCACAGAAGTCCGGGCCAATGCAGATTTTCCGGGGATCGCAATTCCGATGTCGCAACTTCAGACGCCGACCCGCCTTGACGAAGGCGGACGCGTGCAAATGACGGCTGCAGGCATAGAGAGGTTGCGGTTGAACCGCCCGCCCCGCACACATGCCGAAACGGTACGCCAAGCGCTTCGCATGCAACTCAACAACGGTAGCGCCGCGGTCGACGATGTCGCCGCGGCACTTGGGGTCGGGGTTCGGACATTGCAGCGTCAGCTTCGGATCGAAGATGTGACGTTCAAGGAGATCGCGCTGTCCGAACAAGTTAGTCGGGCAAAGATGCTCTTGAGTGAAAACGACCTGAACCTGTCTCAAATCGCCTTTTATCTTGGTTTCTCCGAGGTCAACAGCTTCCGGCGCGCGTTCCGCACCTGGTTTGGACAATCGCCGACACAGTACCGTTCTCGCGCATTCAGCTAAGCTGCGGCATAGCGATTAATTCATCGAAGTCTGTGTCTGCAGTTGCTGCGGCTCCTCTTTGATCTTTGGAATGCGTAGTGAAAGCACACAGACATGCAATTGCAGGTCACTTTAGGTAGCCGCAAGCGGACATTAGTCCGTCCTGCAGCGAAGGTCCGTTTTTCGCCCGTTCACGGCGAATGCTGTGCTGGTCCCTAAGGTCTACTTAGGGCTCGCTTTGGACCTTAGCCGCAAGGTGCTCCGACGGTCCGATGGGCGGGCCAAACAATCTGGCAGGGATCGTTTTTTAGTGCAAATGACTAAAATGACGGCAACGCAATTGAGCCTAGGATATGATAGTAGGTTCCGAAGTGGAGGTTCCAATGGCGAATTTGAACGTCAAAAACTTATCGGTCGAAGTTTATGGACGTCTGCGAATTATCGCAGCGGAACGAGGTGTAAGCATCGAGGAAGCCGCGCGACAACTTCTCGACGAAGTGTCACGACCGTCAGAAAAAGTTGGTGATGTAATTGTGGAATACGTACAGAGCCTGAACGCGTTTCTTCCTGAAATCAAGCGGAGCGACGAAGCCCCAGAACCGACAGACTTCAGCTGACTTTTTAAGGTGCGATCATCTTTGTTTCAGTAAATGGTCGCAGATCACAGCCTGGTTTCCATCCACCCAGTGGTAAAGCGAATAGAAATCCCCACAACCTAAGTCCTCTATTTCAGCTTCTTTTCGGCGTTAGGACTTCAGTTTCGATGTGGGTCATAGAAGGTGCCGTGCACTGCAGCTACTCAACCAGGGATCGTTTCACATAACACCCCTTCAGCGATGTTCCCGGTTCGTTACAGCCCGAGAAATCAGCGCGGGGTTGTGTGCGCAGCCCAGCCTTGGAAAGACTGTAACCCGCGTCGAACGCTATTAATCAATCTGGGGAAAACGTATCGTTCGGTGACCGCTCACTTAGAAAAGAGCCGATGTACGACAGCACCTTAGATCAGTTCAATCGGCAATACTCAGCATATCGAATGCGGCAACTAATCAGACCTGACAAGGCTCAAGCCGGCCACCAAGCCGCCGTTCGCTGCCTTTGCAGCACTTGACCTCAGCGTCGGCGGCAATGTTGCGCCCACCTGCCATCCGACACTGGAATTTGAACGTCCGGAATGTGCGGTTTTCGACCTGCCGCACATGCGAAAGACCGAATCTCGCTAAACGGCAAGAATGGGCTCTTACCTCCTATCGATGCCCGCCGCAGAGAATGTCTGCTCTGAGCCCAAAGCGGACGACGAAAAGATGGCCAATCGGTAGCGGGTTGCAATTGCGTCTTCCAAACAGCGGCTACTCAATTGCCGTGCGAAATGTTGAGGTAAGTCGTTTGTTCAAACCGTGATGAGGCTCTGCAGAGGAACCGTAGTGCAACTCCGCCAAGGCAGCGATGTCATTGAAAATGACTACGGAGCCGCCCTCTTCATTCGCATAAACCAGTAGTTTTTGGCAAAAGGCATCCAAACCAATTGCCGGAAAGCCCGCCATTGCCACGCCACCGGGTGCTGGTCCGCCGAACAGCAAGAGAACCGTATCCGGCAGCGCCACCCCCTGTTGGGAAGCTTCGGTCGCAAAATCGATTTCCCCAAACCAGACAGTATCGTCCTGCCCCATCACAGCTGTCCTCAGACGTTCCACTGCCTCTGACACGCTGAGCTGAGATCGCAGTTCGATGACCCCATAGTCGGCAAACAATTCGCTGGTTGGCGCTGGTGTTGCATCCAAGTCGTTTAGAACTTCGAGCATCTTGCTCTCAAATGCATTTAACGCTTGGGTGTCATTCAGACTATGCCGCACTTTGAGAAACTGAGAGTCTGTATAGGCGACCTGCGGGCGATCATCCTGATCGAAGGAAAGAACGCGAAATGGAAGGTCCAGACCTGCTCGCACGTTCTCTTTCAGAATGGGCGTGTTTATCTCCGGATCAGAGAAAATGAGTACACGTGATGCTGGCATTTCTACGCCTTCAGCTTTGGCCAAGCGCGCGTGATCTATCGATGCGATTGGAGTAGGCCCCGCCTCGTCAACGGCAGTCTCAAGCTCTAAAAAATTTTTGTCCACCGCAGTCTGGACAGATGACGATTGTGCCAGACCGGATGTCGAAACCGACGCAGTTGTAATCATCGAGAGAACAAAGAAAAACCTCAGCACTTTGACACTTCCTGTTTCATTGTACTTTTCTCAGGGAAACCGCCGCCAGAGCTGCAAAAGCTATCTCGGCCGCAAGATAAAATAGAAGTAACCCGTTTGGAACTCCATCGATAAGAATGCTTAGCATGCGTCCAACGGCCAGTCCCGACATAAACAAAAAAAGAACCCACAGCGCGGGGCGTTGTAATTCTGGTTTCAAAGCGGCCGCCAACCAAAACAACGCGTTTGCCAGGTAAAGACCCATAATCGCGCGGAACACGTGGGTTTGGTTGGTCCCTTCCACCGGAAATCCCAGCAAAGCTGGGATCGAACTGCCGGGTATCAGACCGTATGATAACGCGATTGGCACGAGGCCAACCGCAGCAAGCAGAAGGACTAATCTAGCACTCATGGAGGACTCCTTCTCGTAGAGGTTTCGCTTGTTTGCAAAATTCCTAATCGGTTTTCTGGGGCATCCGATGATCCGAGCCGGATGCCCACGCCGCAGTGAGAAAGGCGTATTGGTTGCCTCGCTTCCTCTACTGAGAGATGCCGCCTTCGGTTGATGTCTGTTCTTCAACATGGTCTTGATTGGCGACCGGCTTCCCGCGCGGAGGGAACTCCTCAAAGGTAGCGAGATGTGCCTGCACTAGTCGGGCGGCTGGGCCGAATGCCCACATTTTCTCACCCATCCAGCGGACGTACATTCCGCTTTCCTCCGCTGCTTTCTCGTAAGGATCGCGGCGAAGGTTGAAGAGTAACGGGGCGACCAACTCTTCCTTCGGGCCTGACCAGCCGTGGTTTTGAACGACAAAGTGCGCTTTCCAATCGTTGTAGCGTACTGCTTGGAGGTCCGTACCCTGATAGTAAATCAGCTCGCGGCGATTGCTCTCTTCATCCTCACCTGTCAGGTAAGATAGTTGGTTGTAGCCATCGAGATGCACTTTATAGCCTTCATATCCCTCTAGGAGCTTTTCTCTTAGATCTGTCGGACCTCCAGCCGCAGCTACAAATGTTGGCATCCAGTCCATTCCGCTGAAGATGCCGTTCAAGACTTGACCTTCAGGAATTTTGCCCGGCCAGCGAATAATCGCAGGAACTCTAAAGCCACCTTCCCAGGTAGTACCCTTTTCCCCATGAAACGGTGTCGTACCACCATCAGGCCACGTCAGTGTTTCCGGGCCATTGTCGGCAGTGAACATCACTATGGTATTATCGGCGACTCCCAGATCTTCAAGGTGGCTGAGAACGTTACCAACGTTGTTATCCAACTCCTTCATGACAACATCCTGAAGTCCGCGCCCATTGCCCAACATAGCTTCGTATTCGGGGCTGAGGTGGGTCCAGACGTGTGCACGGGCTGGAGCCATCCAGACAAAAAACGGAGTGTCCGACTCAACTGCACGAGAAATGAAGTCCTTCGTGTAAGATGTCACTTCGTCATCCAAAGTCTTTTGGCGTTCCGGCGGCGCAGGTCCGTCATCAATGATGCGCTGCTTGCCGACTTTTCCAAAACGCGGATCGACTGTTTCGTCCTCCTCGTCTGTAGCAAAAGAATGAATGATGTTGCGCGGCGCGAATTGCGCGTTGAATTCTGGGTCGTCTGGCCAATCCGGATCAGACGTATATTCCATGGCATTCAAGTGATAGAGCCAGCCCCAATACTCGTCGAAACCTTTTGTAGTCGGTAGGAACTCGTTGAGATCGCCCAAGTGGTTCTTACCAAACTGCCCCGTCGTGTATCCCAACTTTTTCAAGAACATCGGAAGCGTCGGATCATCTGGGTTTAACCCTATCGGATCCCCCGGCAACCCTACCGTGTGCATGCCAGTCCGAATAGGTAACTGTCCGGTCATGAAAGCTGATCGACCGGCAGTACAACTTGGCTCGGCATAATAATCTGTGAGACGAGCGCCCTCAGACGAGAGGCGATCCAAGTTCGGCGTCTCGATGCTTTTGACACCTCCGTGGTAAACGCCGACGCTCGCCCAACCCACGTCATCTGCCATGATGACAAGAATGTTGGGCGGGGTATGCTCGTCGGCCCAAGCTCCAGTGAAAGCAAAGCAAACCGCGCCCACTGCTGAGACAAGCTTGTTCATTAAGACCTCCCGATACGCTGTTTCTCACCAACGATAGGAAAAACATCGGCTTGGAGGAACAGTTTAATTCGTTAACTTTTCAGGCCAAACATATCTTGTGTTAAAACATCTTCGGCCGCAAAGTCTGCAAACATACACTCGTCGCGATTTAGCGAACAACGGGTTCGAGCCCAATACAGACCTTCCTTTTGTGTCAAGTTTGGCGCCTACCAAAAGAGCCAGAATTGTGAGTTAGGCCAAGCCATCAGTAGTAAACTCTCGGAAAACCCGTAAAAAAATGGGTATCCAGCTGCTTTGGGCGCTTCCAGTTTTCATAAAATACGTCAGATATCCTATCTATGCCGCCGTCTCCGGCGGGCATCTCCTTCCGAAAGTTCTGGTGTATAGCTTTTTTGCACCGTGCGGAGAGGGTGTTTCGAAGCTGGCACCGCAGATTAAGCTTGGTCGAGTGTAACTATACTTTCGGATACCCAACCTATACCGATGAACGCCTAGCGCATCCTGTCATTTTGTAGTTATTTCGCCTTGCACAGTCCCATAATTGTGCTGCCACCTCCTACTAACCATCCCCCTGTAGGAGAGTTGTTTGCCAGCTTCGCAATGCAAGTGTGTGAGTGGATCCGCATTGTGAAGCTGGCCTTTTTTACCTTCAACAAAAAAGGCCCCGCACAATGGCGAGGCCGTAACTCGTTACCCCCTCACAAATCACTATTGGATTGGGTTAAGCTCAATACGGCAAGGACCGCCGCTTGGATTTAAAGTTCCCCGCGTCACCCTAATCTGGGATGATTGGCAACGCGGGGATAGTCTGGTCATGGGACAGACCAGTCTATTTGTCTGTTCGGGACTTTACGCCCGCGCAGGAACACAGCCGATATAAAGATATTCCGCAAAACGGCTTGTGATTTTACGCCAAAATTCACAACACCGTTCAGAAAGTTAGTAAAAACAAAAAAGCTCCGATCATGAGACGAGGTTTTGCGGCTTGAATTGACGATCGTGTCAGAGGCGGCTTAGTCCCGCTGCCCTGCCATCTGAGAAGCGCGTGGGAATGTCCGGTTTGCGCGGTTGGCGGCGTGCCGCGCTTGCATATGCGCGCGGCTTGATCGATTGCGGCTTCGGGCTCTGAGTTCCGCTTCGGCCCCAAAGGAAAATCCTGCTGCCAAAAAGGAAGAACTATGCGTGGCGGATCAATTGGGTTATATGGTGGAGCCTAGGGGAGTCGAACCCCTGACCTCTTGCATGCCATGCAAGCGCTCTCCCAACTGAGCTAAGGCCCCATCAAGGTACTGCCGAAGCAGTGGACGGACGTTTATGAGACGGCGACGGCGAGCGCAAGACCAAAAATGGAATTTGCCAAAAAGTTTCCGACCCGCGTCCGGGGTGGGCATGAGGCGACGCGGGGCCGCCTCTGACCGGTTTTAGTTTTCGTCTTCCGACGACATGTCGGTGATATCGTCCAACGAGACGTTATCGTTGTCGTCGTCATCATCGTCCAGCAGATCGTCGTCCAGTTCGACGTCGACATTGTCGTCATCATCCAGAACGATATCTTCATCCGACGCGTTCTCACGCGCTTTGGCCGAGGCCGCATCCTCCGCATCTGCGGCGATCATCCGGCTTTTGCCGGTCTCAAGCTCCACGATCTCGCCGGTATAGGGGCTGACGATCGGGTCCTTGTTCAGGTCATAAAACCGCTTACCGGTTGTCGGGCAAACGCGCTTTACGCCCCATTCTTCCTTGGGCATGTGAAATCCCCTTGATATCAGGTGAGTCGTATCAACGATTCAGGTCACGTGCCACATGCAGCGGGCACTGTCAAAGCCTTTGCGCAGGAGAAACAGGTATATGGGAGATCACGCACTGCCCGGGACGCCACCGGTGCCACTGACGTTGCGTAAATCGGCGCGAGCGCGGCGGATCAGTTTGCGGATTTCCCAATTGGATGGCCGGGTTACGCTGACCTATCCACAAGGCGTGCCAGAAGCCGAAGCCTTGAGTTTTGCGCGCACCAAAGAAGAGTGGATACGTCAGCACCTGCTGGACCGTCCTGACCCTGCGGTGGTTCAGTTCGGGCAAACCATCCCGATCGAAGGCACAGAACGGCGAATCGTGCCTGCCAGCGGGCGGCACGTTCTGTTACAGGGCGATGAGGTTGCAGTACCCGAGGGTGCCGAGGCACGGCGTCTGGCGCGATTTCTCAAGGAATTGGCGCGTGATCGCCTGACCGGCGCCTGCGATGATTACGCGGCGATGCTGGGACGGTCCTATTCCAGCCTGACCATGCGCGATACACGGTCGCGTTGGGGGTCGTGCAGTTCCGCTGGCGGTCTGATGTTTTCCTGGCGGTTGATCCTAGCGCCGCCTGAGATCCTGCATTATGTCGCCGCGCATGAGGTGGCGCATCTGGTAGAGATGAACCATTCGGCCGATTTTTGGGCGCAGGTCGAGCGGATTTTCGGCGATTACCGCGATCAACGGCGTTGGCTGCGCGACAACGGGGCGCAACTGCATCAATACAGATTTGATACCAAGGCGAGTTGACCCCGGGTTCATTTGTGATCACATGGGGGTATGTTGTCCGCACGCCCCACTGAATCCCATACTGCCACCCATGATCGGGTCTATCGTGTTCTTCGCGCACGCATTATGCACGGTGAAATGGCGCCGGGGCAGGCACTGACCCTGCGCGGGATCGGTAAGGAGTTTGGCGTCTCGATGACTCCCGCGCGCGAGGCCGTGCGACGCCTGGCGGCGGAGGGGGCGCTGTTTTTGTCCACGTCGGGCCGGGTTTCGACGCCTGAGCTGACCAATGACCGGATCGAGGAACTGGCCGCCCTGCGCGCGCTACTTGAAGTCGAGTTGGCCAGCCGCGCCCTGCCGCGTGCACATATGGCGCTGATTGACCGGCTGCAAAGCATCAACATGAACGTGGCCGAGATGGTCACCAAACGTGATGCCGTTGGCTATATTCGCTCAAACCTAGAATTTCACCGCACTCTGTATCTGCGGGCGCAGGCTCCGGCAATGCTCGCGATTGCAGAAACAGTCTGGCTGCAACTTGGTCCCACCATGCGTGCGCTGTACGGCCGACTGCGGCGGACCGACCCGCCGCATAACCACAAACTGATCATCGCCGCTTTGCAGGCCGGTGACGAGCCTGGATTGCGCTTGGCTGTCCGCTCGGACGTGACCCAGGGCCTGAGGTTGCTGGTCAGCTGAGCGGCTTGTTGCCGAAGCCCAGAATTTGCATCTGATTGGCATCGTCGTTCTGGTTTGGGGATTGGGTCTGGGCTAGTCTGGACCAAATCACAACAAGAGCAGTTTTCAGTTATGATCAATCGACGGATATTTTCTTTGGGGCTCGGGTCAGCCCTGTTGTCGGCCTGTTCCACAGGCACCCCCACCAGCACCCCGGCGTCACGGATGCGGCCTGTGCCCAACGCCGGGTGGGATGCGTGGGTTGCCGGTTTCAAGGGCCGCGCGGCGTCGCAGGGGATATCGCAGACAACCCTAAACCTGGCTTTTCAGGGGGCGGGGTACCTGCCCGATGTGATCGAGCGGGACCGCAATCAGGTCGAATTCAAGCGCTCGCTCGAGGATTATCTGGCCATTGCAGCCTCGGATGAGCGGATCGCGACTGGCAAACAGATGCTGGTGCGCCACGCCGGAACCTTGTCGCAGATTGAGGCCAAATACGGCGTCGATAAAGAAGTGATCGTTGCCGTCTGGGGCTTGGAAAGCCGCTATGGCGCGCGGCGCGGGGATGTGCCTGTGGTGTCTGCTGTGTCAACGCTGGCCTATGACGGGCGGCGCGGCGCGTTTTTTGAGAAGCAACTGATCGCGGCTTTGAAGATCATTCAAGAGGGCGACACAAGCCCGGCCAACATGACCGGCAGCTGGGCCGGGGCAATGGGGCACACGCAGTTCATTCCCACATCCTATCTGGCCTATGCGGTGGATTTCACCGGCGATGGGCGGCGCGATATCTGGTCCGAGGACCCGACGGATTCGCTGGCTTCGACCGCAGCCTATCTGGCACGCGCGGGTTGGGTGCGTGGACAGCCCTGGGGTGGTGAGGCCGGGACGGTGTCTGGTTCGCCCGTTGCAGTTCTGCAGCCGCAAAAGCCGGGGCCACGTATCGCGGTATTCCGCAATTTTCAGGTCATCAAGCGCTATAACAATTCGGACAGCTACGCGATTGGCGTCGGACATTTGTCTGACCGGATTGCAGGCGGTGCGCCGTTTCAGGCCTCATTCGGGCCAGACGCAACGGGTTTGACGCTGGAAGATCGCAAGGAGCTCCAGCGCCGACTGACATCGGCCGGCTATGATACTCAGGGCGCGGACGGGGTGATCGGCAACAACACCAAATCCGCCATCAGCGCCTATCAACGCGCCAGTGGCATGCCGGTCACCGGGGAACCCTCGGTTGCGTTGCTGCGCAGCTTGGGGGGCTGACGGTTTACGCCGCCAGCCCTTTCGATCCGATATCAAGGAATTTCTGACGGCGGTCCTGAATCAGGGCCGCCGCATCTTTGCCGTCCAACTCTTTCAGCATCAGTGTGATAGCATCCCTAACGGATTCGACGGTGGCAGGACGGTCGCGATGGGCACCGCCTTTGGGTTCCTGAATGATAAGATCGCAGACGCCCAGTTTGTGCAGGTCCTGCGCGGTCAGGCGCAGCGCCTCGGCGGCCTCCCGCATCTTTTCGGCGTCTTTCCACAGGATCGAGGCGCAGCCTTCCGGCGAGATCACCGAATAGACCGAATGTTCCAGCATCGCGACGCGGTTCGCCGTCGCAAAGGCCACAGCCCCGCCGGACCCGCCTTCGCCGATGATCACCGACACCAGCGGCACGCCGATCTTCAGGCACATCTCGGTCGACCGGGCAATGGCCTCGGACTGACCGCGTTCCTCGGCCCCCTTGCCGGGATAGGCGCCTGCCGTGTCGATCAGAGTGATAACGGGCAGGCCAAAGCGACCGGCCATTTCCATCAGGCGCACGGCCTTGCGATACCCTTCGGGGCGGGCCATGCCGAAATTCCGTTCGATCCGCGATTTGGTGTCCGAACCCTTTTCATGACCAATCACCATAACAGGCTGATCGTTGAACCGTGCCAGACCACCAATGACTGCCAGATCGTCGGCAAAGTTTCGGTCGCCCGCCAGCGGCGTGAATTCGGTAAACAGCGCCTCGACATAATCCTTGCAATGGGGGCGGTCTGGGTGGCGCGCCACCTGGCATTTTCGCCAGGGGGTCAGATCGCCATAAAGCTCTTCCAGAAGCTTTGCGGCCTTGGCGTCCAGCGCAGCGGCTTCTTCGGCCACGTCCATCTCTTCGTTGGCACGGGCCAGCGCACGCAATTCCTCGGCCTTGCCTTCAATCTCGGCCAGCGGTTTTTCGAAATCCAGATACTGGGTCATGACGCCTCTCAACGCGGAAGTTCTTTGCTATATGACCTGAGGTTGCGCGGGATGCAACTCAGCAAGATTTGTGGATGCGGAATATGCGACCACGGATAAGCAAAGAGAAGGAAGGTTGCCGATGGCAAACAGCTACGAAGATCGCATTCTGCGCGTCTTGACTTACATCCACGATCACCCCGCCGGGGATCTGTCGTTGGATGCCTTGTCTGATGTGGCTGCGATGTCCCGGTTTCACTGGCATCGTGTGTTTCGCGCGATTACCGGCGAAACCTGCGCGCAAGCTGTCCGCCGGATCCGGTTGCACCGTGCCGCGTGTTGGCTGGTGCAAACCGACCGGTCCGTGGCAGAGATCGCGTCGGCGGTGGGTTATCCTAATCTGAATTCCTTTGTGCGGGCCTTTTCGCAGGCCTACAACGCCAGCCCGGCGACCTTTAGAAAATCCGGGCGTTGGCTGGTGCTTAATCGCAAATTGAGAATCGGAGAATATCCAATGCATCCCGTTACAACCCGTACAGAACCCGCCCGCCGCGTAATCGCCTTGGCTCATAAAGGGGATTACGCAGAGATCGGCAATAAGTTTGAGGCATTTGGTGCCTTGTGTGAATCCCGCAACCTGTGGTCTCAACTTGGTCCAGTCATCGGAGTCTATCTGGACAGCCCCGATGATGTGTCACAAGACCAACTGCGCAGCTATGCAGGCGCCGAATTCAAAGGTGATGACACGCCGGAGGGTATGGAAGACGTGCAGATTCCAGGCGGCAAAACAGCTATTCTGACCTACAAGGGCCCATACTCCGGTTTGCACGCGGCGTATCACACGCTGTTCGGAAACTGGCTGCCCGAGTCAGGCGAGGAACCCGCGGATCAGCCGTGCTACGAGATCTACCTGAACGATCCGCGCAACACCGCACCCGAAGAGCTGCTGACCGAAATTTGCCTACCGCTGAAATAGGTCAGTTTGGCCACAGGACCGGGTAGAGCGAAGCGACCAGCAGCACCGCCATGGTCCAGTTGAACACCACCAACCGGCGCGGGTTCGTCAGAATCCGCGCCATCTGCTGCCCCAGCACCGTCCAGGTGCTGACCGACGGCAGGTTCACCGCTCCGAATATCAGCGCCACGATGATGATGGCTTGCATCGTGTGATCTGGCGTGTAGGCCGTAGTAGCCGTCAGGGCCATGGCCCAGGCCTTTGGATTGACCCATTGAAAGGCGGCAGCTTGCAGAAAGGTCATTGGATCACCCTCGGCCATCTTGCCATTGGCCGGGGCCGAGTGCGCGATCTTCCACGCCAGATACAGTAGATAGACGACCGAGACGAGTTTCAGCACCGTGTAGCTGACCGGGTATCGGTCAAATACCTGCACCAAACCGGCACCGACC
This sequence comes from Ruegeria sp. BI7, assembly GCF_056537925.1. NCBI lineage: Bacteria > Pseudomonadati > Pseudomonadota > Alphaproteobacteria > Rhodobacterales > Roseobacteraceae > Ruegeria > Ruegeria sp. BI7. The sequence continues at coordinate 162,355 of NZ_JBQFSK010000005.1, forward strand.
AGCAGGACCATGACAGTAAACCCCAACCCGATCCCCAACATATGCGGGATGGTTCGGCGAAACCCGAAATTGGCCCCCGAGGCCATCAGCATCAGGTTGTTCGGCCCAGGCGTGATGGACGAGACAAAAGCAAAGGCGATCAGGGCCAGAAGGACGTCATAGGTCATGGCGGGGATAATCACTGACAAAACAGCAAATGAAATTGCGTTTTTGTGCGTGTTTGGGGTAATTACACAATTAATGGCGAAGATTGATCACATAAATCAACAAATATTGCGCGCGCTGACAGGTGACGGCCGTATCAGCAACCTGGAACTGGCGGACCGCGTTGGCCTGTCGCCCTCGGCCTGCTTGCGTCGCGTGCAAGAACTTGAGCGCGCTGGCGTGATCACCGGCTACCGCGCGGTATTAAGCCCGAAAGAACTGGGCGTAGGGTTCGTGGGGTACATCGGCGTTGGATTGGGAGAGCATACCAAAGCCGCGCAGGAAGGTTTCGAACGGGCCGTGCAGCATGCGCCCGAAGTGATCGAATGCCACAATATCACCGGCACCATCGAATACTTGCTGCGTGTGGAATGCGCTGATCTTGCCGAGTACAAAACCTTTCACACAGAGGTGCTGGGAACCCTGCCGCATGTGACGTCGATCACCTCCTACGTGGTGATGGATTCACCCAAGGATTTGCGCGCCTGACAGGGAAATTGTGAATTTTAACTGTCTTGCGGGGAAAATCCTCACATCCTAGTGTCACAGCAATGGGAAAACCAAAATGGGGACCAACCCCACCAATGCCGTCACAGGGAGACTATCATGAAACTTATCAAAGCAGCGACTATTGCCGTTTCGATGGCAGTTGCCGCCGGGGCAGCCTATTGCGAGCCGCTAAAGCTGAAACCTGCAAGTCCGCAGCCTTCGGGGCTGAAAGCGGGGCTTGCTGTTGACTATGCCTGGCTAGGAAGGCCACCGCGCAAGATAAACTCCGTAACCGAGGCAAAGCAGCTTTTGCAGGCCAGCGCTGCGCCGGGGCGGCCACTGCGCGGGCTGGATTACCGGGATACGAATAAAGGCGATCCGGTGATGACCCACCCCGAACATTACAATGTCGCCGCAGATATCCGCGGGTACATCAAATTCGACGCTCCGGGTATTTACCAGATCGAGACTTGGTCGAATGACGGGCTGGATGCCAGGATCGGAGGGCAGAAGGTCGGATCGGCAGGCGACAACCATCCGTGCGGCTCAAACCAATTGGTCGATGTCGAGGTTCCAAGTGCTGGTTGGTATGATCTGAGTATGACTTATTTCCAAAAGTACGGCACGTCCTGCCTGATGATGAAATGGGGCAAGGATGGCGAGAAACTCTCGTGGGTTCCAAATAACGTTTTTGGCTATAAATAAGTTTGACACGGGGCGCAGTTTTTGCGCCCCGAGTTATTTCCTGCATTAGCTAGCGGCAATCAGTTCCGCCTGCGCCACGATCACCTCGGCCTGTTTAATCGAGGCGATATCGACTAGACGCCCTTTGTAGACGGTCGCGCCTTCGCCATTGGCCTTGGCCAGTTCCATTGCCGCCAGGATTTCGCGCGCTTCCGAAACAGCCTCGTCCGAGGGGGTAAAGACCTGATTGGCCAGTGCGATCTGCTTGGGATGGATCGCCCATTTGCCGACCATACCCAGCGTGGCTGAGCGTTTGGCCTGTGCGATGTATCCCTCATCATCCGAGAAGTCACCAAACGGCCCGTCCACCGGCAGCACGCCATGGGTTCGGCATGCGGCGACGATGGCCGCTTGTGCCCAATGCCAAGGGTCGGACCAGTGCTTTTCGCCTTCGCGCAGCATGTAATAGTTTTCCTGCGTTCCGCCGATGCCGGTGGTCTGCATGCCCATCGAGGCCGCGAAATCCGCCGCACCCAGACTCATCGCCTGCATTCGTGGTGACGAGGCCGCGATTTCCTCGACATGGGCAATGCCTGCGGCAGATTCGATGATCACTTCGAAGGATACCGGCTTGGTGCGGCCCTTGGCGCGTTCGATGGCGGTAACCAGCGCGTCCACGGCATAGACATCTTCGGCGCAGCCGACCTTGGGGATCATGATCTGGTCCAGACGGTCACCAGCCTGTTCCAGCAGATCCACTACGTCGCGATACCAATAGGATGTGTCCAGTCCGTTAATGCGCACGGACATGTACTTGTTGCCCCAATCCACGGTGTTCAGCGCCTCGATCACATTGGCGCGGGCCGCGTCCTTGTCCGACGGCGCCACCGAGTCCTCAAGATCAAGGTTGATCACGTCTGCCGCTGACGCGGCCATTTTCGGAAACAGCTTGGTGTTCGATCCAGGCCCGAACAGCTGGCAACGGTTGGGGCGGGCGGGGGCGGCGGGTTGAAGGCGAAAGCTCATCTGGACCTCGTGCGAGAAATGAAATTACAATTTTTCTGCTCATTGAGGTATTAAATTGCGTGCTTATGCGCAAGCGTCTTTATGCAAGTGCGGCATTGCGTTCGCAGCATTTGCCGCGGAAAGCGATCAAACTGGTGATTAAAGTTTAATCACTGTGAAAACTTGAAAGAATATTTCAGTATATGAAGAACTCGCGCGAAAATTTCCCACCAATGGCAATTATGTCAGGCGAAAACGCAAAGCACTCGTCAGGCGCGTCCCATAGGCTGCGCCGGAATCAAAGGAGTGAACCGCAATGATCGAGACACCGTACCTGCTGTTTTTGGGCGATGCGCCCGACCAATTGGCGGCCAAAGTGGCAGTTGGCATCAAAGACTGGCGCCCGGAAAACGCTGTGGGCCAATATCGGATGGACGGCTGCAAGGCCGATCTGGGCCTGACGGACATGACCCTGACAGAAGCAAAAGAGGCGGGCGCTAAGACTCTGGTCATCGGTGTGGCCAACCGTGGCGGCGTGATCAGCCAGGAATGGAAAAAGGTTCTGGTGATGGCGCTGGAGGAAGGCTTTGATCTGGCGTCTGGCCTGCACAACCTGCTGCGCGACGAGCCCGATCTGGTTGCCGTTGCCGAGGCCACGGGCCGCAAGCTGCATGATGTGCGCGTTCCCGAGGTCGAGTACCCGATCGCAAACGGCATCAAACGCAAGGGCAAGCGGTGTCTGGCAGTTGGCACGGATTGCTCGGTAGGCAAGATGTACACGGCGATGGCGATGGATGCCGAAATGCGCAAGCGTGGCATGAAATCCACCTTCCGTGCCACCGGCCAGACCGGTATTCTGATCACCGGTGACGGTGTGCCGCTGGACGCCGTGATCGCTGACTTCATGGCCGGATCGGTCGAATGGCTGACACCCGACAATGACGACGACCACTGGGACTTGATCGAAGGGCAGGGATCGCTGTTCCACGTGTCCTACTCCGGTGTGACCATGGCGCTAATCCACGGCGGCCAGCCGGACGCACTGATCCTGAGCCACGAACCCACCCGTGAGCATATGCGCGGTCTGCCGACCTATACTTTGCCGACGCTTGAAAACCTGCGCGACACCGCGCTGGCACTTGCCAAGGTTGCAAACCCTGATTGTCAGGTCGTGGGTGTCTCGGTCAACACACAGCACATGAGCGAAGAGGACGCCATCGCCTATCTGGCGACGGTCGAGGCCGATATGGGGCTGCCCGCCACTGATCCGTTCCGCTTTGGTCCGGGCAAACTGGTCGACGCGCTGGCTGCGTTGTGATCAATAGACCCCGCCAGAAGACTCTCTGGCGGGGAAATCTTGAATGAATAAAGGAGTGGGCGCGTGCAGATTGACGTCTCTCGTGATGTATTCCGGTTGGCTCAGGTCTTTACAATCTCGCGCGGGTCTAGGACCGAAGCGAATGTGCTGACTGTACGTGTATCGGACGGCGCGCATCAGGGGTGGGGCGAATGTGTGCCCTACGCTCGGTATAATGAGACGCTGGAGTCGGTCGAGGCCGAAATTGCCGGTTTGCCCCGGACGTTTGATCGAGCGCAGTTGATGGATCTGTTGCCCGCTGGTGCCGCCCGCAATGCGGTAGACTGTGCGCTGTGGGATCTTGAGGCGAAGCGCGCCGGAAAACGTGCATGGGAACTGGCCGGACTGCCCGCGCCCGGCCCAGAGATCACCGCCTACACCTTGTCGCTGGACACGCCGGAAAAGATGCAGGCACAGGCGGCTGAGAACGCGTATCGTCCGCTGTTGAAGATCAAGTTGGGCACGCCAGACGACATGCCTCGTCTGGAAGCCGTGCGCGCAGGTGCCCCTGACGCCAAGATCATCGTCGACGCCAATGAGGGCTGGTCGGCCGAAGTCTATGCCGATCTGGCACCGCATCTGGTGCGGCTGGGAGTTGCGCTGGTCGAACAGCCTCTGCAAGCCGGGGAAGATGACGCCCTGATCGGGATGGATCGCCCGGTGCCGGTGTGTGCCGATGAATCGTGCCATGACCGCAGTAGCCTGCCCGCGATGAAGGGCAAGTATGACGTGGTCAACATCAAGCTCGACAAGACCGGCGGTTTGACCGAGGCGCTGGCCCTGCGTGAACAGGCGCTGGCCGAGGGTTACAAAGTTATGGTCGGATGCATGGTCGGCAGTTCGCTGGCTATGGCGCCCGCGACACTGCTGGCGCAGGGTGCGATGGTAACAGACCTTGACGGCCCGCTTCTGTTGGCCGAAGACCGCGACAACCCGCTGAATTTTGATGATGCCGGAGTGCATCCGCCTTTGGCGGCGCTCTGGGGGTGACGAACGCCCGGAAAATGATCCGGTGGATCATTTTCAGTAAGGAACGGGCGAAGCCCTGAGACGAAAAGGATATGACATGACCCGCACCGTTTACGTGAATGGCGAATACCTGCCTGAAACCGAAGCCAAGGTTTCCATTTTTGACCGTGGTTTCCTGTTCTCGGATGCCGTTTACGAAGTCACCAGCGTTCTGGATGGAAAGCTGATCGATTTTGAAGGCCATGCCGTGCGCCTCAAGCGGTCTCTGGACGAGTTGGAGATGGCCGAACCTTGCACCAAGGATGAGCTGCTCGAGATTCACCGCAAGCTGGTTGAGCTGAACGGCATCGAAGAAGGGCTTGTGTACCTGCAGGTCAGCCGTGGATCGGATGGCGACCGGGATTTCGTGTTCCCGTCGGCGGACACCAAGCCCAGTCTGGTTCTGTTCACGCAGAACAAGCCGGGTCTGGCCGACAGCCCAGCGGCGAAAAAGGGCGCCAAGATCATCTCGATCGAGGATATCCGCTGGGGTCGCCGCGATATCAAGACTGTTCAGCTGCTGTACCCGTCGATGGGTAAGATGATGGCCAAGAAAGCGGGCTGCGACGATGCATGGCTGATCGAAGACGGCTATGTCACCGAGGGTACCAGCAACAATGCCTACTACGTGAAAGACGGCAAGATCGTCACCCGCCCGCTGTCGACCGACATTCTGCACGGCATCACGCGTAAAGCCGTGCTGCGCATGGCGGCTGAGGCGCAGATGGAAGTCGAAGAACGTCTGTTCACCATCGACGAAGCGAAAGAGGCGGACGAAGCCTTTACCACCTCGGCAAGTGCGTTCGTCATGCCGGTAGTTGAAATTGACGGTGTAACGCTGGGGGATGGCACGCCGGGCCCGATCGCCAAACGGCTGCGTGAGATTTACCTGGACGAAAGCCGCAAGGCAGCGATCTAAAGCAAAGGCCCGCCGGATTGGCGGGCCTTTTTCGTTTTAGGGGATTAGTCTTTTTTCCCAACATTCTCTTCAAACGCGACCTTGAAGGCGGCCTGTTTTTCAGGGCTGGCGTCGGTCTGATAGTTCGCCTTCCACTCATCCATGGTCATGCCGTAGAAAATCTGACGGGCTTCGTCCTTGCCCATCTTGATGCCCTTTTCATTGGCCGCTTCCTGATACCAGCGCGACAGGCAGTTGCGGCAGAACCCGGCCAGATTCATCATGTCGATGTTCTGAACGTCCGTGCGGTCTTCCATCAGGTGCTTTTGCAACCGGCGGAACGCGGCGGCCTGAAGTTCGATTTCGGTTTGCTTGTCCATTGTCGGGCTCCCAATGCGTGTCGTTTGCCTGACCTAACAATCCGAAGGCGTCGTTACAATAAACAGGAAGGGCCAGCAGGCCCTTCCCGGCGATCGATTTCGGTTTTAAGCCAGCTTCAGGGCCAGCCACGGCATTAGGCAGAATACGATGGTCAGTATCTTGTAGTTGGCCAGATACCGGAAATAGGCCCTTTTCGCATCGCTAGGCTCCATCTGGAACATCCGGCCGTGTATCTTGGCAGCCCAGTCCTGTGAAACAACAATCATCAGAGTAGTGAACACCAGAAGGGCGAGGTTAAGGACCGTCATCCAGCCGAAGACGGTCGTCAGGAATTCCTGAGTCATGGTCGTCTCCTTTCCCTTAATATATGGGGGCTCGGGATACCCTCACAATAACGTGAGACCCGGAATCGACCTTATTTGACCTGACGTCAAAGACCGCTTTCGCTCAAAGCGTCCTGCAGGATTATGGCCAAGCGCTCCGCCCATTCACGCTGTCCGGCATTGTCCGCGATCAGATCATTACGCAGCTCGATCAAGGCGTTAGGGCGGCCATGCGTTGTGCAGTGCCGATCAATTGCGTCCCCGGGCAGCACGCCAGTATAGGGCTCGTTGACGCCAACACACAGGTCTGCTTCGGCCTCAAGACGGTCGATCAACGGGCGCGAGAACCGTTCATCCGGAGTGTGCAGCACTCCGATATGCCATGGGCGTGGGTCGCGGCCACGCAGTTGGCGGGTGAAGGAATGCATTGACACGATCACCGCATGCGGCAGGCCCGCCATACGTTCCAGCGCCTCGTGATAGGGGCGGTAGCACATGTTCAGACGCCGTTCACGCTCAGACGCGTCTGCGTGGCGGTTGCCGGGGATGATCGAACCGTCATACAGCTTCATCAGCAGGGTCGGGTCATCCTCACCCCGGTTGGGATCAATCACCAGACGCGAGAAATTGGCGGCAATAACTGGCGCGTTCAGGATTTCCCCCAAATGCTTTGACACCTCATACGCGCCCACGTCATAGGCGATGTGACGCTCCATATCCTCGCGCGGCAGGCCGAGGTCTCCGCCGTTGATTTCGGGGGGCACCGTGTTGGTTGCGTGGTCACATGTGATCAGCCAGCGCGAGGGGCGATCAGCGCCGTGGATAAAAAACGGGGAATACGTCATAAGCCTGTCATCTAGTTTGCCGCAGGTGTAGGGCAGTTGCTTCGGAAAGGGAATTGCGCAATAAGCAGCCTGATGCAATGTTTGCGGTAACATTTGTGCGATTCAGACAGAAGACGTGAGGAGAGAAATACCAATGCGACGCCTGAGGAATGTAAAAATCGTGGCGACGCTGGGACCGGCGTCTAATGATTATGACACCATCCGTGCGCTGCACGAGACCGGGGCAGATGTGTTTCGTCTGAACATGAGCCACGGCAGCCATGATGAGATTCGCGAACGTCACCGGATCATCCGACAGGTGGAAAAGGATCTGGAAAGCCCGATTGCGATTCTGGCTGACCTGCAAGGACCCAAACTGCGCGTGGGTGAGTTCGCCAATGACGCCGAAGAACTGGAAGAGGGCGCAGCCTTCCGTCTGGACCTTGACGCCACACCGGGGGACAGAGGCCGCGTTTGTCTGCCGCATCCCGAGATCTTCGCCGCACTTGAACCGGGCGCGCGGCTATTGGTCAATGACGGCAAAATCCGCCTGATCGTTCAGGATTGTGGCAAGGAATTCGCCAATTGCACGGTGGAGGTCGGAGGCACGATATCGAACCGGAAAGGTGTGAACGTCCCCGATGTGGTTCTTCCGTTGGCCGCGCTGTCTGAAAAAGATCGCGATGATCTGGAGTTTGTCTGTAAATTGGGCGTTGACTGGCTGGGGTTGAGCTTTGTTCAGCGCGCCAAGGACGTCTTTGAGGCCCGCGCACTGGCTGATGGTCGCGCCTCGATCCTGTCCAAGATCGAAAAACCGGCGGCAGTTGAGGCATTTGACGAAATACTCGATGCCTCGGACGGGATCATGGTGGCGCGTGGTGACCTGGGGGTTGAATTGCCGGTTTCAGCCGTACCTCCGATCCAGAAACGGCTGGTAAGACGATGCCGCGCGGCGGCTAAGCCGGTGATCGTGGCCACTCAGATGTTGGAGAGTATGATCGAAAGCCCGATGCCAACGCGAGCCGAGGTTTCGGACGTTGCGACAGCGATTTATGAAGGCACTGATGCCATCATGCTCAGTGCTGAATCAGCGGCGGGGTCGTATCCGATAGAGGCCGTGCAAACCATGAACAAGGTCGCTATCGAGGTCGAGGCCGATCCGACCTACACCCAGATCATCGCCGCCTCGCGCACCGCAAAGGGCACCACAATTGCTGACGGGATCGTGGCAGCTGCGCGTGAGATTGCTGAAAAGACAGACATCAAGGCCATTTGTTGCTTTACCCAAAGCGGCACAACGGCGCTGTTGACCGCGCGGGAACGTCCCGGTGTGCCGATCATCGCCATGACGCCCGCCACCGGAACCGCACGGCGCCTGTGCCTGAGCTGGGGCTGCCATTGTGTGATGACGCCCGAGCTTGAGCGCTTTAAGGGTGCTGTTGTCAATGCCGCCCGCACTGCCCGCGCCAGTGGGTTTGCGACCGAGACCGATCAGATTGTGGTCACCGCTGGGGTGCCGTTCAACGTACCCGGAACCACTAATATCCTGCGTATTGCGCCCTGTGACGAACGTTTGATTTACAACACAGATCCGGGCTGATGAACTTGCGTCAACGTGCATGCTGCCTCATGGCAGACAGGTCACTTGTCAAGCGACAGGGCTTTTTACGATCTCCATTACAGTAAATGAGCTTGTCTGGTGAATTCCAGGCAGCTTATTAATTTTCTCACCGAGGATATCGCGGAAGTGCGTGATATCCCGGGTGCGCACCGTCAGGAGATAATCAAACGATCCTGCCACCATTAAGCAGCTTTCAATTTCTGGAATATTGCGGACAGCGTCATTGAACCTGCCAAGAGATTGCTCAGCCGTCGCGGCCAGTGAAACCTGCACAACCGTGACCAAGGCTAGCCCCATTCGCTCTTTATCGACGATGGCACAATAGCCTTTGATGTACCCGTTTTTTTCCAAGCGCTTGACCCGCTCGGAACAGGGAGTATTGGTCAGGTTGACACGTGCCGCAAGATCGACGATTGACAACCTTCCGTTGATTTCCAGCTCTTGCAGGATGCGTTGGTCTATTTTGTCCAATTCTCTATCGATCAGTAAAAATCCCTGAAATCTTAGCGTAAGACGACATTTTTCACTGAATATAGACTAAAATAATCCCCAATTCCTAGTGATTATTCCTGATACTTATCTGAAGACAGCTGCGTCAATGTGTTCCAAGTTTGGCTGTCTTGTCGAGGGCACGGGCCTCGACCCAACGAAAAAAAATTGGAGAACCGACATGACAACAAAAATTGTCATTGGACTGGACGGGACAGAGACCGGGGAGCGCGCGATCGCTTTTGCCAAGGATTTGGCAGGGCGCATCGGTTCATGCGAGTTGCTTGTGGTTTATGTGATCGAATGGTCCCCATTTACTTTTCAGACACCTGAAGAAAATGCCCTGCGCCATAAGCGGCGCGAGGAAGAGGTCGAATTGGCCTCGACACGGATCGTCACCCCTGCGGTGGAAGCTTTGAACGCGGCCGGTTTTACGGCCCATGGCATTGTACGCCATGGTGACGTTGCTGAAACGCTGAACGCGATCACAGTCGAAAACGGTGGTACCCAGATCGTCGTCGGACGCGCCTCGGCCGATGGGTTTAAGAAACGGCTCTTTGGCAGCTCGACCCAAAATCTGGTCATGCATGCCGATGTACCGGTCACCGTTGTGAACTGAGCGGAGGGACGAGAATGAATATGCTTAAAAAACTGGGCTTTGCCACAGCGGCTGCCCTGTTCGCCAGCCCCGCTTTAGCCCAAGAGGCGCCGGGTCTGGACGACAAGATCAACCAAGCCTTTGCTGATTTCACCGGGCCGTTCGTTAGCTTTATCTTTGCCCCGTTTCCGGGCACTAGCTTCCCTTGGATCGTGGGTTGGCTGGTCGTCGCGGCCACAGTGTTCACGCTGTATTTTGCCTTTGTGCAGCTGCGGTTCTTTAGTCACGCGATCAGCCTTGTGAAAGGCGACTATTCCGATCCCAACGATGCGGGTGAGGTCAGCCACTTTCAGGCGTTGGCCACGGCGCTTTCAGGAACGGTCGGTTTGGGCAACATCGCTGGTGTGGCGGTGGCCGTCGGGATCGGCGGGCCGGGTGCCACGTTCTGGATGATCGTCGCGGGCCTGCTGGGCATGGCGTCGAAATTCACTGAGTGTACGCTGGGCGTGAAATACCGCAACGAATACGACGACGGCACCGTTTCCGGTGGCCCGATGTATTACATGTCCAAAGGGTTCAGTGAGCTGGGCTTGCCGGGCGGTAAGATCCTGGCTGTTCTGTTTTCGATCTTCTGTATTCTTGGCGCGCTGGGCGGGGGCAACATGTTCCAGGCCAATCAGGCGCACCAACAGATTGCAGGCATTGTCGGGGATTATCCGGGCTGGATTACAGGCCTGGTCTTTGCCGGCATCGTGTTTGCAGTGATCGTGGGCGGCCTGAAATCCATCGCGCGCGTCACCGAAAAGGTCGTGCCGTTCATGGGTGTTATGTACGTGGCGGCAGCACTAGTGATCATCATCATGCACGCAGACCAGATCGGCTGGGCCTTCGGCCAGATCTTTGCGGGTGCCTTCACTGGCCTCGGCATCGCAGGCGGTATGGTTGGGGCGCTGATCCAGGGCTTCCGCCGTGCGGCGTTCTCGAACGAGGCGGGCGTTGGTTCAGCTGCAATTGCCCACTCGGCGGTGCGGACCAAAGAGCCCATCACCGAGGGCTTCGTGTCGCTGCTTGAGCCGTTCATTGATACGGTCGTGATCTGTACAATGACTGCATTGGTGATCATCATCACTCAGCAGCTGATCATCGACCCGGAAACCGGCCTTTACATGCTGACCGAAGATGGTTCGGCTATTGCCACCGTTGACGGTAATTCGGGTGTCAGCCTGACGTCTGCGGCGTTTGGCAGTGCGTTCAGCTGGTTCCCCTATGTTCTGGCGATCGCGGTGGTTCTGTTTGCCTTCTCGACCATGATCAGTTGGTCCTATTATGGCCTCAAGGCCTGGACTTATCTGTTCGGCGAAGGACACACCAAAGAGCTGGTGTTCAAGGTCATCTTCTGCATCTTCGTTGTCATCGGTGCGGCGGCCAACCTTGGTCCGGTCATCGACTTCTCGGATGCGGCGATCTTTGCAATGGCGGTTGTGAACGTCTTTGCGCTCTACTTCCTGATGAAAGTGGTGCGCGAAGAGCTGGCCAGCTATGCAGCCCGCCTGAAAAGCGGCGAAATCCGCAAATTCGAGCACTAAATCACTCTACCGGGGCGGCCAACGCTGCCCCGGTGCCTGACCACCCTGCGAAAAGCGCAGATTCTGGTCAAAACCCCCTTGCCAGTATGGAAGAACTTGCGTAAACGGCGCTTCTGATCGCGTGACCGGCCAATGTGGCATGCCGAGTCGCGTCAAGTACCGAACCCCGAAAGGAGACGGAAATGCCTAAGATGAAGACAAAGTCGAGCGCCAAGAAGCGCTTTAAGGTGACTGCGACCGGTAAGGTCCTTGCTGGCCAGGCCGGCAAACGGCACGGCATGATCAAGCGGACCAAGAAATTCATCCGCGATGCCCGTGGCAACACCACCCTGTCCGCCCCCGACGCCAAGATCGTCAAGGGCTACATGCCCTACGACCGCTAAGAGGAGATTAAGAGATGTCCCGCGTTAAAGGTGGAACCGTAACTCACGCCCGTCACAAGAAGGTTATCAAGGCAGCCAAAGGTTACTATGGCCGCCGCAAGAGCACCTTCAAGGTTGCCCGTCAGGCCGTCGACAAGGCCAATCAGTACGCAACCCGCGACCGTAAGAACCGCAAGCGCAACTTCCGCGCGCTGTGGATCCAGCGTATCAACGCTGCTGTTCGTTCGCATGACGAAGCACTGACATATTCCCGCTTCATCAACGGCCTGAACCTGGCCGGTATCGAAGTGGACCGCAAAGTTCTGGCCGACCTGGCCGTGCACGAACCGGAAGCGTTCGGCGCGATCGTCGCCAAAGCTCAGGCCGCTCTGACTGCCTGATCCTCTTTCGAGAGACAGTGAATGAAAGGCCGTCCCGATTGGGGCGGTCTTTTTTGCATCCAGAAACTGCCTCAATCCGCTTTGAGCCCTAAGCCAACCCATTCACTCACACATCGAGCCCATTGGCCCTGCCGAAGTCAGTATAGAATGACTTGCTGGTCAACTTTGCGACGGTTTCCTCATCAATCGTTTCAGGGTCCCGAGCGACTTTTCTTATACCTGTCCCCTCAACGAGGCGGTTCACCAAGTTGAACACACCACACACCTGTACCGCATCAAACAACGCGCTTTCCGACCATCCAGCTTCATAGACCGCCTGTGCGTCTGCCTCGATCATACGGGAAGGCGATAGCGTGAGCTTCTCTACATAAGCAAGGATGGGCTTGAATCGTTGATCGACAGGCGCTGAATGAAGGTCTTCCATCAGAGCTTCAACCAGTTTTGGGTCAATGCCATAGGCGCGGGCAAATACAGTATGCGCATCGTGGCAATAGGAGCAGGCATTCAACCCGGAAACGTAGGCAGCTATTAACTCGCGTTCAGAGGCGGAAAGCTCACTCTCTCCTCGCATCACAAGGCTCTCATAATGGCACCAGAGTGAAAGTTTGTCCGGAAACATTTGAAAAACGCTGCCAAGTGTTGCGTCCTCGGGAAGGGATGGAAACAGCCTCTTCATTTGATGACCTCCAAAAAATTGGTGCCTAAGCGTTCGTGTTGCCCGGATCGCCGCATGGACATAAGCCTAACAATATTCGCTTGATCGACAAATGTCCGTTTCGTCCCGCATTCCGGACAGTGGGCGCAACTGTTTCGTTGGTTGTTTGGAAAAGCAAAGGATTTAGGGATTGATCTACTAAACACTAATTCACTCTATGAGATTACTTGCCCTCCTTCTTCACCAACTGCGCCGCAAAGGCGACACCGGTTCCCGGCCCGGCATAGGTCACCATGATCACGTCATCCAGATAGACACCGTGGAATATTCCTGACGAAACATCATCTCCTGATATCCCGGCCTCAGCCAAGACAAAACGGGTGGGGTCGTCCAAGCTGAAGGTGCCCATCGCCTCTTCGACGATCCATTCTTTGTCGCCAATACGGCGCCAGCGGTTTGTCGCGGTGATCAGGTTGCCGTCCAATTTGGTGACTTCCAACTCCATCTCAGTCTGCAGCAGGCCCTTCTTGTGGTTCGGGTTCGATTTGGCGAAGGCCACTAGATAGGTGCCATGCCATGTACCGACGATCTGAGGGAAGCCGCTGCCGTCTTCGGCGCTGGCAGGGGTTGCGATGGCCAGCACAAGGGCGGCGGCAATGCTGCGGAAAAGGTTGAGTGTCATGGGGCGATCTCCTGCAAAGGGTGCCATCAGGCTACCCGAGTTCTGGAAATTGGCAAACCATGGTTTAGAAACAAAAAAACCGGCGCCGAAAGCGCCGGTTTTCATAAGCTTTGTGCAGCGACTTAGCCGAACACACGTCCCAGCGCGCCGTCGACGGCGTCGGTGATCTGGTCGATGTCATCTGCCGTTGCGATCAGTGCGGGCGAGAAGCACAGCGTGTTGTTACGGCTTGGGATCGAGCGGTTGGTGGCACCGATGATGACGCCTTGCGCCATACAATCAGCCACAACGGCCTGAACCTTTTTCTCGTCCATCGGCTCTTTGGTTGAACGGTCCGCGACCAGCTCGGCGCCCAGGAACAGGCCCTTGCCGCGCACGTCGCCGATGACCTTGTGCTTTTCCATCAGCGCCTGCAGGTTGCCCATCATGCGGTCACCCATATCGGTGCAGTTTTGCAGCAGGTTCTCGTCTTGAATGATGCGCATGTTTTCAACCGCAGCTGCCGGGCCGGCGGTGCAGCCACCAAAGGTCGAGATGTCGCGGAAATAGCTCATCGGATCAGCGGCATCGTCCTTGAACATGTCAAAGACTTCCTCGGTGGTGACCATGCAGGCAATCGCCGCATAGCCCGAGGCAACGCCTTTGGCCATGGTCACGAAGTCCGGCTTGATGCCGTATTGCTGATAGCCGAACCAAGTGCCCGTACGACCGACGCCGCAGACCACTTCGTCGATATGCAGCAGCACGTCGTACTTCTTGCAGATTTCCTGCACGCGCTGCCAATAGCCTTCGGGCGCTTCGATCACGCCGCCGCCTGCGGTTACCGGCTCAAGGCACAGTGCGCCAACGGTGTCGGGACCTTCACGCAGGATGACCTCTTCGATCTGATCTGCGGCCCAGACGCCAAAGTTTTCTTCGGGCGCGCCGTCCAGCTCGTGCTTGCGGTACTCCATGCAGTGGGGCACACGCACGAAATCGGGCGCGAAGGGGCCGTACTGGGCGTTGCGCTCGTCCTGACCGCCTGCCGACATGGTCGCCAGGGTCGAGCCGTGATAGTCACGGTCGCGGTACAGGATTTTGGTCTTTTTGCCGCCATAGCGCTTATGCGCGATCTGACGGACCATCTTGAAGGCCTTCTCGTTCGCCTCAGAGCCCGAGTTGGTGTAATACACCCGGCTCATGCCCGGCATTTTGTCGATCAGCATTTCGGCAAAGATCGAGCCGGGGATCGAACCTGCGGTATTGGCGAAATAGCACAGCTTCATCAGCTGTTCGTAGACCGCCTTACAGATTGATTCGCGGCCATAGCCAACGTTGACGGTCCAAACGCCACCGGACACGGCGTCCAGATGCTCTTTGCCCTTTTGATCCCAAACGCGCATGCCCTTGCCTTCGACAATGATGCGTGGGTCATTGGTTTCAAAGGGTTTATGCTGGATCAGGTGATGCCAGATGTGGGCGCGGTCAGCTTCGACTACGCGGGAAAGATCGTTTTCGTTGAACGTGCCGTCCATGACATGTCCTTTCAATAAAGCTCGTTGCACGGATTGCAGGGGCTATCCCGAACCGGCAGATGTTTTCGATGGCTCAGATCACCTTGAATGGCCTGTCGGAGATAGGGCCAGATTGCACCATCCCGTATTGCCAGTCCATTCCTGAGACGTATTTTTACGGGTTTGTCAGAGGCTCAACTTTGTGCTCAATTCGCGCAAATCGCGATTGGGAGGATCAGCGGATGGGAGCCACACAAATTTACGAGCGTCATCTGGACAAATGCCGGGCCAACTATGTGCCGTTGTCCCCGTTGAGCTTTCTCGAGCGCACAGCGCAGGTTTACCCTGATTACCCCTCGGTTGTGTATGGTGATCGCCGGTATAGCTGGGCCGAGACCTATTCCCGATGCCGCCGTCTGGCGGGCGCATTGGTCTCACGTGGAATAGGGCAGGGCGACACTGTGTCGATCATCGCCGCCAATATCCCTGAAATGTACGAGGCACATTTTGGCGTGCCCATGGCCGGTGCCGTATTGAACGCGATCAACACGCGATTGGATGCGGCGATCCTTGCCTTCATCCTTAATCATGCGGAATCCAAGGTGCTGCTGGTCGATCCCGAATTTTCGGGTGTGGTGAAAGAGGCGCTGAAACAGGTCGACCACGACCTGCTGGTCATTGATATCGAAGACGCCAGTTTTGAGGGCGGAGAAAAGTTGGGCAACCTGACCTATGACGCCTTGCTGGCAGACAGCGATCCGGAATTTGAGTGGTCCTTGCCCAAAGACGAATGGGACGCGATCACGCTGAATTACACGTCCGGGACAACGGGCAATCCGAAAGGCGTGGTTTATCACCATCGGGGCGCGGCGCTGAACGCACAGTCGGACTTGTTGGATTGGGATATGCCGAAGCATGCAGTCTATTTGTGGACTTTGCCGATGTTTCATTGCAATGGCTGGTGCTTCCCATGGGCGATGGCGGCCAATGCGGGCGTTTCGGTCTGTCTGCGCGCGGTGCGTGCCGAACCGATCTATGCAGCCTTCAGAGATGAGAAGGTCACACATTTCTGCGGCGCGCCAATTGTGCTGAATATGCTGGCCCATGCACCGGATGAGTTGAAAGACTTTGATCATCAGATCAAGGTGATGACAGCGGGCGCCCCGCCACCCGCCGCTGTGATCGAGGCGATGGAGGCCATGGGGATCGAGGTGACCCATGTGTATGGTCTGACCGAGACCTATGGCCCGTCGGTGGTCTGCGCCTGGAAAGACGAATGGAACACCAAGGATGCACAGGAACGCGCGGCGCTGAAGGTGCGGCAAGGGGTGCGCTATTCGGCCCTGTCGGGCCTGATGGTGGCCGACCCTGAAACGCTAGAACCTGTACCTGCCGATGGCGAAACCATGGGTGAGATTTTCATGCAGGGCAACGTGGTGATGAAGGGCTATCTGAAAAATCCCGAGGCAACGGACAAAGCCTTTAACGGCGGTTGGTTTGCTTCGGGCGATCTGGGGGTGATGTATCCCGACGGCTATATCGCGCTTAAGGATCGGTCCAAGGACATCATCATTTCAGGGGGCGAGAATATCTCGTCGGTCGAGGTCGAGGGCATCCTGTACAAACACCCAGCAGTGATGGAGGCCGCAGTTGTGGCGCGACCGGACGAAAAATGGGGCGAAACCCCCTGCGCCTTTGTCGAGCTAAAGCCTGACGCCACCACGACCGAGGCGGAGTTGATCGCATTCTGCCGGGATAACATGGCCCATTTCAAAGCGCCTAAGACAGTGGTGTTCGGAACCTTGCCCAAAACCTCAACTGGGAAGGTTCAGAAGTTTGTGCTGAGGGATCAGGCGCGTAAGCTGACCTAAGCGCCCATCTTGTCAAAGATCGAAAGGTTCAGCTCAAGCATCTCACCCATCCAGATGGCCCGGTCCCGATGATCCTCAAGGTGCTGTCCGGTTTCGGGGTGGGTGAAGATGGTCAGGCCCTGCCGGTTCAGCATCAGCCACGGAATGACCTGATCGAACGCGTCCGGTGCAAAGGCCAGCTGGCAGCTCCAGCGTGGGTGAGGGCCGACATTGCGTTCATGCACGCGACCCATATCAATAGAAAACAGCCGTGCCGCTTCTTCGCAAACCCGTCGTGCGACATCCACTGTGTCCGTGTCAAAATAGACATGTGCGTGATAGCCGGTGATCTCGGGCATGGTGACCTCATCCATCTGTTTCACAGAAAACCTAGGCCGAACTTGCAGTCATTCCTATCCTCATCGGCACACATACCCTGTGCGCTGGGTTAAGTAGGGGCATTCGCATCCGGATGTGCCGCGGCAAAGGCGGGATGGTCGGCACAGGCGGCCTCGACTGCAAGGATGCGGGGCAGGTCTGACAAATCAACCTGCCAGCGCCGCGCATTATAGAGCTGCGGCATCAAGCATAGATCGGCCAGCCCTGGGCTGCTGCCCGTGCAATAGGGTGTCTGGTCAAATCCCGCCAGCAGCGTTTCAAACGCCAGCAGACCGGGTCGGATGAAGTGGCGCATCCAATCGCCCGGCATCCCTTCGGCACCGTTGCTCAGCGTTGTGGCATATTGCGCCACCGACAGGTTGCAGACCGGGTGGATGTCCACCGCGATGGAGTGTGCCAGCGCCGTTGCCTTGGCGCGCAATGCAGGCTCGGCAGGCAATAAGCCCAACCCCCGGCTTTGATCCAGATAATCGATGATTGCCAGAGATTGCGTCAACCGCAGCCCGTCAATATCCAGCACCGGAACCAGCCCCTGCGGGTTACGCGCAAGATGGTCTTGTGACTTCTGGTCCCCGGCCTTTAGATCAACAAAGACAGAGCGATAGGCAATTCCCGCCAAATTCAGCGCCATGCGCACCCGGTAGCTGGCCGATGAGCGCCAGAAATCAAAAAGAACCACTTCGCCCATTGTTTCAGGTCTCTCTAAGGGCCGCGGCTTCGACTGCCTGGTTCAGCACGTCGGAGTCCCCGATATGGTTTGCCAAAACCAGAACCAGACGCGCGTTCAGCGCGTCACTTGCGGATTTGTCCAACCCGTCATGGGCGGCCAGCAGTCCGGCATAGAAATCATCGGCATTGTCGAGATTGGGGGTGAGGATCAGATCAGTCATTTTCTTACTCCTTGCCGGTGGCCCGGCGGATCGCCTGCCGGAATGCGTTTTCTTCGTAGCTGTTACGCCGCGCGGCAACATGCTGGTCGGGGCGGATCAGGTAGACCGCGCCGGCGGCATCGCCCAGATACCGACGCTTGAGTTCCAGCGTCAGGTCATCCTTGACCGACAACGCAAGCCGGGTGGCTTCAACCCCGTCTTCTTCGATCTGCTCGGGGGCGTCGGCGTCAATGGTCAACAAGGTGAACTTGCCTGCCAATTTTGGCAACAAGAATTCATCGCCCAGCGGTGCATCCGGGCAGGCCGAGCCCGGTCGCGTGATATCCGGGCCATCCAGTGCATCGGCTGAGCTGAGCGAAGACCCCTGATAGGCGCAGGGCGTGCTCAACCGTCCGGAATTGACCAGAGGGCGGGCAAATTCGAAATGTTCGCTGAGGTCCAGAACCGCGTCCCGCAACAGTCGCGACATCTGGGACTTCGGCGTGATGAAGTCGGTAGAGCGGCTGGATTTCGTGATATTCTCATCCGCTGCCTGCACTCGCTCGCGGCTATAGCTGTCCAGCAAAAGCTCGGGCGCTTTGCCGTCCAGAACCAGTTTCAATTTCCAGCACAGGTTATCAGCGTCCTGAATTCCTGTGTTTGCCCCAAGTGCCCCAAAAGGGCTGACCTGATGGGCGCTGTCCCCGGCAAACAGAACGCGCCCATGGCGGAACCGCTCCATCCGGCGGCATTGGAACGTATACACCGATACCCATTCCAGATCGAATTCCACATCTTCGCCCAGCATCGCTTTGAGGCGGGGGATGACATTCTCGGGGCGTTTTTCGCGCTCTTTGTCGATGTCCCAACCCAATTGCAGGTCAATGCGCCAGACATTGTCGGGCTGCTTGTGCAACAGAGCCGACTGCCCGCGATTGAACGGCGGATCGAACCAGAACCAGCGCTCGGTTGGGAGATCGGCTTCCATCACCACGTCGGCGATCAGGAAGTTGTCTTCGAAGACGCGGCCATCGAAATCCAGCCCCAGCATGCGACGGGTCGGAGAGCTGGCACCGTCGCAGGCAATCAGCCACTCGGCTTCGACGTTATAGGGCCCCTCGGGGGTTTCGACCTCAAGCACCACGTGGGTGTCATGGGTGCCGATGGCCTCGACCTTGTTGCGCCCACGGATTTCGATGGGCGCGCCCGAAGCCTGCAATTGCCGCACACGGTCGACCAAAGCATTTTCGAAATAGTATTGCTGAAGATTGATGAAGGCCGGGTTTGCAAAACCCGTGTCGGGTTGCAGATTGAACTCATAGACCTGGCGATTGTCGAAATAGACCTTGCCGACATTCCACTGCACACCCTTGTCCACCATGGGGCTACCCGCACCCAGACGGTCAGCAATATCCAGTGTACGTTGCGAAAAGCAGATGGCCCGGCTGCCGAAGCTGACCTTGTCATTGTCATCCAACACCACGACCGGGACACCTTGCTGGGCCAGATCTATCGCAGTGACCAGCCCGACCGGCCCGGCACCGACCACAATGACCTTGTGCCGGATGGCGATGGCAGCGTCCTGATCCGGGCTGCGTTCGTAGGCGTAAAGTGGGACTTCGAAAATCTTGTTCATGGGTTCTCCCCCGATACATATGCGCGCAAGACGCAAATCTCTTGTCTTCTGACGCGGCCACGCCCGAGACCTTGCCCAATGCTTTCATTGATTTTTCCGACGCAAAACGATCTGGATCAAATGCGACGGAATGTCCTTAACTTTGCAGATCCGACCACATCTCAAGGTCGCGCTGAGCGGTCCAGATGCGTGGGGTGTCAATGCCGCGTGCCTCGTCATAGGCGCGCGCGACGTTGAAGGGCAAACAGTGTTCATAGATCGCATAGTCGGCGAATTTGGGGTCGCATTCAGCGCGCACAGCATCCCAAGCCTGTTTTAAGGTGCCGCCACACGCAGCGACCCGTGCCGCCGGTCGGTAGGTGCTGTTGACGAAGTCGCGGGTGCTTTCAATCGCTGCGTTCACCATGTCTGCCCCGATCAGCGCATTTCCGCGCCCCGGGGCGATGGCATTCAGATCAAACGCCTTGATTGCGTCCAGCGTACCGCCCCAGTCGCCGAAATGCCCGTCACCGCAGTAGCAGGCGGAATGATATTCGACGATGTCGCCAGTGAACATTACGTTCTGGTCTGGCACATGAATCACGATGTCCCCGGCGGTGTGGGCGCGACCCAGGTGCATGAGGTCGACCCTGCGATTGCCCAGATAAACAGTCATCCTGTCACGGAATGAAGTCGTGGGCCACGTCAGGCCGGGAATGCTTTCGTACCCTTCAAACAGGCGGGGAAAGCGCTGAAACTCGCTATCCCAATCCTCTTGCCCGCGTTCGGCAACCATAGCGCGGGCCTTGTCCGACATGATGATCTGCTGCGCCTCATAGGCACTGGCGCCCAGTACACGGACCGCGTGATAGTGCGTCAGCGCCAAATGTGTAATCGGCTTATCCGTGACCGAACGCACGCAGTCGATCACCTTGCGTGCCAGCCGCGGTGTGGCTTGTGCTTCGATAATCATCACGCTGTCGTCGCCGATGATTACGCCGGAATTTGGATCGCCCTGCGCTGTAAAGGCATATAGGCCCTCGCCAATTTCGGTGAACGAGATCGCCTTCTCAGAAAGATCCGATTGCGAGGCGAATGCCTTTGCCATCAGTTTGTTTCCTGCAGGATCTTTGCCAACTCAGGTGTGACTTGTAACGTCACGCGCTGCATGTCAGCGGACAGGGCTCCCATGGTTTGCTGCATGAACGGCTGCATTTTGCCCATGATGGCGCTGCCATGCTCTGATCCGTAGAAATCGATCAATGCAGACAGTTCTTCGGCCGAGAACAAGTCAGCGCTGCTGTCGATCATCTGCTGTTCCAGTTTCGGACGCAGGCTTTGCATCGCGCCAGACATCACAACACCGATACGCTGCAACTGATCCTCCGTCACAGTAACGCCCGGCGGAAGAGTGGCCGCAACCTGTGCTGCCATACCTTCGGGTGAGAACATGTTGTCCATCATCAATTGCACATCCGGCAACTTCACATATTCCTCGGCTAAGGCTTGATTATCGGCGGCCAAGGCCGAATGGCTGAACCCGATGGCAAGTATCAGAGAAGCAACAAGAGTTTTCAGGGTCACGTTTGATCCAATCACGTTTGGGCACGTTTCATCGTGCATATGGGGTGTCGAGCGCGGCGAGAACGGTTCCGGTGCAATTGCCGAAGCCAATCGTGTAACCGTCACCTTTGGCAGCGCCTTTCAACTCTAGCGTGTCGCCATCTTCGATGAAACTGCGGGTTTCACCGCTGTCCAGTGTCAGGGGCTCCTTTCCTCCCCAGCTTAGCTCCAGCAGTGAGCCGCGTTCGGGCTTGGTTGGGCCCGAAATGGTGCCAGACCCAAGCAGATCGCCGGTGTTCATCGGGCAGCCGGATGTGGTGTGATGCGCCAGTTGTTGCGCGGCTGAATAGTACATTTCCTTGTAATTAGTTCGCGTGATGGTTGTGGCGGCCTTGCCATTGGGCGCCATGGAGATTTCCAGATCGATATCATACAGCATCGGGCCGCAATCTTTCAGGTGATCCAGCAGTTCGACCTCACGTTCCGGAGTGTCGCAGCGGAACGGCTCCAACGCCGCTTTGGTGACGATCCACGGGCTAATCGAAGTGGCCGTGGCCTTGGCCTGAAACGGGCCGAGAGGCTGGTATTCCCAGGCCTGGATATCACGCGCGGACCAGTCGTTCAGCAGGACGTAGCCAAAGATGTTGTCGTCAG
The DNA here is from genome assembly GCF_056537925.1 of Ruegeria sp. BI7. NCBI lineage: Bacteria > Pseudomonadati > Pseudomonadota > Alphaproteobacteria > Rhodobacterales > Roseobacteraceae > Ruegeria > Ruegeria sp. BI7. Next base: position 184,365 of record NZ_JBQFSK010000005.1, read on the forward strand.
CCTCCTGCACCGAGATCGGACCCTCCGACGGGGTGCCGACGATGGCGCCCATCTCAAGTTCGATATCGAACCGTGCCGAGGGGGCAAAGCGGGGCGTGTCGTCATTTGGCCCTTTCAGCTGACCCCACGGGCGGCGAATGTCCGTACCCGAGACAACAACTGACGACGCCCGGCCGTTATAACCGATCGGGATGTGTAGCCAGTTCGGCGGCAGCGCGTTTTCCGGGCCGCGGAACATGGTTCCGACATTCTGGGCGTGATGCCGTCCCGCATAGAAATCGGTGTATTCGCTGACGGCAAACGGCATGTGCATTTCAGCCTCTGCCTGCGCGATAAGCAGGGGTTCGACCTTGTCTTGCTCTTCCGACCCTTCGGTCAGCAAATCTGTCAGCCGATCGCGCAGGGCAGCCCAGACGGCGGGGCCCTGCTCCATCAGCGGGTTCCAGAAGGGCAGGTCAAACAGCGGCTCATCGGACAGGTCGATCAAACCCTCGGCTTCGGCCGTGGTGACATCCAGGATCAAGTCTCCGATGGCGACACCACAGCGGGGCTCGTCGCCCCCGGTCGAAAACACGCCATAGGGCAGGTTGTTCAGTGGAAAAGGGTGGGCCGCGTCATTGGCCGAGGCCACCCAGGATTTCATCAAAGGCATCTGTGATCCTTGTTTGTCTGATCTATTGCGCGTCGCGCAAGGATTTTAGCCCCAGCAAAAGCGCGGCCACTATCATGAACCCGCCCCCAGCCCGGTCCAGCCACAGCCGCGCTGCCCCCTTGAGTCGCGCAGCCAGCCAGCTGGCGCTGCCGCCATAGGCAGTCAGAAACAGCCCATCGATGGTCAGATAGGTGGCAGAGAGGATTGCGAATTGCGGCCAGAATGGCAGCGCGCCGTCGAGGAACAGCGGGAACAGGGCCGCGAAGAACACCACAGCCTTGGGGTTGGCGGCCGAGGTGATGAAACCCTGCATCCACAGCGCCTTGCTGCTGGCGCGCGGCGCGGTCTGCGTGGTCTTGCGGTCCGCCTTTATGATCATCTTCACCCCAAGGAACACCAGATAGGCCACGCCCAGCCATTTGATCACCGCCAGCGCTGTGCCCGAGGCCGCAATGATCGCGGCCAGACCAAGCCCAGCAGCCAGCATTTGCAGCAGATTGGCCGTCAGGTCTCCGGCTGCCGTGAACACGCCGCGTTTCAGGCCATTGGTTGCGGAATTGGACAGCATCAGCAATTGGCTGGGGCCGGGTGTGCTCATCAGCAGCAAGACGGTGACGACATAGGTGATCCAGATATCAAAGCTCATCTCAGCCTCACTTTTTGCCAGGGGTTCCGTCGAACTTTTTCTCAAGAGAGGTCCAGCAGTCAATGTAATCGTCCTGCAAGGGGGCCTCGTTGGCGGCAAAAGGCGTCAGATGTTGTGGGAAGCGGGTCTCGAACATGAAGGACATGGTGTTGTCCAGCTTGTCGGGGCCAAGGTTGGCATTCGAGGCCTTTTCGAACGCCTCGCGATCCGGCCCGTGCGGCAGCATCATGTTGTGAAGGCTCATCCCACCGGGAACAAAGCCCTGCGGTTTGGCGTCATACTGACCGTAGATGTTGCCCATCAGCTCGGACATGATGTTCTTGTGATACCATGGCGGGCGGAACGTATCCTCGGCCACCATCCAGCGTTCGCGGAACAGGACAAAGTCGATATTGGCCGTGCCCGGCTGCCCCGAGGGCGCAGTCAGCACAGTAAAGATCGACGGGTCGGGGTGATCAAACAGGATCGCGCCGACCGGGCAATAGGTGCGCAGATCGTATTTGTAGGGCGCATAGTTGCCGTGCCAGGCAACCACATCCAGCGGGCTTTGGCCGATCTTGGTGGTGTGGAATTGCCCGCACCATTTGACGGTCACGGTCGAGGGCACCTCGCGGTCTTCAAACGCCGCCACCGGCGCTTTGAAGTCTCGCGGATTGGCCATGCAATTGGCGCCGATCGGGCCACGACCGGGCATCTCGAATTTCTGACCGTAGTTCTCGCAGACAAAGCCACGTGCGGGGCCTTCCAGTACCTCGACGCGATAGACCAGTCCGCGCGGGATGATGGCAATCTCTTTGGGTTCCAGATCGATGATCCCCAGCTCGGTGGCAAAGCGCAGGCGGCCTTCCTGCGGCACCACCAGCAGCTCGGAGTCGGCTGAGAAGAAGTAAGCATCCTCCATCGACTCGGTAACCAGATAGATATGGCTGGCCATGCCCACCTGCGTGTTCACATCGCCCGCCGTGGTCATCGTGCGCATGCCCGTCAACCACGTCAGCCCCTGATCGGAATGAGGCACTGCATCCCAGCGATACTGGCCCAGGCTGATCACATCCGGATCAACGCATGGCGCGGATTTCCAATAGGGCAGGTCGATCTTCTCGTAGCGATGCGAATGCTTGACCGAGGGCCGGATGCGGTAACACCACGTCCGCTCGGGCGGGTTGGCGGTAAAAGCCGTGCCGCTGAGTTGTTCTCCATAAAGGCCATAATTACAGCGCTGAGGACTGTTCATCCCCTGCGGCAAGGCACCGGGTAAAGCCTCAGTCTCAAAATCATTGCCAAAGCCGGGCATATAGCCTGCATGGGTGCCGACAGGGCTGCTGGCTTGTGTCATTTCATGTAGATCGGTGGGACGGTTCATGCTGTGTTCCTCCGGTTGCTGCTTGTGGAATAATAGTTGATTTTGTAACTAACAAGCATGTCTCAGACTGATTCCAAGAAAATTGATGACTTTGATTTGCAGGAATTCCTGCCCTATCTGCTGAACCGGTCAGCCGAGGAAAGCTCACTGGAGTTTCAGCAGATTTACAAAGATCGCTATGGCATGCTGCGTACCGAATGGCGGGTTTTGTTCCATCTGGGCAACTATGGCGAGATGACCGCGAAAGTGATCGGTGAACGGGCCAGGTTGCACAAAACCAAAATCAGTCGCGCGGTGCACAGGTTGGAAACTCGCCGATATCTGGTGCGCAATCGCAGCGAAACAGACCGCAGGGTGGAAAACCTGATATTGACCCAGACCGGGCTATCCGTCTATCGCGAGCTGTGTGGTATTGCCGCGCAATATGATGCAAAGCTGACAAGCCAATTCGACGTGGATGAAGTTGTACTGTTGCGCAAAATGTTGCGGCGGCTGGCGCATATAGATTGAACACTGGTAATAGCGCCCAGCGACCCCCAGATGACAGTCAGAGCGGACATTGGAAAAACAACAAAATGACAACTTTGACTGCCGAAGCGGCAAAATCAACTGACCTTATCGAATGGCTGGTTGCTCGTGGGCTGGAAGGCGCCACGAAAGAAGAATTGCTGGACGGCTATTGCAATAAGCTGTTGGAACTGGGCGTGCCCTTGATGCGCTTTCACGCTGCGCAGTCTGCCTTGCACCCGGTTTATGGTGGCACCGGATTCAGCTGGCACGAGGGGCAGGGCGGAGAATCGGCGACCTTTAAATATTCCGAACAACCTAACGAGCAGTGGCAGCAAAGCCCTCTTTTCGCGATCCTTAACGACGACTTGGGGGAGATCCGTGAACGCCTGATAGACCAGAATGAAGCAAGCCGGTTTCCGCTGTTAAACGACTTGCGCCAGATCGGGGCGACTGACTATTACGCCACTGGCGTCAGCTTTGACATTCCCACCCACAATGCAACGAAAGACGCCAAAAAGGCTGTTGGTGGTGTGCTTATGTCCTGGACTTCGAATGCACCGCAGGGATTCGAGGACAAAGACCTGGACCTGATCCACACAGCCTTGCCCCACCTGGGGTTGGCGCTGAAATCTGCTGCAAGTGCGCGTGTTTCCAAGGATTTGATGCGGGTCTATCTGGGTCGCGATGCGGGACGGCGGGTGCTGTCTGGTGAAATCCGGCGGGGATCACTGCAGCAGATCGATGCGGTGATGTGGAATTTTGACCTGGAAGGATTCACCAGCCTCTCCGAAGAGCTTCCGGGTGCTGAAATCATCGACATGCTGAATGACTATCTGGCCGTAGCCGTTGGTGTCGTTCACGACAATGACGGCAATATTCTGAAATTCATGGGCGATGGGCTGATGGCGATGTTCGACGTCGGCGAGATCGACGAAGACGCGCGCGCCGCGCTGAAGGCTGTACCGATGTTGCAGCAGCGGATGGAGGCCCTAAACGCCCGCCGTAAGGCAAACGGTTTGCCAGTGGCCAACTTTACTCTGGCCCTGCATGCGGGCGAGATTCTGTATGGCAATATCGGGTCCGAGACCCGGTTGGATTTCACTGTTATCGGGCCAGCAGTAAACCAGACCGCACGGATCGCTGGGATGCACCGGTCGCTGGGGCAGAGAATTCTGATCTCGGATGATGTGGCCCGCGCGGCTCAGCCTTGCGGTCAGGACCTGATCTCGGTTGGGCGTTACATGTTGCGGGGTGTGTCCGAGCCGAAAGAGTTGTTTACGGTCTACAATGCCGCCGAGGCCTAGCCGGGGCATTTAACTGGCTGGATTGATTAGCTCTCTGCCGGTGAAACGGCCCGCTGATACAGGTGCCAGGTGGTGTGGCCAAGGATCGGCAGAGTGAAGATTAAGCCCAGAAACGCCGGAACCATCGATAACAGCATGGTGACCGAGATGATCGCCGCCCAACTAAGCATGACCACCGGGTTTTCCGTGACGACGCGAATGGACGTTATCATGGCAGAAACGAAATTGGTTTCCCGGTCCAGCAGCATGGGCATGGCGATGACGGTCACCGAGAACAGCACAGCAGACAGAAAGCCGCCTACGCAGGTGCCAACAGCCAGAAAAGTCCAGCCCTGCGGCGTGAAGAAGACTGTGTTCAAGAACCCGTCAAAATCCGAAAAGGATGCATTCTGCAGGATTATCGCCAGCCAAAGCCGAACCTGATATACCCACACCCAGAATATGAACAGGGTGACGAAGGCCATCCAGCCCAGTTCACGCTTGCGTTGATTGGCCATGACGGTGAGGATTTCGGACCAGCCGAAGCTTTCCCCTTTTTGCAACCGACGGGACATTTCATAAAGCCCGGCCGCGGCAAACGGCGCGACCAGTGGAAAGCCTACAATGGCGGGAATGATCATCCAAATCTTGCCGAGCCAGACCAGACCCCAAACAAACACGATACCGAAAACCGCATAGAAGAGGCCGAAGAAACCGCTCATTAAGGGGCGAGCTAAAAAGTCGGAAAACCCGGCCTTCAGCGACGCAGTGATATCACCGGCGGTTACTTTGTTGACTTTGGGCATAGCCTGCTGCTGCGGCGTCAGTTTGTCAGGTGGCGTGGAACCAGCGGTCTTGGATGTCATGACATGCCTCCTCCGCAAACAAGTTTGCGTCAGGGGCAGCGCAAGAGCAAGGGTGGAGTATGGCTGCTTGGTTATGCAGCCTTGTCAGAACAACTTCTAAAAGTCGATCTCGACCCCAGGTAGGTTCAATTCCTTCATCATGTCGCGCAGTTCCTGCCGGGCTGCGATGTTCGAGATGTTCAGCTGTTTGACCCCGATATCCTTGAGGTCCAACAGTGTCAGGCCACGCGGGAACAACTCGCGAAAGATAACCCGCTCGGAAAAGCCTGATGCGACGCGGAAGCCGATGCGCTGGGACAGCATTTCGATCGCGCGCTGCATCTTTTCCTTGTTGACCATACGCTGTGTACCGACGCGGTTGCGCACGACCACCCAGTCGATAGGCTTGAGCCCGGCCTGCGCCCGCAATTGCCGCGCGTTCCAGACCATTTCGGAATAGACCGAGGGTCCAAGGATTTTCTCGCCCTTTGAATCGATCCGTGCCAACAGGTCAAAGTCGATGAAGCTGTCGTTCAGCGGTGTGATCAGCGTGTCGGCCAGCGAATGCGCAACCTGACTGAGGCGGGTATGCGAGCCGGGGCAGTCGATCAGGATAAAATCGCTGTCGCTTTCCAGTTCAGAAACGGCGGCGGACAGGCGGTGGTCATAGATATTCTCACCGGGTTTCAGCTTGGAGGCGTCGATCTCGGGCAGGTCATGGTGGCGCGGGCTGGGCAAGGGGACCTCGGACCCGTTCATGAATTTGCCGCGGTTTTCGAAATACCGTCCCAGACTGCGCTGTCTCAGATCCAGGTCCAGCGTGCTGACTTTGTGGCCCAGCCGTGCCAGTGCGGTGGCCACATGCATCGACACGGTCGATTTGCCTGCGCCGCCCTTCTCGTTTCCGACTACGATGATATGTGCCATGCCTGTATTCCCATGTCCCGCCGTGCTTCGCACACGTTGTTGCGAACCACTATATGTTGTGGAAACCGAGATGGGAAGAACCTCAATCGGTGATTTCAGGCTCTAAATTGGAAAACTATGACGTGGAATAGGGTTAAGCTGTGTGCTTGTCAAAAGTGGTACCCTGTTTCAGTGTCAGACGCAAAGAATTGCGATAGGGGCGACCGGTGGATCATCTGTTTCTGAACGTTCTGAACGTGGTCCTACCCGTCCTGATCTGCGCCGGAATCGGATATTGTCTGGCCCTGATCAAAGCGCCGTTCGACAATAAGGTGATCGGGGGAATCGTGTCGCGGGTGGGGTATCCGACGCTGATTATCTCGCACCTGTCTACCACGACGATTGCAATCGATACCTTTCTGGATGTGATGACCGCCGCAGCGCTGGCCATTGCCGGGTTCGGAGTGCTGGGGTTCGTTGCCCTGAAAGCGATGCGCCTGCCGGTGCGCGCGTTTCTGACTCCATTGATGCACAGCAATGTGGGCAATATCGGCTTGCCGATCACGCTGCTGGCGTTGGGTGACGCAGGCATGGCCTATGCGATGGGTTTCGTTGTCGTCGTGCTGATCAGTATCTTCACCATCGGCATGTGGATTCCGGCCGGAGAATTCTCGCCCCGTAAAATTGCCACCTCGCCGATCATCTACGCTGTGACCCTTTCGCTGATTTTAATGGCGACCGGGTACAGCCTGCCGCAACCTATCGCCAAGTCCTTCGACATTCTCGGCGGGTTGTCGATTCCGCTGATGTTGCTGACGCTGGGCCATACACTGGCGACTTTGCGGATCAAACGTCTGGGTCTGGCGGTGGTGCTGACCCTGCTGCATCTGGTTATGGCGGTTGCGATTTCAAGCGCGCTGGTCTGGGTGTTTGGCTTTACCGGGGCTGAACGCGGCGCGTTTATCCTGTGTTGTCTGATGCCATCTTCGGTTGCGACCTACCTGTTCATTGATCAGCACATGCCGGAATACGGCCCGGATGTGGCCGGATTCATTTTGGTTTCGACACTGACCACGATTGTTGTTCTACCGGTTGCGCTGTCCTACTGGATCTGACGCGCACCCTATGCGAAGCGAAAAAAACTGCTAAACTGCTGATAAATTGGATTAAAGACCTACAATTTAAGGGGCGTTGATGACTGACAAGACCTCGGAAGAAGTCACCCCGCAGGCTCGTGCCCGCGTGGTGCTGGCGATGACGGCGATCTGTATGATGGTCGTGGGGTTTAATACCACCGCCGTGACCACCATCCTGCCCAACCTGAAGGCCGAGTTCGACCTGACCCCGTCCGGGCTGCAATGGGTGATGGCAACTTATTCCGTAGCCAGCGCGACGCTTGTCACCATCGTCAGCCGTCTGGGCGACATTACCGGCAAGATGGGCGTATTTTTCTTTGGTATGATCGTATTTGCGATCGGGTCGGCCTTGGCGCTGTTTGCTCAGGATGGGGTGATGCTGCTGATTGGTCGTGGTGCGCAGGGGGCAGGGGCAGCAGCGCTGTTCGGCACTTCGTTGTCTTTGTTGACCGCCGCTACGCCCGAAGAACAACGCGCCAGTGTCACCGGGGCCTGGGGCGCGATCGTTGGTCTGGCCATCGGTGTCGGGCCTATCGTCGGCGGGGCCTTTGGCCACTATGTCAGTTGGCGAGCGGTTTTTGCGGCCGACCTGGTGCTGCTGGCGGTGGCTTTCGCCATCGGACTGCTCGTCAGCAGACGGAAATACATACCCGACACCCGCCTTGCCGGGGCGAAATTTGACTATCCGGGTGCAGTTGCCATCCTGTTGTTCCTTGGGCCACTGTCCTTTGCACTCAGCAATGGGGAAAGCGGTGGATGGGCCGCGCCGCTTACGTTAGTGCCGCTGGCCATCGCGGCGATGGCGACCGTCGTTCTGGTGATTGTCTCACGCCGCAGTGCAGATCCGCTGGTCGAGCTGCGATACTTTCGCCATCCGCGTTACTTTATGGCAGCGGCGGGTATGTTTGTTACCGGTTTCACGCTGTTCTGCTTCTTTGTTTATTTCAACACCTTCATGCAGTCGCCGGACGCCTTCGGATACAGCTCAATTGGGGCAGGGTTAGCGATCATGCCGCTCAGCCTCAGCATGTTCGTCATCTCGGTGACCGCGCCCCGCTTTCTGGCGCCTTACAGTTTCCGGTGGCCCGTTACAATTGGCCTGGGGGCGATGGCCTGCGGGTTCCTGTTGCTGATGACAACCAACAATTCCACGCAATATGCCGAGATTTGGTGGAAGCTTTTGATTGTTGGCGTCGGTATGGGCATCTGTTTTTCCTTGCTGCCGCGCCTCGGCCTGCGTCTTCTACCCGAAGAACATGTCGGCCAGGGGTCAGGCGTGATTAACGCCTGCCTCTATTTCGGAGCCACCCTTGGAGCGGTGGTCGGTGGACTGGCCGAGTCCATCACAATTCGTCGCGGTCTGTCCGAGGTGATCGCTGCGCTGCCCGCTGGGTCAACCCAGCGCGAGGATCTGGCACATGCGCTGACCCACGGCACGCCCAGCCAGATCCAGCAATTGATCGCGGGGATGGATCCATCGACCAGCTCTGTCTTGGCCAGAGCTTTGCGCGAACTGCAGGACAATGCCTTTGACAGCGCCATGGTGGTCGCCGCGGTTGCCGCGCTTGTTGGCATGGTACTGGCCTTGGTGCTGCTGCGCGGGCCGGTGCCGCCGTTGCACAGTGCGGCAGAACTGACGCGGGCACCCAGGTAAATGCATTAGCGGAAAAGGACGTCGACCGGTCTGGATCAAATGGGTTTAACCTCCAAGGTACACCCCATCTTTGGGTCGATAGAAAACCTTCTGATCGTGCAGCTTGCCAAGAAGATCATGGACGCGGCGCAGGGTATTTTCGCGAACCACTTTCCCATCATCCGTTTCATCTGGTGTTGCCAGCGAACGGGAGGCAGCCAAGCCGCGCAAGGCTGTTTCGATCAGATCCATATCCTGCACCGAAAGTTCGAACATATCATTGTACTTGGGCATTTCAGGGTCTCCGTCGTATCAGGGCGGTTCTTGGTGCCAAGTGTAGCACCTTTTCGGCATTGTGCGGCGATCACTGCGTGTGACGCGTGAGATCGGCGAGGGTGCCTTCAGGGGCTTCCTTTCTGGCAGGCCCTTTGTATCGTCTCACATGCCTGTCCCAAAAAGAAAAAGGCCGCCCCTCGGGACGGCCTTTCGCATTTGAAATGGGTTGAGGTTAGAAGCCCAGACCTTCGTATTTCTTCTTGAACTTCGACACGCGGCCGCCGGCGTCCATCAGGCGCGACGAGCCACCGGTCCACGCGGGGTGCGAGGAGGGGTCGATTTCCAATGCCAGCTGGTCGCCTTCGCTGCCCCAGGTGGATTTCATCTGAACCACGGTGCCATCGGTCATTTTGACGTTGATGAAGTGGTAATCGGGATGGATGTCTTTTTTCATCTTTCCGCTCCTTACGCCTCGGCGCCAGCTTTGGGCTTGTAGTTTGTGACTTCTGCGATACGTGCGGATTTACCGCGACGGGTGCGCAGATAGTACAGTTTGGCGCGACGGACGCGGCCACGGCGGACAACGGTGATGCTGTCGATGTTGGTCGAATGCAGTGGGAACACACGCTCCACGCCTTCGCCAAACGAGATTTTGCGGACGGTGAACGATCCGGCGATGCCGTCGCCACCTTTGCGCGCGATGCAGACGCCTTCGTAGTTCTGCACACGGGTGCGCGACCCTTCGGTCACTTTAAAGCCGACACGGATGGTGTCACCGGCTTTGAAATCGGGGATGTCTTTCCCCAGGGCGGCAATCTGTTCCGCCTCAAGCTGTGCGATCAAGTCCATCGCAGTTACTCCTATCTGCTCGTGGTTGGTCCACGAAGTTAAGCACGGCCTGAGAGCTCTTGGTCTTCACCGGGTCCTGCGTACAGCCCGCCAGAGGTCAGATCGAATGTTCCTTTGGTCTGGCCTGCCCTGACACGCCGTGGCTGAAGAAAGCTGAGCGATGCGCCATGATGCAACCCAAAACACCGGAGTCGCGTTACGCGGCACCGGATTGCGCTGCTTTACGGGGTTTGCGATCAGGGATCAAGATAAAAACACCATATTTTCAACGCAAGGGTGGTGGGTTTTCGCCGTAAGCAAACTGCACCGTTGCCTTATCAGGCCGATCAGGCATTCTGGGGGCAATTATAAGAGCAGTAATTTAAAAACAGGAACCGATCATGCGCATTGCATTGATGCTGGCCGTCATGGCCTTTGCGACTCTGTCCTGCGGTCGCAGCACACCTCCGCCTCAAAAGGTCGAGGCCAAAGCTTTTCTGAGTACAACTTCCCCTTCAGTCATCTACCCGGCCTTTCGCGACGCCGACCCGCATGACTGGGATGGGCGGCATCCTGGCCACTATCCGGTGCATGGGCTGGATGTCTCACGCTGGCAGGGGCCGATCGATTGGCATCAGGCCAAGGCATCAGGCGTCAGTTTTGTGTTCATCAAAGCGACCGAAGGTGGAGATGTCGCCGACCCCTTGTTCGAAGACCATCGCCGTGGCGCGCAAGCTGCGGGCGTGCCGTGGGGGGCGTATCACTATTATTATTTCTGCCGCCCAGCGCATGAGCAGGCCCGGTGGTTCATCAAGAATGTGCCAAAGGGGGCCGACCTGCCGCATGTGCTGGATATGGAGTGGACGCCGCATTCCAGAACCTGCAGGTTGCGCCCCGATGGTGCCACCGTCCGGGCCGAGGCTAAGCGGTTTCTAGATATCTTGGAACGTCACTATGGACGCCGTCCGATCGTCTATACAACGGTGGATTTTCATGGGGATACAGAAATAGGACGTCTGCGCGGGACCGAATTCTGGCTGCGATCCGTTGCCGGACACCCCCATCAGGTTTATCCGAGATCGTCCTGGCGGTTCTGGCAATATACCGGCACCGGGCTGGTGCCTGGCGTGCAGGGCAAGGTGGATATCAACACGTTCAACGGCCACCCCGAAAGCTGGGCGCGCTGGAAGGCGGGGGGCTAGTCCCGCTCCTTTCGGTAGATCTCCCACAGATCGGGTCGCCGTTCGCGGGTGATCTGTTCTGACATTTCGTGCCGCCAATCGGCAATGCGCCCGTGGTGGCCGGACATCAGAATGTCGGGGATCGGGCGGCCCTTCCATTCAGCGGGGCGCGTGTATTGCGGATGCTCCAGCAAACCAGACGAAAAGCTTTCTTCCTCGGCCGAGGCTTGATTGCCCAATACGCCGGGGATCAATCGCACCGTGGCGTCGATAAGTGCTTGCGCTGCGATCTCACCACCGGTCATAACGAAGTCGCCCAAGCTGACCTCTTGGACGCCATAATGTTCCAGCACCCGCTCATCGACACCCTCGAAGCGTCCACACAGCAGAGTCATGCCGTCGCAGCGCGCGAGGTTTTGCATCATACGTTGATCCATCCGGCGTCCACGCGGGCTGAGATAGATCAGCGGCCAATTGCCCTGAACACCCGCAATCGTGTGTTCGATCGCCTCTCCAAGAACGTCGGCACGCAGCACCATGCCTGCACCACCACCCGCAGGTGTGTCGTCGACGTTGCGATGTTTGCCGATGCCGAACGGGCGCAGATCAACGGTTTCCAGCTGCCACAAACCTTCCTGTAATGCCTTTCCGGTCAGGCTTTCGCCCAGCACCCCAGGAAAGGCTGAAGGAAACAGAGTGATGATCTTGGCCTTCCACACCCCGTGCAGATCAGGCGTAGGAGTCAACAGCTCGCGCGGTTTCAGGGTTGGGCGGATCGCCTTGCGACCGTGGGATTTACTGGGTTTGTCTGTCATGTCGTGCCGGTCAGAGCGCCTTTTGCGCGTTCAATTATCGCCGTCTTTTGCGCAATCAAGGCGGCTTCGTCCAGACGCGAGCGATTCAAATCCAGCAATTCCCCCAGAACGTCCTCGGGTAGGCGATTGTTCACCCGGGAAGGCGGCACCAGACGTTTGGTCTTGTCGCGCGACAGGTTCAGAAATTCGGCGAACGGGGTGCCGGGACCAAAGCGTTGCAGTTGCAATTCCTCAAGCCAACCTGTCTTCACAGTGACTGAAGGCAACCGATCGCGGATTTGGTCTGCCGTGTCTTGCAAAGATGGCAGATGATTCATGCTCGCCCGGAAGGCTTCGAAGTCATGGACCTGACGAATGCGTTCCAGATCATGCGCCCAGAGGCTGCGCAGCCAGCCGCCGCGCTGGCGTAAGGACAGATAGATTGTGATCTCGGCCTCTTGCTGGTCAAAGCGGTGCCGGACCGCGTCCACCATACAAGCGGCAAGTTCCGGTGCGGCTGCGTAGCCCTGTTCGATGTTGCGGCTAGGGCGCAATCCGGCAAAGTTTTCTTCGCTGACGATCAATCCGCGTCTGGTGCCGAAGTCCAGTGTTTCGAGAAAGGCGCGCATTCGGGTTCCGAATTCGGACAACGTACCCACGGTGCCATATATGGAATGTGTGGTGGCCGCGCGGGACAGGCCCGAGTTTCGGGTGCGATAGGGCAAGATCAGCGAGAAATGCGGCCAGATCAATTCGCGGTTGTCATACAGGAAAGACTGGGCCGCGGTGGTGCCGGTTTTGTGCAGCCCTAGATGCAACAAAACCCTCCGCATCAGATCAGCCCTTCGGGCGGATCAGCGACAATGCGGCCCTTGTCCAGATCAACCGTCGGAACAGCCTCGCGCGTAAAGGGCAGCAAGACCGTAGATTTCAGATCCGGACCATGCAGTTCCAGCAAGTCGGCTGCGCCGTGGTTCTGCACCGATTTCACCCGGCCCAGCAGAGTGCCGCCTGTATCATAAACCTCAAGCCCGATCAGATCGGTGTGATAAAATTCGTCGTCGGGCAACGAGGGCAGCTGATCGCGACGGGCATACAGACGCAGGCCATTGATCGCGTCCGCTTGTTCTTTGGTTTCAATCCCGCCCAATCGGGCGGCGAACCCGTTCTTGATGGGGCGGGTCAAAACCAAGGGGTAACGCTCGCCGCCGTTTTCGTCCGTCAGAGGGGAATAGGTCTCGATATCCTCAGGGACCGCGCAAAAGCTTTTCAGGCGCACTTCGCCGCGCACCCCGTACGAGCCCGCAATGCTGCCGACACAGATCAGATCACTCATTTGGCTTGTCCACCGTCACACATAATCCGTCCTGCCAATCGCCGCGTGCCTCACAGGCCTCGCGCTGGTTCGAGCGTTCAAAGAACACGCCCACAATAAATGCGATCATCAGCAGGATGGGAAGTCGAATAAGCCCGAACATTCTTAGCGAACCTCAATCGGCAGCGTGTCGTGGCGGCTTTCCCAGCCAACACGTTCCAATTCGGGGGTGTCGGAAAACTCTTCCGGCTGCCCGACGCAGAAATAGCCGATCAGCCGCCAGTCGTCCGACACGTTCAAGTCACGGGCCAGCCTGTCTGGGTCCAGGATCGACACCCAGCCCAGCCCCAGCCCTTCGGCCCGCAAGGTGAGCCAGAACAGGGTAACGGCCGACACAACAGAATAGCGCCGCATCTCGGGCATGGTTCCGGCACCCAGACCTTGCCCCTTATCGGTGGCATCATCGCAGAACACGGCCAATTGTACCGGGGCTTCTTGCATGCCGGACAGTTTCAACTGGCTGTAAAGATGCGCTTTTTCGCCGGAGTAACCGTCCAACGCCTGCGCGTTGGCGGTTTGGAAATTCTCAAGCGCCGCGGCACGCGCGGCTTCGCTTTCGACGCGGATCACACGCCAGGGTTCGCTAAGCCCCACCGAAGGGGCCAGTCGAAACGCGTCGAGGCAGCGCGTCAGCACTGCCTCGTCTATCGCATCGGTGCGGAACCGGCGCACATCGCGCCGGAGCCGCATCAACAGATCGAACTGCGTGCGGAAATCGTCAGTGAAAGTCTGATCCTGCACGCGCTCGCCTGCTTATTCTTCTGCTGCTGCTTCTTCAGCCGGTGCAGCAGCTGCTTCGGCAGCTTCAGCAGCCTTTGCAGCTTTCTCTTCCGCGCGTTCCTGAGCTTTCTTGCCCGGGGTCCCCTTGTTGGGGTTGTTACGCTCGGCTTTGTCACGGGTGCCAGCGGCTTCCAGCATGCGCGCGATACGGTCGGTGGGCTGTGCGCCCTGATCCAGCCAGTACTGGATGCGCTCCATGTTCATTTTCACGCGCTCTTCGCTGTCTTTCGGCAGCAGCGGGTTGTAGGTGCCCAGTTTCTCGATGAAACGACCGTCGCGAGGCATGCGGCTGTCAGCAGCCACGATGCGGTAGAATGGACGTTTTTTCGAGCCGCCGCGGGCGAGACGAATTTTCATTGCCATGGTGGTATCTCCTTTGGATGGCGTTTACCGGGATCGTTTCCGGTTAATTCTGGTGTTTCTTGTGGTGTCGGATGACTTCCTGAATGATGAAATTCAGGAAAGCCTTGGCGAAGTCGGGGTCTAGATCGGCCTCTTTCGCCAGGTCTTCTAATCGTGCGATCTGCGCAGCCTCGCGCGAAGGATCGGACGGGGGAAGGTCGTGTGCGGCCTTGAGCTTGCCAACAGCCTGCGTGTGCTTGAACCGCTCGCCCAGCGTATAGACAAGGATCGCGTCCAGCCGGTCGATGCTTTCGCGATGCTCTTTCAACAGCGCGGCAGCCTGTGTCACGGGGTTGGTCATTGGCCGTTCCTCTTTGCGGGCAAAGCGATGTGGGTCATGCGTAGGCCTCCATGCCGCCATTCACCAGATCGGCGGGGGCAGGGTGGCGCCAGATTTCGGTCGCGCCGAATTTCGGGTGTTCGTAGTGATAGTCGAGCTTAGCGCCCAGCCGTTTGGCCACGGCCTTGCTGGCGTGGTTTTCCGGGTCGATCAGTGAAATCGCCGTGTCCCAGCCCAATAGGTCATAGGCATGGGCGCGCGCGGCCAGAGCGGCCTCGGTCGCATAGCCCTTTCCGGTCGCATGATTCATCAGGGTCCAACCGACCTCGGGCTCGGGCCAACCTTCGGGGAACCAAAGGCCGATCCGCCCGACATAGTTGCCAGAGTCTTTTTCGTCGACGCTCCAATATCCATAACCACGCAGAGCCCAATGGCCAAAATGCATGGCAATGATCCGCCACACTTCATCCCGACGCAGAGGTCCGCCGACATGCTTCGCAGCATCGCTGGCAAAGAATGCGGCGTCCGCGTCCAGATCAGTTTCAGATGGTGCGCGCAGGATCAGACGTTCGGTTTCCAGAGTCGGTATGGCCAGAGCAAGTTTCATGCCGGCACCTCGCCATAGCGCCAGACATGCTGGTCTGCATCAAATGCACGTTCGGCAACTGCGTCGCGCGATGCACCCAGACGTTGTGCCAACGCATTCGAACGGGCATTTGAAGCCGATACATAGCTTACGAATTGCCCAGATCCCAACAGGTCAAAACCGAAATCGCGAACAGCTGAGCACGCCTCGGTGGCGTAACCCTGCAGTCTGTGATCCGCGCGGAACAGGTAACCAAGCTCGGGCTCCTGATCGTCCCATTCGAGACCCAGAATGACAAAGCCAATGACCTGAGCATCCTCTTTCAGTGTGACGGTGAACAGACCATGTCCGTGCAACAGCCAGCCGGAGGTATAGTAGGAGAACTCGGTCCAGGCGTCCTGATTGGTGTCGCCAAAGCTCTCTTTGCAGATCGACGTCCACACTGGCAGGTCGTCCAAAGTGGGTGCGCGCAGAACCAGCCGCCGGGTCTTAAGGACCGGCAGGGCCGCGCGATTCTGCGCTGCTGCCATCGCCGCCTTGCCGGACGGGGGCTGGGTGCAGCGTGCTGGGGTCACTTTTTCTTTCCGAACCCGCTGAGACCCGGAGGCAGACCCATGCCGCCACCCATACCGGGCATGCCGGGCATTTTGCCACCCATTGCCTTGGCCGCCTGTTCCAGCGCCTTGGGGTCCATACCTGCGGCCATTTCCTCGGGCGACGGGCCACCTTTGCCGAACATGCCCTTCATGGCTTGTTTCAGCATCTTGCCTTTACCCATCTTGCCCATCTTTTTCATCATGTCCGACATCTGCCGGTGCATCTTGAGCAGTTTGTTGAGGTCGCTGACCTCCATACCGGAACCGGCGGCAATCCGCTTCTTGCGGCTGGCCTGCAACAGTTGCGGGTTGGCACGTTCGCGTTTGGTCATCGACTGGATCAGGGCGATCTGCTGGCGCAGGATTTTGTCGTCCAGACCGGCCTGATCCATCTGCTTGGCCATCTTGTTCATGCCCGGCATCATGCCCATCATGCCCTGCATGCCACCCATCTGGATCATCTGCTCCAGCTGCATTTTCAGGTCGTTCATGTTGAACTGACCTTTGACCATGCGCTTCATCATGCGCTCGGTCTGTTCCATCTCCATCGTTTCCTGGGCCTTTTCGACCAGAGCAACGATGTCGCCCATTCCCAGAATACGACCAGCGATCCGGTCCGGCTCAAAGGTTTCGAGGGCGTCCATCTTTTCGCCCAAGCCGACAAAGCGGATCGGCTTGCCGGTGACCGCGCGCATCGACAGCGCCGCACCACCACGTCCGTCACCGTCCATCCGGGTCAGAACTACGCCGGAGATGCCGACCTTGGCATCGAATTCTTCGGCGACCTCAACAGCGACCTGGCCGGTCAGGCCGTCGACCACCAGCAGCGTTTCGCGCGGGTCTACCGCGTTGCGCACCTGCTCGACCTCGTCCATCAGGACTTCGTCGATATGCAGACGGCCCGCGGTGTCGAGCATATAGACGTCATAGCCACCCAGCGTCGCCTGTTGCTTGGCGCGCTTGGCAATGTCGACCGGTTTTTGGCCAGGGACGATCGGCAGGGTATCGACGCCGACCTGTGTGCCCAGAACGGCCAGCTGATCCATCGCCGCCGGGCGATAGACGTCCAGCGAGGCCATAAGGACCTTCTTGCCCTCTTTCTCTTTCAGGCGTTTGGCGAGTTTACCGGTGGTGGTCGTCTTACCCGAACCCTGCAGACCGACCATCAGGATCGGGGCAGGCGGGTTGTCGATCTTCAGCGCACCGGGGTCTTCCTCGCCGCGCAGCACGTCGACCAGCGTATCATGCACGATCTTGACGACCTGCTGACCTGGGGTGATCGACTTGGTGACCGCCTGACCGGTGGCCTGGCTTTGAACCTTCTTGACGAATTCACGGGCAACCGGCAGCGAGACGTCAGCCTCAAGCAGCGCAACCCGAACCTCACGCAGGGCGGTCTTGACGTCTTCCTCGGACAGGGCGCCCTGCTTGGTCAGCCGGTCAAAGACGCCGGAAAGGCGTTCGGATAGATTTTCAAACATGCCTTCGGCCTCCTTAGCCGGTTATCTCGTGGCGCCTCTTAGATAAGAAACACCGGTTAAATGCACAATTGCCCCCTCCCACTGAATTAGACGTGGGGGTAATGCCAAATGGCATTGCCCCCACGGGCGAAACTCGCTGGTGGGGGGCGATCCCTGAACGACTCAAGGGACCGGAAGATCAGATGCTTCCGGATGTTGGCGGCGATTTAGGCCGATTGGCTGGCAGAGTCAACCTTGCGTGCCGGAAGCCATTCATTGACGGCATCCACCAGCCGATGCGCGCCGCGCCCACTGGAATAGGCCTCAACAATGGGGTGCCGACCCGCGCTCATGCCTTTGTCCAGTATGAGTACGGGGCGATACAGCGTAGATGAGCCCTTGTTGCTGCGCGAAATCGTTGTTTCAATCTCGGCATGGGACAGGTTCGACAGCATGTGTTCGACGGCATCATAGCCAAAAACCGAATGCCTGCGGATCACGATGCTGTCTTTGTCCCGGTCCAGAATGACCTGAACGCGCCGTACAAAAGCGCAGAAGGCCCCAAATCCTAACCCTCCGCCGCCGAGGGCGAATATCAGGCCGAACAGGATGGCCTCGCCCCCCTCGGTCATCAAGAAGAGACCGAGGCCGACAAAGATTAGAATAAATAAGACAAGTGTGATGCCTATGAACCATGGGGTATCGGACAGGATCAGTTGGTTCGGTGTATTGCGCGTGACTTTCATGGCGGCACGCTAGCACTGTGTCGCGGGTCTGTCGTGCCTTGAATCTTGTTCCATGTTGCGCGAAGAGCTCGTTACATAGGAGGTTCCCATGGACGCATCATCTGCCTTTCAAGATACATTGCCGCTCAGCTCTGACGCGCTGCTGACGCAGTTGGGCGATTGGGGGCTGGCCTATCGGTTGCACAGCCATATCCCGTTGCGCACGGTCGAGGATGCGAAAGGGGTTGAGGATCAGTTTCTGGTGCCCGGAGAAAATACGCTGCGGCTCAAAAACCTGTACCTGCGTGACAAGAAAAAGCGGAACTATCTGGTGACGCTGGAACAGAGCCGCGAGATTGACCTTAAAGCCCTGGGTGCGGAGTTGGGTGTCGGGAACCTGTCCTTCGGTTCGGCGGATCGACTGATGCAGAACCTCGGTATCCGGCCCGGCGCGGTCAGCCCACTGGCGATGATCAATGGGGTTCAGAACGAAGTGCGGTTCTTTATGGATAGTGCGGCGCAGAATTCAGACGTGATCAACATGCACCCGCTGGTGAACGACCGTACCGTAGTAATGACGCGCGCCGATCTGATGGCGTTCTTTGACCGGATCGGCTGTGAAGTGACCTGGTTGCCCTGATCAACCCTCCAGCGCCTCTTTCAAAGCCGCCTCGACATGCGCTGCGGACGGGTTGATGAACAGGTGTCCGTCGGACTTGAAAACCGGATCGTCCAGATGATCAGGAAAGGCCAGGGGTAACTCGGTGCAGGCCAGGAGGATAGCGGTGCCGGGGGTGGCATGTTTGTTGCAAAAAGTCAGTAGTCGTGTGCGGGCCGTGTCCGACGCGCCGCCGTAGAATTCGCTGTCGATCATGGCCTGCATCTCGGCAATCTCGGGTTCCGGCAGGCGGTCGTTGGCCGTGATGCCCTCTTTGGCCAGCCGATCGGCATAGTCAGTCGCCTGCATGGTCACCGCCGTCCCCAGAACCAGCGCGCTTGATGCTCCGGCAGAGGCAGTGGCTTCGGCGGTTGCGTCAAAAATGCTCAGAATTGGCATCGCCACGCCTTGCCGGATCGCGTGCAGCCTTGCGTGTGGCGTGTTCGAGGCGATGATACCGAAATCGCAGCCTGCGCGTTCCAACGTCAAAAGGGCCTCGCGGAAGACGGCGTCGAATTCGACCCAGCTGGCCTCATCCCCTGCCACACCGCGCAGGGCGCGGGTTTTGGCCTGTGTGACGGATTCAATGGTCATGGGCGGGATGGGTAGTGGCGAGCCGTGACCGAGGTCAGCAAAATACCGGCCCGCGCCCTGGGCAATCGCCCGGTAATAATCCACGGTCGAGGCCCAGCCCACTCCGCCCAGAATTCCGATCTTTTTCATAACTAACGCCCAGCCTGCCAATTCCCGTTCGGGAAGAAGACTGGACGTTTCAGCGTATAAAGACCAGAGGCGATCAGGCCGCCAGCTCAGTTACCGCCTTGTGGGCGTTGTTCAGCGCGGCCTCGGCGTCCAGCGCCATTTTGTCGGCGGCGACCACGTCGACATTGGTGATGCCAATAAAGCCCAGAACGTGACGCACATAGTTGGTGGCAAAATCGATCTCGGACCCAACGGCAGTGCCGCCCGAGGCGATGGCCAGAACCACGCGTTTGTCTGTCAGCAGTCCCACTGGGCCGTTCTCAGTATACGAGAATGTCAGGCCGACGCGGGCAACTAGATCAATCCAGGCTTTGAATGCGGCAGGCACCGAAAAGTTATAGATCGGCAGACCGATTACGATGGTGTCGGCCTGTTGCAGCTCACCCACCAGGGCATCGGACAGCGCCAGATGTTTGCGTTGCGCATCATTGCGCTGATCGGCGGGGGTGAAGTTGGCGCTGATCCAGTCCTCGGTCAGCAGGGGCAGGGGGGAGGCCAGATCACGGCGGATAATGCGTGCAGCACCCAGATGGTTGACGATACGGTTCGACAGATCGCGGGTAGCTGAACCTTCACGGCGGGCCGAGGCGTCGATATGCAGGATGGTCTTGGTCATTTCACTTGGTCCTTCTGATAGGATTTTCGTCTGCGGCCAATATGGATATTGCGAGAATGAACAAAACTCGGATATATCAACACTGACTGTTGGAATTTGCACACCTGAGGTAATGCCGTGGACAATTGGGACGAAGTAAGAACCGCTTATCAGGTTGCCCGTATGGGGACCGTCAGCGGCGCGGCCGAGGTTTTGGGCGTGCATCATGCCACCGTGATCCGCCATATCGACGCGATCGAGGCACGGCTGGGTGTCAAACTGTTCCAGCGTCATGCGCGTGGTTACACGCCGACCGAAGCCGGGGATGATCTGTTGCGTGTGGCACAAGCGACCGAGGATCAGTTCAACCAACTGGTCGGGCGAATGAAGGGGCGGGGGGACGATGTCTCGGGGGAGTTGGTTGTAACGTCTCTGTCCTCACTGGCGCCTTTGGTGGTTCCGGTACTTAGTGAATTCCAACGCCTGCACCCGGGCTTGATCGTGCGCTATCTGACTGGGGATCGCCTGTTTCGTCTGGAATATGGCGAAGCGCATGTGGCGATCCGGGCGGGTTCGGCCCCTGATCAACCGGACAATGTGGTGCAGCCGTTTATCGATCAGGAAGTCGGGCTTTATGCCAGTACAGCATATGTGGAGCGTCACGGTCAGCCCAAGAGTGTCGAGGACCTTAGAAACCATTTCTTCGTTGGTGCCGACGATGAAAACAGCCGCGCTCCGTTTTCGCGCTGGTTGCGCAAGACCGTACCGGCCGAAAACATCATATTTCGCTGTACCAATAATTTCTGCAACCGCGAGGCGGTTATGTCCGGGGCTGGGATCGGCTTCATGGCTCGTTGGGAGGCGGGCCGTGACCCTAGTCTGATCGAGGTGATAGAGCCGCTGCCCGAATGGTTCGGGAACCTGTGGCTTGTGACCCATGTGGACCTGCACCGCACCACCAAGGTTCAGAGTTTCCTGACCTATCTGAAAGAGCAATCCAAAGGTTGGTCGGCGTGAGCCCTCAGGCCCAGGGCCATCTGGCCATGCTGGTTTTTTCGGCTCTGGTGGCGGGTAGTTTTTCGCTGGGGTCACTGATCGCCAACCAGATCGCGCCCGAAGCAATCACGGCAGCCCGTTTTCTGATCGCATCAGTTGTGATCGGCGTTGCGGCGCTTCTGACGACCGGCTTGCCTCGAAGTGCGGCGCAGGCACCCTGGCGTTATCTGGTCTTGGGCGGATTGTTCGCCAGCTATTTCGTGCTGATGTTCCATGGATTGAAGACCGCGCCCCCGGTCAGTGCAGCGGCAGTGTTCACGCTGACGCCGGTGATGTCAGCGGTTGCAGGGTGGGTGTTGCTGCGGCAGGTCACCACGCCAAGAATGGCTTTTGCCCTGTCAGTTGGCGCAGTGGGCGCGCTTTGGGTCATATTCCGGGCCGACTGGCGGGCCTTTATGGCGTTCGAGATCGGTGGCGGTGAGATCATCTATTTCTGGGGCTGTTTGGCGCATGCGATCTACACGCCCATGGTGCGCAAGCTGAACCGAGGTGAGCCGGCGGTGGTGTTCACCTTTGGTACTCTGGTCGCGGGCTGCGTGTTGCTGACGTTGTATGGTTGGGCCGAGATTCGCGCGACCAACTGGGCCAACCTGCCGTTGATTGTTTGGGTCGGATTGCTCTATGTCTCGATCTTTGCCACAGCGGCCAGCTTTGTTCTGGTGCAATTCGCAACCCTGCGGCTGCCTTCGGCCAAAGTGATGGCTTACACCTATCTGACGCCCAGCTGGGTGATCCTGTGGGAGGTTGCATTGGGTCAGAAGCCCCCAGGCTTACTGGTGTTTGTGGGTGCAATTCTGACCGTCGTGGCGCTTGTACTCTTGTTAAAGGTCGAGGGTCAGCCGCGCGCATCATCCAAGCCCGTGCCCGAATGACGCTTGTATTCCCGTCAGATTGTGCGAGCGTTGGTCGCAGGCAAAACAGGGGCAATAACCAATGAGACCAGCACTTTATCTGATCGCGGCGGTGGGGCTGTCGGCCTGTACGCAAAAGTCCATGGGCAATGCGGTTTCAGAAACGGATTTGCAGGGCAGTTGTGAAGCGCTTGTTTCCGCCGAAACGGGGGTTGGCCCCAAGGACGTGAACGCCATTTCCACCCGGTCCGAGCCGACAGGGTCGGTGACAACCTTGTCGGTCGCAGGGGCGCAGGCACCATGGTTGTGCATGTCTGATCCGTTCGGTGTCATCACGGGTGTACAATACAGCCAAGAAGGTTAGTGGCCGTCAGGGTTCAGCACGCCCGTTGAGGTAGATCAATGTCGATACATGCGAATAACCTTATGCTTGGGACCAAGGAGGAATTCGTCATGTATACTCACATTATGTTCCCAGTTGACTTGCATCTTCCCCCCGAGGTTCGCAAAGCCGCCGATGTCGCTGCTGAAGTTGCCAAGTGGCAGGATGCGAAGATAACCGTAGTCAGTGTGACCGGAACTCAACCTGGTGACCCGGTTCAGACGGACGCAGCAGTCAACGAAGAATTGCAGGGTTTCGCCGATGAACTGGCCAAGAGCGGCGGGACAGAAGTCGCATACCGCAATATTCACTCGGTCGATGTTGCAGCTGAGGTTGATGGTGACCTGATGCGCGCCGCCGAGGAAATTGGTGCTGACCTGATTGTTGTGGGAACTCACGCCCCGCGGATCACGGACTATATCTTTTCAAGCCATGCTGGGTACCTGGCTAACCACGCCAAGGTTTCGGTTTTCGTCGTGCGCTAAATCTAGGGATCGTCAGCCGCAGGCAGTTCAATTTCCAGAAACCGTTCGAACGCGTCCAGATTGACGGGCTCGAACTGTCCAAAGCCTTGCATCCAGACCGACGCCGTGCGCAAAGCGTCAGGTTCCAGCTTGCACCACTTTACCCGTCCGCGTTTTTCCTGGCTGATCAATCCAGCCTTGGTCAGGATCACCAGATGTTTCGAGATTGCGGCCAATGACATCTCGAACGGTTCTGCCACATCGGTCACGGCCATATCATCCTCAAGCAGCATCGCCAGAATGGCGCGGCGCGTGGGGTCGGCGAGAGCTGCGAATACGGTGTCGAGATCATTGGACATGCCTTCGCTCAACCACAGCCTTCGAGTTTGGTCAACCATTTGGTTGAATATGCGGATTCAGGGGTTTTGGTTGAAGCCGCTGCGCTTGCGCAGGTTTTGCCTTGGCTGAAGTTGGGTGAAAAACGCTTAAAATCAATAATTTAAGCTGCGGCAATTCGGTTGCTCAACGCCGTTGACTCTGTGCGCCTTGCCCCTTAGCACCCTACCCAAGACTGTGCGAGGGAAACGCCCGTGACCGATGATGACCAAAAGCAGCGTATGGCGCAGCTGGAGGCGAAGATCGAGGCGGCGAAAAAGGCGAAGCAGCCAAAGCCTCGTGCAGATGCTGACGTGTCCGGGGGCGAGCTTGCCTGGAGGATGGTCATCGAAATGGTATCCGGTCTGGGGATCGGATTTGGCATCGGATACGGGCTGGACAGCCTGCTCGGGACGATCCCGATCTTTCTGGTGCTGTTCACATTGCTGGGCCTCGTCGCCGGAGTAAAAGTAATGCTCCGCAGCGCCAAAGAGGTTCAAGAGAAACAGATGGCGGCCAACGATCAGGCCGACCGAGACGAAAGGGACTGAACGTGGCGACTGAGACCACCGCAGCAGAAGGCAGCAGCCTGGTTTTCCACCCGATGGATCAGTTCATCGTCAAACCGCTTTTCGGTGACGGTGCAATTGCATGGTACACGCCCACCAACGTGACCCTGTGGATGTTCCTGGCGATTGCCGCGATCTTTGCTCTGCTGGTTCTCAGCACTTCGAAACGCGCGATTGTTCCGACCCGGATGCAGTCGGTGGCTGAACTGGCCTATGGTTTCATCTACAAGATGTTGGAAGACATCTGCGGCAAGGAAGGCGTTAAGTACTTCCCCTATGTCATGACCCTGTTCATGTTCATCGTCTGCGCAAACTTCCTGGGCATGATCCCGACGTCCTTTACCACCACATCGCATTTCGCCGTGACCATCCCGCTGGCGTTGGCCGTGTTCCTGACCGTGACTGTTCTGGGTTTCGTCAAGAACGGTGCCGCGTTTCTGGGTCTGTTCTGGGTCTCCAGCGCACCGCTGGCCCTGCGTCCGGTTCTGGCGATCATCGAGCTGATTTCGTACTTCGTACGCCCTGTCAGCCACTCCATTCGTCTTGCTGGTAACGTCATGGCGGGCCACGCGGTTATCAAGGTGTTCGCAGGCTTTGCCGCGATCGCCGTGATCTCGCCCGTGTCTGTTCTGGCGATCACCGCAATGTATGGCCTCGAGGTCCTTGTGTCCTTTATCCAGGCCTACGTTTTCACCATTCTGACCTGTGTCTATCTGAAAGATGCGCTGCATCCGTCGCACTAAGGTCTGATACCCCAACATCGAAACTTCCAATTCGTAAGGAGAAACATCATGGAAGGCGATCTCGCACACATCGGCGCAGGCCTGGCAGCAATCGGTTCCGGCGCAGCCGCAATCGGGGTGGGCAACGTTGCAGGCAACTTCCTGGCCGGCGCCCTGCGCAACCCTTCGGCGGCTGCTTCGCAGACCGCAACCCTGTTCATCGGTATCGCATTCGCAGAAGCCCTGGGGATCTTCGCATTCCTGGTCTCGCTGCTGCTGATGTTCGCCGTATAATCTGCGGAACCTGATCCTTACGCGCAGGTGGGCCCAAGCCATAGCGGCCCGCCTGTTGTAAAGACAACGTTCCGACGGAGGACAACATGGCGACTGAACCTATTGCCGAAGAAGTAGTTGGCAAATGCGTAGACTCCCATGGCTCGGCCATCGGGATGCCGCAGCTCTGCTTTGATTGGTTCCCCAACCAGATTTTCTGGCTGGTCATCACGCTGGTCGTCATCTTTCTGGTCCTGTCCCGCGTGGCCTTGCCGCGCATCGCGGCAATCCTGGCTGAACGTCAGGGGACCATTACAAATGACCTGGCTGCGGCCGAAGATCTGAAGGCCAAAGCGGTCGAGGCCGAAGAAGCCTATAACAAGGCGCTGGCCGATGCCCGTTCTGAGGCGCAGCGTATCGCTGCCGAAGCACGCGCCGAAATTCAGGCTGGTCTGGATGACGCGATCGCCAAGGCGGACGCGGAAATCGCTGCAAAGGCGGCTGAATCGGAAAAGGCGATCGCCGATATCCGTGCAGGTGCGCTGGAAAGCATTCAAGTGGTTGCCAAGGACACGGCGGCTGAACTGGTTACTGCACTGGGTGGTGAGGCGGATGCCAAAGCCATTGACGGTGCTGTTGACGCGCAGATGAAAGGATAAGCGACATGCGGAACACTCTTGCCCTTATCCTGACCTTTGGCGCTGCCAGCCCCGCGCTGGCCGCAAGCGGCCCGTTCTTCTCGCTTGGCAACACCGACTTTGTGGTCCTGTTGGGCTTTATCGTCTTCATCGCGGTCCTGTTCTATTTCAAGGTGCCGGGCATGATCGGTGGCGCGCTGGATAATCGCGCCGAAGGCATCAAGTCCGAGTTGGATGAAGCCCGTGCCCTGCACGAAGAAGCCCGCACCCTGCTGGCCTCATACGAGCGCAAGCAACGCGAAGTTCAAACGCAGGCAGACGCGATTGTGGCGGCTGCAAAAGACGACGCCGCGCTGGCGGCCGAACAGGCCAAGGCCGATCTGGAAAAATCCATTGCGCGCCGTCTGGCCGCTGCACAGGATCAGATCGCATCGGCCGAGGCTTCGGCAGTTAAAGAGGTGCGTGATCAGGCGATTACTGTTGCTGTTTCGGCGGCAAATGCGGTTCTGGCCAAGCAGATGACGGCGACGCAGGCGAACAAGCTGATCGACGCTGCAATTGCCGATGTGGGCGAAAAGCTGCATTAAGATCTTCACATGATGAAATTGAAAAACCCGGCCTCAGAGCCGGGTTTTTTCTTTCTTACGATGCGAAGATCAAGCCGCTGAGCGTTGACTTGGGAGCCGGTTCAGAATGTCCGCATATTTGGCTGAGGCGACAAACAGTTCCGGTAGTTCGCTCAGTACAGCGTCGATGGGATCGTAAACCGCCGACGCTTGATCTAGAATCTCATCGGGTATGGATTTCTTTGCGCGTTCTATTCTTTCGGGCAGGGAAAAGTTCAACTCCAGAAAATCGGCAACTTCGCTCTGTCTGCGCCAGATGGCATCATAGCTCAGGCACAGGACAGGCACGTTTTCGAACGTGGCCCATTGCTTCATCTGCTCTGCTTGGTTGAGAACGTCATATTTGAACAGATCCTCAAAAGTTCCTTTGGCGTGAAGATGTTCGAAATGCTGGCGGATCCAGTCGCGACCATAGCGACCAAGCACGGAATAGACCGAAAGCGCCGAGTCTTTTGTCGGGCCATAGCAGAACAAGACCTTGACGTTGTCACGACCTCTCAGCACGCCGGGAAAATCATGTGTTTTGACAAGGTTTCCCTGATGCAATTCGGCCTGTGCCAGCTCCATTTCAAAGGTCGCCTTGGGCTTGGGCCACACACGCCGCCGCTTTTGCGCCTTCCACAAAGCATCAAACATGAGCGTGCTACCGGATCGACCGTTGCTGGCCACGATCAGGCAGGGGTTCGTTTTTGGGCGTTGCCCGGGTTTGAAAAGGATCATGTCAGACACCAGGGTTTCAGCGACGGTTAAGGTTCGCGACTTGCCTGTCTAATTGGTTTGGCTACGGGTCAATATCCAGCAGATAACCAGCAGAAATTGCGTAATAAATTATGAACTTTTTGTGTTCGGATTTGAGCCACGACAGTTGGACGCTGCACTGATACCTCGCGCGCCTCTTCAGGTTTGACCAGTCTCATGCTGCAGCCGTTGCTGTGCGATGGCTTCGTTTCGCAGGGCTTTCTGGTGATCTTCCATACAGCTCTGGACATAGTTCAGATGCTGCTGGACTGCATCGCGGGCTGCATCGGGGTCGCGTGCCTGCAGGGCTGTGTTGATCGCGCGGTGCTGGTCCAGAATGGCACCACGCGTTGTGCGCTGCTGAAACATCATCTGACGATTGTAGAACACGCCCTGTTGCAGCAGGTCGTACATCGACCGCATCATATGCAGCATAACTACGTTGTGGCTGGCCTCGATGATGGCCATGTGGAATTGCGCATCCAATTGTGCCTCGTCCTGAGGGGCATTGCGCGCATGCGCAGCCTGCATCTTGTCGAAAATCGCCTGAACCACTTTCAAATCGCTGTCTGATCCCAGCCGTGCGGCACGCTCGGCCGCCAACCCTTCTAGATCGCGGCGGAAAGACAGATAGTCGAACACCGCTTCTTCGTGGCTGCTGAACAGCCGAACCAGCGCCGGGGAAAAGGCAGAGCCCAGAACCTCGGCCACATAGATACCGGACCCGGCCTTGGCGGTCAGCAACCCCTGATCCTGCAATTCCGAGATCGCTTCGCGCAACGAGGGGCGCGATACGCCCAGCCGCTCTGCCAACTCGCGTTCCGCCGGAAGCCGCTCGCCTGGGCGCAGGATGCCACGCAGGATCAGCAATTCGATCTGTTTCACCACTGCGATGGACAGCTTTTCAGTCTGGACTTTTTGAAAGGGCATGTCGGCTTTTCCGAAATTGGTCAAATCATATGACCACGTAATATTGACCGGTTCAAGAACAGGTGAATGTTGGTTCGAAATATTAGGTCAGAATGATTGACATTAAATAAATCACGCTTAGTCTGCGCTGCGAGGTAGGGGAGGAGACCAATGTCGACCAAAGACCTGTTTGCCACGCGAACAAAGCGGATGAAGGCGTCCGAGATACGCGAATTGCTCAAGCTGTTGGACCAGCCGGGCATTATTTCCTTCGCGGGAGGAATTCCGGATCCAGCGTTGTTTCCGGCAGAGGGTTTTGCCGCTGCGTTCCAGAACGCACTGGGCACTGAACTAAGAGATCAGGCGCTGCAATATTCCGTCAGCGAGGGCTATGTCCCGCTGCGGGAATGGCTAGTCGATCACATGCGCCAGATCGGGATCGACTGCGGGCTTGATAACATCCTGATCACGTCGGGTTCGCAGCAGGCACTAGACTACTTGGGCAAGTTGTATCTGTCGCCGGGTGATACAGCACTGGTCGGATGGCCCACCTATCTGGGGGCATTGGCCGCGTTCAATGCTTATGAACCGCGCTTTGACCGGCTTGGCATCAACGGCAACCGCAGGGCGGCTGAATACGCTGCCGCAGCGGGTGAGGGGGCTGTTAAATTTGCGTATCTGTCGCCTGACTTTGCCAACCCGACCGGAGAAACTGTAGACCTGCGCGGCCGCGAATCCCTGCTCGATCTGGCGGACGAATTGAACTGCGCTGTGATCGAAGACGGCGCCTATCAGGCCCTGCGCTATGATGGGGAAGCAATTCCGCCAGTTCTGGCGTTGGAATTGGCGCGCAAAGGGTCGATCGAAAACTGCAGGACGATTTATTGTGGCAGCTTCTCGAAAACTTTGTCTCCGGGTCTGCGGGTGGGATGGGTCGTGGCGGCCAAGCCGGTGATCTCGCAGCTGGTGTTGATGAAACAAGCGGCTGACTTGCATTCCGCGACGATCAACCAAATGGCTATCAACGAAGTGGCGCGTGCCTGCTTTGATACGCACATCCCCATGTTGCGCCGCGTTTACGGCGCACGACGCGATGCGATGCTCAGCGCATTGCGCGAACATATGCCCGGTGGGGTGGACTGGACCAAGCCCGAGGGTGGCATGTTCATTTGGGTGACCCTGCCCAAGGGCCTCAGCGGGGCTGACCTGCTGGCCAAAGCGCTTGAGACTGTGAAGGTGGCATTTGTTCCGGGCCAGGCGTTTTTCCCGGACGAAACCGGGGCCAATACTATCCGTCTGAGCTTTTCGAATTCGGATGAGGCAACAATCCGCGAGGGTATCCGCCGGTTGGGCGACGTCCTGCGAACCTAAATGCAGGAAAGGTTCTGTTAACCATATTGCGGCAATGCTGGCCGCATGATCCGGTATCTGTTCCTCCTATCGGTGCTGGCCGCCTGTTCGGCCGGCACCCCCTATTTCCGGGATATCCCTGCAACCCGCATCGCCGTGAACGGCAGTGTCTTTGACGTACGCGTGCGCGGGGATCTGGCCGAGGCCGTGCGGATCAACACCCAATACGCCCCGCGTCTGGGGCCGATCAAAGATCGGGCGGGGCTGGCCATGGCGCAGGTTTCGGGCTGTCCAATCCTGGATGTACTGGGCGACGCCGCGGTGACCGTTGGTGTGCTGGGCTGTGACCACGAGGCGGGGGAACGTCTGTTGCTGACCGCCATCTCGACACCGAATTACGAATGCGTCGATTATGGTGTTTATGAGGATATCGGGAAGGAGTACGGCTTTCAGGTGTTCGAGTGTACGCCGTACTGAGATACGCGTATTCCTGCGCATTTCGGCAAGATATTGTGGATAAGTCGGGGTGATATCCCATATCCTGCGCAACTTCGTTGACTCAGCCCCCATCCGTTGCGCAGACTTCCTTCACATAGGAATCACAGGACTCATTGCCTTTGCGCTTTAGCAAACTCAAACTTACCGGCTTCAAAAGCTTTGTTGATCCGACCGATCTGATCATTGCGGATGGGTTGACCGGTGTGGTGGGCCCGAATGGCTGCGGCAAGTCCAACCTTCTGGAAGCTCTGCGTTGGGTGATGGGGGAAAACCGCCCCAAATCCATGCGTGGCGGCGCGATGGAGGATGTGATTTTTGCAGGCGCCGCGACGCGCCCAGCCCGTAACTTTGCCGAAGTTGTCCTGACCATGGACAACTCGGAACGGCTGGCACCGTCAGGGTTCAACGACGCGGATCAGCTTGAGATCGTGCGTCGCATCACCCGCGACGTGGGCAGCGCCTATAAGACCAATGGCAAGGACGTGCGGGCGAGAGATGTTCAGATGCTGTTCGCCGATGCTTCGACAGGTGCGCATTCACCTGCGCTTGTTGGGCAGAACCGCATTGCCGAACTTATCAACGCCAAACCCCGCGCCCGCCGCCGCATTCTGGAAGAGGCCGCAGGTATCTCGGGTCTTTATCAACGTCGGCACGAAGCCGAATTGAAGTTGAAGGGCACTGAATCCAATCTGACCCGCGTCGACGATGTGCTTGAACAACTGGGCGGTCAGCTTGCGCAACTGGCGCGCCAGGCCCGTCAGGCCGCGCGCTATCGCGAGATTGGCGAGCAACTGCGCCAGGCCGAAGGCATGTTGCTCTATCGTCGCTGGAAAGAGGCAGACATGGCCCGCCAGCAGGCCGAAGAAAAGCTGCGCGAACGGATCACCGAGGCGTCGCGGGCCGAGGCCGAAGCCCGCGCGGCCGCCACCAAACGTGCCGAAATCGAAGAGACCCTGCCACCTCTGCGCGAAGAAGAAGCCATCGCCGCCGCCGTCCTGCAACGCCAGCAGGTACAACGTGATGCCCTGTCGGATCAGGAAACTCGCGCCCGCCAGACCATTGAGACGCTGACCAACCGTATTCAGCAATTAGGCAACGATATAGAACGCGAAACCGGCCTGAATCGCGATGCCGGCCAGATGATCGAACGTCTGGAATGGGAAGCGCGCGAATTGGCCAAGGCGGCCGAAGGGCACGAGGATAAGGTGGCCGAGGCTGCCGAAATCGCGCGTGAAGCGGCGTCAGTGTTGCAGGACCGCGAAGATCATCTGTCGCAGGAAACCGAGGATATGGCGCGCTTGGTCGCCCGCCACCAATCGGCGCAGCGTCTGGTTGAAGACAGCCGCAAGACGTTGACTCGATCCGAGGCCGAAGAGGAAAAGGCCCGCAGCGCCGTGGATGAGGCGCGCGAAGCTTTGACCAACGCAAGCGACGCGTTTGAGACTGCGCAAGAGGGCGAGGAAGAAGCCCGCGAGGCGGCTGAGGCCGCCGAGGAAGCGCTGGCCGCAGCGGATGAGCTGCGCAATGATACGCAAGCGCGTGAGGCTGAGGCCCGCGCACAACGGTCTGAGGCCGAGGGCGAACTGGGCGCGATCCGTGCCGAAACCTCAGCGCTGGCAAAGCTGGTGGAACGCGACACAGCCGAAGGCGGTCAGGTTCTTGACCTGCTACGCGTCGAACCCGGTTACGAAAAGGCACTCGGAGCTGCACTGGCCGATGATCTGCGTGCCCCACTGGTCGAAGGGGACGGTCCATCGGGTTGGGTGCAGGTAGCGGGCTATGATGCTGATCAGCCATTGCCGGATGGGGTTGAACCGCTGGCGCTGCATGTGTCTGGCCCGGATCGCCTGAGCCGTCGGATCGCGCAGATTGGTCTGGTTGATGCGGATCAGGGTGCGCGTTTGCAGGCTTCGCTGAAGCCGGGGCAGCGTCTGGTGTCCCGGTCCGGCGATTTGTGGCGGTGGGACGGGTTCCGCGCCTGGGCTGAGGATGCACCAAGCGCCGCTGCCCTGCGGCTGGAGCAGCTCAATAAGCTGGAGGCGCTGAAACAGGAGCTGACCCGCACCGAGGCACAGGCCGAAGGTGCCCGCGCCGCGCATGAGGCGTTGTCGCAGCAACTGGCTGATGTCACTGAAGCGGACCGCCGCGCCCGCGATGCCCGCCGCGCCGCCGATCAGCGTATGGCCGAAACCGCTCGCGCGCTCAGCCGCGCCGAAGCTGACCGCAATCTGGCGCAAGGCAAGCTTGAGACCCTGTCGCTGGCCGTGGATCGCCACAAAGAGGACGCCATGTCCGCCCGCGCGCTGCTGCGCGAGGCCGAGGGTGCGTTGACCGGTCTGGGCGATCTCGACACCGCCCGCGCGCAGGTCGAAGATATCAAACAGACGGTTGAGGCTGCGCGGATCACTATGCTGACCCATCGCTCGTCCCATGATGAATTGCGCCGCGAGGGCGAGGCCCGCACGCGACGTTCGCAAGAGGTCACAAAAGACCTCAGCGGTTGGAAGCATCGTCTGGAAACGGCGGAAAAACGGATATCAGAACTGGCCGAACGCAAGGAAAGTTCGGAAGAAGAGCTGTCCGAAGCGATGGCAGCGCCCAGCGAGATCGCCGAAGCCCGCGAGGAGCTGAACGAGCTGATTGAAACCGCCGAGGCCCGTCGCGCCGAGGCCGCCGATAAGTTGGCCGAAGCCGAAACCCAGCAGCGCGAAGTGGTGCTGGCCGAACGGGATGCGGAACGTCAGGCTTCGGAAGCACGCGAATCCCGCGCGGCGGCAGAAGCACGTTGTGATGCCGCCAAGGAAAGCGTGACTGCAACGGCAGAACGGATTGCTGAAGATCAGCAGCTGACCCCGAACCAGTTGCTGAATCAGTTAGACGTGAACCCCGATCAGATGCCTGCCGCCGACGCGCTTGAGGCCGAAGTGAACCGTCACAAGCGCCAGCGCGATGCGATGGGTGCGGTGAACCTGCGCGCTGAAGAAGATGCCAAAGAAGTTCAGGAAGAGTTTGACACACTGAACAGCGAAAAGGCGGATTTGGAAGAGGCAATCAAAGCCCTGCGCTCTGGTATCGCCAGCCTCAACCGCGAAGGCCGCGAACGTCTGTTGACCGCGTTTGAACAGGTGAACTCAAACTTTGCCATGCTGTTCAAGCACCTCTTCGGCGGTGGCGAGGCCAATTTAGTTATGGTCGAAAGCGACGATCCGCTGGATGCCGGGCTTGAGATCATGTGCCAGCCGCCGGGTAAGAAACTGTCGACGCTCAGCCTATTGTCGGGCGGTGAACAGACCTTGACAGCGACGGCCTTGATTTTTGGCGTCTTCCTCGCCAATCCGGCCCCGATCTGCGTGCTGGATGAGGTCGACGCGCCGCTTGACGATGCCAATGTCACTCGGTTCTGCGACCTGCTGGATGAGATGTGCCGCCAAACCGATACACGTTTCCTGATCATCACCCACCACGCGGTGACGATGGCGCGGATGGATCGTTTGTTCGGCGTGACCATGCAGGAACAGGGCGTCAGTCAACTGGTCTCGGTCGATCTGAAAAAGGCCGAGCAGATGGTCGCTTGACCCATCACTGCAACGTTATGCCCTTTTCATCACCACTCGGGGTAGGGTGTTGGTATGACCCGTCTTTTGATCCTTATCCTGCTGATCGCAAGCCCGGTATGGGCGGCGGAATGGCCAACCAAACCCGGAGATGTTCCCCTGACGCCAACAGAACTGGAGGCGCTGGCCGGGCGCACACTGACCTTTTATGATGATGGGCAGTCCAGTTTCTCAGTCGGCGGAGCCTACTCTTACACCTATGCCAGCGGCGAATCCGCCTTTGGCACCTATTCGATCGCCGAGGATGGCAGCGTCTGCATCCAGTACAGAAACGGGTTCGACCGCTGCGATTTGTATGTGCGCAGCGGCGAACGACTGATCCTGATTGATCAAAAGGGCGATCGTTATCCGGTGCGACCGGAGTAATTGATTGCCAAATGTGAACTCTGGTTGTCATTTGATAGAAGAAATTCCAAAAAAGTTGGAAATTTGGGAAAAAAACTACACAATGAGTTGATATACCAGCCACATCTGAAATTTTTGAATAGGCGAACAGATGTGTCGGTTTCTGGCTTGGGTCGGCGAGCAGCGGTATCTTGATGAATTGGTTCTGGATCAAGAGCAATCTCTTGTCATTCAGAGCCGCAACGCGCTGATCGGGAAGACGCCCGTAAATGCCGATGGATTTGGGCTTGCGTGGTATTCTGATCGTGAGACGCCATGTTTTTATAAAGATACACACCCAGCCTGGTCGGACGCAAACCTCAAGCAATTGACCCATCATACCAGATCGCGCCTTTTCCTGGCCCACGTTCGGGCTTCGACCGGGACAGCCACGTCTCGGAACAACTGTCATCCTTTTGGGGTCGGTGCATGGAGCTTTATGCACAATGGCCAAGCCGGAGGGCATGATCTGATCCGGCAGGAACTGGACGCGATGATCCCGGCACATCTGTATGGGTATAGATTTGGCGCAACAGAAAGCGAAGCGATCTTTCTGATCGCGCAAGGCGAGGGGCTAGACGCTGACCCGGTAGCAGCAATGTCCCGAGCGGTCGCGCGAGTGGAGGCGGCGTCAAGACGATGCGGTGTGTTACCCTATCTTAGGTTCGCGGCCTGCTGGTCAGATGGAGAACGTATATTTGCAGCGCGTTATGCTTCGGATCGGTACGCGCCGAGCCTGCATTACCGTCGCTGCAAAGATGGTATTATCATCTCATCAGAACCATTGGATGGTGACAGCGACGGCTGGGTCGAAATTCAGCCGAACACTGCAATCGAAACGGAAGGATCAGAGATCATTTCACACGCGTTCGAACCTGGCCGAGCACTTTTTGCGGCAAAAAGCGCGTAATCCAACAACGTTTTACAAACGTCCAAGCAATTCGGCCGTCGGCCAGGCATCCGCCGGTAATCCGAGCCGCGCTTGTTCGGCCTGAACAGCAGCCCGTGTACCCGCGCCCAGAATTCCGTCGATTTTGCCTACATCATACCCGCGCGCCTGTAGCTTGCTTTGCAGTTGTTTCATTTGTGCGCCTGAAAGCCCCTGTGAAGCATTACCGGCATCATAGATTTGACCACCTTCCAGCCGTGTGCCGAAATAGGCGGCGGTTAGAACGTAGACAAAGCTCTGATTCCATTCGAAATAGACATCGAAATTCGGATAGGCCAAAAAGGCCGGGCCGTTGCGGCCCTGCGGCAATATCAGCGATGCGGGCAAGTTAGCCAAAGATCCGTTGCGGGCCTGCACACCCATGGCCTGCCAGTCGGACACTGGGCGCGGTTTGCCCGGGCCGGACAGCGACCAGTCCATTTGCGCGGGCACCGTCACCTCTTGCAGCCACGGCTGCCCCGGCTGCCAGCCCAGGTGCGACAGCATCTTGGCGCCCGACATCAGCGCGTCCGGCGCGGACGTTTTCAACGAGACCGTGCCATCTCCGTCCCCGTCGACACCGTTTTCTAGAATGTCGCGAGGCAGCATTTGCACCATTCCAATCTCACCAGCCCAGGCACCGGTGGTGCGACTCGGTTCGAAATTGCCCTGTTGGTACAGCTCAATGGCCGCAAAGATCTGTGGTCGGAACAATTCTGGGCGGCGGCAATCATGGGCCAGTGTCACCAGCGCGTTGCGGGTGTTGAAGTCGCCCTGAAACGCGCCATAGTCGGTCTCGAACGCCCAAAAGGCCAAAAGAACCCCGCGTGAGACGCCGTATTCCTGCTCAATCCGATCAAACACCGCATCATATTTGCGTGACATGGCCTGACCCCGGTCGATCCGGTTTTGCGAGATCAAATGGCGTGAGAAGTCGATGAACGGTTTCTGAAACACACCCTGCGTGCGGTCGGCTTTCAGGACGGCGCCGTCCTGCTGCACGCCGTTGAAAAACGCATTGACGGTGGATTTGTCGAACCCTTGCTGTATGGCCTCAGCCTTCAGCCCTTTGACGAAGGAATTGAATCCGCCACCGCATTGGGCAAGGGCGGGCGAGGCGAGCAGAACGGCGGCAACAAGGCCAGAGAGAATGCGCATGGGCAGGTCCGTCAGAGAATAAAGCTAACCCCAACCCACACCGATAGAAGGCCAAGCGCAAGCCCCCAAACGGTCCACAGCATGTTACATGCGCGGAAAACCTCTGACGCGCCGATTTCGCGCGGAGCATCGCCGTTCACCCAGGCTAGATCGCGGACTTTACCGTCATAACTGCGCGGGCCCGCAAGGGCCACGTTCAGGGCGCGCGCCATGGCGGCCTCGGGCCATCCTGCATTGGGAGAGATATGGCGGCGCGCATCCGCGACCATGTCAGGCCAGCGTGCCCATTGGCCGGACAGTGCCACGATCATCAGGCAGGTCAGGCGTGCGGGGATCAGGTTCAGCATGTCGTCCAGTCGGGCGGCGGCCCAGCCAAAGTCGCGGTACTTTTCGGTGCGGTAGCCGATCATACTGTCGGCGGTGTTGATAGCCTTGTAAATCAGCAACCCCGGCAACCCGGCGAGCAGGAACCAGAAAGCAGGTGCGATGACCCCGTCGCTGAGGTTCTCAGCCGCGCTTTCGATCGCAGAGCGGGCAACCTGCGCCTCGGTCATGTCGCGAGTGTCGCGGGACACGATCATCGCGACCTTGGCGCGGCCCTCGGCCAAGGACACGCGCAGCCCTTCGCCCACATCGCGCACATGCGACACCAGCGATTTCTGCGCCAGCAGGGTGGCGCAGAGTATGATCTCAGCGACTGGTCCTAGCAGTGCCAGCAAACGCCCAAGGATCAATGCGCCAACGACCAGCATTATCACTACTGCGACGCCTTTCATTCGCCGCTGCGCGCCGTGGTTCAGGTGCTTGTCCAACCACCCGATGATGTTGCCCATCACGACGGCCGGGTGGCGAACACGCGACCAGAGCCAGCTCGGCTCACCCAATGCCGCGTCCAGACACATGGCGCAGACCAGCATGAAAGTGATGCTCACAGTGCGGCCTCCAACCTGCTCCATCCATCCGCTGGGGGCAGGCCAAGTCGCAAGTAGGTCTGGGAATAGGGGAAGATGCGGCTCCAGATTTGGGCTTGGGCCAGACGGTCCTGCCATTGGGCTGCGTTTTCGACGGTGTAGAGGCGAAACAGCGAGGTGCCCCCGACCAGGGTGGCTCCTTTGTTGATCAGTAATCGATCCAGCCGGTCAGACTCGGCGGTCAGGTGCTGACGGGTGGAACTGGCCCAGTCAAGGTCCCGCAAAGCCTGCTCTCCGATCCGCAGGGCAGGGCCGGACACGGACCAAGGCCCCGTCAGGTCGTTCAGCCGGGCGATCAGGTCAGGATGACCGATGGCAAACCCCAGCCGCAGCCCGGCGAGCCCCCAGAACTTGCCAAAGCTTTTCAGCACGATCACACCGGGGCGCGCGGCCAGATGGATCAGTGAAACACCGGGGCTGACATCGCAAAAGCTCTCGTCGATCACGGTCAGCGGGGCGTTTGCATCCGCCTTGGACCAAATCCGGCCATCGGGATTGTTGGGATGCACGATGACACGGGCGTCGGCTGGGCCGTTGGATTGAACGGTCCAGCCTTGCGCGGCGAAGGCGGCGGCATGTTCGTTGTAAGTGGGCGTTGTGATCTGAACCCGACCACGGGCGGCCAGCGCCGGAATGCGGGAGATCACCGCCGATGCGCCGGGCGCGGGCAGGATTGCGGCCCCATTGGGCACTGCCCAGAACTGGCGGGCGGCCTCAGTCAGGCGCTCGAAGGCACCATGATCCGGCAACTCAGCCCAGTCTGAAGGGATCAGTCCAGACACCTGATAGGGGTGAGGATTTATCCCGGTGGACAGGTCCACCCAATCGGTGCGCGTGCCGCCATAAGATGCGATGGCCCCGTCCAGCCCTCCGCCATGGTCGCGTGCGGCGCGCGGGTTCAAATTCTCGGTAGGGCTTGCCATGGGGTTTCTCGCTGGAATCGCCTGTTTCGGCCCGTTTCAAGCGGATTTTTGCCGTCTACACAAGCGAATCCGCAAGTTCCGGGCCTTGCGGCAACGTCGTTAACGCTTTGTTAAGGAATAAGCGTGATCACAATTCACGGGGGGTCGGCACCATTCACTCTTTTTTGGGCCGAGGTTGTCGCAAATGAATGTTTTGATTGTTGAGAGTAACCCCGACCTTGGTCGGGTCTGGAAAAGGCATCTTGAACGGCACGGCACCGAAGTGACGCTGGTGGCCGGGCAGGAGGCAGCGATTCTGGCGCTGTATGGTCAGGAGTTCGATATTATCGTGCTGGATCTGGTGCTTGAAACCGGCAGCGCGCTGGCCGTGGCCGATTTTGCCAGCTATCGCCGCCCCGAGGCGCGGGTGATCTTTGTCACAAACACCACCTTTTTCTCGGATGGTTCGATCTTTGCCCACAGCCCGAATGCCTGCGCCTATGTGCAAAGCGCAACGCCGCCAGAGGATCTGGCGGCGATGGTCGAACATTACGCGGCGGGTCGCTGACCGCGCCCGTGGGGCTGCAGATAATCCAAGGATGGGTTCACTGGGATGATCCGGCTCGGATTGATTGTTTCGTGGCTGTAGTGATAGTGGCGCACGATATGGTTCATATTTACCGTCTGTGCGACACCGGGCCATTGATATAGCTCGCGTGTGTAGGCCCACAGGTTCGGATAGTCGATCAACCGCCGCTTGTTGCATTTGAAATGCAGATGATAGACCGGATCAAACCGGATCAGGGTGGTGAACAGCCGCCAATCTGCTTCAGTCACCTGATCGCCCATCAGATACCGGTTTCGGGCAAGGCGATCCTCAAGCCAGTCCAGTGTGTCGAACAGGGGATGCACGGCGGCGTCATAGGCCTGTTGTGTGGTGGCAAAACCGGATTTGTAGACCCCATTGTTGATGTCGGAATAGATGCGGGCGTTGACCTCTTCGATCTCGTCCCGTATCGCCTCGGGCCAGTAGTTATCGGTGTTGCCGGTAATGCCGTCAAAGGCCGTATTGAACATACGGATGATTTCCGAACTTTCGTTCGAAACGATGGTCTGTTGTTGCTTGTCCCACAGGATCGGCACAGTGACACGTCCCGAATAAGCTGGATCAGCCTTGGTATAGATTTGATGGGCGTAATCGAATCCATAAAGGGTGTCGCCGGTTGCACCGTGGTCGTCAGTTTCAAAGGTCCACCCCTTGTCCAGCATGTCTGGATGCACCACCGAGACGGAAATCAGATCGCTCAGCCCTTTTAGTTCGCGAAAGATCAGTGTGCGGTGTGCCCAGGGGCAGGCGTGGCTGACGTAGAGATGATAGCGATCCGGTTCCGCCTTGAAACCGTCCTTGCCGGACGGCCCTGCGCTGCCATCTGCGGTCAGCCAATTGCGAAACTGCGCGGCGCTGCGTTTGAAGGCGCCGCCAGTAGATTCGGTGTCATACCATGTGTCGTGCCATTTGCCGTCGACCAACAGGCCCATTGCGTATCCTCCGCTTGTGCGTTTCGACAAACATAGGGTGTTGAACACAGCCATGACACGTGAAGGGTCGCGCACTGGCTCTGCGTCTGCGCACAGGGCATGCGATGATTTCCCAGCAACAGATCGTCAGCGCATGGCGCTATGTGACGGCCTTCACTGGATTTTTACAGTTGAGCCGTCACAATGGAATCCATTGCCGGGGGAATAATTGTTATGAGTACCTATGTTTCAAAGGAAATAAGCGCAGAATTGGACGCGGCGCGAATCGCGGGGTTGAAGAAAACCAGCCGCCTTCGTGTCGAAGTTGACGACAATACGTTCAAAATACTCAGATTGTGGAAGGATGGCTTTACGGTTGAGGCCGCTACGACACCGCAATTGCGTGGATTGGTCGATATCTACGACGGTGCGCGCCATTTGTATCAATGCCTGATCATCGCCGATGATGAAGAGGCCGGTGAGATGCGGTATGATTTTAAGCGTAGTACGGCCGCGGCCGACAAGGCCCCGCTGGATTTCTACCGCGCACCCGACGCGCCGATTGCTTTGCTAGGGCACAAAGACTAGGGACGGATTTTTCGAACAGGATGTAATCGGTTTGGTTGCTTGCGGCACCAATGCGGCGCGGGCGTGCGCAGGTCTAATCTGTGCCAGCTAATCCACGCCGTGGCAGCCAGTACGACAAGCAGGATCTATAGCTCAATCTAGCGCGACGCTATTGAAGGTCGCCAAACGCGCGTTTCAGGCGCGCGCAGGCTTCCTCGACGCGGCTGCGCTGGGTGGCCAGATTGAACCGTTCGAAAGTTTCTCCGCCAGCGCCGAATCCGGGGCCGGAGGAGGTGGCAATCCGGGCGTCCTCGCGCAGACGTCGAACAAATTCGTCGTGATCCATCCCGGTGCCCGAGAAATCGACCCAGGCCAGATAGGTGGCCTGCAGGGGCATTGACCACAGACCCGGTATTTCGGCGATGGCGGCGTCAAATAGTTTGCGGTTGCCGTCCAGATGCGCCACCTGCGTATCCGCCCAGGCCGCGCCTTCCGGTGAATAGGCCGCAGTGATCATGGCCACGCCTAAGGCACTGGGCGCATAGTCCAACGTTTTCAACCGATGCCGCATAGTGGCGCGCAGCTTGTCATCGGGGATGATCATGTTGCCGGTCCGCTGCCCTGCGATGTTGAACGTCTTTGACGCCGCAGTCAGCGTCACGGTCCAGGGGCGTGCCTCGGGCGCGGCCTTGTCCATCGGCACGAAGGTATGACCGGGATAGACCAGATCCTGGTGAATTTCATCCGACACAAGGATCAACCCGTTGCGTTCGGCAAAGGCGGCGACGGCCCGCAGCTCCTCGGGGCTCCAGACCCGACCCGACGGGTTTTGCGGTGAGCACCACATCAACAGTTTTTCAGACCCGTCCAGCCGTGACTGTGCATCCTCAAGATCAATGCCATAGCTGTCGCCTTGCCGCGCCAGCGGGCATTCCACCACGCGCCGCCCAGCGGTGTTAATCTTATGAGCAAACTCGTGATAGACCGGGGTAAAGATGACAACACCATCCTCCGGCTGGGTCCAGACATCCAGGCACAGGGCAATTGCATTGCCCAACCCTTGCGAGGTCAGCACCCAATCGGTGTCAATCGCCCAATCGTGACGGTTCTGCATCCACCACTGTACAGCGGCCAGATATTGCGGGTGTTCCCAGGTATAGCCAAAGGCCCCGTGATCGGCGGCATCCCGGACAGCCTCGATTACGCAAGGCGCGGTGGCATAATCGGAATCGGCGGTCCACATGGCCAGCCCATCCTGCGGCGAGACACCGTACAGCTTTTCCATCTTGTCCCATTTTGAGCTGTTGGTGCCCCGGCGGTCGATCAGGTCGTTGAAAGTCATGTCTGCTCCATCTGTCCGCAGGAAAGCTAGCTACAATTCCCGCAGGTGCAAGGGGGGCGTTGCGGCGGGGGGCGGGATGGCCTAAATCAACCCCATGAAGCGTAATATTTTGATCCATCCCGACCCC
The DNA here is from genome assembly GCF_056537925.1 of Ruegeria sp. BI7. Taxonomy (NCBI): domain Bacteria; kingdom Pseudomonadati; phylum Pseudomonadota; class Alphaproteobacteria; order Rhodobacterales; family Roseobacteraceae; genus Ruegeria; species Ruegeria sp. BI7. Next base: position 225,599 of record NZ_JBQFSK010000005.1, read on the forward strand.
CGTCTGAAAAAGGTCTGCGCCCCTGTGACCGACCTGTCGGACGAACTGCGCAAACTAGCCGACGACATGCTTGAGACGATGTATGATGCGCCCGGCATCGGGCTGGCCGCACCGCAGATCGGCGTGCTGGACAGGCTGATCGTGATGGACTGCATCAAGGAAGAAGGCGAGACGCCACGCCCTCTGATCATGTTCAACCCTGAGGTCATCGCTTCGTCAGACGAGACTAACGTCTATGAAGAAGGGTGCCTGTCGATACCTGAGCAGTTCGCTGAGGTGACGCGCCCGAAAGTGGTGGACGTGACGTGGATGGATTGCGACGGGAACTTGCAGAAAGAGACGTTCGATGGGCTCTGGGCAACCTGTGTGCAGCACGAGATCGATCATCTGAACGGTAAGCTGTTCATTGATTATCTCAAGCCGCTGAAACGTCAGATGATCACTCGTAAGATGCAGAAACTCAAACGCGAACAGGCCCGCGCATGACCGTCCACAGCTGCCTGCCCTGGCCGGACAAACGTCTGCGGACCAAGGCCGAGGATGTGTCTGAAGTAACCGACGAAATTCGTGCTATCTGGGATGACATGATCGACACGATGGAGGCCATGCCTGGCGTTGGCCTTGCCGCCCCGCAGATCGGTGTGATGCTGCGCTTGGCGGTCGTTGACGGATCGACCGAGCGGGGCCGTGCAGTACGTCTGGCAAATCCCGAAATTCTGCACAGCTCTATCGAATTGCGAGAACACGAAGAGGCCAGTCCGAATCTGCCCGGCGTCTCGGCCAAGGTGAAACGCCCGCGTGCGGTGACGGTCCGGTTTCTGAACGAACAGGGTATGATCGACCGCCGCGACTTTGTCGGGATCGAGGCTACCAGCGTGCAGCATCAAATCGATCATCTGAACGGTCGGATGTATTTTGATCGTCTCAGCAAGGTCAAACGCGACATGCTGCTGCGCAAAGCCAAGAAACAGGGGTAGAAATGCGCGTCATTTTCATGGGCACGCCCGATTTTTCGGTCCCAGTTCTGGATGCGCTGGTTGAGGCCGGTCATGAGATCGCCGCAGTCTATAGCCAACCTCCGCGTCCGGCCGGGCGGGGCAAGAAAGACCGCCCGACGCCCGTACATGCCCGCGCCGAGGCGTTGGGCCTGACTGTCCGCCATCCGGTTTCACTAAAATCGCCTGAGGAACAGGATGCCTTTGCCGCACTGAACGCTGATGTGGCCGTAGTGGTGGCCTACGGGCTGTTGTTGCCTCAACCCATTTTGGATGCCCCGGCGCAAGGCTGCCTGAATATTCACGCCAGCCTGTTGCCACGCTGGCGCGGGGCGGCTCCGATCCATCGGGCGATCATGTCAGGCGATGCGGAAACCGGCATCTGTATCATGCAGATGGAGGCCGGTTTGGACACCGGCCCCGTCCTGTTGCGGCAGGCCACTGATATCGGGCCGCAGGAAACCACGGCGCAACTGCATGATCGTCTAGCACCGATGGGGGCTGATCTGATCGTAAAGGCTCTGGCCCGTCTGCCCGAACTGACGCCCGAGCCTCAGCCCGAGGATGGCGTGACTTATGCTTCGAAGATCGACAAGGCTGAGGCGCGGGTCGACTGGACCCGCCCGGCGGTCGAGGTGGATCGCCAGATACGCGGCCTGTCACCATTTCCTGGTGCGTGGACTCTGATCGGAGGGGATCGGGTCAAGCTGCTGGCCTCGAAATTGGCCGAGGGACAGGGCGCGCCCGGAGAGGTTCTGAACGACGCGCTGCGCGTGGCCTGCGGTGATGGGGCGATTGACCTGTTGCGCTTGCAGCGAGCAGGAAAAGGGGCACAGGATACGGAAACCTTTTTGCGGGGCTGGTCAATCGTGGCCGGAACCCGCCTGAACGCGGAGTAAGACAGATGTTCATGGTCTTGATGGGCACCGTCGTGATTGCCGGTATCGTGGGCTATCTGGCCGAGAAGACCGGGTTTACCCATAACGGATACCTGCCCTCGATCATCATTTGCGTGGGCGGGGCGTTTCTGTTCTATTTTGTCCGCATCATGTTCGGTATCAGTTTTGGCTCGCCCGGTCTGAACGCAGTTCTGTCGTCCATTGGTGCGCTGATTATCGTGCCAACGCATTGGAGGAAGTAACGTGCCCGTCATTGCCCTGATCGTCATCGGTGCTGCTGCCGGATTTCTGGCCACCCGGTTGATGCGGATTGAGGCAAACATACCAACGACCATGCTGATCGGAATCATGGGTGCGCTGGTGGGTGGTTTCCTATTGCGCTTTTTTATTACAGTGGCAGGTTGGCTGTCGGGCTTTGTGGGCGCGGTACTGGGCGCATTGTTGGTGATCTGGATTTGGCAGACCTATCTACGCCGCTAACCTCTTGACGTTTGGGCAGGATGCCAGCCAGATCGCCGGAATATCCAACCTGAAAGGTGCCTCATGCCACATAACCTGAATTCCGGTGACGTCGCTCTGATGGGAGTGCCGCTGGATTTGCATTCGTCTTTTCTGCAAGGACCTGCCTTTGCACCGGGTCGTATCCGCGAAGCGCTGCATTCCGGGGCCGCCAATCTGACAGCCGAGGATGGAACCGATCTGGGCGCGACGGACCGCTTCAAGGATACCGGCGACCTGGAGGTGTTCGAGATGATCGGGCAGGAACCCATCGACCGGATCGAAAAGGGCGCTGCCGCCCGCATCGCAACCGGTGCGCGGCTGTTGTCACTGGGCGGGGACCACTCGGTCGCTTATCCGCTGATCAAGGCGCATTCTGAGCGGTATGAGGGGCTGAACATCCTGCATATCGACTCGCATCCTGACTTGTATGACAGCCAGCAGATCGGCCCTTTGGGCCACGGTTGCCCGTTCGCGCGGGTGATGGAAACCTGTCAGATCAATCGTCTTGTGCAGGTGGGCATCCGCACCATGAACAAACACCAGCAGGAACAGGCCGACAAGTTCGGGGTCGAGGTCATCGACATGCGCAACTGGCGCCCTGATTTGGATATCCGTTTTGACGGCCCGGTCTATTTGTCGCTGGATCTGGACGCGCTGGACCCGGCTTTTGCGCCCGGTGTGTCGCATCATGAACCCGGCGGGTTGAGTACGCGTGAGGTGATCAATCTGATCCACCGGTTCGAAGGTCAGCTTGTCGGTGCGGATATCGTCGAGTTGAACCCCCATCGCGATCCCTACGGAATGACCGCAATGGTGGCGGCGAAATTCGTCAAGGAAATTGGCGCGCGGTTGTTGTCGCGTTAATGGCGGGGCGGGCGGCTTTTGTAAGCGGGCAGTCTCCAGCCGAACAGCAATGACCCCGCCCGCAAGGCCCAGCAGATCAGCGCGCAGGTTGCCAGCGTCACAAGCTCGTCGATCCCAAGACGGTGTGCGATCACGGCGGTCACAGCACCCGCGAAAGCGCACGAGACGTAGAGTTCCCCCTGTTTCAAAACCAGCGGTACCTCGTTGCAAACCACATCGCGCATCAGCCCGCCCAAGCATCCGGTGCAGACACCCATCAGAACCACAATGGTGCCGGACTGCCCCAACGACAGCGCCGCACCTGTTCCAGCCGCGACCGCAATAGACAGGGCAAAACTGTCCAGCCAGATCAGCCAGTTATAACGGCTTTCAACGAGGTGAGCGGTGAAAAACACCAGCACCGCTGCGGCTACGGCGATCAGGATATAGTCGGGCTGCCCAATCCAGAATACCGGATGCCGGTTCAAAAGAACGTCGCGCACAGTGCCACCGCCTACTGCCGTCAGGCAGGCGATGAAGGCAAAGCCCACCAAATCCAGCTGCGCTCGGCTGGCCACCAAGGCACCGGTCAGGGCAAAGACAAGAACCGAGGCATAGTCCAGCAGGGCCAGACCGTTCACGATTTGGCCTTTTGGGGCTTGAATGGTGCCATGCCGGCGCGGGCTAGCTCATCGGCTTTTTCATTTTCGGGATGGCCCGCGTGACCCTTGACCCATTCCCAGGTCACATCATGCCGGGTCTGGGCCTCATCCAACCGCTGCCACAGATCGACATTCTTGACCGGTTTTTTGTTCGAGGTCTTCCAGCCGTTCCGCTTCCATCCGAAAATCCACCCCGTCACGCCATTCTTTACATAGGCACTGTCGGTTATGACGGTGATTTTCGAGGCGCGTTCCAGCGCCTCTAGCGCATTGATCGCGGCTAGCAGTTCCATGCGGTTGTTGGTGGTCTCGGCCTCTCCGCCCTTCAACTCGCGCTCTTTCAAGACTTTGTCGCCATCCATTGCGCGCAGTAACACGCCCCAGCCACCGGGTCCGGGATTGCCGGAACAGGCTCCGTCGGTATAGGCAAACAGTTCAGGCATGGGCTAGCACCAGAATGAACCCGTCATAAGACCCGGCCAGACCCGTTCCCATACCGGTGGTGATCCGGTCGATGGTGAACCCGGTTTTTTCCAGCGCAGCCTCGATCTCGGTCTGAGAGAAATAGGTGTAGTAGCGATCCAGATCGTCGCGGTGTTCGCCCGTGCCCAGCTTCAGGCCGAGAAAAAAGATGCCCTCGGACTTCAGTGCCCGGTGAATGGCCGCCAGGTGGCGCGAGAAATCTGCGCGGGGGGCGTGCAGCAGGGAAAAGCTGGCATAGATGCCGTCATAGGCGTCCACCTCGGTCACATCGTCAAACGTGCCCAGATGCGCGTCGACACCATTTTCCCGCGCGTGTTCGACGAAGGCAGGGGTTGCGTCCAGTGCGCGGACGGTCAGACCCTCGCGCATGAAAAAGGCGCTGTCTGATCCCGGGCCCGAACCCAGATCCAGAATGTGGCCACTGCCAATGGCCTCGGTAAAGGCCAGGCGGGCCTCGATCTGTTCCGGGGGCAGGGGGACTTGCAGGTACTCCGCCACCCGTGTCGTATAGGCGTTGATCGTTTTATCGTCGGTCACAGGTATACTCCTACGGCGAGGCAGACCAACACGACGGCGGTCAACATGACTCGCAACCGCAGCCACCAGGTTGGGGTCAGCCGCCAATAGGCAAAGATGGCATCCAATACCAACAACCCGGCAAAACCGTACATCAGATTGGTGCCGGTGCTGACAGGACCGCCCCCGGTTTTAAAGAACGCCCATAGCGCGGGTAGAACCGACAGGGCATAACATGTCGCCGCCTTGCCGCCCGAGGTTTTGGTGGCGAATCCCCACAAAACGCCGGACATAAAGCTCAGGATCACCGAGCCATAGAACAGCTGTACATAGGGCCCGACGAAACGCGAGCCAAACATCTGCGTACCCCAACTATGCAGATCATCGTTCAGATAAGTCAGCGCGCCCCAGATAAACGGGATCAGCCCCGCCAGTCCAAGAAAAAGCGGGGCCGTTGGTATGCCCCTCATGCAGGTTCTCTGAGCACGCGGGGCACTTTGAACTCGACGTTTTCCGTGGCGGTTTCGACCAGCTCGACAGTCACGTCATAGTGGGCGCGGAAGGCGTCGATCACTTCGTTGACCAGCACTTCGGGAGCCGACGCCCCGGCGGTGATCGCAACCGACGAGATACCTTCGAGCGCGCGCCAGTCGATCTCGGTCGCGCGTTGCACCAGCTGCGCGTAATTGCAGCCCGCGCGCGAGGCGACCTCAACCAGGCGGCGCGAATTCGAGGAATTCGGCGCGCCGACAACCAGCAAGGCATCCGATTTCGGGGCTACGGCCTTGACGGCCTCTTGCCGGTTGGTGGTGGCGTAGCAGATGTCTTCCTTGTGCGGTCCAACGATGGCCGGAAACCGTTGTTCTAGCGCGGCGATGATGTCCTTGGTGTCATCCACCGACAGGGTGGTCTGGGTGACAAAAGCCAGTTTGCCCGGATCGCGCACCTGTACGGTGGCCACATCCTCGACGGTTTCTACCAGCAGAACCTCACCCTCGGGCAGCTGACCCATGGTGCCGACGGTTTCGGGATGACCTTTGTGACCGATCATGATCATTTGCAACCCGGACTCGGCGTGGCGCTGGGCCTCGACATGGACCTTGGACACCAGCGGGCAGGTTGCGTCGACATAGATCATCTCGCGCTGTGCCGCGGTCGCGGGGACGGATTTTGGCACACCGTGGGCTGAGAAGATCACCGGACGGTCGTCGGGGCATTCGTCCAGTTCTTCGACGAACACGGCACCCTGCGCGCGCAATCCGTCGACGACGAATTTGTTATGCACGATCTCGTGGCGCACATAGACCGGCGCGCCCCATTTCTGCAGCGCCATCTCGACGATCTTGATGGCGCGGTCGACGCCGGCGCAGAATCCGCGCGGGGCAGCAAGGTAAAGAGTCAGGGGTGGCTTAGTCATGTCACGGTCTCCTTAGGCCACAGGTAAGTCTTTTCCCGGCCTTGGTCCAGACAGGAGCTTGTCATTTCCCTGACATGAATCGGTGCTAGCCAATAGATGTTTCAGCACCTGTTCATTGTTAAAAATGGCGCGGTCAGGATTGAGACTCTGACCGCGCCGATTACTTTCCCCGGTTTGATAGGTGGCCGGGGTTTATTGCCCGCCCGCAGCCGCAACGCTGCGCGGCTCCATCGGCATTTCCCGCGGAGGCCGCCCGATCACATCGCGCAAGTCTTCCAGTTCGATGAAATTGTCGGCCTGGCGACGCAGCTCGTCCGAAATCATCGGCGGCTGGCTGCGGATGGTTGAAACAACCGAAACACGCACGCCCTGGCGCTGAAGGCTGGCAATCAGCGGGCGGAAATCCCCATCGCCCGAAAACAGCACGATATGATCAACGCGAGGTGCAAGTTCCATGGCATCAACGGTCAATTCGATGTCCATGTTCCCTTTGACTTTCCGACGCCCCATGCTGTCGGTGTATTCTTTTGCCGGTTTGGTCACCATCGTGAAGCCGTTATAATGCAGCCAGTCAACCAAGGGACGGATCGGCGAATACTCGTCATTTTCCAATAGCGCTGTGTAGTAGAAAGCACGAAGCATCTTGCCGCGGCGCATGAACTCCTGGCGCAGCAATTTATAGTCGATGTCAAACCCCAGTGCTTTTGCGGCCGCATAAAGATTCGAGCCGTCGATGAACAGCGCTAGCCGTTCGTCTTTATAAAACATAAATAGATCCTTCCGGTACTAACCAGAACGCCGGATGATTAGGTGAGTGAGCTAGAAAATAGGCGGCGCGCTGATATGCCTATAATTAGGGCTTTTATCATGTATCGCAACCATGCAATTCACCGAATATAGCGAGTAGTAGGAGCAAATCTTTGTCAGAATCAGTGATTGCACTGGGTGCGAATCTCAATTTGAGATCATCTGGGCCCAAGGTGACACTTGAAAGGGCTATTGACGCGATTTTGCGTCAGGGGGTGGTGATTCGCGCCGTCAGCCGCTTTTTCGAGACCCCTTGTTTCCCTGCCGGAGCTGGGCCGGATTACGTCAATGCCGCTGCATTGATCGAGACTGAAAAGACCCCGGCCGAGGTTCTGCAATTACTGCATGAGATCGAACACGAATTTGGCCGCGAGCGGGTGCAACGGTGGGGCATGCGGACATTGGATCTGGATCTGGTCTCTTATGACGATCTTATACTGCCGGATCGTGCTGAATACGACCATTGGCTTAACCTGCCGCCCGAGGCGCAGAAACAGCAGGCGCCCGAGCAATTGATCTTGCCACATCCGCGCCTGCAGGACCGGGCATTCGTGTTGGTTCCGTTGGCGGATGTAGCCCCTGATTGGCGGCACCCGGTGCTTGGTCGGACCGTCACCGAGATGGTCGCAAGTCTGCCTACCGAGGATGTCGAGGCTGTAACCCCTCTGTGAATGGTGCAATTGACGCCATTTCCTGCTTGTCAAGGCGGGGATTCGCCCTTAGATAAACGTCTTCCTGACATGGATTCAGTAACGGAGAGCGCCCCATGGCCCGCGTGACGGTTGAAGATTGCGTAGACAAGGTTCCAAACCGGTTTGAACTGGTGATGCTTGCCGCCCATCGTGCGCGCGAGATTTCCGCCGGTGCATCGATCACCGTCGACCGTGACAACGACAAGAACCCTGTTGTGTCGCTGCGCGAGATCGCGGACGAAACCCAAGGTGCCGACGAGCTGCGCGAGCGTCTGATCGAAGCCAACCAGACCCAGATCGAGGTGGATGAGCCAGAAGAAGATCAGATGGCTCTGCTGATGGGTGCGGAATCGGACAAACCAGTCGAAGATGATATGTCGGAAGAGAAGCTGCTGCGCGCTCTGATGGAGGCTCAAGGCCAGGGGTAACCCCCAAACACGAAGGTGCGGACCGGATGATTTCTGCTGAAGACCTGATTGCGCTGGTCCGCAACTATAATCCCAAAACCAATGCCGACCGCATCGCCCGGGCTTATGAGTTCGGGATGCAGATGCATGACGGTCAGTTCCGCCATTCCGGCGAACCCTATTTCACCCATCCCGTTGCCGTTGCCGCCATCCTGACCGAACAGCGTCTGGACGATGCGACAATTATCACAGCGCTGCTGCACGACACGATCGAGGATACCAAGGCCAGCTATGGCAAAGTGTCCGAGTTGTTTGGGGATGAGGTCGCCAAGCTGGTCGATGGCGTCACCAAGCTGACCAATCTGCAGCTGTCCAGTCGTGAGACCAAACAGGCCGAGAATTTCCGCAAACTGTTCATGGCCATGTCCAAGGACCTGCGGGTTATTCTGGTCAAGCTTGCCGACCGTTTGCACAACATGCGCACCATCAAAGCGATGCGTCCGGAAAAGCAGGTGGTCAAGGCGCGCGAGACGATGGATATCTACGCGCCACTTGCGGGACGGATGGGTATGCAGTGGATGCGCGAGGAACTGGAAGACCTCGCCTTCCGAGTGCTGAACCCCGAAGGCCGCCAATCTATCATCCGCCGCTTTATTACTCTGCAACGGGAAACTGGCGATGTGATCCACCGCATCACCGGCGATATGCGGCACGAGCTTGAAAAGGCCGGGATCGAGGCAGAAGTGTTTGGCCGTGCCAAAAAACCTTACTCGATCTGGCGCAAGATGCAGGAAAAGGATCAGGGGTTTTCACGCCTGTCCGACATCTATGGCTTCCGCATCATCACCCAGACCGAAGAAGACTGTTACCGTACCCTTGGCGCTATCCACCAGCGCTGGCGCGCGGTGCCGGGAAGGTTCAAGGATTACATCAGCCAGCCGAAATCGAACGGATATCGCTCGATTCACACGACGGTGTCAGGGCGTGATGGCAAACGGGTCGAGGTTCAGATTCGCACCCGTCAGATGCATGACGTGGCCGAAACCGGTGTTGCGGCGCACTGGTCTTATCGCGATGGTGTGCGGTCGGAAAACCCGTTTGCAGTCGATCCTGCCAAGTGGATTGCCAATCTGACCGAACAGTTCGACAGCGAGGATGATCACGAAGATTTCCTCGAAGCCGTCAAGCTTGAGATGTATTCGGACCAGGTGTTCTGCTTCACGCCCAAGGGTGATGTGGTGAAACTGCCGCGCGGCGCGACGCCGATTGATTTTGCTTATGCCATCCACACAAGGATCGGCCATGCGTGCGTCGGGGCCAAGGTGGACGGTATCCGTGTGCCGCTGTGGACCCGGATCAAGAACGGGCAATCGGTGGACGTGATTACTGCGGATGGGCAAACCCCACAGGTCACATGGCTTGAAATCGCAGTTACCGGCAAGGCCCGCACGGCCATCCGTCGCGCCCTGCGCGAGGTGGATCGTGAACGGTTCATCAAACTGGGCAAAGAACTCGCACGTTCAGGGTTTGATCATGTCGGGCGCAAGGCCACCGACAAGGCGCTGGACACCGCAGCCAAGCACCTGCGTCTGAAAGACCGGCACGAGCTGCTGGCCCGCCTCGGCAGTGCTGAGCTTACGGCACATGATGTGGTCAGCGCCGTTTACCCGGAGCTGACCCAAGACGATGGCGACGCCATTTCCCCTCGTCGTGCTGTGATTGGTCTGGAGCCTGGGCAGAAATTCGACCGCGCGCCCTGTTGCCAGCCGTTGCCGGGCGAACGCATCGTCGGCATCACTTTTCGCGGAAAGGGCGTGGTGGTTCATGCCATCGATTGCGACCGCTTGTCCGACTATGAAAGCGAACCGGATCGATGGGTCGACTTGCACTGGCATTCGGGCACACACCCGGCAGTTTATGGGGTGACGCTGGACCTGACCATCGGCAATGACGCTGGGGTGTTGGGGCGTATCTGTACGTTGATCGGTGAGAAAAAGGCCAATATCTCGAACCTGGAATTCGTTGACCGCAAACCGGATTTTTATCGTCTTTTGATCTCTGTCGAACTGCGTGACCTTGAACAGTTGCATTCGCTGATGTTGATGCTTGAGGCTGAAAGCGACGTTGCCGCGGTCGAGCGGCATCGGAATCGGGAAAAAACCGCAGTTGCGGCAGGCTGAGAAGGGGTGATCAGGAGTGGTTTTCAAGCGCCGAGACCGACGCTCGCCCATTCAGATCGCTTCGGAATTCATCTATCCGCGCGGCGGCTGGACCCGTGCCTTTCATTACGTCAAACACCGCATCCGGCGGCTGCCCGATTCACCTGAGCGTATCGCGCGTGGTGTCGGAGTGGGCGTGTTCACGGCGTTCACGCCGTTTTATGGGTTCCACTTCTTTATCGCGGCCCTGCTTAGCCGGATTTTCAATGGCAATTTGCTGGCATCGCTCAGCGGTACCTTCTTTGGCAACCCTCTGACTTATGTGCCCATCGGGGTCGTCTGCCTGCAAACAGGCCATTTCCTTTTGGGTGACGACTTTGAAGAGGAAGAAACCCACGGCCTGATGGATAGCTTCTTCAAGGCGTTGAGTGACCTGAAGAACAACTTCATGGCGATGTTCACGGGCCGCGATGCCGATTGGCGCGGGCTAAGTGTGTTTTATGATGAGGTGTTCTTTCCTTATCTGATCGGCGGCATCTTTCCTGGGCTGATTGCCGGGTATATCTGCTATTATCTCAGCCTGCCGGTGGTACGCACCTATCAGCAGCGCCGCCGCGCCCGGATCAAGGCGAAATTCGATGAAATCAAACGTTTGGCCGAAACCAAGGCTGCCGTTCCGGTGGCAAACCCTCTAGGCTCGGGCCGGAATTCGGGAAAGGAATCAAGCGATGTCTGACAAACACCTGCGTCTGGGCGTGAATATCGACCACGTGGCCACCGTGCGTAATGCACGTGGCGGGGCTTATCCTGACCCTTTGCGCGCGGCCAAGCTGGCTGAGGAGGCCGGTGCCGACGGCATCACTGCTCACCTACGCGAAGATCGCCGCCATATCTCGGACGCTGATATCGATGGGTTGATGGAGGTTCTGTCGGTGCCGTTGAATTTTGAAATGGCCGCCACGCACGAAATGCAGCAGATCGCCCTGCGCCACAAACCGCACGCGGTTTGCATCGTTCCCGAAAAACGCGAAGAGCGGACCACCGAAGGCGGGCTTGAGGTTGCGCGCGAGGAAAACAAGCTGGCCCATTACATCGCCCCTTTGCGCAAGGCGGGGTGTCGCGTGTCGATCTTTATTGCAGCCGACCAGCGCCAGATCGAAGCTGCCCACCGCATCGGCGCAGAAGTGATCGAACTGCACACCGGCGCCTATTGCGATGCCCACGCCGAGGGCCGCATGGACGAGGCCACGCGCGAAATGGAATCACTGCGCGAGATGTCCGCCTATGCCCACTCGCTGGGACTGGAGGTTCACGCGGGCCACGGCCTGACCTACGACACGGTGCAACCCATCGCCGCGTTCCCCGAGGTGCGCGAGTTGAACATCGGTCACTTTCTGATCGGTGAATCGATCTTCCGCGGCCTCCCCCCTGCCATTGCCGAGATGCGTCGGCTGATGGATGAAGCGCGGGGCTGACCGCTTCATATCACCATTGTCGGAAGATGGGGTAATGCAATGAAAGCAATTTCATATCGTAACTTTGGTCCAGCAGAGGACGTGCTTGAACTGATTGATATGCCCGATCCGGTGGCTGGGCTGGGTGAAGTTGTGGTTCAGATCAAAGCCACCGGAATCAATCCATCAGATGTTAAGTTGCGGGGTGGCGCGCGGCCAGGCGCTGTCATGCAGCACCCGCTTGTCATTCCACATTCGGATGGTGCCGGAGTAATTGTGTCCGTTGGCTCAGGTGTCGATCCGTCCCGGGTTGGTGAAAGGGTCTGGATCTGGAATGGCCAGTGGCAACGCGCGTTCGGAACCGCTGCTGAGTATATCGCTTTACCGTCAGAGCAGGCCGTTACTCTTCCTGACACTACCAGTTTCGCCGAAGGTGCGTGTTTTGGGATTCCGGCAATGACCGCATGGTATGCCTTGTATGCTGACGGGCCGATCGCTGACAAAACTATCCTGGTGACCGGCGGGGCGGGGACTGTGGGGCGTTACGCCTGCCAAATGGCCGCTCTTGGCGGGGCTCGGGTTATCACCACGGTCAGTTCGCAGGAAAAAGCAACGCACTCTGGTGCAAAGGAATTTGTGAATTACCGCACCCAAAACGTGGCTGAGACTGTATTGGATATGACAGACGGCGCGGGCGTTGATCGTATTGTCGAAGTGGACTTTGCGGCAAATCAGGATGCGTCTCTGGCACTAATCCGGCCGGGTGGTACCATCGCAAGTTATTCTTCCGTGTCGCAAATGCGACCAGAGCTCGATTTCTACGGTTTCATGTTCAAGAACATCCGCTTGCATATGTTGATTGTTTATCAACTGGATGCTGTTGCACGGCGCAGGGGGGAGGCGCAGCTAACGGAATGGCTGGAGCAAAAAGTGTTGAGCCACGCGGTGGTTCCAGCGGGCGACCTCACGAATGCCGCTGCTGCCCATGCAAAGGTCGAGACCGGGCAAAAGCTGGGTACTGTGGTGTTGGAGGTGTGATGTTTCCGGAAGAAAACGCTGAGTCTTTTCCGCCAAAGCTACAGGAGCGTTGGTAGCTGTGACGTTGCGGTTTGATTCAAACCAAAAGGTCGGGCTGGATCGGTTAGGCTATTTAGCCTTCTTTTTCTCGACCTTAGTCACCCTTGGATTGATACAAAGATGGTTAGACTTCGAATGGCCCTTCCAAACACTGCCGCTGTCCATTGCAATGGTTTTTTCTGCGTCACTGTACGGCATGGCAAAAGGTATTAGAGGTAAATCCTTGGGCCCTACCTTTAAGAGTTGGATCATCGCAAGGCAGATGGTGCTGACTGTGATGTTTTTCTTCCTCGTGATCCTCTCAATTTTCTATCTGCTCGGAGAGGTTCCCAGGTTATTTGTGAATGTCTCGCGGATCATAGAACTCACGCTTTGTATGCTGATTTCGTTTGTTTTTTGTCGGTACGCCTTCATTTTGGGAGTGAACAAGGGATACTCGGCTTTTCTAAAGAAGGAAAACCACAAACTATGATCCTTGGCATTGGCACAGACCTCGCAAATATCGAACGCATTCAGGGTACGCTCGACCGGTTTGGCGACCGGTTCCGCAATCGTGTTTTCACCGATACTGAACAGACCAAGGCCGAGCGCCGCGCCGATACGGCCGGGACCTATGCCAAACGCTGGGCCGCGAAAGAGGCATGTTCCAAGGCGCTGGGCACTGGCCTGCGCATGGGTATCGCGTGGAAGGATATGGCGGTCACTAACCTGCGTACAGGCCAACCTGTCATGCATGTTACCGGTTGGGCCGCCGAACGTCTGAAAGAGATGACGCCCGAGGGCCATGAAGCCATCATCCATGTCACTCTGACAGACGACCACCCTTGGGCACAGGCCTTCGTGGTGATCGAGGCCCGACCACTTCAAGATAACGCCACGCAGCCTTGACTTGCCCCCGTCGGCCCCGCATGTAGCACCCCAACAACCAAAGGACCGGAGAGCAGTATGGCCGAGGACGTCAAAACCGGAAATCCCGTGTGGGAGACGATCAAAACCATCGTCTATGCCCTATTGATCGCGGGCGTTTTCCGTACCCTGTTCTTTCAGCCGTTCTGGATTCCTTCCGGCTCGATGAAACAGACGTTGCTGATCGGGGACTTCCTGTTCGTCAATAAAATGGCCTATGGCTATTCTTATGCTTCTTGCCCAAGCTTGATTATTCCCAGCGTCGGCTTGAACGTCGATGCGGAAGATATTTGCGGTTGGATGAAAGGTGACAACACGCGCATTTGGGGGGGTGAGCCCGAGCGCGGCGACGTCATCGTTTTCCGTCATCCCGTCACCGGGCGCGACTATATCAAGCGGCTGATCGGCCTGCCGGGGGATCGCGTTCAGGTCCGTGAGGGGCAGATCATCTTGAACGGTACACCAGTGCCGCAACAACCCGACGGCGTCTTTACCGAAACCGCCGAACCTCAAGGCCCGCAAGGCCTGCGCCCGCGCTGCGAGAACGGGCCTGTCGGCATTGGCGGTGTCTGCGAAAAGAGCCGTCTGATCGAAACCTTGCCCAACGGGGTCTCTTACGACGTGCTGAACATCACTGATCAGGGTTCGGACAATACCGGCATTTATACTGTGCCCGAAGGCCACTATTTCTTCATGGGTGACAACCGCGACAATTCCAGCGACAGCCGCTTGCCACAATCCGCCGGGGGCGTGGGGTATGTTCCTTATGAAAACCTGATTGGTCGTGCTGATCGGATCATGTTCTCGTCCGCGGGTCGGTCGATGCTGTTCTTCTGGACCTGGCGTGGTGACCGCTTCTTCAAGGCGATCAATTGAAGCTTTCCGCCGAGATAAAAGCGTTTGAGCAGCGATTGGGGTATGAGTTCGCAGACCCCGAACTGCTGGTACGCGCGTTGACTCATGGATCGGTCTCTTCGGCGACCCGACCCGACAATCAACGGCTGGAGTTTCTGGGCGATCGCGTTCTGGGCTTGGTCATGGCGACGGCTCTGCTTGAGGCCGACAAGAAGGCATCCGAGGGCCAACTTGCCCCCCGCTTCAATGCGCTGGTCCGCAAGGAGGCGTGCGCTGACGTGGCCCGTCAGATCGACCTGGGCGCGGTGTTGAAACTGGGCCGGTCGGAAATGATGTCTGGCGGCCGCCGTAAACAGGCCCTGCTGGGCGACGCGATGGAGGCGGTCATTGCCGGGATCTATCGTGATGCCGGGTTCGAAGCGGCGCGGGATGTTATTCTGGCGCTTTGGGGGGATCGTATCCACACGGTCGAAGCTGATGCGCGGGACGCCAAAACCTCGTTGCAGGAATGGGCGCAGGCGCGGGGCCAAAAGCCGCCGTCTTATGTCGAGATCAAGCGCAGCGGCCCGGATCACGCCCCCGTCTTCACGATTGCCGCTCGACTGCAAGACGGCACCGAGGCTCAGGCAACCGCAGGTTCAAAACGTCAGGCAGAACAGGCCGCAGCCAAATCGCTGTTGGAAAACCTACCTAAGTAGATTGTGGTCTTGGGCAGGGGGCAAGCCCCCTTTCGCCCGTATTGGTGTGGTCAAACTGAACCTCAATCCACCCGAATATATCCGGTTAGCCCGGTTTTCTGATGCTCGATCACGTGGCAATGAAACGCCCAGTCGCCCGGGTTGTCGGCGACCAACGCGATCTCGACCACCTCATCTTTCAACAGCAACATCGTGTCGGTCAGCAATGGTGGTAACGGGCGAAGGTTCGATTTTATCGGTACAAAAGCCAACCCATGCAGGTGGATCGGATGCAGGTTCGGTGACTCGTTACGCAATCGCAAAACATAACTTTTACCTCGTTGCAGCGTGGCCAACGGACCAACCCCTTTCGCCGCATCCCCCGGCCAAGGCCTTCGGTTGATCGACCAGAAGTTATACCCCAGAGAGCCACAAAACCCATTGGTCGGTTCGCCTCCTTCGGGTGTCCAGCCAAAGACAAATTCGTGCAATTCGGCATTCGCCAGATCCGGTTTTGTTGTGGGGTTCACGGGTAGGGGGCGCAGCTCGCGCAGTTCGCGCGAGACGGGCGCACCCACTGCACGCAAACGGGTCATAGAGCGATTCGGCTGTCCAGGAAACTTGGCCATCAGATCGACAGTCTGACCCTCGCCTAGTGGCATTTTCAAAGCAAAATCCACACGCTGTCCGGGTCCAATCAGCAAGGGGTCATCGGCACTGGGCAATGGAAAGTCAACTTCGACCGGATGACCGTCCCATGCGATAATTCGGGCCTCGGCACCGTTCAGATGCACCTTGTAGATGCGGGTTGTGTCCGTGTTTACCACGCGCAAACGTACAAGGCTGCCTGCGGCGTGATCATAAACCGGCCCATCCAGCCAGTTCGCCGTTTGCACATTACCAAAGGTTCCCGCCCTTGCGGCCCCGCGCGCAGTGTAGGCAGGCAGGAACGACCCGTCATCATTCAGGCGGAAATCACGCAGGTTGATCACCTGCTCGCTGTCAAAACCGGGATCTTCGGCCTCGGCGATCACCAACACTCCAGTCAGACCATGGGCCATCTGTTCCATCGTCATGCAATGAGGGTGATACCAAAAGGTGCCCGCATCCGGAGGCGTGAATTCATAGTCAAACACCTCACCCGGTCCAATCGGCATTTGGGTCAGATAAGGCACCCCGTCCATGTCATTCGGAATACGCAGCCCGTGCCAATGCATCGCCGTATAATCAGGCAGGGTGTTGCGCACTGGCAGGCGCATCACCTCACCCTGTTTGCCATGTAAAATCGGAGGCGGCGCGTCAGGCGACAGGCTGACCATACCGGTGGTGACCTGATCGCGCAGGGCAAAGCTGGCGGGTTGGACGACCAGCTCTTGCGCACCTGCCGCTAAACCAAAGCCACCTAGACCCAATACCCCTGTGGCAGCGCCACTACCCAAAAGAAACTCGCGACGGTTCATATCAGCCTCATGAAAAGAAGGATTACCTGGCTGTTATTGGCGTGGCTTGATCCGGTGATGCCATTCCGACCGCATGGCCGCAATGCGACAAATGCCTCTGGCCCGCGGGGGCTTTCTGCTATAGGGGTGCGCACTTGCAAACAGGATCGCATCACACATGACCACACGCGCCGGATTTATCGCCCTGATCGGAGAGCCCAACGCAGGCAAATCCACCCTTCTGAACCGCATGGTCGGGGCCAAGGTTTCGATCGTGACGCATAAGGTGCAAACCACCCGCGCCCGCATTCGTGGTGTGGCGATGGAAGGGGATGCGCAACTGGTTTTCGTCGACACTCCCGGCCTGTTCAAACCCCGACGTCGTCTGGATCGCGCCATGGTCGCCGCCGCATGGGGTGGCGCCGCCGACGCCGATGTCGTCGTGCTGATGGTCGAAGCGCATCGCGGCATCACCGAAGGGGTCGAACGCATCCTCGAAGGTCTGGAAGAGATCGGGCAGGGCCGTACCATCGCGCTGGCCATCAACAAGATTGACAAGGTTCCGTCCGAGAAACTGCTGGCGCTGACCAGCGATCTGAACGCGCGCTATCCTTTTGCCGAAACTTTCATGATTTCGGCTGAGCGCGGCTATGGTGTGGACGATCTGCGTGAGTGGCTGGCCGCAGAACTGCCCGAAGGGCCGTGGCTGTATCCCGAAGATCAGATTGCCGATCTGCCGATGCGCATGATCGCCGCCGAGATGACGCGCGAGAAACTGACCCTGCGCCTGCATCAGGAACTGCCCTACCAGTTGACCGTCGAGACCGAGAACTGGGAGGAACGCAAGGACGGGTCCGCCAAGATCGATCAGGTCATCTATGTCATGCGCGATGGTCATAAAGGTATCGTTCTGGGCAAACGCGGCGAGACCATCAAGGCCGTCAGCCAGGCGGCGCGGGCCGAGCTGGAAGAGTTCCTCGACCGCAAGGTTCATCTGTTCCTGCAGGTCAAGGTTCGCCCGAACTGGTTGGAAGAATCCGAGCGATATTCGGAAATGGGTCTGGATTTCAAAGACGGCAACGCATGACGCGTCTGACGGCTGATTTCTGGGTCCACGCCTATCTGGCAAGGCTGCGGTTTCAAGAGATTCCGGCCTACGTAGTGGCCCACGGGGACGATACGGCGGGCGCGGTGCTGGTCAAGCTGAACACGTTGGACGGTCAGGCCGTAGCCTTCCAACGCAGCTTTGATCTGATGAGTGGTGAACGTAAATGGGTCGAACTCTCTAGCGGTGCGGAAATGGACGTGGATGAAGCCATCCGACGCCAGCGCAGCTTTGACCCCGATCTTTGGGTGATCGAGGTCGAGGATCGGCAGGGGCGGCATTTGCTGGGCGAAGAAGGGTTGGAATAGCGCTCCTTGTGCTTTGTAATGGTAATCTACGGCAGTCAAAACATGGTTGCTACGTGGAAACCTGTTCAACAAGACAGGCGTCGTCGATCTGGAACGTAGCGATCTTGCCGTCTGCTACGACGAAGACGACCTGACTGACGCAATTGTCGACCGTAGTGGCACGTCCGACCAAAGTCGTTTTATCGGTTGTGATATTGACGCTGGTGAAGGAAACACTCGTATAGGCTTGCACGGTTTCGAACTGAGATTTAAGTGCCTGCAGCGGATAAATCGATTTCATTTCGGTTGATGTGAGTTCGAAGGCAGCTGAATATTTTTTCTCACCGACTAATGAAAGGAATTCCCTTGCCAAAGCTCGTTCCTGTCGGCTGAAAAAATAGATGCTGGCAACAAACAAAACCAACAAAATTGCCAGCGCACCAAATGCTTTTAGTACCCAGCCCAAAATTCTTTTAAGTGTTCCCATTGCTCTATTCGATTTACGAAATTAATTTTTTGCCAGATTATTCACACAGTTTTTTGAGCGCAACCTAAACGGGTCGAATTTACCACCTTCTTCGTTCGTGAGTGTTATGCACCGGCTGGTTGGCTTAAAACTCCCTAACGTTGGACGTTCGGAGTCACTGCATTCAATATCGTAGTGCTTGTTTAGTATTGGTTTGTTTTTGCTGGTGTGAGGTTTCAAACCATCAGTTCGACGCCCGTCTTTCGTACCACTTCGGCAATTTTTGCACCGTCCTGAACGGGGCCCGGTGCTTCGCGGTCCAGGTCTGTGAACATCTCGATAGCGCGTGAACCTCTTCCGCTTATCTCAAGTAGATGCGCCCCGCCGGGGCCGAACTTAAAGCTGTGTACCGCACCGGCCGGGAAATGGACTAGCGTGCCAGCGGGGGCGCTTCTGGTTTCCCCGTCCATGACAAATTCGATCTCGCCATTTACCACAAAAAAGGTCTCATCCCAAGGGTGCGTGTGGGGCGGTGGGCCATTGCCTTCGTGACCGTAATTGAGCGTGACTGCATAATCCCCGATCTGTTCAAGACGTGCTAGCACAGTGATTTTGTCGCCAAGAACGTTCAGGGGTTCAGGGTAGTCGGAAGGTGAGGTGAAAAAAGGTGTTTTCATGGTGTACTCCTGTCTGTTCTCGGGGCGTATCCCGTTCAAATCAATCAATGAACCTGCCCCAGCAGCGCGCCGGTGCCGTTGATCATAGCATTTGTCGGAAGGTCTGGGGACTTTTACAGAATTGCAGCGGAACCGGCATATATCTTGCGCATGATCGGTTGTTGCGGTCTTGTGGCCGGGAAGTTCTATACCCATCAGGAGCCCACTTTGGATTGGCGTGATCACGGCATCCTTCTGACCTCGCGCCGCCACGGCGAAACGGCGGCGATCATCGAGGTTTTTACCGAAGGCCACGGTCGCCATGCTGGGGTTGTGCGCGGGGGCGCCAGCCGCAAGACCGCGCCGATCCTGCAACCGGGGGCGCAGTTGGACGTTCTGTGGCGCGCGCGGCTTGAGGAACATATCGGAACGTTTCAGGTTGAACCCCTGCGATCCCGCGCGGCGGCGGCGTTTTCGGGGCGCTTGGCGCTGGCCGGGTTAAACGCTGTTGTCTCCTTGTTGTCCTTTTGTCTGCCGGAACGAGAGCCGCACCCTGCCGTCTACAATCAGACGGAACAGCTGATGGATTTGCTGGGCCAGGATGAAATTTGGCCGCTGGCTTATCTACGGTGGGAACTGGCCATGTTGGAAGAGCTTGGGTTCGGGCTTGATTTGTCCGTTTGCGCCGTGACGGGCGCACGTGAGGGGCTTGTTTATGTCTCGCCCAAATCCGGCCGGGCGGTCAGCGGCGAAGCGGCAGGGGAATGGGCGGATAAGCTGTTACCTCTGCCGCCTTGCCTGCGCGGAGAAGGCGCTGCGCCGGACGCAGAGATCGCAGCGGGTTTGCAAACGACCGGGTATTTTCTGGAACACCGCGTGGCCCCGTCGCTGGGGCACCACCCGCTGCCAGAGGCGCGGGCACGATTTGTGGATCAGTTCACTCGACGGCTGTAAACACCATCTCGTGCCCGTCTTCATTTCGCAGGATCAATACATCACCAGAGACCTCGGACTGGGTCATGGCCATAAGGGCTGCGAAGTAGAACCCTTCAGCCTCAAGCCCGGCACAGGCGGCGCGGGTCGCAGTCAGGTCTGCAATCTCAAACCACGGATATGGCGCGTTCAGAGTACCGCTGTAGCTGTTGCAAGGGGCATTTCCTGCAATCTTGCCTTCCTCGGGAAAGCGCAACAGGGCGCTGGTCTCAAAGGGTTGTCCGTCGATTTCCTGCAACGCCCATGTTTGATCAGCCGCGCCGTAGGCAGCGACGGTTTCGTCCTTGTCGCATTGGAAAAGGGCCAGCAGAGGTAGGGTCAGGATCAGGCGGGTCATGGGATGGTCTTAGCGCAACCTTTGAGCGGACGGAACCGACGTCAGTAGGGGATCTCGCCGCTAATCAATTCTTCCCGGACCTCCAGACGAGGGCGCCAGTTGTATTTGGTATCTTCCCGGACCGGCGCCCATGTCAGCGCGCCGCTGGCCCGCCAAGGGTCAAGGATGATCCCGTCATACATCGAATCCCCCTTGGCACTGATCAGAGCCGAGTGGTGGATGATCCGAAACGCCGTCGGCGGGGAAGTCGCCCAGTGCAGGTCCAGCGTGCGGAAATTCTCTTGCTTTAGGCGTGTGGTCATGGCCTGAGCCCAATCATTGCACAGCCCAAACTCGCGAAAGCCGTTGATGACCTTGGCGTTGTGGATGATGGCTGAGTCTGTGACGTTCCATTCCTGCTTCAATTGCTGGGAATAAGAGTAGGCAATCGTCGCGGCTTTGTTTGCCTCGGCCGGATCGACCTTGGGGCCAAGGGCCTGGATGGCCATCGCCAGATCGTCAATATCGCTTTGGCCGACGGTCGGTTGCTTGGTCGCGCATCCGCCAAGGACTATTGCCGCTAGAACCGCACACAGTGCGAAAAGTCGTCTGGTCATTTTTCGTGCCATTCTTTCTTGAGCGCAGGATGCTCTAACCAGGTTCGTATCTGAGATCAAAGGGGAAGTTCGCCATCAGCGGATCACAACCTGCCCCGAACAGAAAAAGACCCGGCGCCAGGGCCGGGTCAGTTGGGGAAACGGGAATACCGAAAACCGTCAGCTCAGCAGTCGTCTTGCGATAACCTGAGCCTGAATTTCAGCAGCCCCTTCGAAAATATTCAGAATACGTGCGTCGCACAGAACGCGGCTGATCTTGTATTCCAGCGCAAAGCCGTTGCCGCCATGGATTTGCAGACCGTTGTCCGCAGCCGCCCAGGCCACACGCGCGCCCAACAGTTTGGCCATACCTGCCTCAAGATCGCAGCGCTGGCCGTGATCCTTTTCCCAGGCCGAAAAATAGGTCAGTTGCCGCGCGATCATGATCTCAACCGCCATCATCGCCAGCTTGCCCGAGACACGGGGGAAGTTGATCAGCGATTTGCCGAATTGCTTGCGGTCCTGCGCGTATTGCATGGCGATATCCAGCGCACTTTGTGCCACGCCGATGGCGCGGGCGGCGGTCTGGATACGGGCCGACTCGAAGGTTTCCATCAGCTGTTTGAAGCCTTTGCCCTCTTCGCCACCCAGAAGGTTTTCACCTTTCACATGGAAACCGTCAAAACCCAGCTCATATTCCTTCATGCCGCGATAGCCCAGCACTTCGATCTCGCCACCGGTCATGCCGGGGGTGGGGAAGGGGTTCTCGTCCGTGCCGGGTGTTTTTTCAGCTAGGAACATGGACAGGCCGCGGTGATCGGTAGTGTCCGGATTGGTCCGCGCCAGCAGGGTCATCACATGGGTTCGGGCCGCGTGAGTAATCCAGGTCTTGTTGCCGGTGATCTGGTAATCGCCGTTCTCATCCTTGACGGCGCGTGTACGCAGGCTGCCAAGGTCGGATCCGGTGTTCGGTTCGGTGAACACAGCGGTCGGCAGGATCTCGGCGCTGGCCAGTTTCGGCAACCAGTTGGCCTTTTGCTCGTCGGTGCCGCCTGCGATGATCAGCTCGGCCGCGATCTCGGACCGGGTGCCCAGCGAGCCGACGCCTATGTAACCGCGCGACAGTTCCTCGGACACCACGCACATCGAGGCTTTGGACAAGCCGAAGCCGCCGAATTCCTCGGGGATGGTCAGGCCGAAGACGCCCATTTCGGCCAGTTCTTCGATGATTTCGATTGGGATCAGCTCGTCCTTGAGGTGCCAGTCATGGGCGTTCGGTTCAACCTTTTCCTGTGCATAGCGGCGGAATTGGTCGCGGATCATTTCCAGTTCTTCATCCAGACCCGAGGCGCCGAACATGGTGGAACCGGCCTGATCACCCATAAGACCAACCAGTTGTGTGCGGGCGGCCTGTGTGTTGGCCTGAGCCATCAGCGTCTGGACTTCAGCGCATTGGAAACCGGACAGGGCGTCCCAACCAAGGCCCATATCTTGCAGACGCACGACCTCACCCTGGTTCATCGGGATGCCACCTGCGACCTGATGCAGGTACTCACCAAAGGCGATCTGATGCAACAGCTGTTCCATTTCGCCAAATTTGCCATCTGCATCCAGGGCTTCGGCCCAGCGTTGCATCTGTTGTAGTGATTGGTTGTACGTCGCCAGCCACGAAAGGCCGTGGGCGGCGGTTTGATTGGCTTCAATCAACGCGCCAGAGACCCGGCCGTCAGCGGTGACTATCCCGCGGACCGACTCGCGGGCGCGTTCAAAAACTGCTTCAACGGCAGGCAGGGCCGCGCGGGTCAGCGTCAGAAGGTCGGGCAAAATCGCGGATGTCGTCATCTGGGTCATATCCTGTCCGTCATGGGCCATGAATCACGTCCTTCTTTAGAGTCGTCTGGTCATACCATGCTGCACGTGCAGCGCAACAAAAATGCGAATTAAGCAGTGAAAAAGTTCGAAAATTGCTTTGTCGATTTTGCGATGCAGCGCGTGCCAAGAGTGTTATCACGGGCGCATGACATTGTTTTCCTTACTCAGTCCGCATGACTTGATGCTGGCCGCCGCCCTTGCTTTTGTTGCGGGGTGGGTTAAGGGCATGGTTGGATTTGCCATGCCGATGGTTCTGGTGTCGGGGCTGAGTATGTTCTTGCCGCCCGATCTGGCGATCGCCGGGTTGATCTTACCAACGCTGGTAACCAACGTGTTTCAGGCCCTGCGCGAGGGGGTGCCCGCCGCCGTGTCCGCGATCAAGCAGTTCCGTACCTTCTTGATGGTAGGTTTTGTGTTCCTGCTGTTGGGGGCCCAGGTTGTCAGCGCCGTGCCCGCGTCCACGTTTCTGTTGATGATTGGCCTTCCGGTTACGGTTTTCGCGCTGTTTCAAGTGCTGGGAATGCAGTTGACACTGAGCAAACCATCGGCACGTGTCGAGGTGGGCATAGGCGCGATTGCCGGGTTTATCGGAGGGATGTCCGGCATCTGGGGGCCGCCAACCGTCGCCTATCTGACTGCACTGAACACACCGAAGGCAGTGCAGATGCGCGTGCAAGGCGTGATATACGGACTGGGATCAGTGGCATTGTTGCTGGCGCACATAGCGTCGGGCATTTTGCGAGGCGAGACGGCACCTTTCTCGGTTGCTTTGGTCCTGCCGGCACTGTTTGGTATGTGGGCGGGCTTGCAGTTGCAATCACGAATCGATCAGGCGTTGTTTCGAAAGGTAACGTTGCTGGTTTTGCTGGTCGCAGGGGTGAATCTGCTTCGTCGCGCGCTAATCGGTTAGTGGCGCCTGTCCGCAAGCCGAAAGGCAAAATATAGCCCCAGCATCAGGAAAAACAGGCCTGAGATATCACCGATCAGAAAGGCGACATATTCGACGCGCGCGCTGCCAAAAGCCAGATTGGTCAACCCCGAGACAAGGAAGGAGGTGACGATCCCAACCCCCATGACGCATAACCAACAAGGTTTGCGATCCGGTCGGGGAAACAGATCCCAACCTGCCCACTTAAATAGATAGAACACCGCAGGAACGGTGGTGACGGCAATGAATATCGCCATCAGTCGGCTTGGCAGAAACACGTCGCTGCCGCCGAGAACGGCAAAAACAAGGAAAACGCCGGGCAACAAGGCGAATATCGCCCGCCATCCTAACAGCCACGCCGATAGAACCCGCACCCCGTGCGGAAGAAACAAAAGACTGGCCCGACTGGGGTATTCCGGAAAAAACACGTTCTGAAGCGGCATCAGGACCTCAAAAGTGAGGTACGATGCGACGACATAAGCCGATGAGGCAAAGAGCGTGTCAGTAGCCCACCTGCGCACGTTGATCAGCCACCTGTACGCAGGAAGAAGGCATTACTTGGGTGCATGAACGATATACCGGCCCCGGTTGGCGGTACCGCTTTGCGACAGATACCCTTTCTGTACCAACGATTTCAGCGCACGAAAGAATGTCGGGCGCGAGACGCTTTGAACCAGCGTGTGTTCAATCAAGCCGAATGTGCGCACTTCGTCATCGGATTTGGACAGCTCTTCGGCGGCGTAATAAATGTCACGCTCAACCGGAGACAGCTGTTCCAGGCCCAGCGTCCGTTCCATGCTCTGCATCAGTTTACGCAGTTCGGTCAGTTTTGAGATTTCTGTCATATTCTACCTGTCGCTCTTCGTGTCGATGCCGCTGCTCGGCGGCAAAATGCGATATACCGATTTCTTAAACAATATCAGTAAGTCTCATATTGACACTCATCCCCTTTAGCTTACACTAGTCACGTTTTCAGGTTGCTCATCGTGCTGATGTGAGAGTTCGCCCGAGCCACCCAAAGGTCTTTTTACTTTCCGCCCGGTGCGTAAGCGCCGGGCTTATTCATTTCAATAGCGTCGAAATTACCTCAGGCAGGCATGCCGGGCAACGCATTTGTACGTGAAGTCTGCATTATGCAACTTTAGAGAGAGTATTTTCGCGATACCCTCTAAGGAAAAAGGGGGCGTCAGCGCCCCCTTGTCCAATTACCCGATTGCAACGGCTTTGATGTCGTCGTCGATGAACGGCAGGTACTGCTCAAAGTTCTCGGCGAACATCTTCACCAGTTTCTCGGCCTGTTTGTCGAATGCCGCCTGATCGTCCCAAGTGCGGCGCGGGTCCAGCAGAACCTCGGCTACGCCGGGTACGGTCACCGGCACGTCAAAGCCGAAATTTGCGTCCTTGCGGAATTCGGCATCACGCAGCGAACCGTCCAGTGCCGCAGTCAGCAGCGCACGGGTGGCTCTGATCGGCATCCGCGAGCCAACGCCGTAGGCACCGCCGGTCCAGCCGGTATTCACTAGCCAGCAGGTCGCGCCGTGCTGAGCGATTTTTTCACGCAGCAGGTTGCCGTAAACTTCCGGACGGCGCGGCATGAACGGCGCGCCGAAACAAGTCGAGAAGGTCGGCTGGGGTTCAGTGACGCCACGCTCGGTTCCGGCCACTTTGGATGTGAAGCCCGACAGGAAGTGGTACATCGCCTGTGCCGGGGTCAGTCGCGCGATCGGAGGCAGAACGCCGAACGCATCACAGGTCAGCATGATGATGTTCTTGGGGTGCCCCCCCAGCGCGCTGCTGGACGCGTTCGAGATATACTCGAGCGGATAAGCGCAGCGCATGTTTGCGGTCAGCGAGTCGTCGTCGAAATCCAGTTCCTTGGTTTCGGGGTCGAAAACCATGTTTTCGATGACCGTGCCAAATTTGCTGGTTGTCGCATAGATTTCCGGCTCGGCCTCGGCATTCAGATTGATGGTCTTGGCATAGCAGCCGCCTTCGAAGTTGAAGGTGCCGCGATCCGACCAGCCATGCTCGTCGTCACCGATCAACGTACGCGACGGGTCGGCCGACAGGGTAGTCTTACCCGTGCCGGACAAGCCAAAGAAAACAGCGGTGTCGACTGGATTGCCAACTGCGTGGTTGGCCGAGCAATGCATCGGCATCACACCTTTTTCCGGCAGCATGTAGTTCAACAGGGTGAATACGGACTTTTTGTTTTCACCTGCGTATTCCGTGCCGCCGATCAGGATCAGCTTGCGATCGAAGTTCAGTGCAATCACCGTCTCAGACTGGCAGCCGTGCTTTTTCGGGTCGGCCTGGAAGCTGGGGCAGTTGATGATGGTGAAATCCGCGATGAATTCATCCAAATCCTCGCGATCCGGACGGCGCAACAGGTGGCGGATGAACAGGTTGTGCCAGGCCAGCTCGGTGACCATCCGAACGTTGATCGAATAGGCTGGGTCTGCTCCGCCAACGAGGTCCTGCACGAAATAATCCCGGCCCTTCATGTGAGCCAGCATATCATCATAAAGCGCATCAAAGCCTTTGGGGCTCATCTCGGCGTTGTTTTCCCACCAGATAGAGTCAAGGACGCTTTCAGTTTTGACAACATGTTTGTCCTTGGGTGAGCGACCGGTAAACTTGCCGGTAGTGACCAGAAATGCCCCGCCGTTGCCAAGTGTACCCTCGCCACGCTTCAACGCCTCTTCAATCAGCGCCGGTTCCATGAAGTTGTAATAGACATTGCCCAATCCCTCGATGCCCTGATCTTCGAGGCGGAATTGCGGGTTAACCCGTCCAGATGTCATGTGTGTCTTCTCCTGTGGCGGCGCATTGGCGATTGGCCTGGATGCGCTCTTGGGGCATTTGCCGGAAAAACCCGGCGGTCAAGCGCCTCTTATCACGGTCGTTTAGGGCATGAACAGGACGGTTTGGCGCAGTTAGCGCCACCAAGCTCAAGTTTAGCGCCACCAAGAATTTCCTGATGGAAATCTGGGCAGTATTTTGCGGGCTGCAAGGCATTTTTGCCGCATAGCTGCCGCAAGAATGGCATGATTCGCAGTTACGGATTGATTCGGCGCGTCAAAACCGCCAACAATGACTTACAAAAAAGCGTATTATTGCGTAGGTGAGCAGGAATAGGGGTGAACCCGATGTCAAAGATTGCACTGGTGGACGACGACAGAAACATTCTGACGTCAGTGTCCATGACGCTCGAAGCTGAAGGATTCGAAGTCGAAACCTATAATGATGGGCAGGCGGCTCTGGATGCTTTCAACAAGAAACTGCCCGATATGGCCGTGCTGGATATAAAGATGCCGCGTATGGACGGTATGGATCTGTTGCAACGGCTGCGACAGAAAACCCAGATGCCGGTGATCTTTCTGACCTCGAAAGATGATGAAATCGATGAGGTTTTGGGCCTGCGCATGGGCGCGGACGACTATGTAAAAAAGCCCTTTTCCCAACGTTTGCTGGTCGAACGCATCCGCGCATTGCTGCGTCGACAAGAGGCGACGGCGGGTGATGCGACCAACGCCAATACCGGCGAAACCAAGGTGATGGAACGTGGCGAATTGCGGATGGACCCGTTGCGCCATGCGGTCAGTTGGAAGGGTGCGGATGTATCGTTGACGGTGACCGAGTTCTTGCTGCTTCAGGCGTTGGCGCAGCGACCGGGCTTTGTCAAAAGCCGTGATCAGCTGATGGATGTTGCATATGATGACCAAGTCTATGTCGACGACCGGACCATCGATAGCCACATCAAGCGCCTGCGCAAGAAAATGCGCACCGCAGACCCTGAGTTTTCGGCCATCGAAACGCTGTATGGTATCGGATACAGGTACAACGAAGAATAAGTGTGGCCACTGAGAAGGGGTAACCGGGTCTCGTGCGCGATACGGAACAAGCAAACGAGTTGCGCGACGGTGACGTCGTTCTGGGGGATGATTGGGTCATCCCACAAGACCCGGATTCGGCTGAACTCCGGGCCTCGCGCCGACGTCGCAACATGTTCTCGCTGCGCGGGTCGCCCCTTGCGCGTCGGATTATTACCTTCAATCTGATTGCCCTTGTGATCCTAGTCACCGGGTTGCTGTATCTCGACGATTCTCGCGAAGAGCAGGTCCAGCAGACTGCGCGCAACCTGATCGGGGACGCGCAGCTAGTCAGCAATGTGTTCGAAGCCCAGCTGCGTCAAAACCAATCCGGAACCGCACAGGATGCGGCGGCGTTGGACGTTAAGGATACGCTGGCGGGGCTTAGCCTGCCTGACGGCGGCGAGGTCTTTGTCTATGACATGGATGGAACGCTGATCGGCTGGACGCGCGGAGTTTCGACCTCAACGCAGACCTATGCACTGCTGAAAACCGAAGCCGAAGTGCAGACCGGAAGTACCCTGATCAGTGACGCACTGAACGCTGTGTGGACCGGGCTGTCCCGGGTGTTCACCCGTTCCGACCCCGACGAAGCACCAACGCTGGCGCAGCGCGTGCAGGAAATCATTCCATTGTCGATTCAGGGGCAGAAGCAGATTGAGGCGGTAAAGGATGACGCTGGTCAAACGGTCATCGTGGCAGCGGCTCCGATCCTGCAAAGCGGCGAGCCGGTGGGCGCCGTCGCAATGGCTGGTCCTGCTGGACAGATTGACGCGCTGGCCCGGCGCGCGCAAGAACGCATTTTGCAGATGTTTGTTGTGGCATTGCTGGTGTCCATCGGTCTCAGCCTTGTTTTGGCCTCGACCATCGCCAACCCGTTGGCCGATCTGGCCGCTGCGGCCGAGATGGGCAAAGATCGCGGTGCCGGGGTAAATCCCGGCCGTATCCGCATCCCGGACCTCAGTGCGCGGCCGGATGAAATCGGACGCCTCAGCCGCGCCCTGCGCGGGATGGTAACAGCGCTGTATAATCGTATTGATGCCAACGAACAGTTTGCCGCCGATGTGGCGCATGAAATCAAGAACCCGTTGGCCAGCCTGCAATCTGCGGTTGGAACCCTGCGCGTGGTCAAACGCGACGACCAGCGCGACAAGTTGCTGGGCGTGATTGAGCATGACGTGCGGCGGCTGGACCGTCTGGTCAGCGATATCTCGAACGCATCGCGTCTGGATGCCGAACTGGTCAAAGAAGAGGAACAACCTTTTGATCTGCTGAAATTGCTGGGCAATATCGGTCAATATCTGGGCGAAGAGGCCCGTACCAAAGGCATCGACTATATTACTGATCTGCCGTCTCAGCCGATTGTCGTGAACGGGCTCGAGGCGCGGTTGGCGCAGGTGTTCGTCAACCTGATAACCAACGCGATTTCTTTCTGCGAAGACAGCGATGCCATTCGCGTCTGGGTGCGGCGTCGCGAAAACCGGGTGTTGATCGTGGTCGAGGATACCGGCCCGGGCATCCCGGAACAGGCGCTGACCAAAATCTTCAAACGGTTCTATTCGCAGCGTCCCGACGAGCATTTCGGCAACAACTCGGGCCTTGGACTGGCGATCTCGAAACAGATTGTCGAGGCCCATGGCGGTGTGATTTGGGCCGAGAACATCCGCCCGACTGAGGCAGATGTTACATCAGACCCACAAGGCGCGCGCTTTGTCGTGGGGCTGCCTGTATAAGCGCATGAGCGGCAAGACCCTCTTGGACATCCAACATCAAGACAAGGCCATCCTCCATGCGACATGTGTTGCCGTCGAGGGGCAAGGCGCATTGATTCTGGGGCAGTCGGGCTCGGGCAAATCGGCGCTGGCCTTGCAGATGATGGCGCATGGCGCAACTTTGGTGGCTGACGACCGGGTTGCCCTGTCGATGGTGGGCGATACGGCCATGGCGGATGCTGCTCCAAACCTGCGTGGATTGATCGAGGCACGGGGCATTGGCTTGCTTCGGGCGCACAAGGCGGGGACAACGCCGATCCGCTATGTGGTGGATCTTGATCAAAACGAACCCGCCCGCTTGCCCGATCCCGATAAGACCCTAGTTCTAAAGCAATCCGTTCCCTTGCTACGGGCGGCAGGCGTCCCCAATTTGGCGGCAGCACTCATGCAAATTTTGAAAATGGGACGCGTGGACCCGGAATGGCCCAGCACATGACCTCGCAACGGCGCATCGTTCTGGTAACCGGCCCCTCGGGCGCCGGGCGTTCGACGGCGATTCGCGTTCTTGAAGATCTGGGTTTTGAAGCCATCGATAACCTGCCGATGGGTCTTTTGATGCGCCTGCTGGACGGTCCGCAAAGCGATCGTCCAATGGCGCTGGGCATCGACGCACGCAACCGCGATTTCTCGACCATCGGGTTTATTGAGCTGGCGGTCCGGCTGCGGCGGATGGAGCAGGTGGACTTGACTACCCTCTATCTGGATTGCAGCGACGAGGTATTGCTGCGGCGTTTCTCGGAAACCCGGCGTAGGCACCCTGTGGCCACAGATGCCAGCCCGGAAACCGGTGTGCGGCAGGAAAAGGAACTGTTGGCTCCGATCCGCGAGATCGCCGACACATTGATCGATTCCAGCCCGCTGAACGTCCACCAATTACGCGAAGAGGTCGAACGCTGGTTCGCTCCCAAAGGCGGACGGCATCTGGCTGTTTCGATTGAATCTTTCTCGTACAAGCGCGGTTTGCCGCGCGGGTTGGATATGGTGTTTGACTGTCGGTTTCTGGACAATCCGTACTGGCGTCCTGACTTGCGGGCGAAAGATGGTCGAAACCCCGATGTCGCGCGCTATGTACAATCGGACACGAACTACGCACCTTTTTTCGACCGGGTGGTGGATCTGCTGAAACTCTTGTTACCGACCTTCCGTGCCGAAGGCAAAGCACACCTGTCCGTGGCCTTTGGGTGTACCGGAGGGCAACACAGATCGGTGGCCATGGCCGAAGCGGTTGCAAAGGCCCTTGCAGAGGAGGGGCAGCAAGTGGCAATTAGGCACCGCGAAATGGAACGTCGATCGTTGAATGTGAGGCCGGATTGATCGGGATCGTACTCGTAGCACATGGTGGGTTGGCCAAAGAGTATCTGGCCGCCATGCAACATGTGGTCGGAAAGCAGCCCGGCCTAGTCGCGATTTCGATCGAGGCTGACCATGACCGTGCCGCAAAACAGGCTGAAATCTGTGCGGCTGCTGACAGCGTCGATGTCGGGGATGGGGTTGTTGTTGTAACTGATCTGTTCGGGGGCAGCCCGTCGAACCTGAGCTTACGGGCCTGCGCGCCACAGGATCGCCGTATCCTTTACGGTGCAAATCTGCCTATGTTGATCAAACTGGCCAAAACCCGCCACCTGCCCATAGCGGATTCAGTACGACAGGCGATGGAGGCTGGACGCAAATATATCAATGCGCAAAACGTTACATTAGAAGAAGACCGGACAGATTAAGAATGACCAATCGAAGCCTGAAAATCATTAATGAAAAAGGTTTGCATGCCCGCGCTTCGGCCAAGTTGGTTGAGGTGGTCGAGGGCTTTGACGCACAGGCCGAAGTATCCAAAGACGGATTTTCTGCATCCGGCGATAGTATAATGGGCCTTTTGATGTTGGCAGCCTCGCGCGGAACGACTATTGACGTCGAGACGTCCGGACCGGATGCTGAGGCGTTGGCTGATGCCTTGGAAACCCTGGTGAATGACAAGTTCGGGGAAGGTTTCTGATTTCATCCGCCGCGTAACGAAGAACGGGAAGACCTGGAATTGGCGGAAACAACGCACGAGACGAAGACCGGCCCAGTGGTGGATGGGACCACAGATCAGGGTGAGATCTACGATCGTAGAACCCTGACCTATGCGAATTCGTTCGATGATGTCTGGACGTCGACGGCCATTCGCGCCATCGAATGGTGTACTGGCAAGCTGACCATTCTGCGTATGGTCAACAAGTTCGAAAAGAAGAACGAATATTATCGCGGCCAACGGTTCTGGGGTGGTGCGCTCAAGACGATGGGCATCGACCTGACCACCCCTCAGGAACAAATCGCCCGTATACCTAAAGAAGGTCCCGTTGTTGTGGTGGCGAACCACCCCCACGGTATGGTTGACGGGATGATCTTGGCTGAACTCATTGGCCAGGTGCGCAGCGATTACCGCATCCTGACCCGTTCTGTTCTGACGGGGCTGGACGAAGCCGCGACATCGTTCATGATCCCAGTGCCATTTCCCCATGACCCCGAGGCGCAAACCAAGATGCTGGAAATGCGCAGCAAGTCGATGGACCACCTGAAAGAAGGTGGTGTCGTTGCCTTGTTCCCGTCAGGCGTGGTGATGTCCTCGGACGACTGGTTCGGCCCGGCGCAAGAGCGGGAGTGGAACGTGTTCACCGCCAAGATGATCCGCCGGTCCGGTGCCAAAGTGGTTCCGATCTTCTTTCCGGGCAGAAACTCTCGCGCCTATCAGATAGCCAACAAGCTGTCCCCGATCCTGCGACAAGGCCTTCTGCTGCATGAGATCGTGCGGTCGTGCAACAAACCGCAATCACCGGTTATCGGCGATCCGATCTCGGACGAGGACATGCAATTGCTGGAGCGCGACCCGCGTGGCTTCATGGCTTGGCTCAGAAAACGCACGATGTCGCTGGCCGAAACGCAAAAAAACTGATCCGTTTCTTCATCTGGCCAAAATACCTCGGGGGTGAGGGGGCTGGCCCCCTCTGCCTTAGCGGGTCGGAATCGGAACCTCGCCCCGATAGTCATAAAACCCGCGTTCGGTTTTTCGGCCCAGCCATCCGGCTTCGACATATTTGGTCAGCAACGGGCAGGGGCGGTATTTTGTGTCGGCTAATCCTTCGTGCAACACGTTCATGATCGCCAAACAGGTGTCCAAACCAATGAAATCGGCCAATTCCAACGGCCCCATCGGGTGATTGGCGCCCAATTTCATGGACTGGTCGATGGATTGCACATTGCCCACGCCTTCGTACAAGGTATAGACCGCCTCGTTGATCATCGGCATCAGAATGCGGTTCACGATGAAGGCGGGGAAATCCTCGGCGCTGGCGGCGGTTTTACCCAGACGATCCACCACGGATTTGCAAGTGTTGAAGGTCTCTTCGTCCGTGGCGATCCCGCGGATCAATTCGACCAGCTGCATCACTGGCACCGGGTTCATAAAGTGAAACCCCATAAACCGTTCAGGCCGGTCCGTACGACTGGCCAGGCGGGTGATTGAAATTGACGACGTGTTCGACGTCAGAATCGTGTGCGGTTGCAGGTGCGGCTGCAAATCCTCGAAGATCGCCTGCTTGATTGATTCTCGCTCGGTGGCGGCCTCGATCACCAGGTCCGTTTGCCCCAGTTCCGGCAATTCCAGTGTCGTCTTTACGCGTTTCAGGGCGGCTTGCATCGCCTCATCGGTAATTTTCCCGCGCGAGGCCTGACGCGCCATGTTGCCTTCGATTGCGGCGACGGCAGCTTCCAGTGCATCCTGGTTCACGTCATTCAGCAGAACGTCATATTCCGCAAGGGCCAGGACGTGGGCGATACCATTGCCCATCTGGCCTGCGCCAATCACTCCGACTGATTTTACGTCCATGTTCTGATGCCTCTGTGTCTCTGGATTGAAGGGACAGTACCGGCAGATCGGTAGGGGCGGCAAGGGGATCGGACCCATCGACTTTGTCTAAATTGCGCGCATTAGGAATTTCTCAAGACATGCGGCTGCAAGATGGCAACCGGGTGAAAAATGGGTGAGTGTTATGAGCTATCATCAAACAGGCTCGGCAGGTGCCGGGCATGCCGTATGCCAATACGGTCAATCACGTCTTTGGTTTCGGGGACCAGAGAGGTCTTTGGACACGGCCTATATGGCCTGTGTCGGCGGGGATGAGACCTATGGGCGATTTGTTGACCGTCCTTATGCAGCGATTCTAGAGGACAGGCTGGACCGGCGCTGCCTGAATTTGGGCAGCCTGTATTGCGGGGTCGAGGCGCTGTGCGGCGATGCAGGCCTGTTCACGCTGTTGAATGGGGCCGAACTGTGTGTGTTACAGGCGCCCGGGGTTCTGAGCCAGTCAAACCACTTTTACCGTGTCCATCCCCGGCGCAACGACCGGGTTTTGGCACCAACTCAGGATCTGATCGACCTCTACCCCGAGGTTGACTTTACCGATGTCCATTTTGTGGGCCACTTGATGCGGCGTTTGCAAGACTGTCAGGATACCCGCTTTGAGGTTGTGGCAGAAGAGCTGCGTCGTAACTGGGTTCGGCAAATCAGCGACCTGCTGCAAAGGTTGAAGGTACCGGTCCTGCTGCTGGCGCTGAAGGTGCTGCCGCAAAAAAATGATGAACGTCAGGAAGAGAGGGCACCAATCACAGTCACTCCTGAAATGCTAAAGGCCGTGCGGCCTTTCTGCGCCGATTGTGTCGAAGGCACGGCTTATGTGTCCGGGCAATCTGATGAGCTTGAGGATATGTTGTTCGGTACATTACAACAGCCGATGGCCGAGCACATGATTGGCCCGGCGGCACATCGGTCAATCGCGGAGGCATTGGTCGGACCCATTCGGAACCTGCAATGAAAAAGGCCCGCCACGTGGCGGGCCTTGCTAGATTTTTCGGCGAAAAATCTTTTCCTGCTATCAGCCAAGCTTTTCGGTCAGTTCTGGCACGGCCTGGAACAGGTCGGCAACCAGTCCGAAGTCTGCGACCTGGAAGATCGGTGCTTCTTCGTCCTTGTTGATCGCGACGATGACCTTGCTGTCCTTCATACCGGCCAGGTGCTGGATCGCACCCGAGATACCGACGGCGACATACAGGTCCGGGGCAACAACCTTACCGGTCTGCCCAATCTGCCAGTCGTTCGGCGCATAGCCCGAATCGACCGCCGCGCGCGAGGCACCAACCGCCGCGCCCAGCTTGTCGGCCAAACCTTCGATCAGTTTGAAATCGTCTTCCGAGCCGACACCACGTCCGCCCGAGACAACGACCCCAGCCGAAGTCAGTTCCGGCCGGTCGCTTTCGGCCACCTTGTCCTCGACCCACGATGACAGGCCTTCGGAGCCGGGAACCGAGATGGTCTCGACCGCGGCCGATCCGCCTTCGCCCGCCGCGTCAAAGCTGGCGGTCCGCAGAGTGACAACCTTTTTGGCGTCGTTCGACTTCACAGTCTGGATGGCGTTGCCCGCATAGATCGGGCGCTCGAAGGTCGAGCCGTCGACCACACCCGACGCGTCCGAGATCACCATCACGTCCAGCAGCGCGGCAACGCGCGGCATCACGTTCTTGGCGTCGGTGGTGGCAGGGGCAACGATGTGCTCATACCCGTCGGCCAGCGACACGATCAGTGCGGCGGTCGATTCCGCCAGGCGATGACCCAGCGAGTCGTCTTCGGCAACCAGAACCTTGGACACACCGTCGATCTTGGCAGCGGCTTCTCCAGCAGCAGCGGCGGAACCGCCAGCGGCCAGAACGGTAATGTCGCCCAGAGCCTTGGCGGCATTGACGGCCTTGGCGGTGGCGTCCAGCGCCAGCTCGCCATTGTTAACCTCGGCAAGAAGAAGAACAGCCATTACACAGCCCCCGCATCTTTGAGTTTCGTAACCAGCTCATCAACCGAGCCAACAATGATGCCCGCAGCACGTGCCGGCGGCTCTTCGGTCTTGACGATCTCAAGGCGCGGGGAAACGTCTACGCCGTAATCGGCGGCGGTCTTCTCCTCCAACGGCTTCTTCTTCGCCTTCATGATGTTGGGCAGCGACGCATAGCGCGGCTCGTTCAGGCGCAGATCAACGGTCACGATGGTCGGCATCTTGACGCTGATGGTCTGCAGGCCGCCGTCCACCTCGCGGGTGATCTTGGCGGCGTCGCCTTCGATGTCCAGCTCGGATGCGAAGGTGCCTTGCGACCAGCCCAGCAGAGCCGACAGCATCTGGCCGGTGGCGTTCATGTCATTGTCGATCGCCTGCTTGCCCGCCAGAACTATGCCGGGCTGCTCTTCTTCGACCACTTTGGCCAGGATCTTGGCGACGGCCAGCGGCTCGATGTCTTGATGCACGTCATCGGCGGCCACAACCAGAATGGCGCGGTCGGCGCCCATGGCCAGTGCGGTCCGCAGAGTTTCTTGCGCCTGCTTGACGCCAATCGAAACGGCTACAACCTCTTCCGCCTTGCCGGCTTCTTTCAGGCGGATCGCCTCTTCCACCGCGATCTCGTCGAACGGGTTCATCGACATTTTGACATTGGCGAGATCGACACCGCTACCGTCCGCTTTCACGCGAACCTTCACATTGTAGTCAATCACGCGTTTGACAGGCACGAGTACCTTCATTTTAGCGCTTGCTCCTCACAAAAAACGGTAAGCCGCGTTGCGACTCCACCAATGCTCTCGGACGACTGAATAACGTCTGAATTCGCCCTGCAACAGAGCAAAATCGTCACGTCATGGGTTTGGGACGTCGCGTTTCGTGTTTTTTGACGTTAAGGTCCGCGACTTAGCGGTTCGCTCCCGGAACCCAAAGCACATCCTGCGTGCCGTTTTCATTGGCGCAACGTGCGGCGACGAAGAACCAGTCGCTGAGACGATTGAGGTATTTCACCGCAACCGTGTTCACCGGTTCCATATTGGTCAGCTCTACCGCAAGCCGTTCGGCCCGGCGTGAAACCGTGCGGCACACGTGAAGATGTGCCGCCAGACGCGAACCACCCGGCAGAATGAAGCTGCGCAGCGGCTCCAATGCTTCGTTCATGGCGTCGATTTCCGCTTCCAACCGGTCGATCTGGGCTGGCACGACGCGCAGCGGGGGATAGTCGGCCTCGGCATCCTTTTCCATGTCGGGACGGCAGAAATCGGCGCCCAAATCGAACAAATCGTTCTGGATACGGGACAGGGCGGCTTCGACATCGCCCTCGGCTTCGGTGCGGGCCACGCCAACAAATGCGTTCAACTCGTCAACAGTGCCATAGGCAGCAACACGGCCGGAATACTTTGCAACGCGCTCACCATTGCCCAGAGCGGTTTTGCCGTCATCGCCAGTGCGAGTGTAAATCTTGTTGAGAACGACCATCTATTGGGCTCCTTGTCCACGCAACCAGACGTAAAGCACGATCAGCACTACGGCAATGAACTGAAACAGGATACGCAGGCGCATCATCTTGTTGCTTTTCATCGCGGCCTCTTTACCGCTTTTGCCAAAGTTTGAGATGCCAATCGCCAGCACGACGACAACAGCCGCCATGGCCAACAGCAAAACGACCATCATTAGGTCCATGGGTACACCGTCCGCGTTTTTTGTTTCCTTGGGCTATCATCTAGCCCCGTAGGTGTGAAAAGCGAACGGGTAATATTGCCTCAGACGTCCGACAAAATACGATCAATCGTGCGGGTCGGCAGAACGCGGCGCAGGTATCCGGCGATATAAGTCGGCGTCGTCACATAATATCGCGCGCGTGGCCGTTTTGATTCGACCGCATGGGCCAGCTTGTCGGTTACCGCCGACGCGGGTAGTTCGAACCGATCCGGCCCCGAGGATTCGTACAGTCTTTTCAACAACGAAGATTCGTACCGCTCTCGCAGGGGCGAGTTCTGCCAGTTGATGAATTTTTCAAAGAAGGGGATCGAGTTTTCGCGGATTTTCGAAGTGATCGGGCCGGGCTCAATCAGGATAACCTTGATGTCCGTATCTGCCAGTTCCAGGCGCAGCGTGTCCGTCAGACCTTCGACCGCGTATTTTGTGGCCACATAGGCGCCGCGCCAGGGATAGGCCACCAGACCCAGCACGGACGAGTTCTGAACGATTCGCCCATGTCCTTGCGCCCGCATGGCTGGAATCACCTGCCGGGTCAGCTCGTGCCAGCCAAAGAAATTGGCCTCGAAAATTGCGCGTAAGCCATCCGTCGGCAAATCCTCGACAGCACCGGGCAGGCCATGCGCGCCATTGTTGAACAACGCATCCAGGGTGCCACCCGTCGCCTCAAACACCGAAGCCAGCCCCGCGGTGATGCTGTTGGCGTCGGTGTAATCAATATGCGGGCTTTCAAACCCTTGTGCCCGCAGCCGGTCGCAATCTCGCTGCTGACGGCAGGAGGCAAACACCCGCCAACCTCGGGCGCGCATGCCGTGCGCCGCATCCAGTCCAATGCCCGAGGAGCAGCCGGTGATAAGAATGGTCTTTTGCATGGTCTTCCTGAATCTGAACCTGATCTATAGCTATGGCGAGGTTCAGGTCAGGACAATGACACGGCTGCGTCAGTTCGCGATTTTTCGCACCAGCGAGGCCGAAATCCATCCGACCTGTTGCTGAGGCAACACGCGCAGGCGCAGCCAGCCGGTTCCGGATTCGCTTAGTACTTCGACCTTCTGACCGATGGTGGCCTTGCCGACAATCGGATAGATCGTACCCGGCCCGTCGCGCATGTTCACGCGGGTTCCCGAAATCTCGCGAATGTCTTTTTCGGGCTCGGGGATGGCGGGTGTTTCGGCCACATCTTCCTGCACGTCATCCGTGATCTGGCGCAGCCCGGCCACACCGTCCTCAAGCGAAGCAAACGTGATGTTGGCGTCTTGGTCCGCGAAAACCGTAATGGTTGAGAAAGACCCCAGCGTGGCATCATCGGCCACAAATTCAACCACCTCTTCCACGGCGGGCTTGGGTTGCACACGTGCAGTAGGCGCACGAACTGCGACATTGGTCACAAGCTCTTCGGCCTGGGCAGGAGCAATGGTTTGCGTCGGGGCGGTTGCAATACGAGCGGGTTGCTCGGCACGCAGGCCACGCGGTTCGAAATCCGGCCCGCCGCTCATTACGTAAAAGCACCAACCAAGTGCAGCGAAAGTAAAAACAACAAGGCGCGTCATGGCGCATCCCCCAGGGTCAATCGTAAGATACAAGAAATAGGCAGCAGTCTAATCCATTCAGCGTAGCATATTTCAGGGTCCAAGTCGAAAGACGGGGGAAATCGGGGGGTTGCCTCCCCCTGTTGCAAAAAGCGCCACTTGTCCCCAGTAAAATGCGTGCTGCTCGCTTTACCAGCGCGCGGTTGCGGCGTATCACATCATGTATGACCGATACGATCGACGACCCCAACATGGAGGCCCCCGACAACGGGGGCGAGATAGCCGAACCGCTACGCCGCGCGATTGGCGAACGCTATCTGACCTATGCTTTGTCCACCATCATGCACCGGGCGCTGCCTGATGCGCGCGACGGGCTGAAGCCGGTTCACCGGCGAATCCTGTATGCGATGCGCGAGTTGCGACTCAGTGCGACGGGTGGTTTCCGGAAGTCTGCGAAGATTTCCGGCGACGTGATGGGCAACTATCACCCGCACGGCGACGCCGCGATTTACGATGCGATGGCGCGTCTGGCGCAGGACTTCAACGTCCGTTACCCGCTGGTCGACGGGCAGGGGAACTTCGGCAATATCGATGGTGATAACCCGGCGGCCTCGCGATACACCGAGGCACGGATGACCATCGTCGCCGAGGCGCTGCTTGAGGGGTTGAACGAGGACGCCGTCGATTTCCGCGATAACTATGACGGCACGCTGACCGAACCGGTCGTGCTGCCCGCGCAGTTTCCGAACCTGCTGGCCAATGGCTCCAGCGGCATCGCGGTCGGTATGGCGACAAACATTCCGCCGCATAACATCGCCGAGCTGTGTGACGCCTGCCTGCATTTGATCAAAACACCAGACGCGCGTGACGACACCCTGCTGAACTATGTGCCCGGCCCCGATTTCCCGACCGGTGGCGTCATTGTCGAGCCGCCTGAGAATATCGCGCAGGCCTATCGCACCGGGCGCGGGTCCTTCCGTCTGCGCTGTAAGTTCGAGGTTGAGGATCTGGGCCGTGGCCAGTGGCAGATCATTGTCACCGAGATTCCGTATCAGGTTCAGAAATCCAAGCTGATCGAAAAGATCGCCGAGCTTATCCAGACCAAGAAAATTCCAATTCTCGCTGATGTGCGCGACGAATCTGCTGATGACATCCGCCTGATACTTGAGCCGCGTTCCAAGAATGTGGACCCCGAGGTGCTGATGGGCATGCTCTATCGCAACTCGGACCTTGAGGTGCGGTTCAGCCTGAACATGAACGTGCTGATCGACGGGGTCACGCCCAAGGTCTGCTCGATGAAGGAAGTCCTGCGCGCCTTCCTCGATCATCGGCAAGAGGTGCTGCTGCGACGTTCGCGTCACCGTATGGCCAAGATCGACCACCGCCTTGAAGTGTTGGAAGGCTTTATCGTCGCCTTCCTGAACCTCGACCGTGTGATCGACATTATCCGCTACGACGACGACCCCAAAGCCGCGCTGATGCGCGAGGACTGGGGGATCGATCATGTCCGTGCCACAAGTGAGGCCGACTATGTCTCACCCAAACCGGGTGAGGGCGAGCTGTCCGAGGTTCAGGTCGACGCGATCCTCAACATGCGCCTGCGCAGCTTGCGCCGTCTGGAAGAGATGGAACTGGTGCGCGAGCGCGACGAGCTGATGATGGAGCGCGCCAATCTTGAGGACTTGCTGGCCGATCCGGCCTTGCAATGGGCCAAGATCGCCGAGCAGTTGAGAGAGACCAGAAAGACCTTTGGCAAAGACTACGAAGGCGGTGCGCGCCGTACCCAGTTTGCCGAAGCCGGACAGGTTGAAGAGGTTCCCCTTGAGGCGATGATCGATAAGGAACCGATCACGGTCGTCTGCTCTCAGATGGGCTGGATTCGCGCCATGACCGGGCATATCGATCTGAAGCGAGAGTTGAAATTCAAGGATGGCGACGGCCCGCGTTTCATCTTTCACGCGGAAACGACGGACCGGCTGCTGGTGTTTGCCTCGAACGGGCGATTTTACACGGTCAGCGCCGCCAACCTGCCCGGCGGGCGGGGCATGGGCGAGCCGCTGCGTCTGATGGTCGATCTACCAAACGAGGCGCAGATCATCGACATCCTGATCCATAAACCCGGGCGCAAGCTGCTTGTGGCCTCGGATGCGGGTAACGGGTTCATGGTGCCCGAGGATGAGGTGCTGGCCCAGACCCGCAACGGTAAACAGGTGCTGAACGTCAAAGGCGAAGAAACCGCAATGATCTGTAAGCCCATCGATGGCGATCACGTGGCGGTGGTGTCTCAGAACGGTAAGTTCCTAGTCTTCCCAACCGAAGAATTGCCCGAGATGACCCGCGGCAAAGGCGTGCGTCTGCAGAAATACAACATGGCGCGTGGACGGCAGGGCACACTTGAGCTGGATGGCGGCTTGTCCGACCTGACCACCTTCAACTGGGAAGAGGGTCTCAAGTGGTCGATGGGTGGGGATAAAACCCGGCACGAGGCGGATATGTCCCAATGGCTCGCCAAGCGCGCCAGTGTTGGGAAAAAGCCGCCCTATGGCTTCCCGCGCGACTATAAATTCTCGTGAATATGCACTGGTCGCAGGTAGAATTTCGCTGATACGGCTTGGCACAGGCCGTATCGGTGCGCTAGACCAAAGAAAAACAGGCCTATCGAGATGAACCTATGCTGCGCATTCTGACTTTGATCACCGGATTGGCCCTTATGGGCGCCTGCACGCAAACGCAGCTTTATGAAGAGCCGGAATCGCTGGGCGAATTCAAGTTGCGGGTCAATTATGCCTTTGCTGACAAGGCGGTGCAGGGGCCGGTCAGCCGCGATGCCACACCGGATGAATGGACCGCTGCTATTCAGAACGCAGTTGATATCCGGCTGGGTCGCTATGAAGGCGTGCAGGAATACGACATCGGTATCAGCCTCGAAGGCTATATGCTTGCGCCTCCGGGTATCCCGGTCATCTACAATCCGAAAAGCACGGCCATTGTCCTGGTCAACGTCTATGACGTGAACAAAAAAGAGTTCCTTGCCAAGGGCAAGCAGTTCCAGGTTCTCGAGGACACGACCGGCGGCAGTGCTTTGAAGGGCTCTGGCCACGAACGGACCAAAGAAGAGCAGATGAGCGGGCTTGCACTGAAGGTCGCGGACCGAGTCGAGGAATGGTTGGCCGAGGAACATAAAGACAATGGCTGGTTTGATCGTCGTCCAGACCTGATCCAACCGCTCGAATCCGGTGTTGTTACGCAAAATCCGGCATCTTAACCTGCTTTTCACGCAGGATGTGCTTGATTTTCCCCTTTGAACCAAATATCTCGCGCGCGCAGATGTAACCACGGGACCGAGGGTCCCCCAAATCGCAAAAGGGCGCCTGAGGAATGGCAAAGGAAAAGTTTGAGCGTACAAAACCGCACGTCAACATCGGCACGATTGGGCACGTTGACCACGGTAAAACCACGCTGACCGCAGCAATCACCAAGTATTTCGGTGACTTCAAAGCGTATGACCAAATCGACGGCGCGCCTGAAGAGAAGGCTCGTGGCATCACCATCTCGACCG
>NZ_JBQFSK010000006.1:0-211790 GCF_056537925.1 Ruegeria sp. BI7
ATCTATCGCTTTTTCGATCGGCGCCTCACTAACAACTTTCAAAACAAACGTCCCGAAACAAACCGCCAAAAAAATATCCTCAAAACACCATGTGGCAATTCTGCAATTGAAGAGTTAACGGCAGTGTGGCCGGGCCAGCTAGCGTTGCAGGCCACCCTTGAATTTAAGGAAATGCGCCTAGGGGGTCTGCGGGCGCAGGTCTGTGGCAAGCCTCTGAAAAAGCAAATTTTATCTGCACGTTTATAGAATTTTTTTCAGCAATGACATTCTCACCTCCGAACGGGTGTGATAGCGTCCGGCCAAGACTTGTTTTAGGAGATTCATGATGATCAGAGCGACCGTGTTGGTTCTGGCCGTTTCAACCACAAGCGCCTTTGGGCAGGACGCGACCGACGGGACGACCCCGGAGCCTGTCGATCCTACTCGTGTAGCCCCATTGGACGATGCGGCGGCTGCAGCTGCGGCTGAAGGTGTGACTGGTTTTGTACCTCTTGTCGCGCCCGCACTTGGCGTGGCTGCGGCCGCAGTAGGTGTGGCTGCTTCGGGCGGCGGTGGCGGCGGGTCGTCAAACAGCACCACAAGCACAGTGGGCACCAACTGATCCGCTGTTCAAACAAACGAATAGTAGTGCGCCAATACGGCGCGCTGTCACCGGGAAAACCACTGCGGCAGTCTTTAGTTTTTAGATTGGTGTAATGTGTCGTGACACCGGAATTATCCTTTAGACACCTGCTTACAAACTTTTATGCCAGACACACGTAAAACGTGTGTCGTGCCGCTTTGCCCTATGGCGGCAAAACATGAGCTTTGGGCCTAAGCGCTTGACCATACCCCAACCTTAGAAACACGACCGAAACTGTCTGAGATACAGTCATGTTCCCATGGGACATGGATGAAAAAATTGACTGAACAGTAAAAAAATGCTGCCATCCTGCCAGACAGGAGAGTGTTATGACAAAAACAATATTTTCAAGAAGAGTACTGCTGGCCGCTGCGGCGGCTGCCTCAACCCTATTCTCCGCCGGTCTGGCGGCGGCGGAAACCGTCAAGGTCGCGGCGATTTATACCTTGCCGGTGGAACAGCAATGGATCAGCCGCATACACAAGGCCCTAAACACCGCAGCCGAGCGTGGTGACATCGAATACGTGTTCTCGGAAAATGTGGCGAACACAGATTATGAACGTGTGATGCGCGAATATGCCGAACAGGGCGCACAGCTGGTTGTGGGCGAAGTGTTTGGCCTGGAACGCGCCGCGCGCAAGGTGGCGAAGGATTATCCCGACACCGCCTTTTTGATGGGGTCTTCCTTTGGACCGGTAGCGCCTAATTTCTCGGTCTTCGACAACTGGATTCACGAACCGTCTTACCTGACTGGCATGGTGGCAGGGGCTGCCACGGAATCGAACGTGATCGGCATGGTCGGTGGATATGCCATCCCCGAGGTAAACCGCCTGATGAACGCTTTCATGGATGGTGCGCGTGAAGTGAACCCGGATGTCACATTCCTCGTGACCTTCATCGACAGCTGGTACGATCCGCCCAAGGCCAAGGAAAGCGCCATTGCGATGATGGATGCGGGGGCGGATATCATGTACGCGGAACGCTTTGGTGTCTCGGATGCGGCGGTTGAGCGTGGTGTAAAGGCCGTAGGCAACGTCATCGACACGTCGGGCGACTACCCCGGCACGATCATGGCCTCAGCCCTGTGGCATATGGAGCCGACCATCGACAAGGCTATCGCCAATGTTGCGGGTGGCTCATTCGAGGCTGCGGATTACGGCCAGTACAGCTTTATGGGTTATGGCGGCGGGTCAATGGTTCTGGATGAAGAGCTGGTTCCGGCCGAGGTTCTTGAGGCGGTGAATGCCCGTCAGGCCGAGATTCTGGACGGTCTGTTCCGGGTGAACGTGAACGATGACCGCCCGGTCTCGGACAACTGATTACAATCGGGCCGGACTTTGCGCCGGCCCGCTTTCCCCATGACTACAGTTCTCAAGCTCAACGGGTTGAGCAAACATTTCGGCCCGGTAATCGCCAATGACAATGTCAGCCTGACCCTGAACAAGGGCGAAGTTCTGGCGTTGCTCGGCGAAAACGGCGCAGGCAAGACCACGTTGATGAATATGCTGTTCGGGCACTATTTGCCTGATTCAGGGTCTATCGACGTCGCTGACGAGGCGGGTGTTCTGCGGCCCTTGCCATTGGGTCACCCGCAGGTGGCGCTGGCCGCAGGCGTGGGCATGGTGCATCAGCATTTCACGCTGGCCGAGAATATCTCGGCCCTGGATAAT
This sequence comes from Ruegeria sp. BI7, assembly GCF_056537925.1. NCBI lineage: Bacteria > Pseudomonadati > Pseudomonadota > Alphaproteobacteria > Rhodobacterales > Roseobacteraceae > Ruegeria > Ruegeria sp. BI7. The sequence goes on from NZ_JBQFSK010000006.1 coordinate 2,293, forward strand.
ATCACATTGGGCTCAGAACCCCTGCTTGCACTGCGCCGCAACCGGCAGGAGGCCCGAGAAAAGATTCAGGCCATTATAGATCGAAGTGGCCTGACCGCGCCGCTGGATACGCCCGTGGGACGATTGTCGGTGGGTGAACGGCAGCGGGTGGAAATCCTGAAAGCCCTGTATCGGCAGGCGCGAATTTTGGTACTGGACGAACCCACCGCCGTGCTGACCCCGCAAGAGGCCGACACATTGTTCGAAAACATCCGGATGATGACGGATGAGGGGCTATCGGTCATTTTCATCAGCCACAAGCTGCGCGAGGTTCTGGCCTTTTCTGATCGGATCGCGGTGCTGCGCCACGGACGCAAAGTTGGTGAACTAGCTACATCCGAAGCGGATGAGAAATCTATCGCCCGAATGATGGTCGGGGCGGATACGCCGGAACTTGCCGGGGGCACCATGGCGCCGGGCGTTCCGGTACTCAGCCTGTCCGGCGTGTCAGTCGCTGGCCGGTCCAAGCGCGATACGCTCAGTGCTGTGGACCTAACCGTGCATGCGCACGAAATCCTCGGGATCGCTGGGGTTTCGGGCAACGGACAAAGCGGGTTGGCCAATGTTATCTCGGGTCTCGTTCAGCCAGAACAGGGTCTAATAAAGGTGGATGGAGTTGAAATCGGCACGCTCAACCCCGCGGCGATGATACGGGCGGGCGTGGGTCGTATCCCCGAAGATCGCCACCACGAAGGCATCGTTGGCGCGATGAGCGTGGCTGAAAACATGGTGATCGAGCGATTGGGTGACAGCGACGTGCAATCGCGCGGCCTGCTGCGACGTGAGGCGATCGAAGAGAACGCCGCGCGCCTTGCAAAGGCTTATGACGTGCGTGGGCCGGGTGTCGAAGCCCCGGCGCGGTTGCTGTCGGGTGGCAATATACAAAAGCTTATTCTGGCGCGGGTATTTGATCGGGCACCGCGTTTGATCCTGGCCAATCAACCGACGCGTGGTCTGGACATGGGGGCTGCTGCCGAGGTCGGACGCCGCCTGCTTGAGGCGCGCGCGCGCGGGGCCGGAGTAGTTCTGATCTCAGAAGATCTTGATGAAATTCTGGGTTTGGCCGACCGCATCGTGGTGATCCGCGATGGCGAATTGCACGAGGCCCCCGGCCGCGACCGCGAACAGATCGGGCTGATGATGGCAGGAGAACCGGCATGATCCGCATAGAACCGCGCCAGACTCAGTCTCGAGCCTTTACCCTGGGTGTTCCAATCCTGTCCGCCATAATTGCACTGGGGTTTGCCGCCATTCCATTGCTGGCCGCGGGGGCGAACCCTATTCTGGCGTATCAAGAGATGTTTCGCGGCGTATTTGGTTCTGTTTTCGCATTTTCCGAGGTGCTGACGCGCGCCACGCCACTGATCTTTACCGGTCTGGCCGCCGCTTTGGCGTTCCGCGCCAAGCTGTGGAATATCGGGGCCGAAGGGCAGCTGTATCTGGGTGCGATGGCGGCTGTGGCGGTTGGGTCGGGGGTGCTGGATGTCCATGGTATCTTGTTATTACCGCTGATCGTCGTGCTGGGTGCTGCAGCGGGTGCGGCAGGGATGGTTGCCCCGACCTATCTGAAAATCCGTTTTGGCGCGGATGAGGTGGTGACTACGTTGCTGTTGAATTTCATCATTCTGATCTTTGTGCAGATGATGCTGGAAGGGGCCCTACAGGACCCAATGAGCCTGGGATGGCCGCAATCCGCCCCTATCCTGGATCAGGGTATGTTGCCGCCTTTGATCGAGCGGATGCGGGTGCATTCAGGGTTGATTGTGGCTCTGATACTGGCCGGATTGGCGCAATTCATGCTGGCCCGATCGGTTTGGGGATTCCGTTTGCGGGCGGTGGGGGAAAACGCTGCTGCCGCGCGCCATGCCGGGATCAATGTAAACCGCTCGCTGTTTGGCGTGGCCATCTTGTCTGGTGGCCTTGCGGGGTTGGCCGGGGTCAGCGAGGTCGCCGGGCTCAAGGGGTATCTAACCTCGGACCTGTCGCCGGGCTTTGGCTATACCGGCATCGTGGTCGCCATGTTGGCGGGGCTGTCACCTGTGGGCGTAGTGATCGCCGCGTTGTTCATCGCATCCGTGTTCGTAGGGGCTGACAGTATGAGCCGCGCAATGGGCGTGTCGTCTTTTCTGGCCGATCTGGTGGTGTCGGTTTCGTTGCTTTGCGTGTTGGTTGGTGGGTTCTTTGCCCGCTACCGGATCGTTCGGGCCAGCACGTCAGGGGTCACGTCATGATGGATATCCTTAATATCCTGCTCTCCGAAAGCTTCTGGGCCGCGTCCTTGCGCATCGCCACGCCGCTGATCTTTGGCGTATTAGGCGCGCTGATCTGCGAGCGGGCGGGTGTGCTGAACCTCGGGATCGAGGGGATATTCGTCGTCGGAGCGATGTGCGGCTGGATGGCCGTCTGGTTGGGCGCGGGGCTGTGGGGCGGCGTGCTGGTCGCGGCGCTGGCCGGGGCCTTTTTTGGCCTATTGCACGCGATCCTAACGGTGCCTCTGGGTCTGTCGCAACATGTCTCGGGGCTGGGGATCACTCTGTTTGCAACCTCCGTCAGTTATTACACCTATCGCACCGCATTGCCGAACGTGTCGTCACCGCCGCGGATCGAGCCATTTCAGCCGCTGGATTTGCCCGTACTGTCAGATCTACCCTTTTTAGGGACTGTTTTGTTCCAGCAAACCGCACTGACATGGCTGGCTCTGCTCATGGTGGCGGTGGTCTGGTATGTGATGAACCGCACCGCCTTGGGCGTGGCCATTCAGGCGGTTGGAGACAACCCGGACAGTGTCGATGCACAGGGCCTATCGGTTTACGGGCTGCGGATCGGGGCCATTGTCGCGGGCTCGGCCTTGATGGCTTTGGGCGGGGCTTTCCTCACGATGAGCGCCTTTGATGCCTTCTTCTTCGGCATGGTCAACGGGCGCGGCTGGGTTTGCATCGCGCTGGTAATCTTTGCCAGTTGGCGGCCTGGAAAGGCGCTGTTGGGCGCGTTGTTGTTCGGGGCCTTTGATGCGTTGCAGGTGCGGCTGCAAACCGAGATCGGCGCGCTGGTGCCAGGTCAGGTATTCCTGATGGCCCCTTATATCCTCTCGATCATCGCCCTTGTGGTTGCGGCGCGGTCGGCGGATTATCCGCGTGCATTGCTCACCCCCTGGTTCAAGGGCCAACGATAGGAAACGTCATGTTCGATCTGATCGTCAAGAATGCCACCCTGACCGATGGCCAGACTGGCATTGATATTGCTTGCGCGGATGGCAAGATCGCCGCGATTGAATCCGGGATCACAGCCGAAGCTGGCGAAGTAATCGATGCGGGTGGCCAATTGGTTTCTCCCCCTTTTGTTGACCCGCATTTTCATATGGATGCGACTCTATCGCTGGGTAATCCGCGCATGAATGTCTCGGGCACATTGCTGGAAGGTATCGCGCTGTGGGGAGAGCTGAAGCCGATCCAAACGGTCGAGGACATAGTCGCACGTGCAATGCGGTATTGCGAGCTGGCCGTGGCCAAGGGGATTGGTGCGATCCGCAGCCATGTAGATACCTGCGATGATGAGCTGAAGGGTGTTGAAGCCCTGCTGCAAGTGCGCGAGCAGGTGAAGGACCACCTGGATCTGCAACTGGTTGCCTTTCCGCAGGACGGTGTTCTGCGCGACCCGACCGCGATGCAGAACACGATCCGCGCGCTAGATATGGGTGTGGATGTGGTGGGCGGTATTCCGCATTTCGAACGCACGATGGCGGACGGGGCCGAATCTGTTCGTCAGCTTTGCGAAATCGCGGCCCAACGTGGCTTGATGGTCGACATGCATTGTGACGAAAGCGATGACCCGCAAAGCCGCCATATCGAGACGTTGGCCTATGAAACCCAACGATTGGGTCTAAACGGACGGGTGGCGGGGTCGCATCTGACCTCGATGCATTCGATGGACAACTACTATGTCTCAAAGCTGATTCCGCTGATGGTCGAGGCCGGAGTACATGCAATCCCGAACCCGTTGATCAACATTATGCTTCAGGGCCGCCACGACACGTATCCGAAACGCCGCGGCCAGACCCGCGTGCGCGAATTACGCGATGCGGGGATCACCGTGGGGTTTGGATCGGATTGCATGATGGACCCGTGGTATTCGCTGGGTAAGGCCGACATGTTGGACGTGGCCTTTATGGGGCTGCACGTGGGCCAGCTGTCCAGCCGGGCTGATATGGCATGGTGTTTTGATGCGGTGACCGAAAACTCGGCCCGGATCATGGGGTTGCAGGGGTACGGCGTGGCCAAGGGTTGCGACGCGAATTTCGTTCTGCTGCAGGCCAGCGACAAGATCGAGGCGATCCGCCTGCGCGCCCATCGTCTGACCGTGGTGCGCAAAGGCCGGGTTATCGCCCGGTCGAATCCGGTGATCCATGATCTGACCTTGCCCAGCCGGCAGACATCTCTGGATGAGGCACGCGTGCCATTCATAAGCTGAAATCTGACAAGGCCACACGGTGTTACAGGTTTGAACGCGGCAAATCTCGATAAGCTCATCCTGAATCTCTGCGGTCAGATGCTCCTGTTTCGTGCATATGGGCGTACATAAACATTAAATTCGTTAACCATTGCAGACTCAGACGGGTCTGCTGTGCTAGGTCTGTGACTGAAGTTGGGGGCTTCAGAGGGGCGACATGTCTCAGGACCTTAGGGACTGGCTAAGCGCACTTGGACTATCTGACTATGCGCAAGCCTTTTTGGATAACAAAATTGATTTCGCAATTTTGCCCGATCTGACGGGCGAAGACCTGATCGAAATCGGAGTGACCGCTGTCGGAGACCGCCGCAGGCTGCTGCGCGCGATTGCTGAGCTTGAGACTGTCGAAACCGTTCAACCCTATGAGCCCGAAACCCCGCTGGAGCCCGCCAGGCGGCAAGTCACAGTCATGTTCGCCGACCTAACCGGCTTTACCCGCCTGACCAGCGAGTTGGACGCCGAGGACATGCATGAACTGCTGAACGCGTTTTTTGCCAAGGTGGATCATGTGGTCGAAAAATTCGGTGGTCGGATCGACAAGCATATCGGGGACGCGGTGATGGCGGTGTTTGGAGCGCCGATATCGCACACCAACGATACCGAGCGGGCCGCGCGGGCGGCGCTGGAAATCCATGCAGTGCTGCCCGCTTTGAACCCGCCGCTGTCGTGTCATATCGGCATCGCGTCGGGTCAGGTGATCGCCAGCACAACCGGCAGTCAGGCCCATACAGAATACACGGTGACGGGCGACGGAGTTAATCTGGCGTCGCGCATCACCGATATGGCGACGCCGGGTGATACTTTGGTGTCGCATGATATTCAGCGCGCATTAGGGCCTCTTTTTGTCGGCGAGTCGCTGGGTGAAAAGCCGATCAAAGGGCTGAACGAACCGGTCGAACTGTGGCGTCTGGATCGAATGGCGCGCAACATCCGGTCACGCCGGCACCGATTTGTCGGTCGCGAACGCGAGATGTCGCTGTTCTCGGCCACGTTCGATCGCTGCCAGCAGCACGGCAAGGGTGAGGTGCATATCGTTCTGGGTGAGCCGGGCATCGGCAAAACCCATCTGTCCGAGCAGGTGGCCGAGATGGCCGCAGGCCTCAAATACTCGATCCACAACGGCGTGGTCATGGATTTCGGCGCGCGTGAGGGGCATTCGGCCATCCAATCCGTTGCCCGCAGCATTCTGGGGCTGCAACCCACGGACGACGCTACCACAGGCGCTGCAATGGCGCGGGATGCGGTGACCAAGGGCTGGGTGTCGCCGTCTAACGTGGCACATCTGAACGCGCTTTTGGAACTGGAGCAGGACCCTGGCCTGGCCGAAGTTTATGCTGTGATGGATAACGCCACCCGCCAACGCGGAAGGCGGCAAGTGATCGACGAGCTGATCGCGGCACGCAGTCGTGACGCGCCGATGCTCATCCAGATCGAGGATATCCACTGGGCCGCCCCCGAAATTCTGACCGCCTGCGCCCATATTGCCGCGACCACGCGCGATTTGCCTTGTGTACTGTTGATGACCAGCCGGGTCGAGGGCGATCCGATCAACCGTGAATGGCAAATGGGCACCGAAGGCGCGCTGATCTCGAAGCTGGAACTGGCGCCGATGGGGGATGAGCAGGCCCGACAGCTGGTTCAGGAGTTCACCGGCGTGGACCCCGAACTGCTGGATGCCTGCGTAAAGCGCGCCGGGGGCAACCCGCTGTTTCTGGAACAGCTCTTGCGCAATATCGATGTGCTGAAACGCGAATCCGTGCCGGGCAGCATTCAGGGAATCGTGCAATCGCGGCTGGATGCGCTGGACCGGCGCAGTCGGGCGGCGATTCAAGCGGCCTCGGTGTTGGGTCAGAGGTTCTCGCCCGAGGTGCTGAACTATGTCTTGGGTGAAGGGCATCTGGACACTTCGACCCTGATCCGGTCCGCCCTGATCCGTGAGGCAGGAACCGATCTGATGTTTGCCCACGCGCTGATCCGCGACGGGTCTTATGCGACGCTGGTGAAATCCGAACGCGCGCGGCTGCATCGTCAGGCCGCGAAATGGTTCGAGGATCGCGATGCCACCCTGCGGGCGCAACATCTGGATCGGGCAGGTGCCACCAATGCGGCACAAGCGTATCTGGAAGCTGCCGAGAAATTGATTCAGGCGTTCCAGTTTGATGATGCCAGCCCGCTGATCGAACGGGCCTTGGAATTGCCCGCGCCATCCGGGGTGCGGTTCGATCTGTTTTGCGCGCGCGGTGAAACCCACCGTTTGCAGGGCCTGTCGGATGACGCCTTGCGCGAATTCAAAGAAGCCGCTGATCTGGCTGAAACGGATGAACAGACCGCCCGCGCCCATATTGGGTTGGCGCAGGCCGCACGGCAGGCCAGTTTGTACAAAGACGCCCTGCAAAGCCTAGGTACGGCCGAGATAGCTGCAGAGCGGTGTGGATCGGAACGCGATATTGCCCAGATCAACTATGTCCGTGGCAATGTGTATTTCCCTCTGGGTCGGGTCGAGGACGCCCTGCAAAGCAATGAAAAGGCTCTAACACTGGCCAGAAAGCTGGAATCGGCGCGGCTTGAGGTCGGTGCGCTCAGCGGTTTCGGCGATGCGAATTTCATGAACGCGACCATGCAGACCGCCACGGGGTTCTATACGCAGGCGGTGGAACGGGCACGAGAAAAGGGGTTAGTGCGTGATCTGGCAGCGAACCTGCACAACCTCAGCGTGGCGCGCAGCTATACCGGCGATGTGGCGCAGGGCAAGCTGGATGCACAAGAGGCCATCGAGGTGTCCCAGAAGTATTTTGCCTTTGTGCCGGAATGCGTGGCCCAGACCTGCCTAGGCGTTGCGCATACGTTTTTGGGTGAGCTGGATCGGGCGCTGGAGACCTTCGCAGTTTCGGCCGAAATTGCCAGCCGCGTAGGCGCAAAGCGGCTTGAGGCGCAGGCATTGGAGCATCTGGCCCGCACACAGGTTTACGCCGGGCAGATGGACGATGCTCGGGAAACCGGTCAGCGGGCTGTCGATATTGCGCTCGAACATGGTCGGAATTTCGTGGGGCCCAAGGCGTTGTCGGCGCTGGCCATGGCGGAAACAGACCCTAATAAACAGGATCAGCACCTGAAACTGGGCGCCCAGATCATTGCCGAGGGTTGCGTTGGCCACAGCCACCTGCATTTTTATCCCGATGCCAGCGCCGTCATGCTGGCACGGCAGGAATGGGACCGGGCGACTGAATATGCAGACGCATTGGCAAAATTCACCGCCGAGGAACCCCTGCCAATGGTCGACCTGTCGATACAGCACACCAGGGTTCTGGCCGCGTGCGGGGGTTGGGGCATTCCCATGTCAGCACATGAAGATTTCGAAGCGCTGGGCGCGCGCTTTTCCGAGATGGGCATCACGCAATCTCTGGTCGGGCGGTTGAATTGAGCGGGCGAGGGGCTGAATGAGCATCGAAAAGAAGGTTTGGCTGATTTCCGGTGCCCTGACGCTTGCTCTGGCCGTCGTGCTGTTCAAACTTCTGGTCGCGCTGAACCATTTCGAGGGCGACCCGACGCAATTGCCAGATGAGGCCTCAGTCGATGAGTATCTGCAAAAGCTGGACAATTTGCCCGACTATCGGGTCAAAACCGGCATCTTCATCAAATCCTTCAGCTTTACCGGCGCCAGCGACGTGCGCGTGAGCGGCTACGTCTGGCAACATTTCGAAGACGGCGTTCATGACGCGATCAAGCCAACCGAAAAAGAGATCGGGTTCATCCTGCCCGAGGCCGTCGATGCCGCGAATGGCGTAATCGAAGAGGCCTATAGGATGGATCAGGACGGCGTGACCCTGATTGGCTGGTATTTTGAACAGACCCTGCGGCAGAGCTTTGACTACACCAGCTATCCGTTCGACCATAAAACCGTCTGGGTCCGGTTTTGGCCCGGTGAGTTTGATGTAAATGTGGCTCTAATTCCTGACTTTTCGTCCTATCCCGCCACCGGGCCGGATGATATTTTTGGCATAGATCCTCGCATCGTCATGGGCACGTGGGAGCGTGAGAACACCTATTTCGACTATCGCTTGTCCGATCTGGATACAACACTGGGAATTGGCGAAAACGAGTTCCAGACCAATCTGCCGGAACTGCATTATAACTTCGTCATCAAGCGCAATTTCGGGAACGCTTTCATTGTCCACATGATCCCGTTGATCGTGGTGACGATGCTGCTGTTCGGTGCGGTAATGACGGTGACCCGCCGCCCCGATTTGGTCGAACGGCATGATTTCAGTACCTCCAGCGTGATCGGCACATGCTCGGTCTTGTTTTTCGTGATCCTGCTGGCCCATGTACAGCTGCGTGAAGGCTTTGCCGGATCGCCGGTGATCTACATGGAGTCGTTCTTTTTCCTGATGTATTTCCTGTTGCTGGCGGTTTCCGTGAACACCTACTTGTTTGCATCCGAGGCTGTGCCGTCCCTGCGGCTTATCCATTACAAGGACAACCTGTACCCAAAGGCCGCTTTCTGGCCCTTTGTCCTTCTGTGCATGGTGGCGATCACGGGCTACAACCTCAGCCTCAAGGCCGGACCCGAGGTTGAGGCCGTGATCGAAACCCACAATTAGGCTGTCGGTTGAAACCCCGGTTTTGGCGTACCGGTGGCCATATCCAGCGTGTATTCCGCCACGATCCCGGATGTGCCTTGTTCCCATTCATCCAGATACTTGGTGGGATGCGCGATCACATAGGTATAGGCGGGTTTTTTGACGCCGTTGATCAACACGTTGATCCGCTTGCGAACATAGACATTCTCAGGCGAGTTGGGGCCGTGATAGCCTTCAAGCTTGTCCAGCTCTTTCATCCCGGTGGATGAGACGCGATAGACCTCGCCCCGCACCGCCTTGCCACGGCCTTTCTGGTCGACCAGCGTGGCCATCCGGTGCAAAAACCCACAGTTCGGATTATCGCAGAACGGCTCGTGCGGCACGATCAGGGGCATGCGTTGCCGGGTGATCGCCTCGCCCACAAAATCATCCAGCACCTCGGCATGGGCATCGTGATTGGGAAAGCCTTTCTTCAACGATCCGTAGGTGAAGTAGAGATGGGTCTTTTCACGGTCTTCTATCAGATCGTCTTCGTCCTCATCCTCAAGTTCAGTCAGAGTGTGAGTATTGGCCCAATCGTCCAGCATCGCCTGGATTTCGTCCGAGACTTTGGCGTCTCTGGCGTTTTTGGGATTCTGCAGGAACTGGATGCACGAACTGGCGTCGATCCCATCAGCTGCCAGCAGGATTTTCACCATCTCGACCGAGTTGTTCATTACCGCCACATGCAGGCTGGTAAAGCCGTGGTCATTGCTGGCGTTGACGTTGATGCCACGGTCGATCAGCGCCTGTGCCGCCTCAAGGTCGGGCTTGCCCAGATCCATCCCGCTCTCGTTCATCTCGCCTTCGCCGCCTGCCGCGTAGTGCAACAGGGTGTCGCCGTTGCTGTCATCAACGATATCAATTCCAGCCATACCGTTGTCGATGGCCTGAAATACACGGCCCCATTGCGCGAATTCATCCGAGGCGGCGGCCTCTTGCGCCCATTTGCAGATGTTGTGTTCCTGATCGGCCAGTTCCTCGAAGGCCTCGTCCAGAACCTCCATGATCTGATCCGGGGTGGCCATCATACCGATGCCCATCATGCCGTTAGACAGCCGCCCTTTGCGCGGCCCGACCAGATCAATACCCAGATCGCGCAGTTTTTCGACATTGTTCTGGGTGGTGACGTTGTTCCACATATTGGTGTTGCAAGCGGGGCAGAGGATCACCGGTTTGTTCCGGTATTGCCACGCCACAAAGACCGAGGTCAGCAGGTTGTCGGCAATTCCGTTGGCGATCTTGCCCATTGTGTTGCAGGTCACCGGCGCCACGATCACGCAATCGGCCCAGTCACACAGCGCCAGATGCGAGGCGCGCAGGGGCATTCCAAACTCGATATAGCGAAAGTTCCACTCGTCATCGTCGCGGTAATAGTCGTTATGGGTGATGCATCGTTCGATCCGTTCGGCACCGAAATCGCGAAAGAACCTCTCGGCCGAGACCGAGGGGATCAGTTTCACGTTGTGCCCGGCCTGTGTGATCCGTTCCACCAGTTCCGGCACCTTGTCGGCTGCCGATGATCCGCAGGCGCACAGCAATACGTTGCGCTTTTCGGTCGGCGCATCGGTCAACCCGCCCTTGGGATAACCAAAGATGTTCTTGTCCAGGCTGGGGGATTCATGGCGCAGCAGAACCGGTAGACCGGCTTGGTGTATCCGCTCCTGCAACCGACCTTTCAGGATCATATCGACAATGTCCGACCGCCTGCCCAGGCATTCGCTCTGGAAAAACAGGTAAGGCGGTTTTTCCTTACCGGTCAGCACATTCAGTTGCCGCCGGATCTTCATCACATTGGCCCCGTGGCCTTCAATGTCGATCAGCTTGATGCTGGTGATGCCGATATTGGACAGGATACTACGCAGCATATAGGACCACGGGTCCTCATCGGCGTAGAACAGCACAAGCGGGTTGGTCGCGACAATGCGGGCCACGTCGGTGGGGTCTTCTGGGGGGGCGTGTTCCTCGATCACCAGCATCGCTGGGTTTTTCAAATCACGCAGGCCGCGGAAGATATGCCCGCGCGGGGCCTGCCACACCTGCGAGGTCGCGGGGCTCATATCCACCACGGTCACCAGATCGGTATCCTCATCATAGGCGATGCAGAGGCACCAGAATTCCTCAAGCAAGGCCGTTTCACGATAGACGTTCTCGGGCGGACGGATGACTTCAAACCCCAGCACGCGGTTAAAGTCGATGTTGATCATCAGGTGCCGATCATCATCGCTGTTGAGCAAGCGCAAATGATCTTGGAACCATTTTTCGGGTGTTATCTCCTCGGGATTAGGTCGCAAGGCATAACTGTGGAACGTGCTGCCCAGATGCACATCGAGCGATTGGCTCAGGTACCGCTGCGCAAGGCTGTGCATTTCCTTGGCGGTGGACACACGGCTCAAGGCTTCGGTGTAATCGGTTTGCGTGGCAATCAGCAGCTTGTCTTCATCGACCTGCTCATCCCCAAGGATCGCCAGGCTTTCGGCCAGCACCCCCAGCGAGTTCATATTCGGGCTGGCCCGCCGGAACAGGTTGCGGCGTTTCTTGGGGTCTTTGGCCAGATACAATGTGCTGTCCACATAGTTGCAGTCCTGCTGCAGGGTCTGCAGGTTGGTCTTAACAGCCTCACGCGCTGAGAACCGCAGGATGCCCCGTGATCGCATCGAGGTTCCGTCGCGATCCGACATTCCGGCCCACAGCCGGTCGATGGTGGTGACCCACAGCTTGCCGTATTTCTCGGGGTGGACGTCCATCATATGCACCAGCCCGGTGCTGGGGTTGCACTTGGCGATGATGGCAAAATGGCCACCCGGCATGGTCGGTTTGCCATGGGCGACACCGACCTGAAAATTTGCCACCAGGATGTCGTTATCCCCACCCAGCCGGTTGGATTCGTCGATCGCCTTCAGCAAAATTTCGACCGAGGTCGTGGCCTCGTCCATGAAATAGGCCTGAACCTGCACCTTGTCGCGCAGGCCCTGGGTGTGGATGAAGGTGCAGGCGACGTCGTAAAGCTCACCCAGTGAAATACCATCATTGACCACGAAAGACGTGGGCAGGGCACATTCGCGAAAGATATCGTTGACCTCGCAACTGAACCCCAGCGCCGACATGCTCAGCGCTGCTGCCGTCACGCTGCAGCAATTGATGGGTTGCTGAAAGTTCTGCAAATGCACGCTGACCAGATCACCGAACAGGGTGTCATAGCAGGCCTCGCGGATGTCAGTCGGAATTTCCAGCCAGTGATTGCTGGACAAATAAGCCAACTTGGTGCCGGGCGTGGCCAAAGCTTCGAGGCTGACGGGAATATCAAAGATTTCAAGATGTTCCTCGTAGAAATAGTCGCCCGCATCGGCCGTTGCCAGAACCGTCTCGTCCTGTCGCAGATGCACCTCGCCCCCCAGCACCACATACATGCCCTGCGATGGCAGGATCGTATCCTCAGCCACCTCGAAACACTCGAAATGCGGTTGGATTACGGTTGGATCATCGGCGGGCAGAACTTCTTGTATCAGCGCCCATTCGGATTCGGTTGGATGATAGGAAATAGTGTTTTCAATCGGGTCTTTAGGCACGTCTGTTCCCCCCTGAACTAAAGCCGTGAATGTCGTCAAAGAACCAGTGCTGCGTCTTGTGGCATGTGTCAGGCGTCTTATGGTCAAACAGAAATAAAGGACCGGCCCGATGGTTAATCTGCACTGGCCGGGCCAACAGAATGCGCACGTTCAGTGCGAACAAATGGGCCCAATTGCGCGTACCGTATCGCATTTGGACACAAAAATCACCGATGTTGTTGATTTGACTATACGAGTTCGGATTGTAGCTTTTGTCGCCCGCTTCCTGTCAGCCATAGTTTTGACATTATGTCGAAATTACCGTCGTAATGACGTAACTCTCCGCGTTTTCGTCAAGAATACCCCTGCAGATCGAACAGCCCACCCCTCATACTTTTCCTAAACGAAAGAGGAGGCGCGTTTTGAGCTGGAATATTTGTGTCATAGGGGCAGGTAAGATCGGTCAGATGATCGCCAGCCTGCTGCAAGCATCGTCGAATTACTCGGTCACCGTTGCCGACCGCGATCTGGCGGCGTTATCGGTGCTTAATAAACAGGGGATTGCGACCCGGCAGATCGATGTGGGGGATGAGGCACAACTGACCCAAGGACTGTCTGGGTTTGATGCCGTAATCTCAGCTGCTCCGTTCTTTTTGACGCCGAAGATTGCCAAGGCGGCCAAGACCGCCGGGGCACACTACTTTGACCTGACCGAAGACGTTGCAGCCACCAATGCGGTGCGCGAATTGGCCGAAGACAGCGATACCGCCTTCATGCCGCAATGCGGTCTGGCTCCGGGCTTCGTTGGCATTGCTGGCGCGTCGCTGGCGGCCGAATTTGACGAGTTGGACAGCCTGCACATGCGGGTGGGGGCGCTGCCACTCTATCCGACCAACGCGATGAAATACAATCTGACCTGGTCGACCGACGGGCTGATCAACGAGTACTGCAACCCCTGCGATGCCATCGTGAATGGCGAGCGCGTGAAAACCGCGCCGCTGGAAGATTACGAAGTGCTGGGCCATGACGGGGTGGAATACGAATGCTTCAACACCTCCGGCGGGTTGGGCACGCTGCCCGAAACGCTTGAGGGTAAGGCGCGGGCGGTATCCTATCGCTCGATCCGCTATCCCGGCCATTGCGATATCCTGAAGCTGCTGCTCAAGGATCTGGGGCTGGAGCGCCGCCGCGACCTGCTGAAGGACATCTTCGAGACCGCGCTGCCGCGCACCGATCAGGATGTGGTGCTGGTCTATTGCACTGCCAAGGGTCTGATTGACGGTGCGCTGCGCGAGAAATCCCTGATCAACAAAAGCTTTGCCCGCACCCTCAACGGACAGGTCTGGAGCGCCATTCAGGTCACCACCGCCGCAGGCGTTCTGGGCGTGGTCGACCTGATGCGCACCGGGGGACTGCCCGCAAAAGGATTTATCCGGCAGGAACAGGTGAACCTGTCCGATTTCCTCAACACTGAATTTGGCCGACTCTATCGCGCCGGCGACGTAACTGAACAGAACAAGGCGGCCTGAGATATGAAAGACATCGTGATGACTGCGCAAACCACCCTGGCAAATCTGGACCTGACCGAGGCCGAACTGACCGGCGGCACGCTCAAAGTGACCTCGCCGATTGACGGTAGCCTGCTGGCCGAGGTGCATGAGACCCCAGCTTCCGACATGGAGGCCATCCTTGCCCGTTCGAAAATGGCCTTCAAGGCATGGCGCACCGTGCCCGCGCCGCGCCGGGGCGAGTTGATCCGTCTGCTGGGCGAGGAATTGCGCGCCGCCAAGGACGATCTGGGCGCGCTGGTCAGCTGGGAGGCCGGCAAGATCACCTCGGAAGGTCTGGGCGAAGTGCAGGAGATGATCGACATCTGCGATTTTGCCGTTGGTCTGTCGCGCCAGCTATACGGTCTGACCATTGCCTCGGAACGGCCCGGCCACCGGATGATGGAGACATGGCACCCGGCGGGTCCGGTGGGCGTAATCTCGGCCTTCAACTTCCCCGTCGCAGTGTGGTCGTGGAACGCAGCGCTTGCGCTGGTGTGTGGCGATCCGGTGATCTGGAAGCCGTCCGAGAAGTCTCCGCTGACGGCAATGGCCTGTCAGAAAATCTTTGAACGTGCACTGGTCCGGTTCGGCGACGCGCCCGAAGGCTTGTTGCAAACCCTGATCGGCGGCGCCGCGCTGGGCGAGGCGCTGGTGGCCAGCGAGGATGTGCCGGTGATCTCGGCTACGGGTTCAACCCGTATGGGCCGCGCAGTGGCCCCCATCGTGGCGCAACGGTTCGGCAAATGCATTCTGGAACTGGGCGGCAACAACGCTATGATTGTCGGTCCGTCGGCCGACTTGGAAATGGCAGTGCGGGCGATTGTCTTTTCGGCTGTGGGCACCGCGGGTCAGCGTTGTACCACTCTGCGCCGTCTGATTGTGCATAGCTCGATCCGTGAAGAATTGGTGAGCCGTTTGAAAAAGGCCTATGCTGGTTTGCCCATTGGCAACCCGCTGGCTGAGGGCACCTTGATTGGCCCGCTGATCGACGAAGCCTCGGGTGCGGCCATGACCGCAGCCCTGAAAGCGGCCGAGGCCGAAGGCGGCACCGTATTCGGCGGCAACCGTGTGACCGAAGGCGTGCCTGCCGGGGTCTATATGGCACCCGCCATCGTCGAAATGCCCGGCCAAAGCGATGTGGTGAAGACCGAAACCTTTGCTCCGATCCTCTATGTCATGGGTTATGACGATTTTGACGATGCGATCGAGATTCAGAATGACGTACCGCAAGGTCTGTCGTCGTGCGTGTTCACCCTGAACATGCGTGAGGCCGAGCAGTTTTTGACCGCAGCCGGGTCGGATTGCGGAATTGCCAACGTAAATATCGGACCTTCGGGTGCCGAGATCGGTGGCGCATTTGGCGGCGAGAAGGAAACCGGTGGCGGGCGCGAAAGCGGCTCGGACGCCTGGAAGGCCTATATGCGGCGTCAGACCAATACGGTGAACTACTCAGCCGAACTGCCGCTAGCCCAAGGCGTGAAGTTCGACATCTGATTGACCCTCCGGCGGCATCGGCAGATGCCGCCGGATCAGTCTGCAAACAGATAATCCAGTCTCATCACGGCCTGCGCCTTGTCTTCTGGGACATTCAGAAATTCAGCCATTACCTCTTCGTTTTCAGCCCGCGTATTGGCCTCGCGGATACGCAAGTATCCTTCAAACCCCGCACCCCGGATCAACTCGGATTCATAGGCCAGCGAATTGCGCAAGGCCGGCACAAGGCGCGCCACGGTTTCCGATGGGCTGTTTTCTCCGGCCAGACCGACCCGCCGCGCATGGCCGATCAGGTAATCGTCAGAATAGTCGCATTCGATCTCAAGAACCCGGGTCTTGACCTGGTCCGAGCAGAAATCCTGAATGATATCCAGATTGGCCGGGTCCACACACAGCACCAGCTTGTCGGTCCGGAAATGATCGAACATCATCCGCACGACCGCGCGCCGGTGGCGGGAGCGCTTGGTTAGCGTCGTCTCGATACCGCCAAGATTAGGCAAAAGGGTGTCTTCTTCATTGAACAGGTATTCGACACAAGGAATGTCAGTCTCGGACGTGATCTGATCGACCAGACGCTTGGCCACGTGCCATTTTTTGCACGCAATTAGATATAGTTCGCGTTCGGGACCCAAGGTATTCCCGGCCTCCCAAAAACGCTGCCCAAAGCGGCGGCCAACGCGCCCGCGCCCGGTTAGAAACCCATAGAGGTTTCGCCCTTCATCCGAGATTTGGAACTCGACCCCTTCGCTGGCATAGAGCTGGCCCAGCCTCTCTTTCAACTCATGCGCCTCGGGGCTGATCTTGCGGGCAAACATGTAATCCTGCCCCAGCAGCATGTCGTAGTGATCGTTGTAAAAGGTCACCGGCATCCCGTAATCCGAGAACATTAGGAAAGTGGGGGTGCGGTTCTCAATCTCTTCCTTGGGGATCAGATGGCGGACTAGGGTCTGGAAAAACGTCTCATCCGGGATCCAGGTGGTCGAGAAAAAGCGGACCACATCCGGGCGCTGTTGCAGAAGCTCAAGGATCATCTCGACCGTGCGGCGGCGCAGGCACCACCACTGACTGCCGATCATAACTTGGATGTCTGCGGGGATATCGCGCGTCAGGTCAAAGCGTTTCTGCAGGTTGTATGCGGCATAGAACCGCTTGCTCTGGGTGCGTTCGTTGAAGAAATGACGGTAAATTAGCCGGTCTTCCTTCATACCGGTTTTGATCCAGTTGCTGGCAAAGAAATCGTGGCTTTCCACAAAATCCTTGTCGTTTTCGTCCAGAAACCAATGGATGTACTCGGCGGTTTTGATCGCCATGCAATCGCCAGACAGCATGTAGAAATGGGTGACCCGTGGAAACGCATCCACCGCAGCCTGCACGGCATTTAGGGTCGCCTGCACCAAAGACCACTCGCCCCAGCCGCATTTGATGCGCTTGGCGGCAAAAGCCACATTTGGATTATCTTTCAACGCGCTGCGAATACGGTCATAGGCCACCGCGCTGGCGCGCGCGTCAAAATGGATGGCCATGCAGTCGCCTGCGGCTGTCAGTTGCTCGGCCTGCGCGATGATTGCGTCAGGGTCCTTGTGGCACAATAGAATATAGGCAATTTTTGCCATATTGCGTCTGTAACGTCCGTTTCTGCCTGTTTGCTCTCTGATACTGAGGATGAGCGATTGAATAAACAGAATATTTTTGGTTCTTTATGAGCCTAGGCGGGCGCGTGTGGTTATTTTGACCCGCTGAGGAGGCATTGCAGATGGGTTTTCCCGGTACATGGATGACCGAGAGTGAGAGCATGGTGTACCGTGTTGTGCCGAAATGTGCGTGCTCGACCATCGGGCAGATTATGTACTACTCGGACCACGGTCGGTTTTTCGACGGCGATATTCATGACGCCAAGGACGGTATGCACAAATGGGCCTTTGCCGACAGCCAGGCCCGGATTTCCGGCAATATTCGCAAGCACGCCTCATACTCTTTTACTTGCGTGCGCAATCCTTACACGCGGATACTGAGTTCATTCTTCGACAAGATTTGCGGCATCCAGCGCAACGGCAGCCGGTATCGCGGCAATCTGGTGCCGACGCTGATCTATAATTACGGGATCGAAGTGGGCGGCGATGACGGCAAGGGCGAGTTCGATCAGATCGCTAGTTTTCGACGCTTTTTGCTGTTTGCGCGGGATACGATCCGCTGGCGCCGACCGATGGACCCGGACATTCACTGGTCGGCCGTGTCAGGGCATGTCTCGACTTTCATCGTAAATGGTGGGCGATACGACCGCATTTTCTGGACTGAGAAATTCAATGACGGAATGCAGGGGGTGCTGGACAATCTGGACACACCTCACGCGGTCAGCCTTTCAGATATTCCACGGTTCAACGAATCCGAAGGGCATGGCCCCAAACGGGCGCATCGGGTCGAGGATTATTTCGACGATCTGTCCATGCATTTGGTCTACGAAATCTACAAACAGGATTTCGAACTGTTCCGATACGATTTTGAGAACCCGGCGAATAAGATGCCGATCGGTGAAATTGATCTGGATGAAGTTCACGCCAAACTTGGCGATTGAATGTAGTGGATGTTTGGTTGGCGGCCGGTGATTGTTAAATTCACTGCGCGAAGTTTATCTCCGCGCAGCGCCACATCAGAAGCTAATCTCTGATTTCATTTTGATCTCGCAGCGGGTGAAAATCGGGTTACTTTTTCCCACCCGGATTGTCGTTACCGCGGCCGCCGCCAGACGAATTACCGGTTTGTGATGGATAGCCAGCACCGTTCGGGTCGTTTTGAGGTGAACCTTTTCCCATTATTTTGCTCCTTCGTAATCATTTAATTTTACTCACTAATTTGTGAGTAAATATCATGTAGGTACTAGGAGGGCTTGTGCAACCATAGTCATATAAAAATATGATAACGCCGATCGAGGCTGCACGTACAACCTCGATTGACGCTACAATTCGATTCAGACCTGACGCACCGCCCCTTTCGCCGCGCTGGTTGTCAACTTGGCATAAGCCTTCAGCGCGGTCGACACCTTGCGCTTGCGCGGCTCGGCCGGCACCCAGCCCTTTTCGTCCTGCTCTTCGCGCCGTGCTGCAAGTTCTTCGTCTGATACGGCCAGATGGATGCTGCGGTTGGGGATGTCGATCTCGATCTTGTCGCCCGGGCGCACCAGTCCGATCTCACCGCCCTCGGCGGCTTCGGGTGAGACGTGGCCAATCGAAAGGCCGGATGTACCGCCCGAGAACCGACCATCAGTCAGCAGGGCGCAGGCTTTGCCCAGACCTTTGGATTTCAGATACGAGGTCGGATACAGCATTTCCTGCATCCCCGGACCGCCGCGCGGGCCTTCATAGCGGATCACCACGACGTCGCCCGCTTCGACTTTGCCGGTCAGAATGTCATTGACCGCCTGATCCTGACTTTCGCAGACATAGGCCGATCCGGTGAAGGTCAGGCTGGCGGGATCAACGCCTGCAGTTTTCACGATACAGCCGTCCCGAGCGATATTGCCAAACAAAACCGCCAGACCGCCATCCTGGCTGAAGGCATGCTCTTTCGACCGGATTACACCGCCTTCGCGGTCGATATCCAGATCCTTGTACCGGTTCGATTGGCTGAAGGCTTGGGTGGTGCGCACGCCCCCCGGGGCGGCCTTGAACAGCTCTTGCGCCTTGGGGTTGTTGGCGACCTTGATGTCCCAATTCGCGATTGCCTCACCCATCGTGGCGGAATGCACGGTGGCGCAATCTTCGTGCAGCAGCCCCGCTCGGCCAAGCTCACCCAGGATCGAGAAGATACCCCCGGCGCGGTGAACGTCTTCCATGTGTACGTTTTCAGTGTTTGGTGCCACCTTGCACAGGCAGGGGACTTTGCGGCTAAGGCGGTCCATGTCGGACATAGTGAAATGCACCTCGCCTTCATGCGCGATGGCCAGCAGGTGAAGAACCGTGTTGGTCGATCCGCCCATGGCAATGTCGAGGCTCATGGCGTTTTCAAACGCCTCAAAGGTTGCGATCTCGCGCGGCAGGAAGCCTTTTTCGTTCAGATCATAATGGCGTTTTGTGATCTCGACGATGCGGCGACCGGCTTCAAGAAACAGATCTTTTCGATCAGCGTGGGTGGCCAGGGTCGAACCATTGCCCGGCAGCGCTAGACCCAGCGCTTCGGCCAGGCAGTTCATCGAGTTGGCGGTGAACATGCCCGAGCATGACCCGCAGGTGGGGCAGGCATTTTCTTCGATATGCTGCACCTGTTCGTCGGTGTATTTGTCATCAGCGGCGGCAACCATCGCGTCGACGAGGTCGATCTTTTTGACGTCCAGATCAGCGATGTCGATCTTGCCCGCTTCCATTGGACCGCCCGAGACGAAGATGGCCGGGATGTTCAGGCGCATAGCGGCCATCAACATGCCAGGGGTGATCTTGTCACAGTTCGAGATGCAGACCATCGCATCGGCGCAATGCGCGTTGACCATGTATTCCACCGAATCCGCGATCACCTCACGCGAGGGTAGCGAATACAGCATTCCGTCATGGCCCATGGCGATACCGTCATCCACCGCAATGGTGTTGAACTCCTTGGCGACACCGCCTGCGGCCTCAACCTCACGCGCGACCATCTGGCCCAAATCCTTCAGGTGCACGTGGCCGGGAACGAACTGGGTGAACGAGTTGACGATGGCGATGATCGGTTTGCCGAAATCGTCATCCTGCATACCGGTTGCGCGCCACAGGCCGCGGGCACCGGCCATGTTGCGGCCATGGGTGGAGGTTCTGGATCGGTACATTGGCATGATGCTGTTTCCCTTTTGCCCCGGTTGCGATATGCGGGATGTGTGCGTTATAGCGCACGTACCACATGTGCGCTATAACGCACAAGAGGATTCGAAAGACGATCAGATGGCACCGGACGATATTACACTGAAACTGCGGGATGTGCGGGCGGCCTCGGGGCTGAGCCTGTCGAAGGTGGCTGAGATGACCGGCGTCAGCAAAGCCATGCTGGGCCAGATCGAGCGTGGCGAATCCAGCCCGACCATCGCGACGCTGTGGAAGATTGCCAAAGGGTTTCAACTGCCCCTCAGCGCATTGATCGGCACGGCGGCACTGCGCGATACGACAACGCCTGACGTGTTTCGCACGGTGACCTTTCCAGGCAGCATCGAAGTTAAGATCGTCTTTCCCTTTGACCCCGCCTTACGGGCCGAGACATTTCATGTGAAACTTGCGCCGAACCAAAGCCACGAGTCCGCCGCCCACGCGACTGGCGTGACGGAAGAGGTCTTTGTCCTGAACGGCGCGCTTGAGATTTTGCGTGATGGGGAGTGGGTGGCGCTTGAGGCGGGACAGGGCCTGCGATTTGCGGCGGACCTGCCGCATGGCTATCGCGCCGGTGATCAAGGGGCTGTTTTTTTGAACATGCACCATTATGCACAATTGGATGCGCTGGCCGCGATCGGCTGAACCTGACCCCACATAGTAATAGGCAAGATATGGGCGCTTTTCTGGAAACTCTAACACTGGCGGACGCGATTGGCTCAATCGGTGCTTTGGTCGTGGTGGCTGCGTATTTTGCCACTCAGATGCGGATGATGAATTCGGACGATTTGGCATTCCCGGTGCTGAACCTCGCCGGGTCGATCCTGATCGTCTATTCGCTGCTTCAGAATTTCAATCTGGCGTCGATGTTGATCGAATCCTTCTGGATTCTGATCAGTATGATCGGGATCGTTCAGTTTTTCCGTCTCAGACGCGCGCGTTAGGCGGGCTAGGCCCCATCCAGTCTTGAACCCGAATGCGTGCGCGTATAGGGAAAACTCAAGCTCGCTTAGGGGAGGCTTTGATGCTGGACGATCCGAAAACACTCGTTTCCACCGAATGGCTTGCCGCCCATATCAAGGATCCTGATTTACGGATTCTGGACGGGTCGTGGTATCTGCCGCAACAGGGGCGGGATGCTAAGGCGGAATATGATGCCGCCCATATTCCCGGCGCGCGGTTCTTCGATATCGATGATATTTCCGATCAGCGTTCGGACTTGCCGCATATGGCACCACCGGTCGAAAAATTCATGTCGCGCTTGCGGGCGATGGGTGTGGGGGATGGACATCAAGTCGTGGTCTATGACGGTGCCGGGTTGATGTCTGCGGCGCGGGTCTGGTGGCTGTTTCGGCTGATGGGTCAGGAAAACATCGCTGTTTTAGATGGCGGCTTGCCGAAATGGCAGGCCGAGGGCCGAGAAATCGAAGACCTGCCGCCGATCATTCGGGATCGCCATATGACCGTACGAGTGCAAAACCATTTGGTACGGGATGTGACGCAGGTATCGGCCGCAGCCAAACTCGCCGATCATGAGATTATCGATGCCCGATCCGCCGCCCGCTTTGCCGGAACTGCGGCTGAGCCGCGCGAAGGTTTGCGGTCGGGGCATATTCCGGGGTCGCGCAACGTGCCTTTTGACCTGTTGCTGAACAAGAATGGTACGATGAAATCGCCCGACGATTGCCGCGCTGTGTTCGAAGCCGCAGGTGTGGACCTGTCAAAGCCCGCGATCACATCCTGCGGGTCGGGCGTGACCGCCGCCATCCTCAGCCTGGCGTTGGAACGCTTGGGCAAGAAAGATCATTCGCTTTATGACGGCTCCTGGGCTGAATGGGGTGCCTTCCCGACCCTGCCCGTCGCAACCGGAGAGAACTGATGTTCGAGAACCTCAAGCCGCAACCTGCCGACAAAATTCTGGCATTGGTGCAGATGTACCGCGAAGACCCGCGTGATCAAAAGATCGATTTGGGCGTCGGCGTCTACAAGAATGCCGAAGGCGTGACCCCGGTGATGCGCGCGGTGAAGGCCGCCGAAAAGCGCATTCTGGAAGAGCAGGAAAGCAAAGCCTATACCGGTCTGGCCGGTGACCCGGCTTATGCGGATGCGATGATCGGCCTGATCCTGGGCACGTCTGTGCCACGCGGTAACATCGCTGCCGTGGCCACCCCGGGCGGCACCGGAGCCTGCCGTCAGGCGTTCGAATTGATCCGCATGGCTAACCCATCGGCGCGCCTTTTCGTGTCGAACCCGACATGGCCGAACCACCTGTCGATTCTGAACTATCTGGGAATGGAGATGGTCCCCTATCGCTATTTCGACGGCGATACCCGTGGCGTCGACTTCGATGGCATGATCGAGGATCTCAAGACGGCCAAGGCGGGTGACGTGGTGCTGTTGCACGGCTGCTGCCACAACCCGACCGGCGCCAACCTGAACATGGTGCAGTGGCAAGAGGTCGTGAACCTGATCAACGAACGTGGTCTGGTAGCGATGATCGACATTGCCTATCAGGGCTTTGGCGACGGTCTGGAGGCGGACGCGCAGGCGGCCCGTCTGGTAGCCTCGTCGGTCAAGCGCTGCTTGATCGCGGCGTCGTGCTCGAAGAATTTCGGCATCTACCGCGAACGTACCGGCCTGTTGATGGCGATCAGTGATGATGCGGCGCAGACAGACTTGAATCAGGCTACGCTGGCCTTCCTGAACCGCCAGAACTATTCCTTCCCGCCCGATCACGGTGCACGCGTGGTGACCACCATCTTGAATGACGACGCCCTGCGCGCCGATTGGGCTGCCGAGCTCGAAGATGTTCGCCTGTCCATGCTGGGCCTGCGCCAGCAACTGTCGGATGAGTTGCAGCGGCTGAGCGGCTCGGACCGCTTTGGTTTCATTGCTCAGCACCGCGGTATGTTCTCGCGCCTGGGTGCGGCTCCGGAACTGGTCGAGAAACTGCGCGACGATCACGGTATCTACATGGTCGGCGACAGCCGTCTGAACATCGCCGGTCTGAATGCAACGACGGTGCCAATTCTGGCCAAGGCGATTGTCGACGTCGGGGTTTGAAATCCCGCAGTTTTAAAAAATGAAAACCCGGACGCGAACGCCCGGGTTTTTTGTTTGAGAGTGGTTGACTCTTAGCCTTTTGAAAACTCGGGATACGCTTCCATACCCAGTTCCGCCATGTCGAGGCCGTTGATCTCGTCCTCTTCGCTGACGCGGATGCCGACGGTGGCTTTCAGGATCATCCACAGGATCAGGGCTCCGACAAAGGTGAAGACACCGTAGGCAATGATGCCGGTCAATTGTGTGATCAGCGTGGCCTCGCCGTAGAAGATGACGGCGATGGTGCCCCAGATACCGCAGAACAGGTGAACCGGGATGGCACCGACCACGTCGTCGATCTTGAACTTGTCCAGCATCGGAACCGCAAAGACCACGATGATACCGCCCACGGCACCGATCCACAGCGCACCGAACAGGGTCGGGGCCAGAGGCTCGGCCGTGATCGACACCAAACCGGCCAGTGCGCCGTTCAGTACCATGGTCAGGTCAGGCTTTTTGTACAACAGCTGGGTCATGATCAGCGCCGCGACAGCCCCCGAAGCGGCGGCCATGTTGGTGTTGGCAAAGATGCGCGACACGTCCGAGACATCCCCCACGGTGCCCATAGCCAATTGCGAGCCGCCGTTGAAGCCGAACCAGCCCAGCCACAGGATGAACGTTCCCAAGGTTGCCAGCGCCAGGTTCGAACCCGGGATCGGGTGGACCTTGCCGTCTTTGTTGTACTTGCCGATGCGCGGACCCAGGATGATGGCCCCGGCCAGAGCCGCCCAGCCACCGACCGAATGCACCACGGTCGAGCCAGCGAAGTCCGAGAATCCGGCTTCGGACAACCAGCCGCCGCCCCACTGCCACGAGCCTGTGATCGGGTACATGATACCGGTTAGCACCACAACGAAGGCCAAGAAGGGCCACAGCTTGATACGTTCGGCCACGGCACCCGAGACGATCGACGCGGTTGCGGCAACGAAGACCAGTTGGAAGAAGAAATCCGAACCGATTGAGGCATAATCCAGAGCCGCTGCATCGGCGCCGACGCCAACGGGATCAAGCACGGTGGTTGAGAAGAACGGACCAAGCCAGCCGGAGATGGACCAGCCATCGCCCGGATACATCAGGTTGAAGCCGATCAGCCAGTACATGATCGCGGCAATCGAAAACAACGCCATATTCTTGATCATCTGCATGGCCACGTTCTTGGAACGCACCAGCCCGCCTTCTAGCATGGCAAAGCCAGCAGCCATGAAGAAAACGAGGAAGCCGCCCATCAGGAACAGCAGAGTGGTAAAGATATACTGGGTGTGCAGCGCGGCCTCGCCTTCGACGGCAGCCTCTTGCGCCAGACCCATCTGCGGCAGCGCGACAATCGCGGCGGCAGGGATGAGAGATTTCATCAGGTTCATAGTCAGTCCTCGAATTTTTGGAATGGAGGGCACTTAAAGCGCCTCTTCGTTCATTTCCCCGGTCCGCACGCGCAGGGCCTGCTCGACATCGAGGACGAAAATCTTGCCGTCGCCGATCTTGCCGGTTCGGGCGGTTTTGGTGATGGTTTCGACGATCTGGTCGGCCATCGTGGCAGGCACCACAATCTCCAACTTGATTTTGGGCACGAAATTCACTGCGTATTCAGCGCCGCGATAGATTTCTGTGTGACCAGATTGAGAGCCAAAGCCCTTGATCTCGGTCACCATCATGCCTTGCAGGCCTGCGTCGGTCAGTGCCTCGCGCACCTCTTCAAGCTTGAACGGCTTGATTGTCGCAATAATCAGTTTCACGTTGGTCCCCTCTGCGGTCCGGTCTGTTTGCACCTGCAGAAAAAAGAGCGTGCCTGACCGCAGTAAGGAACGGGTAAGGAGGGACGACGCCGGGTGAATGCGTGGGGAAGTGCACAATTTTTGCACAAAAAGTAACAATTGAGTAATAAATAGGCACGCTATAGAGGGTGATTGCCGGAATTTCAGACCTCTACTTCACCGGCGCGGCATTGTATTGTGCCTCAAAACGATAACCGGGCAGAGTTTGAGCATGACTGAGTCCAGGCGCCGAAAGGCACCGCTTGTCGCGGATAAAAGATACCCGTCGAAAAGGCGCAAGCCGACGACGACCAAGCGCACCACGAAACCCGCGGGCAAGAAGGCGGCCGCGCGCAAAACGACGACGCGCAAGACCACGCGTAAGAAAACGCGCCGGAAATCCGGTGGCGGTGGTGGGGGTATTTTCCGCCGTTTCTTCCGGTGGGTCTGGCGGTTGATCTGGGGCATAACCTGGCGTGTCGGCGCGGTGGTTGCGATGCTGTTGGCGCTGGCTGTTGGAGTTGTCTACACCACGCTGCCAGATGTGAATGAACTGCTGGACGGTCGGGCGCGGGGGTCGGTCACGCTGTTGGACCGCAACGGCAAGGTCTTTGCTTGGCGCGGGGATCAGTTCGGCGGGGTGATCACGGCGGGCACTGTTTCACCGCACCTCAAAAACGCTGTCGTCGCCACCGAGGATAAGCGGTTCTATCGCCATTTCGGCGTCAGCCCCCGAGGTGTGGCCAGTGCTGTGCGCATCAACCTGAGCGAGGGGCGTGGGCCGCTGTCAGGCCATGGCGGATCAACCATCACGCAGCAGACAGCAAAGCTGTTGTGCTTGGGCGTGCCCTACGTGCCCAGCGAGTGGGAATCCGAGAAAGCATATGAATCGGACTGTCGCCAGGGATCATTGTGGCGCAAGGCCAAGGAAGCGGTCTATGCGATTGCGATGGAGGTCAAGTATTCCAAGGATGAGATTCTGACCATCTATCTCAACCGCGCGTTCCTTGGTGCCGGTGCCCGCGGGTTCGAGGCCGCAAGCCAGCGCTATTTCGGTATCTCTGCAGCCGAGGTGAACCCGGCGCAGGCGGCGATGCTGGCCGGTCTGCTGGTGGCCCCCACGCGTTATGCGCCCACGAACAACCTGCAACGCTCGCAGGATCGGGGGCGGCTGGTGCTAGGGCTGATGGAGGCGCAGGGCTATCTGACAACCGCGCAAGCCAGCAGTGCCCGCAGCAACCCCGCACAACTGTCCGAGGCCGCAGCAGCACGGGCCGGCGGGTATTTCGCCGATTGGGTCATTACCGAGCTGCCCAGTTACTTTGGGGCAGATACCACGGATGATGTGGTGATCAAGACGACCTTGGACCAGCGCTTGCAGAAATCGGCAGAAGAAGCGCTGAAATACATCTTTCAGGAGAAGGTTCGCGAAGGGTCCAAAGCGCAGGCCGCAATTGTGGTGATGTCGGCAGACGGCGCCGTACGCGCCATGGTCGGCGGGCGCCAAACGCGGGTCTCGGGTGCGTTCAACCGCGCCACGCAGGCATTGCGACAGACCGGGTCGTCCTTCAAGCCGTTTGTCTATGCCACTGCTTTGGAGCTGGGCTATTCACCGCTGGATACGGTTGTGGATGAGCCCTATTGCGTCAACATTCCAGGGTCCGGTCAGTGGTGTCCCAAGAACTATACCCACAAGTTCTATGGTCGGGTTACGCTGGCAGATGCACTGAAGAATTCGCTGAACATCCCGGCGGTGAAAGTGGCCGAAGTTGCCGGTCT
Source organism: Ruegeria sp. BI7 (assembly GCF_056537925.1). NCBI lineage: Bacteria > Pseudomonadati > Pseudomonadota > Alphaproteobacteria > Rhodobacterales > Roseobacteraceae > Ruegeria > Ruegeria sp. BI7. Next base: position 29,504 of record NZ_JBQFSK010000006.1, read on the forward strand.
GGACAATGTCCGCACGGTCGCCAGTGAGTTCGGTATCGACAGCGATCTGGCGCAGGGGCCGGCCTTGGCGCTGGGCGCGTCGGAAAGCACGCTAATCGAGATGACCGGTGCCTATGCCGGTATCCTCAATGGCGGCTCGGCCGTGGAACCCTATGGCCTGTCAGAGTTGAAGTTGCTGGAGGATGATACGCCGGTGATGGTGACCAGTTCGGGCATTGGTGAGCGGGTGATCAACGACAAGGCCGCCAAGCAGCTGACCTGGATGATGCAGCGTGTGGTGTCCGAGGGGACCGGCGCACGGGCGCAACTGCCGGGCTGGCAGGTGGCCGGTAAGACAGGCACGACGCAGGCGGCGCGGGATGCGTGGTTTATCGGATTTACAGCGGATTACGTGGCCGGTGTCTGGATGGGTTATGACGACAACACACCCCTGTCCGGAGTGACCGGGGGTGGGCTGCCCGCAGAGATCTGGAAAGAAACCATGCTGCGCGTGACCGAAGGTATGACACCCACACCGCTGCCGATGCTGGCCCCGGATCCACCTAAACAGGTAGCACAGCCGCAGCGACAACGCCGCAGGCAGGGTGGGTTTGAAAATGCCATCAACAATCTGCTGAACAATATCTTCGGCAACTGATGCACCAATAAAAAAGGCGGTGCGCGTGGCACCGCCTTTTATTTGTCTGATGTGAAAGCGGATCAGAGGCTGCTGTCCAGCGCCGCCAGAATCGCGTCACCCATTTCGGTGGTCGAGACTGGTTGAACGCCCTCATCGGCCAGCAAGTCACCGGTGCGGACACCGTCTGCCAGAACCTTCTCGATCGCGGCCTCCAGTCGATCCGCCTCTTCGCCCTGATCAAAGCTATAGCGCAGTGCCATGGCGAAGCTGAGGATACAGGCGATCGGGTTGGCTTTGCCCTGACCCGTGATATCGGGGGCCGAGCCGTGAACCGGTTCGTACATCGCCTTAGGGCGGCCATTGGCCATCGGTGCGCCCAAGGACGCCGACGGCAGCATGCCCAGCGAGCCGGTCAGCATCGCGGCACAATCCGACAGGATATCGCCGAACAGGTTGTCGGTCAGGATCACGTCAAATTGCTTGGGTGCGCGCACCAGCTGCATCGCGCCGTTGTCGGCATACATGTGCGACAGCTCGACCTCGGGGTATTCCTTGGCCACACGGTCCACGACCTCGCGCCACAGGATGCCCGATTCCATCACGTTGGCCTTTTCCATCGAGCAGACCTTTTTGTTCCGGCGCATCGCCAGTTCAAAGGCCGAGCGCGCGGCGCGTTCGATCTCGGATTCGGTATAGCGCTGGGTGTTGATGCCGACGCGCTCATTGCCTTCTTCGAAGATTCCGCGGGGTTCGCCGAAATAGACGCCCGAGGTCAGCTCGCGCACGATCATGATATCCAGACCGGCGACGATGTCCTTTTTCAGCGACGAGAAATCGGCCAGCGCGTCAAAGCACTGTGCAGGGCGCAGGTTGGAATACAGGTCCATTTCCTTGCGCAGACGCAGCAACCCGCGTTCGGGCTTGAGGCTGAAATCCAGATCGTCGTATTTCGGACCACCAACAGCGCCCAGCAGAACGGCGTCGACCTCTTGTGCCTTGGCCATAGTCTCGTCCGACAGTGGCTTGCCGTGCGCGTCATAGGCCGCACCGCCCACCAGATCCTCGCTCACGTCAAAGTGAAGGCCGCGCTTTTCGCCGAACCAATCGATTACTCTGCGCACTTCGGCCATGACTTCGGGGCCAATTCCGTCTCCGGGCAGGATGAGGAGCGAGGGGTTGGACATGAAGGATCTCCTTGCGTTTCGTCGCAAAGGCCCTAGCGTCTGCGCCGCATCGGGTCAATGAGACGATCCGGACAATTCACGAGGAAAACACATGTTGATACCGGGAAACCCCGTTCCAGAGCTGATAATTGAAACCGTGAGCCATGGACGTTTCGATCTGGATGCCAACAAGGGCGAAAACGGCACGCTGGTGATTCAATATCGCGGCCTGCACTGCCCGATCTGTATCAAGCAGATGACCGAGGTCGAAGCGGCGTTGGATGAATTTGCCGAGCTTGGTATCGAAGTGATCATGATCACCACAGACACGGCTGAGCGCGCCGCGGAAACGACCGAGAAAGCCGGTGTTTCGCGGCTGCGTGTGGGGCACAGCCTGCCAATGGCTGCGGCGCGGGATGATTGGGGGCTGAACATCTCAACCGCGCGCGAAGGCAGCGCCGAACCTGACCTGTTCGCCGAACCAGGTCATTTCTTCATCGCCCCGAATCGAATGCTTTATTATGCGTGGCAACAGACCACGCCCTTTGCCCGACCTGCCATGTCCGACATTGTTGGCGGTCTGAAATTCACTCTGGGCAACAACTACCCGCCGCGCGGCACCTATACCGGCGCGCTTTAAAGGCTGGCCTTCAACCCGTCCGCCAGCAAATCCCAGACCCTGCGAATGCGCGGGGTCTGACGCATGGCCTGCGGTGCGGCCAGCCAGACTGGCAATGTCTGAACATCAACATCCAGCGGTATTATTTCGACATCCGGATCAGCCTTTGCCACTTCGATCTGGGTAAAGCCGATTCCGCATCCCGCACGGACCAGTTGCCAATAGGCGCTTTGCAGGTCACAGCGGGTGGCGAAGCTGTCCCTGCTGGCGGGCCACCCTCGCGCGCGCATCTTAGTGATGATCTGTTCATTGGCGTCAAAGCCTACCAGATCGTGGTCGAACAGTTCTTCGGGGCGTGTTGGCCGCCCGGCGCGATCCAGATAAGTGCGGGCCGCGCAAAAACACAGATGCACATCCCCAAGATAGCGCGAGATCAGGTCCATCTGTTCCGGGCGATACATGCGCACGGCAATGTCGGCCTCGCGATACAGCAGGTTTTCGATGGTATCCGTTGCCACCAGTTCCAACTGAATGGCAGGTTCCTGGGCCCGGATCTGTGCCAGAATTGGTGGCAGCAGATGATGCGATGCAAAGACCGAGGCGGTGATGCGCACCGTCCCCTCCAGTTGCTGTGCCTGACCCGCCGCCGCCAGACTGAATGACGTCATCGCCGAATGCATCTGTTGCGCCATCGGCAGCAGTTGCGCGCCAACATCGCTGAGCTTCAGGCCGCGGGCATGCCGGTCGAACAAGGACACGCCCAACTCATCCTCAAGCGCGTGGATTTGGCGGCCCAGCGTGGGTTGGCTGCGGTCCAATTGCCGCGCTGCTGCCGAAAGCGAGCCGGTCTGAGCCACGGCCAGAAAGCTTTGGATCAAAGACCAGTCGGCATGAGTAAGAGATTTGTCCATTCAGAAATGAATACACCATCCGAGCCTGGCGGCAATAACAGAAGTGAAATGAATGGATCAGTGCGAAAGCCGCTTGGGCGCAGCAATGTCGACCCAGATCAACCGGTGTCTGCTGGCCTGTTCGGCGGCGACGCGCAGAGGCGTGCCCAGTTTGGGCCAGAACACCCCCGCTGCGGTAACTTGCAGGTCGGCCGAAGGCAGCACGTAATCCACCCGCATTTCGCCCACCGCCTTCCAGACCACAGTAGTCTGGGACTCCAATGGTTGATCTGCGTGTGGGTCCTGCAAGCGCGGATCGGCCAGCAGCGCCTGTATTGCCTCTTTCCGCCCATCGCCGCGTGTCGGGTCTAGGTTGGCATCTCCGGCGATCACGAAGGGGCCTTGGGGCCTATGCCCCAATTCTCCGTCCAGAACTGCGGACCAAAGGCGGATTTCGTCGCGGTTGCGCAACCCGTTGCGATCCTCGAGGCCGTCAAACACTGGTGGGGCCGCGTGAAATGTCATCAGATCCAGCGCACCTATGGGTGTGTCCAACGGTACGATCCAATGGGCCACGGCAGACAGGCGCTGAATGCGCTGGGCCTGTTCCGATGGGAAAGGGCCGTCTTCCGTCACTGGCAATTGCGCGCCAGGTAGGTCGCGCCACAGCAGATCCGTAAACTGCTGCACAGTGTCGGTGCGGATAGGGTGCCGTGACAGAACCGCAAGCCCACCCTGACCGGTGAAACGACCCCAGCCCTGCGCGTCTGCCGGACCATGGGTGCGCCCGTCTCCGTTCAGGTCCAAAGCGGTCTCAAGCCCCGCGTTGGGCTGGGCGGCGAAATGATGGGGATAGTCTAGTCCCGCGGCCCGCAGCAGGTCGACCAAAGCAGTCAAAGCCTGCCCGTCCATATCCCAGTCGATGCTTTGCAGGCTGACAATATCCGGCCGGGTTGCGACCAGTACGTCGACCACCGCCTGTACTTGCGGATCGCTACGCCGGATATCGCGCAGCAACAGACCCGGCCCGTCGCGGTTAAGTTCAGTGTTGAAGGTGGCAATGCGCAGCGTTTCTGCCTGTGCCATTACCGGCAACAGCAACAGAAGAAGAATGCGGATCATGCGGCCTGTGTGGACTCAGCCGTGGAATAGGCGCGGCGCTTTTCAACGATCAGATTGGCGATGCGCAATGTCGCCATGCCGCGCATGATCATTGAGGCGGGCAGGAAGGCCCAGGCGCTCATGGTCCAGATCATGGTCTGAGGATTGCTCAGCGAGATCGGGTTGGCAAAGTCGGTCAGCAACTTGATCAGCGCTGGAATCAGGAATGGCAGCAGCACCCCGATCGAGATATTCAGGCGCCCGTCCCGTTGCAGGCGGGTGACGACGTCCCCGCCCTTGGTCGGGTCAAACAGAGGCAGGTTGGTCCAGACGTTGAACGCACCGTTGCCGGTAGGCCAGCCGCGCATCTTCACCGCATAGGCAAAGCTGGCAATGGTCACTAGCGCGGCAACATAAGCCACACTGGCTGAGATACGCACCAATTCGATCAGCGGCGCGTTGGCATCGGCGGGCAGCACCAGCACAACCAGCCGAACCGGCGAATAAGGGAAATCGACAACATTAGCGATGCCCAGCCCCAACGCATAGAAAAGCCCGGTCAGATCGCTGGGCGCATAGGCGTTTTTGCAGATCAGCGTCAGGAAAGTGATCATCGACATCAACCCGACAAAACGCAGGCGGTTCACAGGTGGTGCGTCGCGGAATTCGATAAAGCTGGGAAAGGCCGAGTTATATTCAGCAAACGTCAGAAAGAATGCGAGAATGGCGAGAAAGACGACAATCTCGGTGCCATTCGTTGACGATACGGGCAAGTACAACGCGGGGGTTAGCACCATCAGTGCAACCATTATTCCCCGAATTGCCGCCCCAGTTGTGCGCGCAATCACTATCCGAACCCTTTCCAAACCGGAGTAGCCGATTCTGTGCCGACTTACGTTCCAACTTGTGCCCGCCGCAAAATTTTTTGACGGATGCCTCTGTCTCGCCAACTTTGACGATAAGCGACATTTCGCTCAAGCCAGGGTGCAGAAAACACGTACTTTCGGGCAAAATGATGGCGCAACTGGTGCGGGATTGCATCATTTTCGACGCAAATCCGACGTGTATCTCAATTTGATACCTACATCTTGTGGTTTTCGAGCTTTTAACCCCAAGAATGCGAATGGAGCCACCGAAGCGACCCCATTAGGTTGAGTGTCCACAGATTCATCCACAGAATCACACCCAGGGGCGGGCCTGGCCTGCGTGATCCTCGAATTTGTCGATGTGGTGGTCTTTTTCCATCGTCAGGCCAATATCGTCCAAACCGTTCAGCAGGCAGTGTTTGCGGTGTGGGTCGACGTCAAACTCGATCACGACGCCATCCGAGGTTGTGATCTGCTGGTCTTCCAGATGCACGGTCATGCGGGCGTTCTGACCCTTGTGGGCATCTTCCATCAGCAGCGCGTGATGTTCTTCTTCGACCACGATCGGCAGAATGCCGTTCTTGAAGCAGTTGTTATAGAAGATGTCGGCAAAGCTGGTTGAGATCACCACCTTGATGCCGAAATCCTTGATTGCCCAGGGCGCGTGCTCGCGGGACGAACCGCAGCCAAAATTGTCGCCTGCCACCAGAATCTCGGTTTCACGATAGGCGGGTTGGTTCAGGACGAATTCTTCGTTCTCCTGCCCGTCATCGTGATAGCGCATCTCATCAAACAGCACGACGCCAAGGCCGGACCGTTTAATGGTTTTTAGATGCACTTTCGGAATGATCATATCGGTGTCGATATTGATCAGCGGCATTGGGGCAGCCACCCCGTGGACTTTGTCAAACTTTTCCATGTTCACACTCCTGCGGGATAAGGCTGCGCCCGTGCCCCGCGTTTAAGCCTGTTTCGCTTCTATTGTTTCGTCTTTGGGTGCGTTCTTGATGAAGAGCGCCATGAAGACCAATCCGAACCCGTTGAACAGCATCTCAATGCCTAGGAAGATCCCCAGAATGCTCAGCAGAGCCTGGGGTTCCTTGCCCACATACGTCCAGATGATAGCGGCGAGGACAATCGACAAGATGCCCGAGATCATCGTGGGCCAGAAAAACTGCGTTCCTTTCATCTGGAACGACAGAATTACCCGCGCGATGCCGCCTGCCATAAACAGAACCAGCATCACCGTCGCCAAGGTCAAGGTCCCCTGCAGCGGGTGATCCAGGAAGGACCAGCCCAGAAACAGCATCACCACACCCATGATGAGAGACAGGATCTTGTTGCCGGTGCCTTCGACGGTGAACCCGCCGACAACCTGCAACGCGCCTGCAATCAGCAGCAACACCCCGGTCACCACCGTCACCGCAACCGAAGCTGCAATCGCATTGCCCAGCGCAAAGACGCCAAATGCTATCGACAGCAGCCCCAGCAGGAACCATTTGATCCAGTCACTCATGTGTTCAATCCCTCAAATATCTAGATATGAGGGGACCTTACATCAATTCACGGACGTCTGTCAGCCGTCCCGTAATTGCCGCAGCGGCAGCCATTGCCGGGCTCAGCAGGTGGGTGCGTCCGCCCCGGCCCTGACGACCTTCGAAGTTGCGGTTCGAGGTCGCGGCACAGCGTTCCCCCGGTGCCAACTGGTCCGGGTTCATCGCCAGACACATCGAACACCCGGCCAGACGCCATTCAAAGCCTGCTGCTTTGAAGATATCCGCCAGACCCTCTTCTTCGGCCTGCGCGCGCACCAGGCCCGAGCCGGGAACGATCATGGCCCGCAGACCATCTTTGATCTTTTTGCCCTTCAGAATTTCGGCGGCAGCGCGAAGGTCTTCGATCCGGCCATTGGTGCAGGACCCGATAAAGACGGTGTCAATTTCCACATCGCTCAGCTTTTGGCCCGCTTCCAGGCCCATATATTCGATCGAGCGGCGGGCCGCCTCGACCTTGCCGCCTTCGAAATCCTCGGGGTTCGGCACGGTTGCGGTGATCGGCAGGACGTCTTCGGGGCTGGTGCCCCATGTGACGACTGGCGCAATGTCTTCGCCGCGCAGAGTGATAACCTTGTCAAAATGCGCGTCTTCGTCGGTGTAGAGCGTTTTCCACCAGTTCAAAGCCGCTTCCCATTGCGCACCCTTCGGCGCGTGGGGGCGTCCTTTGACATATTCATATGTGGTCTCGTCCGGCGCGATCAGGCCGGCACGCGCGCCGCCTTCGATGGCCATATTGCAGACGGTCATGCGGCCTTCCATGGACAAATCGCGGATCGCTTCGCCGCAATACTCGATGACATAGCCGGTGCCGCCAGCGGTGCCGGTCTCACCGATCACGGCCAGAGTAATGTCCTTGGCGGTCACGCCCGGTTGCAATTTGCCGGTGATCTCGACCTTCATGTTCTTGGATTTCTTCTGGATCAGAGTCTGTGTGGCCAGAACATGCTCGACCTCAGACGTGCCGATACCGTGGGCCAGCGCGCCAAACGCGCCATGGGTGGCAGTGTGGCTGTCGCCGCAGACAACGGTCATGCCGGGCAGGGTCCAGCCCTGTTCCGGGCCGACGATATGCACGATGCCCTGACGGACGTCATGCACTGGGTAATAGTGAATGCCGAAATCCTTGGCGTTCTTGTCCAACGCTTCGACCTGAATTCGCGATTCCGGGTTTTCGATCCCGTTCACGCGATCCGGTGTAGTCGGAACGTTATGATCCGGCACGGCGATGGTTTTTTCCGGGGCGCGCACCTTGCGGCCCGCCATGCGCAGGCCTTCGAACGCCTGCGGGCTGGTCACTTCGTGGACCAGGTGGCGGTCAATATACAGCAGGCAGGTGCCATCATCGGCTTCGTGCGCGACATGGGCATCCCAGATTTTGTCATAGAGTGTTTTGGGGGACATCGGTCCTCTCCCGTATTTAAATGAGAAATAGCTGGCGAGTGGCTGGACGCGCCTTATAGGCGGGCCAGAACCGTGCGGGCGGCCCCAAAGAACCGTTCACGCAGGCGCGTGCGGTCTTGCAACGTCGGTGCAGGGGCCAGATTGAGTCTCATGCGCACCAGATATATCGGGCTTTGCTGTCAATCAAGGTTCAATCCGGTGTCAGACTTGCATCATTGTGCAACGCTGTCCAAGCTGGAACCATGAATCAGGACCTGATCCCCAGCTCGCTGTCGGACCTTTATGAAAACATGGTCGCGGGCTTTTCCGTGCAATTCGAAAACCTTGTCGAACTGATTGTCACCCCCGGTTGGCGACAGCACCAGTTGGTCATCATTGTTGTTCTTTGGGGGGTAGCCTTCCTTTTGAAATTGGCAACGCAAGGCCGGTGGGAGACCTGGGCTCGGTCCCGCTCGGGCTGGCCGAAATGGCGGCTGCGTACATTGGTGCAGTTAATGCAGCGCCTGACGCTGGTTTATTTCGTGGTGATGTCCTGGGCGTTGTATCTGTTGATGCAGCAAGTCACCTGGCCGTCGCGCAGTTACATTATCGGCGTGTTTGCGACTTTGGCCTTGGCGTGGCTGGCCATTGCCCTGGTGGCGCGGCTGGTGCGCAACCGGACCCTGCGGCGGATATTCAAATGGGCCATGTGGGTCTATGCAACGCTGATTGCGCTGAATCTGACCGACGATGTGGCCGATTTTCTGGACGGGGTAGCGATTTCCATTGGCGATCTGCACATCTCGGCGCTGGGGATCATCAAGGCGGTTCTGCTGATCGGTATTTTGCTGACGCTGGCCCGTATTGGCACCCGCGCGGCTGAGCGGGGGCTGATGAACAATGACGACATCACCCCATCCATGCAGGTGTTGTTGGCCAAGGGCATTCAGGTGCTGCTGTATGGCGCTGTCTTTCTGGCAGCCATCCGCACGCTTGGGTTTGACCTGACCGGTATTGCGCTGCTGTCCGGTGCGATTGGTGTGGGGATCGGGTTCGGGTTGCAAAAGGTGGTGTCCAACCTGATATCCGGGATCATCATCCTGATGGACCGGTCAATCAAGCCGGGCGACGTGATCTCTTTGGGCGACACGTTCGGCTGGATCAATGCGCTGGGCGCGCGTTATGTCTCGGTCGTGACGCGGGACGGGCGGGAATACCTGATTCCGAACGAGGATCTGATCACCAATCAGGTGGTGAACTGGTCGCATTCCGACAAATTCGTGCGATTGGACCTGGAGTTCGGCACCAGCTACGACGACGACCCGCATAATGTCCGTGCAACGGCCATCGGTGCGGTCAAATCCGTGACGCGCGTGTTAAGTGGCGGTAAGCACGAGCCGGTCTGCCACATCACCGGGTTTGGTGACAGCAGCGTGGATTACGTCCTGCGGTTCTGGATTAGTGACCCGACCAAGGGCCTGACCAATATCCGCGGCAATGTCTATCTGGCCCTGTGGGATGCGTTTAAATCCAAAGGTATTTCCATCCCCTTCCCCCAGCGCGAGGTTCGGTTGTTGTCCGACGCAGCCACGCAACAGGTCGCCAAAGAGTGATCCCCTGTGCGCCCCGCATAACGGCGTTTCATTGAAATGTTGCATTCCCCTTGTTACCTTATTAGTACCCCGGCGCCGGGGTTTTACGGCGCGCAGCAAAGGAGGACTATGTTCTGTCTCTACATACCCAGGCGGGTTTGCCCGCCGATGACCGGGCCAATGTAATGGCTCACTCTCAGTCAATCAGCGACAAGCTGCTTGAACGTATCCTTTCCTCACTTTCCGATGACAAGGCCGAAGATGTCGTGCAGATCAACCTGCAAGGCAAGTCCTCGGTTGCGGATCACATGGTGATTGCCTCGGGTCGGTCGACCCGTCAGGTCTCGGCCATGGCGGAAAAGTTGACGGATCGCATCAAGCAGGAATTCGGTTTCACCTCGAAGGTCGAAGGCAAGGATGCCGGCGACTGGGTGCTGATCGATACGGGCGACGTAATCGTCCATATCTTCCGCCCCGAAGTGCGTGAATTCTATCAGCTGGAAAAGATGTGGCTGCCCCAGGGCGGCAGCGCCTCGGCCAACTGAGGCGCCATCCCGGCCTGCATTAACAGGCCGGCGGCGAGAGAAATATGCGTATAAGCATTTGTGCGGTCGGGCGATTGCGTGCCGGACCGGAGAAGACCCTGCTTGACGATTACCTGTCCCGATTTGACCGGACCGGCCGCAGCTTAGGCCTTGGTCCTGCACGTGTGATCGAGGTCGAAGACAAGAAAAACGCAGGCATGGGGGCCGAAGGTGCGCTGCTGCGCAAGGCACTGCCCAAGGGGGCTGTGATCTGCACCCTGGACGAACGCGGGCGGGTGATGTCCTCGCCGGATTTTGCCAAGAAACTGGGCGGATGGCGCGATGCCGGGCGTCAGGATTTGGCGCTGATCATTGGCGGGGCGGACGGAATAGACCCTAATCTGCGGGACGAGGCCGATTTTTCCATCTCATTCGGGTCAATGGTCTGGCCCCATATGCTGGTCCGTGTGATGCTGGCCGAGCAACTATACCGGGCTGCAACCATCCTGTCGGGCGGCCCTTACCACCGGGTCTGACATGGCGCAGCTTTTGATCGTCTACCATTCGCGCACCGGCGGAGCCCGGCAAATGGCCAAAGCCGCAGCTGAGGCAGCGCAGGATGAGGCCGAAACCATCCTGAAACCCGCCGATCAGACCGGACCGGACGATCTCCTGCGCGCCGATGGCTACCTGTTCTGCGCGCCCGAGAATCTGGCCGCGATTTCGGGTTTGATGAAAGAGTTTTTCGACCGCAGCTATTATCCCGTACTGGGCAAGATCGAAGGCCGTCCCTATGCCCAGATGGTGTGCGCCGGGTCCGATGGCGAGAACGCCGCGCGCCAAATCGCCCGGATCGCAACCGGCTGGCGGTTGAAAGAGGTGCAACCACCGCTGATCATCTGCACCCACGCGCAATCGCCCGCGGCGATTTTGGCGGAAAAGACTGTTCCAGATGATCAGCTGGACCAATGTCGCGAGATTGGTGCCGCTTTGGCTGCGGGCCTGACCTTGGGCGTGTTCTGAGCCTCAGTTCAGATCAACGACCGTAGTGTCTTCGTTCCAACCATCGACATTGCAGCGTGCCTGAATCTGTACCTGCGTGATACCACCGGGAATGACCACGCCGCGCAGCGACCGGGTAAATGGCTGCTCATTCTCATGCGGATGGTGCAGCACGCGCATGCCCAGTTCGTTGCCGTCCATATCCAGCACGCGCCAACCATCGGCGTAGTGATCCCAGCCGGTATCGGGATGGCGGATCGTCACGTCGAATCGCCATGTATCGCCGCTCTGACGGGCTGAGACATTCTCAATCACCGACGGATCGGCAAGGGCAGGGCTGGCCAGAAAGGCACTGAGAATCAGGTATCGCATGCGCTGACCATAGGGTGTGCGACGCACCCGCGTCATCACGAACCTGTGTTGGGCGGCAGGTCCATCAGGATCGATCGTGAATGCGAGGCAAATTCCCGCCGGTACAAAACCCCAAAGGTGACGGTGGTGCCGATGATCAGGGCAACCGGCCCCAATATCCATGTCACCGAGGCCAGCGCAAAATAGGTCGCCCGAAGGGCACGGTTGAAGCTGCGTGCGGCGGTGACGCAGATCTCGGCGGCTTGCGCGGCGCGGGGATAGGCCTGCGGGTCTTCGGGGTCATTGGGAACGGCGGCCATCAGCACACCACAATAGCCGAACAGGCGATGCGCCCAGACATATTTCAGAAACGCGTTGGACAGAAATGCCAGTACGATCAAAATCTTGATCTCCCAGACCAAGGCCGGGGCGCTGCCTATGGCCAGATCCTGCGCCACCCCGGCCAGACGTTCGGTATTGCCCAGCAAGGCCAGCCCGCCGCCAATGGCAATCATCGTGGTCGAGGCGAAAAACGTGCTGCCCTGCCGCATGGTGCCAACCATCTGCGCATCAAACATGCGCGGTTGGCGCGTTACCATCTCGTGCATCCAGTTGCGGCGAAAATCATCCATCATCATCGTGACGGAATTCTTGCGCGGTGAGGGATTGTCGATCCGCCAGCCGATCCATTGCCACGCACAAAACAGCAGCACAATGGCCGCATAGTCGAGCGGTGAAAACACAAGGGCACGTTCAATCCAGATCATGATCGCGACACTACGCGCGGCCAAGAGAACTTGCCAGATATAGAAATTGGTAATATTAATTTACCAAACCGGAGGGCTCGCTATGGACATGCCAACGCCAAACCCAGATATTCTGCGCCGCAGGGACGCCGTTTTGCAGCAATTGCTTGAGGTTTTGCCCCAAGATGCCGTGATCCATGATGCTGCTGAAACCCTTGCGTATGAATGCGATGCGCTGACGGCGTATAAATGTCCTCCGATGCTGGCGGTGTTGCCGGCGACCACGCAACAGGTCTCGGACGTGTTGCGCATCTGCCATGCCGAAGGCGTGCCGGTGGTGCCGCGCGGTTCGGGCACGTCTCTGGCGGGCGGGGCATTGCCGACGGCGGATTGCGTCATTCTGGGCATCGCCCGCATGAACGAGGTGTTGGAGACCGACTATGACAATCGCTTTATCCGCGTTCAGACCGGCCGCACCAATCTGAGCGTGACCGGGGCCGTTGAGGAAGAGGATTTCTTCTACGCCCCCGATCCTTCGTCACAACTGGCCTGCGCCATCGCGGGCAATGTCGCGATGAATTCCGGCGGAGCGCATTGCCTGAAATACGGTGTGACGACCAACAACTTGCTGGGCGTGACCATGGTTTTGATGGACGGCAGTGTGGTTGAGATCGGCGGCGCGCATCTGGATGCAGGTGGATTGGACCTGCTTGGGGTGATTTGCGGCTCGGAAGGGCAATTGGGTGTCGTGACCGAAGCAACGCTTCGCATACTGCGCAAACCCGAGGGCGCCCGGCCGGTTCTGATTGGTTTCGACGACAACGAAGTCGCCGGGCATTGTGTCTCGGATATTATCAAATCGGGCATTCTGCCCGTCGCGATCGAGTTTATGGACACGCTGTGCATCAGGGCTTGTGAGAATTTTGCCAAAGCAGGCTATCCCGATTGCACGGCGCTGCTGATCATCGAGGTCGAAGGGTCCGAGGCCGAGATCGACTATCAGCTGTCGAAGATCGTCGAGATTGCCAAACGCCATAACCCGGTGGAAATTCGCGAAAGCCAATCGCCCGAGGAAAGCGCCAAGATTTGGCTGGGCCGGAAATCGGCCTTTGGGGCCATGGGGCAGATGAACGACTATATGTGTCTGGACGGTACGATCCCGGTCTCGTCCCTGCCCGAAGTGTTGCGCCGGATCGGCGAGATGAGCCAAGACTACGGCCTGCCCGTCGGTAATGTGTTTCATGCGGGTGATGGAAACATGCACCCTCTGATCTTGTTCGACGCCAACAAACCCGGCGATCTTGAGAAATGCGAGGCGTTTGGCGCCGACATTCTGCGGCTATGCGTCGATGTAGGCGGCTGCCTGACGGGTGAACACGGGGTAGGCGTGGAAAAGAGGGATTTGATGACACATCAATACGCGCCGCAAGACCTGGAAGCACAGATGGCGATCAAGGATGTGTTTGATCCGAAATGGTTGCTGAACCCCGCCAAAGTGTTCCCTCTGAACGCGTCAGCATCCCGGCGCGATGTGCGTCTGGCTGCAAAATAATAGGCTCTAACACAAAAGATATGCGATGAAACCCAAGACGGAAACCGAACTGGCCGAGATGGTGGCCGGACTGAGCCATCCGGTGCGTATTGCCGGTGGTGGCACCCGTGGTATTGGCGGGCCAAACGCAACCATTCAAACCGTGGGCTTAAGCGGCATAAACTTGTATGAACCCGGCGCGCTGACCCTTGTGGCGCAGGCCGGTACACCCTTGGCCGAAATTGAGGCCGCTCTGGAAGCAGAAGGCCAGCAATTGCCGTTTGAGCCTATGGATCATCGTGGTCTGCTGGGCACGGGCGGAGAGCCCACCATCGGCGGTGTCGTGGCGGCCAATATCTCGGGCCCACGGCGTATTCAAGCCGGGGCCTGCCGGGATTTCCTGCTGGGTGTGCGGTATGTAGATGGCAATGGGCAGGTGATCAAGAACGGTGGCCGGGTGATGAAAAACGTCACCGGATACGATCTGGTCAAACTGATGGCAGGTTCCTGGGGCACGTTGGGGATTTTAACCGAAGTGTCACTGAAAGTGCTGCCAAAGCCCGAATCCACTGCGACCTTGGCTGTACAGGTCTCGGATGCTGAAGACGCAGTGCAAGCCATGTCCGCAGCGCTGAAATCTCCATTTGAGGTCAACGGGGCCGCGTATGACCCTCAAGATGGGCGCACCTATTTGCGGATCGAGGGGTTTTCCGATTCGGTGTCCTATCGCTTGGGCCAGCTGAGATCAGTATTGACCAGATTTGGTGAGGTCACAGAAATCCCGGATCCTGCGGACCTGTGGCAAGGTTTGCGTGATGTTAAGCCGTTTCAGGGTCTAGACGGCGACGTCTGGCGGATTTCGGTCAAGCCAAGCGACGCGCCCGATGTTTCGATGCATCTGGCAGCGGACCAGCTTCTGTTCGATTGTGGCGGGGGATTGATCTGGGCGCGGGTCTCACAAGGAACCGATCTGCGCGCACGTTTGGGTGCATTTGACGGCCACGCAACACTGGTACGGGCTGGAGCAGATACAATAGAAACATTGGGTCAATTTCACCCTGAACCTGCCGAAGTTAAGGCTCTAACACGGGGATTAAGACAGCGTTTTGATCCACGCGGCCTCTTCAATCCGGGCCTGATGGGATAAATTGATGCAGACGACATTTACCGAAGAACAGCTAAAGGACCCGGCGACCCAGCGCGCGAATGAAATTCTGCGCAGCTGTGTACATTGCGGGTTCTGTACTGCCACCTGCCCCACCTATCAGGTACTGGGCGACGAACTCGACAGCCCGCGCGGACGTATCTATCTGATCAAGGACATGCTTGAGAATGAGCGTGTGCCGGATGAAAAAACGGTACGGCACATCGATCGTTGTCTGTCCTGCCTGGCTTGTATGACAACTTGTCCGTCCGGCGTGCATTACATGCATCTGGTTGATCACGCGCGGGACTATATCGAACAGAATTACAATCGCCCCTTCAGTGATCGTGCGCTGCGCTGGATACTGGCGCAAATTCTGCCCTACCCGACACGATTCCGATGGGCGCTACTTGGGGCGAAACTGGGCCGCCCGTTTCGCTTCCTCATGCCGGATGCGCGGCTGCGGGCGATGTTGGATATGGCGCCCAAGCATATCCCTCCGGTCAGCCGAAATGACGACCCGCAAAGCTTTGTGTCCAAGGGACCGCGCAAGAAACGCGTGGCTTTGATGACGGGCTGTGCGCAAAAGGCGCTGAACACCGATATCAACGACGCAACCATTCGCCTGCTGACCCGGTTGGGGTGTGAGGTTGTGGTTGCCAAAGGAGCCGGGTGCTGTGGCGCGCTGACCCATCACATGGGCAAGACCGGCGACAGTCACAAAGCGGCCCAAGCCAATATAAAGGCCTGGACGGCCGAGATGGATGGCGGTGGGTTGGACGCCATTGTTATCAACACCTCGGGTTGCGGCACGACGGTCAAGGATTACGGGCACATGTTCCGAAACGATCCGCTGGCGGAAGGCGCCGCGCGGGTGGCGGATATCGCGATGGATGTCAGCGAATTGCTGATGCTTCTGGACCTTCCCGAAGGTACGAACCAGAACTTGACTGTTGCCTATCACGCGGCATGTTCTCTGCAGCATGGGCAACAGATCAAAACTCATCCCAAGACTTTGTTGAAAAAGGCTGGATTCACCGTATTAGAGCCTGCTGACAGCCATTTGTGCTGTGGCAGCGCTGGTACGTATAACCTGATGCAGCCGGAAATCTCGGGCCAGTTGAAGCAGCGCAAAGTGAAAACGCTTGAGGCCAAGAAGCCCGACATGATCGCGGCGGGCAATATTGGTTGCATGATGCAAATCGGCTCGGGCACAGATATTCCGGTTTTGCACACGGTTGAATTGTTGGACTGGGCCACCGGTGGCCCCAAACCACGGGCCTTGCAACCGGGTGATGGGGCACAGATTCCGATCCTCAGATAAGCCTGGTTGATGCAGCGGCGCATCAGTTTTCGGACGAAACCAAACCCGGCACGGCTGCCCTATTTTCGCCCCACCACGACCGTAGGAAGGTGATCCAACAGCAACGCCGGAGAACCGCTTGCAAAACTGGATCAGGGCTTTAGCGCTGGCATTGATGCCGATAGCGGCCGCGGCGCAGGATAGTGGGCTAAAAAGCCTGGATACCACCGATGCCGGGCGGGCGTGGATGGCCGTTGGCCGTCTGGATATAAACGGATCGGGGTTTTGCACGGGTACGCTGATCTCACCTACTTTGGTGCTGACCGCCGCGCATTGCCTGTACGACAAAACAACCGGTCAGCGGATCGATCTGTCCGGGGTCGAGTTTTTGGCCGCGTGGCGTCTGGGCCGCGCGTCCGCCTATCGTGCGGCGCGGCAGGCGGTGGTGCATCCGGACTATCGCTATGACAACGAAACTTCGACGGCACGGTTGCGAAATGACATTGCACTGATCGAGCTGTGGCAACCCATTCGCAACACCACTGTGATCCCGTTTGAAACCGGCGATCGCCCCCGTCGTGGGGAAGAGGTGGGCGTTGTCTCGTACGGGCAGGACAGGGCCGAAGCCCCGGCGCTGCAAGAGGTCTGCTCGGTCATGACCCGCCGATCAGAAGTTCTGGTGATGTCCTGCGATGTCGAGTTCGGCTCTTCGGGCGCGCCGGTATTTTCCTTTGAGGGTGACCGCCCGCGCATCGTGTCCGTGGTGGCTGCCAAGGCCGAGTTGAATGGCCAGCGCGTTGCCGTCGGTACCCCGGTCGAAGGGTCGCTGCGCCTGTTGCAAGCTGAACTGTCGGCTGGGCGCGGGTTTCTGGCTGCGACCCCTGAGGGTACATCCAAAAGAAACATTGGCGCGAGGTTCATCAAGCCATGATACGAATTCTGCTGGGCACATTGTTATGCTTGTTTGTCTTGTCGACTGCATCCCATGCGCAAACCGCAAAACGCAAGCTGGAGGATCGTGACGACCTTTATGGCTGGGAGGCGGTGGGCCGTCTGGATATCGGCAATAAGGGCTTTTGCACCGGCACGCTGATTGCACGGGATCTGGTTCTGACGGCGGCTCATTGTGCGTTGGATAAGGCCACCGGCCGGCCCTATAAACCCGGAGAAGTGACGTTTCGTGCCGGATTGAGCAACGGTAATTCTCTGGCCGACCGCAAAGTCATCCAGATCGCCACCCATCCGGATTTTGTGGCCAATGCGCCGGTCTCGGCGCCGCGTGTTCGCATCGATGTGGCGCTGATGCGCCTGGATGCCCTGGTCCCGCATGGCGTCGCCGATCCGTTTGCGTTGTACGAGGGACGGATCAACGACAACGAGATCAGCGTTGCATCCTACGGGCAAGGCCGATCCGAGGCGATTACGCGCCAGCGTTCGTGCAGCATCCTTCAACGCGGTCGCGGGCTGATCAGCTTTGACTGTGACGTAACCTTTGGGTCTTCGGGGTCGGCCATTCTGGCAAAAAAGGGACCGCGCTGGCAGATTCTGTCGGTCGTTTCCGCGGGTGGTTTTGATGGTCGGCGCAAGGTTGGATATGGCATGGAACTGTCTGGGATCGTTTCTGATTTGAAAGCTGACCTGCGCCGAGATGCACCCCAGCCCAAGGCCAAGATCCGCCGGTTGCAGGTGGGGTCGGACAAGTCCAGTTCCGGTGCCAAATTCATCTCATCCGACGGGTCTTGAACTCGTTCAAAATGCTCCCCATGTGAATTGTACCGGGTCGCCGTGAACGGGGCCTGGCATACTCAATCGCCCGTCCGAACGGAGGGCAAATCGTAGATCGCTCAGATATGAGGATATGACACATGCGTACTTTTGATTTTGCACCGCTGCACCGCGCAACCATTGGTTTCGACCAGATCGCAGACATGATGGACCGCGTTCTGACCAATGACGTGGCTCAGCCCAGCTATCCGCCATACAACATCGAAAAAACCGATGCCGACACCTATCGCATCTCGGTCGCTGTCGCCGGTTTTTCGGAAAATGACCTGTCGGTTGAAGTGAAGGAAAACGCGCTGATCGTCGCTGGCAAGAAAGCTGCCGAGGATAAAGAGCGCAGCTATCTGCACCGTGGTATTGCCACCCGCGCGTTCGAGCGCCGCTTTGCGCTGGCCGACCACGTGCGCGTCACCGGCGCGAACCACGAAAACGGCATGCTGAACATCGACCTGAAGCGCGAGGTGCCCGAGGCCCTGAAACCGCGCCGGATCGAGATCGCTTCGGCCAATGCTATTGAAAAAGACGTGGTCGACGCCAAAGCCGTGAACTAAGGCGATTGACCCTCACGCCGCGGCGATCTCCTCCTCTCTGGATCGTCGCACCATGCGCCCCGCGTTCCTCCAGACGCGGGGCGTTGTTTTTAGGAAGCTGAAACCGTTAGTCACGCACAGTGAATTCGCCGCAGATTTTACGCATCCTAACGGCTGCTTACCTCGCCCCAAAATTCTTGTGTTTTCAATGCTTCAAGCAATAACCTTGCGCGTTCCTCATTTCCTTCGGCGTCGAAGTGTACATCATCAAGGAATAGCTCTGGCCTCGAGTTCAGAGCAGCAAGTTCTACTACAAGTACTCCGAATGTATTGCCCAATTCTCTTACGATCTGATTGTTTTCTTCGACTTGTGAGGCGAGTGCATTCGTTGAATGCGGCCCGTTCTTCAGGTGTTGGTGCGATAACTTGTACCCGCAGAAGACCGCTGACGAACTTTTCTGGCTGGAATGCCATGGTTGCCAAGACAACCCTGGCACCTTGCGTTTGGGCCATAGCGATCATTGACGCTGTATTGGCGCGATAGGTTTCATTGTTCGCAGGGTTATCTAGGTTGATGATAAGTTCTTTAAGGTTCGGCCGGTTTTCGTAGCGGTTCTGACCATAACCAGGATGCTCTTCATAGCGTTTCCATCCAAATGAACTTGGTCTTATGGAAACCACAAGCAATGCTAACCTGGACACTTTGAATACGCGCTTCAAGGAGACATTGGTATGAAGAAAACTATAGTTTGAAGTTCTGAGATGAGAGTAGTCCGGTTTAAAATTATTGAATGCCTGTGCAAACAACTCATTTCTGCCTTGAAAAAGAATGACGATATCTGGGTCGAGTGGAAGAACGCGGGTTTGAAGGTTGATTAGGTTTTCCGTCGAGACCCAGCCGGGAACACCAGCATTTACAACTTCGAACCCACGAGTGTCGGCGTTCAGCAGAGCTCCAAGTTGTGCCGGGTACGATTGGGTGTAATCGTTCACATGAGATCCGTAGGTGGTGGACCCTCCAATCGCCACGATCCTCGTGATGCCGGTCGGTTTCTCAGGGGCGATTTCCTCACCCCTAAACCCCAGAGAATTGTGGCGATTCGTATCGGTCTTGTAGCTAGGCGCAGGGATATACGGCAAGTAAGTGTGACTGGCCAGCCGCCCGCGGACCTCACCGCTATCCATAAAATATGATTTTTTGGTTTCGGTCCAAAAATAACTCACATAAAGCCGAGCAAAGACCTCTAAGACCAATAAACAGACGAGGCATATGGCTAGTAATTGTAAGAACCTAACTGCTAATGAGTCTGCCCCTGTGTTGTGGAGCTTCATTTAACATCCTCCAGACGTCGTTTGTCGTACTGGGAACAAGTAAACGTACTAAACGGGCCTAGTTTAGAAAAAAAATTTTGCTACGGCAAACTGCTACATTTCAAAAGCTTCCACAGTGCCCCGCGTTACTTGGATTTGGCTGCATGCAGCTCTTTCCAATTCATTGATATAGCAGCACATTGACGTTGATGTGTTTCTACTTTGAAAGGAAAAAGTGCCCTGCTCGCACGTTAAAATTTTTTTCAACAGTTTGGCCCCGTGCGTGTCCACACGGGGTTTTTCTTGAACATTAGTTTTGATCACTTCCCAGCTATCACCGATCCAATCGACCAGAACACCGTTTCGCCCGAGGTATCGTCTACCCTGTCGTAGTCGGCTATCACGAAAGCTCCGCCTGAGGGTGCGATAGCCAGACCTTCGATCTCTTCCAGTACGAACCACCGGTCGGCCATAGAATTTCTTGGCCCTGGCGGTCAGCATCTGGGCCTTTTCAGATCAGACCGACATGCAGATGTATTTCATCTCAAGATAGTCTTCCATGCCGTGATGGCTGCCTTCGCGCCCCAGGCCGGATTGTTTGACGCCGCCGAACGGGCCCAGCTCGGTCGAGATAATGCCGGTGTTCACGCCCACGATGCCGTATTCCAGCGCCTCGGCCACTTTGTAGACGCGGCTCAGGTCCTTGGCATAGAAATAGGAAGCCAGACCAAAGATCGTGTCATTGGCCATGGCGATGACATCATCCTCGTCCTCGAACTTGAACAGAGGGGCCAGCGGGCCAAAGGTCTCCTCTTGCGCGACCTTCATGTCCTGCGTCACGCCAGTGACGATGGTGGGCTGAAAGAAGGTACCGCCCAGATCGTGTGGCAGGCCGCCGGTCAGGATAACGCCGCCTTTTTCCGTGGCATCGGCGATGTGTTCGCGCACCTTGGCGACGGCCTCGTCACTGATCAGCGGGCCGGTGGTGATGCCCTGATTCAGGCCGTCGCCGACTTGCAGGGCCTCGGTTGCGGCCTTCAGCTTGGCTGCGAATTCGTCATAAACACCGGCCTGAACATAGATGCGGTTGGCGCAGACACAGGTCTGGCCGTTGTTGCGGAACTTGCACATCATCGCCCCTTCGACGGCCGCATCCAGATCGGCGTCGTCGAACACGATGAAGGGTGCATTACCGCCCAGCTCCATCGAGCATTTCATGACCTGATCGGCGGCCTGACGCAGCAAGATGCGGCCCACCTCGGTCGAGCCTGTAAAGGTCAGCTTCCGCACGCCGGGATTTTCGCAGAATTCCTTGCCGATCTCGCTGGCCTGGGACGAGGGCACGACGTTGAACACGCCGGCAGGCACGCCCGCCTGTTCCGCCAGCAGTGCCAGCACCAGCGCCGACAATGGGGTTTCCGTGGCCGGACGGGCCACAAAGGCGCAACCTGCGGCCAGCGCTGGGGCCGCCTTGCGTGTGATCATCGCGTTGGGGAAATTCCACGGGGTGATCGAAGCCGCCACACCGATGGGCTGTTTCAGCACCGTGATCCGCTTGTCGCGCTGATGGCCGGGAATGGTTTCGCCGTAAACACGCTTGGCCTCTTCGCCGAAGAATTCGATGAACGAGGCACCATAGGCGATTTCACCCACGGCTTCGGCCAGCGGTTTACCTTGCTCGGCGGTCAGGATCTTGCCCAGATCCTCGGCGTTTTCCATCATAAGGTCGAACCAGCGGCGCAGGATCACCGCACGTTCTTTGCCGGTCAGCTTGGCCCATTCTTTTTGCGCTGCCTCGGCCTGCGCGATGGCGCCTGCCACCTGCGCCCGGCTGACATCGGCAACCTCGGCCACCACGTCGCCGCGGGCCGGGTTGGTCACCGCAAGGGTGCCATTGTCGCCATCCACCCACTGACCGCCAATATAGGCTTTGGTCACCAGCAGGTCAGGGTTTTTCAGAAGGGATTTCAGATCGGTTGTCGCGTCCAGCATGGGTCAGCCTCCGGCAGAAAATGGGTTCAACGCACCCAATCAGGTGGGGTCCGGAATGTCTATGTCCACTATCGCCAGCGGGTCAATCCAGATTTGATCAAATAACCTTCAGTTCAAGGCTGTGCTTCACGCCTATCTTTTTCAGGCTGAGTTTGTCAAAGTCTGGAGGAATTTTGGACCCAGGGGGATGTAAACACCCGTAACATTCCCTATCTTATTAGTTAAATAAAGAAAAAAGGGATAGCAGAGATGTCGAACCACCAATTTGATGCTTTGATCGAAGAGACTCAGGCGAAAGTCCGTGAAAGCCAATCACAGATTGAGGGGCTGACATCACGTATCGAAGCTGCCCGTGCCAAGATCGGCACCACCGAGGCGGATATCGACATCGAAAATGCAACGCTTGAAGACGTGCATGCCCATACCGAGGTGATGAACGCCAATATCGCTGAGCTGATCATGGGTCTGGACGATGTGACCAACGCGTTTTCCAAGGATTTCGACGAAATGCGATCGAAAACCGGGTGGGAATCGTTTGTCGGAATCTTCGCCAAAGCCAAATCCGAGTCGATGCGGCAGGAGCGAATGCGCACCGCCAATATCGACGACAAGCTGCAGGACCTGATCGCCAAATCCGACGTGATCGTCAAGCTGCTGGAAGGGCAGTTGTCGGTGTTGGAGGAGCAGCGGGTAAAGGTTGAGGACAACCTAACCGGCACGCTGGACGACCGTGAGGCGACCGTGGCCGAACTGGAAGCCTTGCGCGCCGAGATTCAGGGCATGGATCCGACGATCATCACGTTGGAGAACAAGATCAGCGTCGAACAGGACGCCGCCGCGCGGACCCAGCTGGAAACCGAACTGGCTGAGATGAACAAGCAATACAACGCCAAGGTTCAGGAAGAGCAGGTCAAGCTGGCCAAGTCCCAGACGCTTGAGCGCTATATCGAAAAGGGCAAGACCTGGGTCGATTCACTGCAGAACCAGGCGGCGACGCAGATGGTGCTGATCAACAAGCTGCAAACAGACACGCAACAGCGCGTGGTGCTGTATGACGCCCTGACCAAATCGCTGAAAACAGCGCAGCAGCAGGACGTGGCCCACCGCATCAACGAGATCGGCGTGCAGACGGACCAAGAGGCGCAAACCGCCATGGCCGCCATCGGCACAGCGACCAACCAGAAGATGGCCGACATGCTTGAGGCGCATGAGGATCACATGGTTTTTGCCCGCGACGTGCTGGAGAAAAAGGCCAAGGCAGACGAACGCTTTGCCCGCCGATTTGCCTCGATTGTCGAGAAGCATGATAAGAATTTGTATGGCGGATGAGACAGTCTAGTAGTCGTAAAACCGGAGATATCTGGCTTACTCTCGTTCTAATAGCCTCACCGTTCATAGCATTTGGTCTGGCTTACATACTTCTTTCACTTGAAGCTTTCCCGAGATTGGCAAACCTTCTTACTTTGTTTGTGTTTACCGTTGGCCCGATTTGTTTGGTGATTGGGTTATTGGCCCTCATCTTGTACCTAATTTGGCTTATCCTCAATCTGCCCTCTCGTCTAAAGCAGCGGGGAATGAGACAAAGCGATCCTTCTGCCGATGACTGACCCCACTCAAGACCATGTCGGCCTGACCGACACCTTTGCCTCGCGCCGCTATTTCCGCAAATTCGAGGTGATCACCGTCCACCTTCTGCGCGTGGCTGCGACGATGGAGGCTGAGGGCGCGATCAGCAAGCAAGAGGTGCGGATCGTGTCGCGCTACCTCTCGGGGCTGCTCTACACTTTCCGCGCGCTCAGCATGAAGTACTTGCTGGTTGGGCGCGATACGGGTCGGTTCTTTGGCAGCCTCGCCATGGACAAGCGCGACAGCGGGTTTCCGGTGGCGGCGGAATTGCTGACCATGGCCAATGACGCGCAGCAGGCGCAAGTGCATCTGGCGAATATGCCCTCGGAAGACGATCTGAAAACCGACATGGTCCGCACTATCATCGGTGATCAGGAAATCCCCACCAAGCTGCAATTCGCGCTGTCCCAAAGGCTCTATTACGAGGAATTGCTGAAAGGTCAGCTGTTCTGGTCCCGCAACGATCCTGAATGTCACTGGATCGGGAATGAGGGCGAGCGGCGTAAGTTCATGATCCACTGGGCGGTCTATGACAGCCAGATCAACCTGCCGGTCATCTATCTAATGCAGTTGGAGGACAGTGGCAAAACCGCCCTGCCGAAGGATCAGCGTCGCTGGCCCGAAGTTCAGGCGCATCTGATGGCACAGTCTTTGGGTGGATTGAAACTGGTGACCATCGCCAAAGGTTTCGATCAGGACTTCGACGACCTGCACCCCAAACACCTGCGCCGCATCCACGTGGGCCCGATGTATTCCTCGGCCTATACCGAGCAATCCGGGCCACTGCGGCAGGTGCTGGAAGACGCGCAGGCGCCCGAAGGTCAGGACTGGGCGCTGGCCTGGACCACTGAAGAATTGGAGAGCGAAGACGTGATCGAAGAACGCGCCGGGTGGTTTTCCACCGTCGAACGCGAGGTGTTCGCTTTGGACCCGTTCGGCGGGCAGGGGGCCGAGACCGGTGCCACAAGCACGCAGCGATCCATCATCCTGCCCCAGCGCCCGTTCCAGGTGCTGGCCGAGCGCAACCCGCCGGGATTTGCCGACGTGCGCAAGTTCGTCGTTAGCAAGACCGGGCAGGTGTTGAGATATTGAGGATTTCGCCTTCGGCGAGAGTATTTTTGAAAAGATGAAGCAATGGCGGTTTTGAGATGAGTTTGACGTCTGATCAGATGGAATTGCGCGAGGCGGATATACGCAAACATTATCCGGCGGCGACCGCCTTGCTGAATGGGTTTGAACACGCGCCGCGGATTGCGAAGGCGGTTGATGCGACGGTCGAGCGTTCACCGGGTGTGTCCACGGGGCGGCGGTTTCGGTCCACGACCCCTGGTCTAGTGACAAGGCGTACTGTGCGGGCCGACGGGGTGCATCTGGTTGAACGGATCGAAGCTTCGGATGATGGCGATGCGCTGGTCTCACCGCCGCAGGCCACTACGCAGCAGGCAATCCGCCGTGCGGTTGCCATTGCTCTGGCGGTGGCTGAAGCCTATGCCGAACAGACACCGCTGGCAGACCTGAAACGCGCGAACCTTGCGGGCGATCTGCCCGCCGCGCGCAAGACCGAGTTTTCGGAATTGCTGACGGCAGAGGCGCTGATCACCTCGCATACTTTCGGCAATGCCTTGGCCTATCTGATGTCCTCGCATCTTGGCGAAACCACTGCTGATATTGGTGAGATCGAAGAGGTCTTGACCGACAACGGTCA
This sequence comes from Ruegeria sp. BI7, assembly GCF_056537925.1. Taxonomy (NCBI): domain Bacteria; kingdom Pseudomonadati; phylum Pseudomonadota; class Alphaproteobacteria; order Rhodobacterales; family Roseobacteraceae; genus Ruegeria; species Ruegeria sp. BI7. The sequence goes on from NZ_JBQFSK010000006.1 coordinate 54,837, forward strand.
ACTTGCCCTGCATGGTGCATTGTGGGAACTGGACCAGATGCTGGCCAAACATGCCCCTGACGATGCCTATCTGATCGCGGCCACCAGCGCCTATGCCGAACAGCTAATGGAAAAAGCCGCCCTGCGCGCGCAATCTGCTGGTCATCTGGCCCCGTTCCACAACGCCGCCTGGCATATCGAGGCCGATGATCTGACGATCCGAGGGTTTGAACCCGCCTCGAAGGCCAAATCCACCACCCTGACCATGACGTTCAAGAAACCGAACGAGGTGGTTGGCAACCACATCGCCAAGTATCAGGCGATGAAGCTGGCGAAGATGGTGATGGCCTATGACTTCGACCGCCGCCTGAACCCGTTTGCCGAACTGGGTGGGTTCATCTTTACTTTCATGGGGGATGGCAAACCGGGCACCGGCAAGACCACTCTGATCCAGATGATGGCCGGGCTGATCAATGACTACTGCCAGAACGCGGGCTATCCGTTCCGCTATCAGAACCTGAGCACCGACAATATCGACAGCTATCAGGGGAAATCCGGCCAGAACGCCAAGGCCTTCATCAACACGATCATCGACCCCTCGGTCATCGGGTTTGGCACCATCGACGATATCGACCAGCTGGCGGGCAAGCGCGGCGACCGGCAATCGTCAGCTGGGCAACTGGAAATTACCGCCGTATTGATGGAGAGCTTTGCCGGCGCCAACACCGTTGTACGCGGTAACTGCACTTTCGGCATGTTCTCGAACTACCCCGAGAATGTGGACGACGCCCTGCGTCAGCGGGCGGGTGCGCGGTTTCTGGTGGACGGGCCGCAGACGCGCGAGGATTACATCGACATCCTGCACCTGCTGATGGGCCGCAATCATGACATCCCGCTGGGCGAGCACGAAGCCTATGCCGCGCAGGAGATCAAGAAGGCCGTCGCCGCCAGTTTCGAAAGCCACTCTCGCCCGCATGAGGCCGCCTTGCTGCAGGTCTATGACCGGGTGTCCAGCGATATCGGCCAGATGGACACGATCGCCAAGCTGGGCACCTACCTCAAGGCGATCCAGCAGGCGGATGAGCGTTTCACCGGTCGCGCGATCAAGAACATCACCGATGCGGTCAAGGTCCGCGCGATGGATTTCGAACTGCCCGACGAATGGATGGAAAACCCCGACCTGTTCCTGTTCCGCGACTACGACACCAAGAAGGCGATGATTGAGGACCTACGCCAGCCGATCACGGTCGAGATGGTGATCCAGGAAATCAACCGCTATGCCGACAGCGAGTTCCGCTATGCCGACAAGAGCGACGAGGTCGCCATCGAAAACGCCGTCCGCGAGATGGGCCGGATGGAAGAGGCCAAGCGGCGGTATCTGGAGGGGAAAGGCAGATGAGTGCTGAAGCTTGGGCTGCGTTGGCTAACACTGTTATGGCGGGCGCTGCCGTTGCGGCAGCAATAGCCGCATTTCGAGGCTTGAGCACTTGGAAAAACCAAAACATCTGGACAGCCGACTCTGATCTGGCACGCCGCATCATGATTGCAACATACCGATACCGCGATGCGCTTTATTCGGTTCGCCACCCCGCTATGTCGAATTCTGAATTGCGGATCGACGAGGCTGAAGCTGACGGATTGCCAGATGCAGAACTACGTCGGCGGGGAGTTATCAACGCTTACGCAAAACGTTGGGAACGCCACTCGGAAAAACGAAACGAACTCGATGCTTTGTTGCTAGAGGCAGATGCAGTCTGGGGAGAAGAATTGTCCAAACTCTTTGAACCTCTAAAGACACTTGAACATGAGCTATTTGTTTACATTAAGCTTTTTCTGGACGCTAATTACTACGGGGATACTGAATTAGCGAAGTCCTATCGAGAAATCTTAGGAGAGAAACGCGATATCCTTTATGACCGCTTGGATGATGAAAAGGATGTATACCGGCAAGATTTTTTGAAGGCTTTGAAGCCAGTTGAGGTATTCGTTCGAGGAAAACTGGGCAGAGAGCAAGTGTCATGATCCGCCTCATCGAAAAAGGCCTGATGTTCGGCAACCTCGTCCACATCTCCAGCCCGGCTCTGGTCGAGCGATATAACCGCGCTTTGCAGCATCTGGCGGGCAAGACCACGGCACTGACGGATTTCCATGTCGATATCTCGGGCTATTCGCCGGAGGTTGGGATTGAGTTGGACGACCCGCTTTACCTCAACCCCAACGGGGTCAACCGGCAGTTCATCCTGCTGACGACCGAGCAGAAACGCGCGCCCCTGTTGAACGTCAAATTCTCGACCTCGCGCGATATTCTGCGCGAATTCATCGAGATGAACGAGGCGCAGCTGTTTGCCCTGACCGCCACAGATGCGGTGGCCGGAGAGCTGGTGAACTCGGTCATCAAACTCAGCACGCCGCGTGACCTACTGAACATCAAAAAGATCGAGATCGAGGCCGACACTGCAGGCGGCACCCTGCGCAAAGCACAGCAACTGGCGGGCATGGTCGAGCGCTTCAAAACCGAAGAAGACGCCTGGTTCGACGATGTGCTGATCGCGAAGATGATCGAGACGGCCAAGGAAACCGGTGACGTCACCCGCAACCCCGTTCGCCTGCGCCACACCGCGTTTGAGCAACGCAACTTCTGGACGGCGCATTTCGGCGGGCTCTATCTGTTTCCTGATCTGGACCACCCGGCGGCGATCTGTATGGGCAAAAAGCCCGAGGATCTGAAGATCAAATACACGTTCGAGCCGTCGCAGCGAAATCAGATCGCCAAGTTTCTTGACTTTAACGACTTGGTCGAACCAATCGTCAAAGCGCGGGGTGTGGATGCCGCTGCGATCCTGCAGCAAAAGATGGATTTCCTGACCGTCGACGCGGCGGCGGATGCAGGTGTTGACCTGACGGGGCTGGATCGCAGCGATATGCGACGGCTGGCCCGCAATCACGCAGACCGCCTGCCCGAGGCTTATCACGGTTTGGGCCAATTACTGCGCTGGGCGAAGGATGGTGGTCCGTGGCCGCGCATCACCTCGGACCATCCGGCCTATTTCTACACCTTGCGGGCCACCGATACGCCGAACCGTGATCTGGTGAACATGCTGCTGGCTGAGCTGGCCCCGCTGGACCCGCGCCAAATGTTCATCTGCCACAAAGAACTCTTTTACAACACCTATGCCGGTTGGTCCGAGACCAAGAAAGCCTATGTTGCCGACTTTCTTGCGCGCGAGTATCAGGTGGACAAGGCGGGCGCCCGCGCTGCGCTGTTCGGACATGAACCGGACATGAGCGGCAGTGACCGGATTAGCGATGACATCATCGCACGCGTTGGTCCCTGGGGTGCAGTTGGGAGGAATTGAATGCTTGTCGCAATCCGTTTTCTAATTCCACTGCTGATCGTTCTGACCGTGATCTATGTCGGGCTGTCGATCTACTCCCGCCTCGTCCGTCGGCGTAAGTTGATCGCGCATTGGGAAAAAAAAGGGCTGCACGGTGATCGAGAGGCTTTTCTCGAGCGGGGAATGCGGCAATATGACAAATCGTTCCGCAAGAAACTGCTGCTGGGTGTCTATGTCATCCCGCTTGGGGCCATTGCCCTGCTAATCTATATTACTAATTTTAAATGAGGGCCGGATAGATGGTCTATGTCAAATGGGTATTCATCATCGTGTTTTGGGGGCTTGTTGCCTCGGTGCTGGAATACACCTTGCCACAGCAAGATGTTGTGCGGATCGTAAAAACCGAGGTGCGGCGCGTCGATTTTGGTGAGAACTCGATCTTCTGGGCACAGCAGGATACAGGGCAAGAGGGCGCGCAGACCACCAACCGCGATGTGCGTTTTGTGGAGACCTTCCGCCCGAACGGGAAACCGCGCGTTTATCGCAATGAGGATACCGGCTGGGGCTGGCCGCCTTATTTCAAACTCGACAGTTCGAACCTACAGGCGGAACTGACCAATCTCGTGTCGACTGCGGATAACCCGCAATGGGTGGTTTTGCGCCATTATGGTTGGCGCAATCAGCTTATGTCGATCTTTCCCAATGTGGTCTCGGTGCGCCCGGTGGACAGCCCTGATGTGCGGCTGATCCCATGGTTCAACATCATCTTTCTGACGGTTTTCTTTGCCATCGTCTGGGCCATTTGGGTGCGCTGGCGCCGGTTCCGGCAACGCCGTATCGACCCGATGCTTGAGAATATGGAAGATGGGATTTATGCCGCCGGTGATGCGATCGAAGAAAAGCGCAACGGGTTCCGCCGCTGGCTTGATAGTTGGAAATCCAAGTGACGGCGGGTATCTGATCCCGCCATCTGCCCGGTGCTGTTTGCTTATCGGACCACAAATTCGGCGTGCAGCGCCCCGGCGGCCTTGATCGTTTTCAGTATGTCGATCATGTCGCGGGGCGACACGCCCAGCGCATTCAGCCCGGCCACAACCTCGGACAGGGTAGTTGCCTCGGGGATTTCGGCCAACCCGGTGCCCTCTTCTTCTTCGATACCGGCGAAAGTGCGGGGGACCACAACCGTTTCGCCGCGGGCAAAAGGGTTGGGCTGAACTGCGATGGGGGATTCCTCGACTGTCAGGGTTAGATTGCCTTGTGATACCGCGACCCGTGAAATCCGAACCTCTTGCCCCATGACGATGGTGCCCGAGCGCTGATCAACCACGACGCGCGCCTTGGATTCCGGCTCGACCAGAATGTTTTCGATCCGACCCAGCGCATGCGCGGTTGAAACCGACTGGGTTGCCGCAATGTTGAGTTCCACCGTACCGGAATCCCGCATAATCGCCACTGCGCGGTTGAATTCTGTGTTGATCGCATTCTCAATCCGGCTGGCGGTGGTGAAGTCCGGCTCGCGCAGGGCAAGGCGCATTTGCGTTAAGGTTGACAGGTCAAAATCGATCTCACGCTCAACCCGTGCGCCCGAGGGGATCACGCCGGAGGTCGGCACTCCCTGAACAACCGAAGCAGCCTCACCCTCAGCCACGGCGCCACCGGCCAGAACCGTGCCTTGCGCCACAGCATAGATTTGCCCATCGGCCGCGTTGAGCGGTGTCATGATCAGGGTGCCACCCAACAGGCTTTTGGAATCACCAATGGCCGACACCGTCACGTCGATCTGCCCGCCGACCCGCGCAAAAGGCGGCAGGCTGGTGGTCACCAACACAGCCGCTACGTTTTTAGGGCGAAAATCTTCGCCATTCACGTTGACGCCCAGCCGTTCCAGGATGTTCGACATAATCTCTTCGGTGAAGGGTGAATTGCGCAGCCCGTCGCCAGTTCCGTTCAGCCCGACAACCAGGCCATAGCCGACCAGATCATTGCCCCGTACCCCGTCAAAATCCACAAGATCCTTCAGGCGTATCGTGCCAGCGAACGCGATCCCGGGCAGCAACATCAGTAGGAAAACAAAAAGCTTCATCTTAGGAAATTCACCAGCGACAGGTTCGCATTGCGAACGGTGACGGAATACAGGCTCTCCAACTGGAACTGGACAGTCTGCAACTGTGCAGCGGTTTCATAGGGGTCCGCAGCGATCAACTTGTTCCTGCTGAATTCAAGGCTGGTCTGCGCGGCGCTGTTGCGCGTGGCCGCCTGTTCGATCCGAGCCTCTGCTGAACCGACCTGAGCGCGCAAGTTCACCACATCGTTCTGGGTGTTGGCCAGATCGACGCCCAACTGTGTAAACAGGGCAGTGCGCTGATCACGCGGCAAGTTCAGAGCATTGTCAGAGACCAACGCCGCAACGGCAATATCTCGTATCGCATCCTTGATCGCGGGGTCGGTGGCTGTGATCGGGATCGTGATGCTTTCATTCTCGGATATCTGCATCGGTGCCAACGCATTGCCCGAGCCCTGGTAGATCACCGCGTCAAACCCGGCGGGGTCGTTGAACCAGTCTTCTGCCGCCTGTCTGATATCCGCTGTTGTGACGTATCCGCTCAGCTCCGTTTCAAGTGCGTTCAACAACGTGTCGGTTGACGGCAGGGGGGAGACATCAGTGGCCGCGCCGGAATACAGGCTGCGTCCACCAGCGCGGGTGTTCAGCGCTGATATGATCGTATCCAACTCGTTCCGGGCCTGAACCGATGCATTTTCATGGCTGACCGCCTGGTTTGACGTGCCGAAGGACAAAAGGGAGGAGGTCAACTCGGTCACGGACTCGTTAATCGTGGTCAAGCTCAGCTGCATGGCATCCGTGAACAGCCCAGCCTCAGCCGTCGATATCTGATAGGCGTCTAGACGCGATAGGCTGCGGTCCAGATCCAGCAGATGGGAATAGTCACCATCCAGACGTCCCGACACATCCTGAACCTTGCCGGTCGACATCTCATAAGACAGGGTTTCGATTTCGTTTCTGAGTTCGGTCGAGCGGGTCCGCAATGTCATGCCCCGCGCCAGATCGCCAATAGACGTCAAATTCATCATCAGAGCCTCAACAAGGTTTGCATCAATTCATCCACTACCGAGATGACCCGCGCGTTCGCGGCATAGGCCTGCTCGATCTCCATCAGGTTCTGCAATTCCTGGTCGGTATCCACGCCCTGTTCCGCCTCGATTCTGGCCATTTCCAGCTGCGCGCTGTTGGCAAAGGTCAGGCGCTGGCTGGCGGAATGAGCGTCCGACCCGGTTCTGGACATCAGCGCATCGGTCAGGTCCGAGGCGCGCATGTCACCGGTGCCAAAGGGCGACCCCGCGACGGGCCGGGCATCGCTGAGAATGGCGCCAAAGGCTTGCAATTGCGTGGCATCGCCCGGATCGCCGGGGGCCACCGCACCAAGCCCGTCGCGCAAGCGCCAGCTGTCACCCCCAGTGTCGGGATCAACAATCGTGTTCAAGCTGATGCGCGAGGCCAGCCCCTCAGGCGCAGTGGCATCGAAGCGGTTGCCAGCATCCGTGAACAGACCGGGATCGGTAGGCAATGCGGTGGGGTCCAGACCGGGTGTTTCGAACCGTTCGATCATATCCCGCGCGACCGAGTCGAGATGAGCCTGTGCCTCAACCGCCAGCTCATCGCGGATTTCAAACTGCGCCATCAGCGCGCCGCCGCGTATCTGGGCGTTGTCTCCGCCGGTGCGCACCGGGTTTCCGTTCATCTCCAACCCCGACAGCTGCCCATTGCCCACCGTCATGTGGGGTTTGGTGTCGCCCGTGGTGGTAAAGGAAAATTCGGCAGCCGTGCCTTCCAGCAGGATCAGGCCACCGTCTGAGTACAGCGACACCTGATCGTTCGCACGCGGAACCGCGTTCACCGGCACCAGCTCATTCACCTGATCTATCAACACCTGCCGCTGGTCCAGCAGGGCACCAATATCGCCACCCGCATGTTTGACCGACGGAATTTTGGCGTTCAGCTTCTCGATATCCTTGAGGGTCTGGTTCAGGCTCTCTACCTGCTTTCCAATGGAGCGATCTGCGTCCGAGCGCAGCTGCCGAACGCCTTCGGACGCCGAATTGAGCGCGTTGGCCAGATCACGGCCCGCGCGGGCCACCTGATCCAGTCGCTCAGAAGAATCTGGCAGGCTGGCAGCGGTGATCAGGCTGCTGTCGAACTCGGCCAACCGATTGGCGAGCGATGTGGGATCGTCAACCGTGCCAACGACGCCCTCAACACTGGTGTGAAAGCTGGAAACTGCAAATTGGTAGGCCAGTTCCGCATCGGTGGTGCGACGGTTGGCGGTTAGAACCGGGTCCTGATTGCGAATAACCCCTACGGTGCGCACCCCGGTGCCCGAAATCACGTTTGTCGTCAGTTCCAGCGACCTGCGGGCATAGCCGGGCGTCCGCGCGTTGGCGATATTGTCCGACACGACCGAGGTGCCGCGGCTCGAGGCCGTCAGGCCGCTGACGGCGTTGTTGAATGCTGTCGACAAATTCATCAGACAGGCCCCCTTTCCGGGTCAAAACCCAAATCAGCGTTTGATGTTGGTGGTTTCTTGCAGCATCTCATCAACGGTCTGAATCACCGTAGCAGCCGAGGAATAGGCGCGTTGGGTCTGAATCAGCGAAGTCAGCTCGGTCGCGATATCTGTGGTCGATTCCTCGCGCGCGAAAGACACAAGTTCACCTGTTGGACCTTCCCCTGCGTTCCAGAGAAAATATGTGCCGCTTTCCCGTGATGGCGCATAAGTCTGGCTGTCCAGCGCGGTCAGGCCATTGGGGTTGGGCACATCCGCTAGCGGGATCTGGAACATGCGGCGGCTGACACCAGTGTCGTAGAACGCATAGACATAGCCATTTTCGTCGACCTGAACGCTGGTCATCGTGCCCACGGCTGACCCGTCGCGTGTGATCGAAACGGGCGCAAAGGTATCGGACAGTTGCGTGATGCCGTCCGCATCGCCGATCTGGCCGATATTGATCTCCATCGGGCCACCCGCGACGTTGACCACAAGGTTGCCGGTTGCCGGGTCATAGGCCCCGCCCGACACGGTGGCGACGCTGGCCAGTGTGCCGCCAGCGGTGCGGCTGTCGGTGAACGTCAGCGTGTATTCCCCGATCACCGCCCCGGCCGAGGCTGAGTCGCGCAGCACCATGGTCCATTCATTGCTGCTGCCGGCTCCGGGGACGGTTGGCACAAGTTCGATATCCACGCTTTCGGATTTGCCCAGGTTGTCGAAGTATTCAACCGACAGGGGTTGTGTGTCGCCCGGCGACCCGGCTTCGGTGGCCGTTGCGGGCAAGTTCATACGCAGATTCATCTGTGTGGTCGGCGCGCCGGACAGTTGATTGACGCTAAGCTGCACGGGTTCGAGCGCCGCCGGGGTGTCCCGCGGCACCGCGGGAATTGAACCGTCCGGGTTGGCGCGCCAGCCCAGCAGGACCAAGCCGGATTCGGTGACCAGATACCCATCCTCATTGGTGCGGAAAGAACCGGTCGTGGTCAGTTGCATCTCATTCGAGCCACCCGCGATTTGCGAGCTTGGGCGAACCGGCAGCATGCCTCGGCCGCGTACTGCCAGATCGGTTGAATTGTTGGTCGTCACCAGTGATCCGCGCTGATCGATCAGACGCTGGCTGGTGGTTCTGACCCCACCCGCCGAGTAGCTGCCGCCCAGACCTGACGTGACCATCGAATGAAAATCCGTCTCGACCCGCTTGTAGCCGAAGGTCGACGAGTTGGCGATGTTGTCTGAAATAGTTGCCAGCCGGTTGGCGTTGGCCTTCAAAGAAGCCACACCGGCATTCAGCGAGGAGGAAATCGTCATTGGCACGCCCTTCTGTTGCGTCAATCGTTGAGGCAACAGCTAACGCACTGCCCCTTAACAGCGCGCTAACAGTTAAAATGCGGCCTATCCTGTGCGTTCAGGTGTCGCGCAGAAAGATGATTTCGATCCGGTTATTGCGCACGGCCATCGGGTTTTCATCGCTCAATTCCCGGTCGGCATGACCGGTCACGCGATCCAGCCGAGAACCCGCAAAACCCTTATCCTCAAGCAGTTGGCGTACCACCTGCGCGCGCGAGGTCGATACATCCCAGGACGGGTCCTGCGCCAGAACCACGGGCGAGGCGCTGACGTGACCCTCGACCGAGACAGCATTTGTCACCAGATCCGAAGATCGCGTCACCAGCAGGGCCAGCGCCCGCATCATCGCGGTCGGTTCATCCGTTCCCGATTCGAACAGCGGCTGATCCTCGGTATCGAACAGCTCGACCACCAGACCTTCGTCGGTGACGCGCGTGACGATATGTTTCAGCACCTTGTCCGACACCATGCTTTCCCCGGTATGTCCCAGAAGCTGCGCTTCGAGCGTCGAGAAGTCCTCGGACATTTCCTTGCCGCCATCGGGATTCACGCCGATCGACCCCCGCGCTTGCCGCGCAATCGTCGGGTGCCGCTTGGTCGCGCCCGAGCCATCCATTACCATGGTCACTTCGGAAAACATGTTGTTGCCGCCAAAGGCCCCATCGCCCCCGCCCGAGACCGGGTTCACCGGAATCGTCGGCGAGAAGTAATCTGCCAGCCCTTTGCGTTGTTTCTCAGTCGTTGCATTCAGCAGCCACATCAACATGAAGAACGCCATCATGGCCGTGACAAAGTCGGCATATGCGACTTTCCACGCGCCGCCGTGGTGACCATCGCCACCTGACACACGTTTCTTCTTGATGATGATTGGCGCCGCATTGGATTGCGCACCCATCTCCACCACCTTTTTTATCACCCAACTACAGGGGTAGCCGGGCAGGTCTTAAGGTGGCCTTAACACTTAAAACTGTCCTGATTTCGCTAGCGCGGTAAGTTGGCGTTGGCCCGCCGTAGGATCAGTTGCAGGCGGTTGAAGCTGTTATTGATTCCATCCGGTTCAGCTTTGCCAAAGAACGCGTCCAGTTCCTCATGCACGCACACGGCCTGATCCAGCAGCGGGTCTGCGCCTTCGGCATAAAGCCCGGCCTTGATCATGACTTCGGATTGTTCATAGCTGCCGACCAGTTTGCGGGTTTCCGAGATCAATTGGTTTTCCTCTGCGGTCGCCGCCCCCGGCAGGCTGCGCGATACCGAACTGCTGAGGTCAATGGCCGGAAACCGCCCGCGCTCGGCAATGTCGCGGCTCAGCACGATATGCCCGTCCAGAACCCCGCGCAGGATGTCGGCCACTGGTTCATCCATATCCGATCCCGCGACCAGAACACTGAACACGGCGGTGATATCACCTTGGTCCGCCGTTCCGGGACCCGCGCGTTCACACAACCCGGCAATCAGCGGCGTGACCGAAGGTGGGAAGCCCCGCAACGAAGGCGCTTCGCCCATGGCAACGGCGATTTCGCGGTGCGCCTCGGCAAATCGCGTCACCGAATCGGCCAGAAACAATACGTTCAGCCCCTGATCGCGCAGATACTCGGCCACCGACATTGCCGACCAGGCGCAACGCCTGCGGGCAAGCGCCGATTGATCGGACGTGGCCGCGACAACGACCGAGCGTTTCATCCCCTCTGCCCCCAACGCATGTTCGACAAACTCGTTTACCTCCCGTCCGCGTTCGCCCACCAGTGCCACGACAACGGCATCCGCCTGCATTGATTTCGCGAGCGTTGCCAGCAAGGTGGATTTTCCGACGCCCGATCCGGCGAACAGACCGATGCGCTGACCCTGGACCACGGGCAGCATCGTGTTGAGTATCGCTAAACCGGTCTCCATCCGTACGCCCAGCGGTTTACGTGCCACAGCTGGGGGCGGGGCACGCATGATGTCCTGCTCATGTGCGCCCGAAAGCAGAGGTTTCCCGTCCAGCGGTTTGCCAAAGGGATCGACCAGGCGCCCCAGCCAGTGCATGCCGGGTGCGAAAGCGGGTGTCTGGTCCAGTATCACCCGGTCACCCAGGCACACCCCATCCGGCGCGGCGGTTGGCATCATGTGAATCCCGTCGGCCTCGACATGCAGCACTTCGCCCGGCAGATCCGGGCCATTACGACGCCGCAATGTCAGGTGGTCACCGATTCGCGCCTGCCCTTCAAGCCCTTGTATTTCAATGACTCCGCGCGCCACGCCGGTAACGCGGCCCATATGGCGCACAGCAGACAGACGGTCGAATTCACACTTCAGAAGCATCGGGTCGAGATCGGACATCGTGGGTTCTCCAACGGGTTTCTGCAAACGCTTTCTAAAGGAATCGGGGTTAAGCCTTGATTGAAATTGATCGAGGGAGAAGCCCCGATGTTCTATGACCTGAACGTCTTTAAAGTAGCGTACGCAATGGCAACCCATGCCGGGCAACGGCAGGCAGTGATTGCGCACAACATGGCCAATGCAGATACGCCCGGCTATCAGCCCCGCGATATCGAGGGTTTTCAGAAAGCATTCGAAAAATCAGACCGTCAGGTTTCGATGACCGCCACCCGCGCGGGTCATCTGAACGGCGCCACCGCCCCACAGCCCTGGGCCGAGTTTGAGGTTGCGCCCTCGGGCGATCCAAACGGCAATGGAGTGTCTGTCGAGGAAGAGATGTTCAAAGCGGTCGAGGTCAAGCGTCAGCACGACCGCGCGCTGACCATTTACAAATCCTCGATGAACATCCTGCGCAGCAGCCTTGGCCGGTCATAAGGAGTGTAAGACATGAGCGATTTTTCCCATTCCCTAGCCGCCTCAACCAATGCTCTGCGTGCGCAATCAGCCCGCCTGCGGCATGTGTCCGAGAATATCTCGAACGCCGATACGCCAGGTTATCGCCGCAAAACCGTGCCGTTTGAGACGGTGCAAAAGAACGGACAAGAGGTGGTGCAGGCCGGGCGCGTCAAACTGGATCGCCGCGAGGGTTCGCGCATTTATGACCCCGGTCACCCGATGGCGGATGAAACCGGCCATTACCGTGGCTCGAATGTCGATCTGATGATCGAAATCGCAGACGCACGTGAGGCGCAGCGCAGCTATGAGGCCAATCTCAAGATGTTCGACCAGTCACGCCAGATGTCGTCGAGCTTGATGGAACTTCTCAGAAAATAAAGGACACCAGAATGGATATCCGATCCCTGACCGCGGCACAAAACTATGCTGTCGCTCGCCCGGCCACACAGGCCGATCCTGATCACGCCGGATTGGCGCAAGGGCTGCGCAGTACGTTTCAGGACTTTACAGCGACGCTGAAGCATTCCGAGCAAATGTCGCAGGCCGCCATGACCGGCCAGGCCGATCCCCACGCTCTGGTACAGGCACTGGCACAGACCGAGCTGGCCGTGGAAACGGCGGTCATTGTCCGCAACAAAGTGGTCAAGGCGTATCAGGAAATCCTGCGGATGCCGGTCTGATCGGATGCTCAGCGAAGGTCTCTTCTATGACATTGTGCGCCAGGCGCTGTGGGTCGCGGTTCTTACCTCGGTTCCTATCCTGGCGGTGGCGCTGGTGTCGGGCCTGATCGTGGGTCTGTTTCAGGCGCTGACCTCTGTGCAGGAAATGACACTGACCTTCGTGCCCAAGCTGATCGCCATCGTCATCGTGTTCTGGATCTCGATGGGGTTCATGACCCAGACGCTGGTGACGTTTTTCACCACAACCCTCATCCCATTGATCGCCGGAGGCCGCTGATGGATACCGCCTATACCACTTTGTCCCGCCAGACGGGCCTGATGAATGAAATGCGGCTGGTGGCGAATAATATCGCCAATGCCAACACCACCGGATACCGCGCGCAAGGTCTGGTGTTTTCCGAGTTTGTCCGCGATTTGCCGGGCAACCCGTCCCTGTCCATGGCACGGGCCGAGGCGCGCAACACCTCATTGCAGCAGGGCCTGCTGACCGAAACCGGCGGCCAGTTTGATTTTGCCATCGAAGGTGATGGGTTTTTCATGGTCGAAACGCCATCCGGCAACAGGCTGACCCGGGCCGGGGCGTTCTCACCCAGTGCCGAGGGTGATTTGGTCACGATGGACGGCCATCGGGTGCTGGACAGCAACGGCGCACCTGTTTTCATCCCGCCGGATGCTGCGTCGATTGACGTTGGCAGCGATGGCACACTGAGTATCGAGGGGCAATTTCTGGGGCAGATCGGCGTCTATCGTGTGGCCGATCCCAAAACGCTGGTGCGTGAAGGCAGCACGCAGTTCCGCGCCGAGGGCGAAATTGACCCGGTCGAAAACCCAGTGGTGCTGCAGCGTTTTCTCGAAGGGTCCAACGTCAATGCGGTCGAGCAGGTGACCCGGCTGGTGGAAATCCAGCGCGCCTATGAGCTGGGCCAAAGCTTTCTGGAAACCGAAGACGAACGTCTGCGCGGCGCGCTCAAAGCGCTGATGCGTTGATTTGTGAAAAGGAGATTTTGACATGAGAGCATTGAAAATCGCGGCTACGGGCATGACCGCGCAGCAGATGCGGGTCGAGACGATCTCGAACAACCTGGCGAACACGAACACCACCGGCTACAACGCCCGCCGGGCTGAGTTCGCGGATTTGCACTATCAACAAATGGCGCGGGCCGGGGCGGTGAACGCCAATGACGGCACCGTTCTGCCGACGGGCATTCAACTGGGTCTGGGTGTGCGTCCAGCGGCTGTCACGGTGCAACTGGCGCAGGGTGGGTTGTCCGCTACCGGCAATGATCTGGACGTCGCCATCGAAGGGCGTGGTTATCTTGAAGTAACGCTGACCAATGGTCAGTCGGGCTATACCCGCGATGGCAGTCTGAAACGATCCGCCGAGGGGTTGATCGTCACATCAGACGGGTTTGCCGTCGCGCCCGAGATCACCATTCCTGACGATGCCCGGTCGATCTCGATCAACGCTGCGGGCGAAGTTTATGCCTATTTCGACGACACGGCAGACGGGCAGCTGCTGGGTGAGCTGACGTTGGCCAGTTTCTCGAACGCCAAGGGGCTCGAGGCGATTGGCAGCAATCTGTTCAAGGAAACCGAAGCCTCAGGCGCACCCGTGGTCGGCACACCGGGTGAGGATGGTCTGGGCACGTTGCGGCAAGGCTATCTTGAGGACAGCTCGGTCGATGCGGTGCGTGAAGTGACCGAACTGATCGAGGCGCAACGGGGATATGAGATGAATGCCAAGGTCATTTCCGCCGTCGACCAGATGATGGGCGCAACCACACAGGTGCGGTGATGCGGTTTCTGGTTTTGATGTTGGCCCTTTTGGTGCCGGCCTCGGTACAGGCCGATATCGTCGTGCCGACCCGCACTATTCGCGCCAAGGAAATCATCTCGGCGACTGATCTGGAGCTTAAGGCCCAGCAGGTGCCCGGCGCGATAATCACGCCTGAGTTTCTGATCGGGCAAGAGGCCCGCGTCGCGCTGTATCCCGGACGCCCGATCCGTGAAGGCGATGTGGGTCCACCGGCCCTGGTGGATCGCAACGATCTGGTTGTCCTGATCTTTGACCGCACATCGCTGTCGATCACCGCAGAAGGCCGCGCGCTGGGTCGTGGGGCCGCCGGTGATCGTATCCGGGTCATGAACCTGTCCTCCCGTACCACTGTGACGGGCCTTATCCGGCCCGACGGCCAAATCGAGGTAAAATGATGTCGCAACTTTCGAAATCTCTGTTGTTTGCCGTTCTGGCGGTGTCAGCCTGCGGGCGCTTGGATCATCTGGGCAAACCGCCAAGCTTCACTCCGAGCGAGGACTCCCTCGAACATGTCGCGATGTTGTGGCCGGGCCTGCCTTTACACACCCAGCCGCAGCGCAATGTCGACAGATCCTCACTTTGGAGCGGTGGGCAACAATCGCTATTGGGCGATCAGCGGGCGATCAAAAAGGGGGATATCCTGACGGTCGTGATTGAGCTGGACGAAAAAGCCGAGTTTTCGAACGACACGGAACGCTCGCGATCTGCTTCGGAAAGCCTTGGCATCGTCGGCTTGTTTGGCCTGCCACAGCGCGCGGCGGATCATCTGCCGGAAGGGGCATCGCTGGCGGACGCGGTCGAGATCGATTCCGCCTCAGAAAGCACGGGCGAAGGATCGGTTAAGCGCAAGGAAAAGCTGACGCTGCGTGTGGCCGCGACCGTGATCGACGTGCTGCCAAACGGGGTGCTGTCGATTTCGGGCTCGCAGGAACTGCGCGTCAATTTCGAACTGCGCGAGCTTTTGGTGACGGGCTACGTGCGACCACAGGATATCTCGCGCAAAAACGAGATCACCTATGACAAGATCGCCTCGGCCCGCGTGTCTTATGGCGGGCGCGGACAGATCACTGACGTGCAGCAGCCGCGTTATGGCCAGCAGATCCTGGATGCTGTGCTGCCGTATTAAGGAGCGGATGTGATGAAGAAACTTCTACCCGTCGTATTCTTGCTGATCGGTCTGGGGGCCGGTATCGGTGCCGGAGTTGTGTTTGCGCCCTCCGGTGAACCGAAAGAGGCCGCAAAACAGGAAAAACCCAAGGCCAAGGCGGAAAAAACCAAAGAGAAATCCGCCAAGAAAAAGGACATTGCTGGGAAAAAAAACACGCAAAGCGACTATGAATACCTCAAACTGACCAAGCAGTTTGTGGTGCCCGTCGTCGATGTGGACCGGATCGCGGCATTGGTCACCATGTCGCTGAGCCTTGAAATCACTCCTGGCATGACCGAAGCTTTCTACGCGCTTGAACCCAAACTGCGCGACGGTTTTTTGCAGGTCATGTTTGATCACGCCAATACCGGTGGTTTTGACGGCGCATTCACTGAATCGGACAATATGAGCGTTCTGCGCAAAGCGTTGCTGGAGACAGCGCGCAAGGATTTGGGCGATGATGTGTTTCAGGTCTTGATCATGAGCGTCAACCGTCAGGACGTTTGATTCTGACGGGGTTATACGCTGTTTAGTAGGGTGACGATTTCCGGTGCTGGGCGCGTTTGTGCGCCTTTTTCTGGGCGTCTGACAGGTTGGTGACGGCTTGTTTGCGGCCAAAGGCAGTGCGCAGCGTGTCCATCGCCGACAGTTTTTGCGCCCGAATCCGCGCCAGTTCCATATTCAGCTGGCGGCGCGTGGCTGACTCCCAACTGTTCCACAACACATCGGTGCCAGTGACTCGGTACCCCTCGGCCGCGGTGCTGTCTTGGCGTGATTGCCTGACCTGCGCGTCCAGCCGCGCCAATTGGTGTTGCGCGCGTGCTTCAGCCTCTAGCAGGGGGCGCAGGGCGTTGTATTCTTTTTGAAACACGGCCTCTGTAACGTTTTTCAGGTCTGATAGGGCTGCTTGTTTCATCTGATCTGTCCTTTGGCCTTTTTGCGCATCGCCTCTGAAAATCGGATGGCAGCAGCGACGGGGCGATAATGTTCTTCCGCGATTTCCTGTCCGATCTCGACGGCGGCATGCAGGGCGCGGGCCGTGGGCGGGTCGGAATGAATGGGAACACCAGCCTCAGCAGCCCGGCCCCGGATTGCTGAGGCCACCTCTTCCACGCCCTTGGCCACGCAAACAGGGGCTGACCCCGCCGTCCGGGCCCATTTCAAGGCCACCGCGTAATGGGTCGGGTTGACGATCACCACATCCGCCGAGGGTACGTCGGACATCATCTGGTTCGTGGCGATGTCCTGCGCGCGCTGGCGGCGTTGTTGTTTGACATGCGGGTCGCCTTCGGCATCCTTGGTTTCGTCCTGAATTTCCTTGCGCGACATCCGGTTCTTGCGAATATGCTCGGCATGTTGCCAAAGAAAGTCGATCACCCCGATGGCAAGCGCCACGGTGATGACGATGAACAGGAAGCGAAACAGAAAATTCATCATCAGCATGACCGATGACCGCGCCGGAGCGGCGCTGGCGGACAGAATCTCGTTTAGGTTGGAGCGCAGAAACAGCGCCAGACAGGTGCCGTAGATCACCAGTTTCACAAAGCTCTTGGCGAATTCGAACAGGCCGCCGCGCCCGAATTTGTTTTTCGCATTCGAGATGATCGAGATGCGGGACAGTTTGGGTTTCAGCTTGCTGGGCGCAAAGATCAGCGCACGCTGGGCGATCAGGCTGAGCAGAACAGCGGCGGCGGGCACAGCAAACAGAACCGTGACGGACAACAGCGCCGTTTTGACCATCCCACCGACCGGGCTTGCGGCGGGCCCGTCGGTCAGCAAGGGAGCGATTGTGTCGGCCTGATCAATCATCACGACAAACAGGCTTCCTATATGTTGCACGCCGAATTGCCCGGCCGCGAACAGGGCAATGAGGAACCCGGCATAAGCGGCAACCACGGACAAGTCGTTGGACTTGGCAACCTCACCCTTTTCGCGCGCTTTCTGGAGCTTCTGCGGCGTCGGCTCGTAGGACTTGTCGCTGTCGTCTTCGGACCCGCTCATCTTGGGTCCTCAAGCGGATTCAGCATGAAGGCAAAAAAGGCATCAGACCAGACAGACAAGATCAGGGGCGTGCCCGCGAGCAACAGGAACAGGCCTGCAAAAGTAATGGCCGGAGCGCCAACAAACGCCACCATCAGCTGCGGCATCGCGCGGTTGATGACGCCAAGCGCAAGGTTATAGATCAGCGAGGCGATCACGAAGGGCATAGCCAGCGCAAACGCCAACCCAAAACTGCGCGCAATTTGCTGCACCCCCCATTGCGACAGGTCCGGGGCTAGTAGTGGGGTGCCCATTGGAAACAGCGTATAGCTGTGGATCAGAAACTGAGCGACGCGGATGTGCAGGCCGAGCAAAACCGCCAGTGTCAGGCCAGCCAGTGTCAGAAGATATCCCATCGCGGGCACGGGATCTGCAGCAGCTGGACCCAGAATCTGCGACAGCGATGTTGCCTGCGCCGCAATCGATCCTGCCGTTTGCAGGGCCAGCACGAACAGTCGCAGCGACATACCCAAGGCCATCCCGATCAGCACTTCGGTCAGAACCAATCCTGCCATAGGCAACAAGCCGGGTGGGGCAACAGGCGCCGCAATCGCTGGTGTCACAATAAGGGTAAAGGCAGCCGCGATGCCGAATTTGACGCGGGTCGGAATGCTGCGCTCGCCAAAGGCGGGCAGCAGCGACACCATGGCCGAGACACGCAGGAAGACGGCAAAGAGGTGCCACAAACCCTCACCCAGCTGGGGCAAAAGCTCGGGCGGTAGCGCGATCACGCGGGCACCGTTCCAACCAGCGAAGGCCGCGCCTCGAGCCCGATTTCCTCGAACGACAGCACCGGGTTGGCTATGCCGCGCGCGTGCATGATGGTGCGCAGCAAACGGCGACGGCGGGTCGAGGTGACCAACGCCGGAAACAGCCCGTGATCGGCGGATTGCGCGACACTGTCGACCACGCCATCGGCCAGCTTGTTGAACAGGTTCGGCGGCAGCGCCACGTCGAGACCCGCTGCAGGCGCGTCGATCTGGTAGGTGGTGAAAGTATCCTCCCACTCCGGGGCCAGTTGGATCAGCGGGATCGATCCGTCTTCGCGTTTCATCTCGGCCACCAGTTGGAAACCCAATCGCTGCCGGACCAGTTCGCAGATGCCTTCGGGCTGTGTGGTGGTCAGCCGCGCCTCGGCCACGCTCTCAAGGATCAAGGCCATGTTGCGGATCGAGACCCGTTCGTCCAGCAGCAGACGCAGCACCGCATGTAGCGTGTCGATCGGTACCTTGTCGGGGATCAACTCGTCCAGAAGCTTGCGGTTGGCCTCGGCCCGAACCGGATCGCTGAGCCGTGTCATCTCGGATAAAAGGCGGCGCAGGGATTTCAGCGTCAGCAGGCGTGAGAAGTTCTGTTTGATGATCTCAAGCAGATGAGTAGCCAGAATCTCGGGCGGGGAAACGATGGTGGCCCCACTAAGCGCGGCGGCCTCTTGATCCTTGGGCAGAATCCAGCGGGCGGGGGCGCCATAGACGGGCTCGGTCACGTCATTACCCTCGGGCAGCATGTCGCGGTCATCCTGTACTAGCGCCAGAACCAGATCGGGGTTCAACACGCCGCGCGCCTGTTCGACGCCCTGGACCTTGACTACATAGGTGCCCATGGGCAGATCGGCGCGGTCGGTCAGGCGGATGTCAGGCAGGATCAGGCCAAAGCTTGAGGCGACATAGGTCCGCATATTAGCGATGCGCGCGTCCAGCCCGGTGCCGGGGTTGAGGACCATGCTGACCAGATCGGGGGCAAACTCCAGATGCACATCGTCCAGGTCCAAAATATCGCCAATGGCTTGCGAGACCGGTGTGTCTTCCTGCGGTGTTGGCGCCAGCGCCTCTTCCGCTTCGGTCTTTTGCTTGCGATGGACGTTATAGGCCGCATAGCCCAGAACACCCGCCCCCAGGATGAATGGCAAAAAGGGCAGGCCAGGCACCAGCGCAAACAGCACCATCAACATGGCAACTGTTGCCAGGGCCGCTGGATGCCGGCCCAGCTGCGAGAAGATTGCGTTGTCGGTCGCCCCCTGCGTACCGCCGCGGGCCAGCAGCAGGGCCGACGCGATCGATATGATCACCGCCGGGATTTGCGACACCAGCCCGTCACCGACGGTCAGGATGGCATAGGTCTCGAACGCGAATGAGATTGGCATCCCATGGACGATCACACCCATGATCAATCCCATCACCAGGTTGAGCAACGTGATCAGCAGCCCGGCTATCGCATCGCCTTTGACAAATTTCGACGCCCCATCGAGAGAGCCGAAAAACGTCGTCTCTTGCTGCTCACGCTCGCGGCGTTCTTTGGCCTGTTGGTGGTCGATGGCCCCGGCGGACATGTCGCTGTCGATGGCGAGCTGTTTTCCCGGCATGCCGTCCAAGGCAAACCGCGCGCCGACCTCGGCCATGCGGGCAGCACCTTTGGTGATGACCATGAAGTTCACAATCAAAAGCACGCCGAACACCACCAACCCCAGAAAGATACTGCCGCCCATGACGAAGTCGGCAAAACCTTCGATCACGTCCCCAGCGGCATTGGGTCCCGTGTGCCCCTCTCCGATGATAAGCTTGGTCGAGGATACGTTCAGCGAAAGCCGCAGCATCAGCGAGGCCAAAAGGATTGTCGGGAAAGACGAGAAATCCAGCGGCCGTTCGATAAACAGCGTCAGCGTAAAGATCAGGATCGCCAGCGCGAACGAGGCTGCCAGGCCCACATCCAGCACCCAGGCGGGCATCGGCAGGATCATCATCACGATGACCGTCATCAGCGCCAGCGCCAGCAGCACGGTCGGAGAAAACAGGGAACGGGCGTCGATCTTGGGCACGCATGCCTCCTAGTTGAACGAGATAAAGGCGGTGGCAGTGCCCGAAGGCGGAACCAGCGACCCCAGCGCGCCGCCACCCGGTTGTGGCAGATTGACCGGGATCAGAGGGGTTGCGGCGGTGGTAAACGGGTCGCGCGCGGCCCGTTCCGGGGCAGTGGGCAAGGATTGATCCAGTTGTGCCAGTACGGTCTGAAACCGGCCCGAGTAAGCATTGGCCAGCGATGGTGTGCGGGAATGATAGGCCCCAACGGCTGCGGGCCACGATCCTAGCTCGGCATACAGTTCATTCAGAAACCGGGCGGCGTAGGTGGCGTTTTCATCCGGGTCGAACATGGCGTCGATGGATCGGAATGCCTTGCCGTGCCAACGGTAATTGATCTGGAAACAGCCGATGTCAAAGCTGCGCTTGCCTGCTTTGAAAATGTCGAAAACGTAAGATTTCGCCTCAAACTCGGACGTGAACCAGTATCCTTGCCCTTCGACATTGATGGTCCAGGGCCAGGGTTCCAACTGCCCGTCCCGCAACCGCCCGGTTTCCACCCGCGCAATCGCGCGTAAGACATCCAGCGGTACACCCTGGGATTGGGCAGCGCGGCGCGCGGCTGCATCGCAAATGCCCGCCCCGCCGGCATCGGGCATGGCAAAGACCTGTTGCGCCGCACTCAACGCAAGCAAACTCAGGCCAAAGATCAAACGATGGGGCATTCTGCCGGTCCGGGATTCTGATCAGTCCCGGCCAAGCTAATCCTGCTAGGGTTTACAGAGGGTTATCAGCCGTTCAGATTCGATCAATCCGGCGGCCGAAGACAACGCTGGTATTGGTGCGCAGCACGCCGGGGATCTTGGCCAGATCATCAACCAGAATATCCAGGTCCTCGATCCGCGGGGCCTCGGCCGATAGCAGCAGGTCGAACTCGCCATTGATCGACAGGCAGAGCTTGACCTCGGGGTAAGCCTCAAGCCGATTGATGATGCGCTTGGTTTCCTTTTGCTGCACTTCCAGCAGCACGACCACCTGTACGCGCGGGGCGTCTTCGGGGCTGTTCAGAACCACCGAATAGCCTGCGATCACGCCACGCTCTTCCATGCGGCTGATGCGTTCATGCACGGTGGTTCGGGCCACGCCCAGCTTCGCGGCAATCTTGGTGGTCGATTCGCGAGCGTTGTGCTGCAGGGCGGCGATGATGCGACGGTCTAGCTGATCCATGATGCACCAAGGTGTAATGCACCGGGGCAGGGGGGCTCAAGACATGTCAGCACGTTCTTTTGAAACGGCTTTCCGGTCCGAACGCGGCCAGATCACAAGGGCCACCATAACCCCGGGGGCCGCGATCAGGGTCATCCAACCCAACGTTGCCGCCGTGCTGGTTGTGGTCATGATCCAGCCGGTCAATGGATATAGCACCAGCCAGCAGGCGTGCGACAGAGTGAACTGGGCGGCAAACACGGCTGGTCGGTCTTCGGATCGGGTCGAGCGGGTCAGCAACCGGCCTGAAGGCGTCAGCGTGGCGGAATAGCCAAACCCGATGCAGGCCCAGAGTATTGCGAGACCGATCAGAGAGATCGGCATAGCCGCGAATAGGATGGCAGAGAGACCAATTGCCAGGATTCCGAAAATGGCCCCGCTCAGCATAACGGTGCGGTCCATGAACCGATCTAACAGTTTGGGCAGGGCAAATGCGGCCAGCATCGAACCGCCGCCGAACCCGGCCAACGCTATGGCCACAGCGCTTTCCGACAGGCCCAAATCGGACCGTACAATTACAACCGTATTGACGAGAATCATCGCGCTGAGGGTCGCTGCTGTCCAAGTCAGGGCAAGTAATCCGCGCAGTCGGGGTGTATGCAGGTACAGACGAATGCCGCGTGTCGTACGGTCATAAATTCCACGGCGTCTTGTCGGTTTGGGTGAGGGCAGGGCAACCGACACCACCAACAGTGCCGAGGCGATGAACCCCAGGCCCGTACCCCAGAACAGGCTGTCGAAACTGACGAACAGCAAAAGCGCTGCGGCCAGAGCAGGGCTGAGCAGGCTTTCAAGATCATAGGCAAGCCGCGACAGGGAGAGCGCCTTGGTATAGTCCTGCTCATCGGTCAGTACGTCGGGGATGGTGGCCTGAAACGCCGGGGTGAACCCGGCGGATGCGGATTGCAGGACAAAGATCAGCACGTAAACCTGCCAGATCTCGGTCACGAAAGGCAGGCAGACCGCAACTGCCGCACGCACCAGATCCAACGTCACTAGCATCCGGCGACGGTCGAGCCGCTCTGCGAAGGCTGCGGCAAGTGGGGCGATAACGACATAAGCCACCATCTTGATCGTCAGCGCGGTGCCCAACACCAGACTGGCCGCGCCACCTGCCAGATCATAAGCCAGTAGCCCCAACGCAATTGTCGCCAAACCGGTGCCCGTCAACGCAACGACCTGAGCTCCCAACAGATGGCGATAGGTGCGGATTCGCAGGACACTCAGCATCGGCGGTTCGGACCTTTTTTCAATTGGCGTCGCGTCAGGGCCTGCTTAATGCCAGACGCACTGCGGCCTTATCCATTTTCCTGTCAAAGCAGTTGGGGTCAAGAAATCCGCGCATGTTTGTCGCATTCTATTGATGGCGTTGAGTTTACGGGCCAAACCTCCTATCTCGGGGGCGATATCGCATAAAGGAAGACCCCGTGGCGAACCATCTTTATAAAAACGACCTGCCGGACGGGTTGGACCTAGGCCCTGTGGTGGCCATTGATTGCGAAACCATGGGGCTGAACCCGCATCGCGACCGCCTGTGCGTGATCCAGATGTCGGGCGGCGACGGCAACAGCCATATCGTGCAGGTTGAAAAGGGCCAGACGCAGGCACCAAACCTGTGCGCTATGTTGGAAAACCCCGACGTGTTAAAGCTATTCCATTTTGGACGGTTTGACATTGCCGCGATGTACCACACCTTTGGCGCACTGGCCGCGCCGGTCTATTGCACCAAGATCGCCAGCCGTCTGGTGCGCACCTATACCGACCGTCATGGCCTGAAGAACCTGTGTCAGGAGCTGATTGGTGTCGATATTTCGAAGCAGCAGCAGATGAGCGACTGGGGGGCCGAAACCCTGACCGACGCTCAGCTGGAATATGCGGCCTCGGACGTTCTGTACTTGCATCAGCTACGCGATGCGCTGGACGGGCGTTTGGCCCGCGAAGGCCGTGCCGAGATGGCACAGGCGTGTTTTGACTTCTTGCCGATGCGTGCGACACTTGACCTCGCAGGCTGGCCCGAAACGGATATCTTTGCACACTCATGACTGATAACGAGTCCTTTCTGAGAACCGCCAAACAGGTCGTCACCGACGAGGCCCGCGCGCTGGACGTGCTGGCCGACAGTCTGGACGAGCACTTTGCCGAAGCCGTGCAGATGATCCTGCAGGCTCCGGGTCGCATCATCATCAGCGGCATCGGCAAATCCGGCCATATCGGCCACAAGATTGCGGCCACTCTAGCCAGCACCGGCACGCCTGCCTATTTCGTGCATCCGGCCGAGGCCAGCCATGGGGATCTGGGCATGGTCTCCAAAGGTGATGTGGTAGTGGCGATTTCCAATTCGGGCGAGGCACCGGAACTGGTAAACCTGCTGGCCTTTACCCGCCGCTTTGGCATTCCGCTGATCGGCCTGTCCAGCAAACCGGAAAGCACGTTGATGAAGCAGGCCGATGTGCATCTGCTGATCCCGTCGCTGGGTGAGGCTTGCGGGTTCGGCATGGTGCCCTCGATCTCGACCACGCTGACATTGGCGATGGGCGATGCTTTGGCCATTGCGCTGATGAAATACCGCGACTTCCAGCCTGAGGATTTCCGCGCCTTCCACCCCGGCGGCAAACTGGGGGCGCAGCTGTCCACTGTGCGCGATCTGATGCATGCCGACCTGCCCGTGGTGCCTGTTGGCACCCCGATGAGCGAAGCCTTGCTGGTCATGAGCCAGAAGAGCTTTGGTGTCGTCGGCGTGACCGACGAGGCGGGCCGCCTGATGGGTATCGTCACGGATGGTGACTTGCGCCGGAACATGGAAGGGTTGCTGAACAGAACCACCGAAGAGGTGATGACCCGCAACCCGATGACCATCGCACCAAACGCTATGGCGGAAGAGGCGGTTGCGATCATGAACGATCGCAAGATCACCTCGCTGTTTGTAGTTGATCCCGAAGGACAGGGGCAGGCCGAGGGGCTGCTGCACATCCACGACTGCTTGCGCGTCGGTCTGGGCTAGGTAGGGGCTGAGCGGTGGACGGACATTCACGCATGGTTCAGTTTTTTAAGGTGGTGCTGCCGTTGGTGGCCATCTTGATGCTGTCCACTGTGTTCTTGCTGTCGCGCAGCATCGAAACCAATGTGTCCGTGCCCTTTTCCCAACAGGATATCGACGAACGGTTGGCCGATCAGGTGGTGACGCAGCCAAACTACCGCGGCACCACGCGCAAGGGCGAAGAGGTCCAGATCCAAGCGACCCGCGCCACGCAGGGCACCGAAGCTTCCACCCCGACAGCGGCCGAGTTCCGGGGCCGCCTGGGCCTTTCGGGCGGCGGCGTTATCACGTTGGATTCCAACTCTGGCATGATCCGCCCCGACAAAAACATCGCAACCTTTATTGGCGATGTGGTCATAACCTCGACCGATGGCACCGAGATCACAACCGATCTGCTGAACACCGCGCTGGATGAAATTCGCGGTGACGCGCCGGGTGAGGTGCATGGCACCGGGATTCTCGGCAACATTTCAGCAGGTGGCATGACCTTTGGAACGGAAAAAAAGGACGGACCGGTCCATATTATTTTTACAGACGGCGTGAAGCTGATATACGAGCCTGAAAAAGCAGAAAGATAACCTGTGTTCGATTTTCGATTTGTTCCACTTTGCCTTGTACTGACACTTGGTGCTTTTTCTGCGGTGGCGCAGGAGACTCAGGTTGCGTTTGGCGCGGTCAAGGCTGACCCTTCGCTGCCGGTCGAGGTGACCTCGGAAACCCTCAACGTCAATCAAGAAAACGGCTCGGCCGAATTTGTGGGCAATGTGATTGTCATTCAGGGGGAAATGCGCCTGACCGCTGAACGGGTGCTGGTTCTGTATAATGAGGATCGCTCGGGTATCGAGCGGATGGAAGCGACCGAAGATGTGGTTCTGGTCAGCCCGCCCGACGCGGCCGAGGGTGACTGGGCCGAATACACCATTGATTCAGGTGTGATCGTGATGAAGGGCAATGTGCTGCTAACGCAGGGGCCCAGCACCATCAGCGGCGATCAGATGAATGCTGATCTGACCACTGGCACGGCAACGATGACAGGCAATGTCAAAACCATCCTGCAGCAGGGCAATAATTGATGGCGCGGCCTGAACTGACCGTGGCCGAGGGGCAATCCGGCCTCAGAATAGAAAAGCTGCGGAAATCCTATAGCAAAAAGACCGTGATCCGCGATGTGTCGATGACGCTTGACCGGTCCGAGGTCGTGGCGCTGCTGGGTCCTAACGGGTCGGGCAAAACCACCACGTTCTACTCGGTTGCCGGGCTGGTCTTCCCTGAGGCGGGCACGGTTACGATCGACGGGCAGACCGTAACGACCCTGCCGATGTACCGTCGCGCGCGTTTGGGCATCGGTTATCTGCCGCAAGAGATGTCGATCTTCCGCGGCATGAGCGTCGAGGACAACATCGCCTCGGTTCTGGATATCACTGTCCGCCATGCCCATCGCCGCAAAGAGCGGCTGGAAGAGCTGCTATCGGATTTTTCGATTGAACACCTGCGCCGGGCACCCGCGCTGGCCTTGTCGGGCGGTGAACGCCGCCGGGTTGAAATTGCGCGCTGTCTGGCGGCCGATCCGAAATACCTGCTGTTGGATGAACCTTTTGCGGGTGTCGACCCGATCAGCGTGGGCGATATCCGCCACCTGGTCGCTGATCTGAAAAAACGCGGTATCGGGGTTCTGATCACCGACCATAACGTGCGGGAAACGCTGGAGATTGTGGATCGCGCCTATATCCTGCATGACGGTCAGGTGCTGATGTCTGGTACCCCGGACGAAGTGGTCGAAAATGAGAACGTCCGCCGTGTCTATCTGGGTGAAAATTTCCGTATATCATAGGCTTGCGCAGAAATGCGCCGACTGCATGGCGGAAATCACGTATATACACGTCTGTTTTGATTGACTCTCCCGCCGTCTCTTGCCTCAATTGGGTCATGGCATTTCTTCGGTTTCCGTCTGGATCACGATGCCCCTTCCTGGAAGGGCAAATGGCGCGGCTACTGCAGGATATGCCTTTTTCCCCCACCCGATAAAAACACGTGCGTCGCGTAACGTGACGTAAGAATGGGTGTGAATTGTGAAGGAGATCACATGCGTTACCAAATCAGCGGAAAACAGATCGACATCGGCGCGGCGCTGCAAACTCACGTGCAGACCGAACTGGGCGAGGTTGTGGGCAAATATGCCCAGCGTCCAACAGATGCCAACGTCGTCTTTTCCCGTTCAGCGCATGAATATGTATGCGAAACCACCGTACATCTTTCTACGGGGCTGACGGCGCAGGCCAAAGCTCATGCAACTGAAATCTATGCAGCGTTCGAAGGTTGCTGCGACAAGATGGAAACACAGCTGCGCCGATATAAGCGGCGTTTGAAGGACCACCACAAGGATCGGTCTGAGCCTGTTGAACTCTTTGGGGCGTCGTCCTATATCCTCGCCTCTGACGAATCTGACTCGGCAGCCGAACCCGAATCTCTGCAGCCGATGATCGTGGCTGAGATGGAAACCAAGATCCCATCGCTGAGTGTTGGTGAAGCCGTCATGCAGATGGAACTGGCCGGCGCCCCGGTGCTGGTGTTCCGGAATGAAAACAAGGACGGATTGAACGTCGTTTATCGTCGGGAGGACGGTAATATCGGCTGGATCGATCCGTAACAGGCAAGAATAGCAAAGGCAGGCCCCTGCAAATGCGGGGGCATTGCCATGGAGCGTAATCATGGAGCTTTCGAGCATATTGAAGCCCGAAGCAGTTCGCGTACTGTCCGCCGCTTCCAGCAAGAAGCGGTTGTTTCAGGAAATTGCGGATGTGGCTGAGGCAGCATTGGGCCTTGATGCCCAGATTGTTGTCGAAGGGCTGCTGGAACGGGAAAGCCTGGGGCCGACTGGTGTGGGTCATGGCGTGGCTTTGCCGCATGCCCGTATGGCTGAATTGGAAAACGTTTCAGGCGTGTTTGTCATGTTGGAAAAACCGATCGATTTCGGATCGGTTGACCGCCAGCCGGTCGATATCGCCTTTGCCCTGTTCGCCCCAGAAGAGGCCGGGGTGGATCATCTGAAAGCACTGGCGTTGGTGTCCCGCACCCTGCGTGACACTTCGGTCTGCGCCAAGTTGCGGGCCAACCCGGACCCGGTCAAGTTGTATGCGATTTTGACCGAAGCGCAGTCTATGCAAGCGGCCTAAGCCTTTAAGGATATGAAAAAAGCCCCCGGTTTTCCGGGGGCTTTTTCGTTTTCGGATGGGGTTGCGGTTAACCGCCAGCGCCCATTTCCAGCGTCCACCAGATTTTCCCGCCACCTTCCTGATGCCATGCAAAACCCATCTGCGTGGCCTTGGGGTCCAAAATCACCGAGCGCGGACCAGGTTCCTGCATCCAGGCGGCCAGCGTTTCGGTTTCGGTTTCATAGGTCTCGGAAATTGCTTCGCCCAGGAACGTGCCAAAATAGCCCACGCGCTGTGCGCGGTCGATTGGCGATGATCCGTCCGACCCAAAATGCCATGGGCGGTTTTGCCGTGCCATGTCCTTGGCGTGGGTGGCAGCCGCGGCATTAAGCTGCGAATTCAGCTGCACTGACTGCAAGCCCTGCGCCTGACGCAGTGCGTTGACCGAATCAAGCATGCGGAACTGCAGTTTTTCGGGATTGCCCCGGATTTTGTAGACGGTCGGCAGCGGCCGGCCATCCGATCCATATGTCGGGGTGCTGCTGGGTGTACATGCGGCCAGCGCAATAAAGCAGGCAAACAGTAGTGAAATAATACGCGTCATGATCGACCTGATGATTGTGTTAATCTACGGCATAGCGTGACAGACCGTCTTGAGCAAACGCACAATGGACCCATTCTGCGTGATTCTGCCGGTTTGATTTGCGACTGAAGCATTCTGGCAATAGAATACGACAGATTTTCAGACTGGCCTTAGCAAAGGACCGCCCCTCATGGTCAAGAAACACATTCATGTAGCTTCCCGTCGCGGATTCCTGGCCGGGGCTTCAGCCCTGCTGGCCTCACCTGCGATTGCGCAATACATTCCCGGCGACCCGCTGCGCCCCGCACCCGAGGCGGAACCCAATGTGCGGCGAAATATCTCGGGCTTTCGTGCGTTGGATTGGCAACCCTATTTCTCGAACACAAATAACGGGGCCATTCTGGTCGATACCGTCTCGCGCGCGTTACATTACTGGTCCGACGACCAGCGGGTTTATAAACTTTACCCCTCGTCCGTACCTCTGACCGAGGAGCTGACGCGCCGTGGTCGTACAAGTGTGATCCGCAAAGTCGAGGGTCCGAGCTGGTCACCCACGCCTTCGATGAAAAAGCGCAACCCCGAATGGCCGGATTATATCCCGCCGGGTCCTGATAACCCATTGGGAACGCACGCTTTGTATCTGAGTTGGAAATATTATCGCATCCACGGAACGCATGATACGCGCAAAATTGGCCGCCGTTCGTCGAATGGGTGCATCGGTTTGTTCAATGAGGATATCGCGGAATTGTTTTCAATGGCGAAGGTCGGCACGCAAGTGTTGCTAATTTGACGACATTTTCGCGCACGAACCCGCTTGCGGCGCAAGTTGCAATTGCATTCCAGTCGGATAGCTGGTTAGAAAAAAACACGAGGTAAGTCTTGGGTGTGCGGTTTCACTATACGGAACCGTGCAAATTCTGGAGGTTAATATGAAGAAACTCGTTCTCGCCGCTGCACTGACTGCTGCTGCTTCGACCGCTTATGCCGGTAACCTGGAAGAGCCGGTTGTTGAAGCACCGGTTGTTGTAGAGGAAACTCAAGGTTCGTCGCAGGGAATCATCCTGCCGCTGATCCTGCTGGTCGTAGTTGCCGCAGCTGTTGCAGCAAGCTAATTTGACGAGCGTCATCTAGAGAAAAGGCGGTGGAGCGATCCACCGCCTTTTTTCATGCCTGATTGATGGGTGCTGCTTAGTCCAGCCAACCCTTCAGATTGTCTTCGATCACCTTGCCCAATGCCGCGATGTGCGAATCATCATCGTTGAGGCAGGGGATATAGGTAAAGGTTTCACCGCCCGCCTCTTCGAAGCTTTCCTTGATTTCTTCGTTGATCTCTTCCAGCGTTTCGATGCAATCGGCGGAAAACGCCGGTGCGATCACGGCAATGTTTTTTTTGCCCTGCCGCGCCAGCTCGGCCACGTGGTCGACCGTATACGGCTTCAACCATTCCTCAGGCCCGAATCGCGATTGGAAGGTTGAAACAAGCTGATCGTCCGACCAATCCAGCCGTTCCTTGAGCAAGCGCGAGGTTTTTGCGCATTGGCAGTGATATGGATCGCCCTGCTGCAAATACCGTTCCGGCATCCCGTGATAGGAGCAAACCAATATATCCGGCTTGGCTTCCATCGCTGCATAGGCCTGTTCCACCGACCCGGCCAGAGCGTCGATATAGGCGGGTTCATCGAAATAGGCAGGTACGGTGCGGGCGGCCGGTTGCCAGGCTTCATCCATCAGCGCGCGGAAGAACTGATCATTGGCGGTGGCCGTCGTCGCGCCCGCATATTGCGGATAAAGCGGGAAGAACAGGATGCGGTCGCAGCCCGCCGCCACCATTTCGCGCACTTTCGATTTGGTCGACGGGTTGCCGTAGCGCATGCAGAAATCGACCAGCACCTGATCGCCATAACGCGCCTGCATTGCGTTGCGCAGCTTAGCGGTCTGGTCCTTGGTGATCGTCATCAGCGGGCTTTCGCCCTTGTCGTGGTTCCAGATCGATTTGTACGCTTCGCCCGAGCTAAACGGGCGTTTGGTCAGGATGATTCCCTGCAGGATCGGTTGCCATTTCCATTTGGGATAGTCGATAACGCGCTGATCCGACAGAAACTCGTTCAGATACCGGCGCATCGGCCAATAGCTATAGTCGTCCGGTGTGCCAAGATTGGCCAGCAGGATGCCGACGCGGCCCATTTTGACCTTGGGGTGGTCCGCAGGGGCATGATCGGGGCGAGTGGCGTCAAACATTTCGAGCTTCCTGAGAGTTCTCTGTATCTGGCTGAGATAACCGGAAATCTCCGGTCGTCAATTGGACAGTTTGCCTTCTTTCGTTCCCAGCGCCTCGGCCAAGCGCGCCTGCGCTGATCCCGGACGCAATGGTTTTTGCTGGCTGTCATCGGGTGACCAGCCGGTCAGGCAAATCAATTCATAAGTGGAGGACAAACGCCCCTGCGGTGTCGGGAAGTGATCGGCGTAAATCTGCTGCGCCCGGGCAAAGACCTGCCGCTGTGTGGCGTGTTTCATGCGTCCGGATAGGCTGTTGGTCTCTCCCATCGCGCGCAGATCATGCATCAGATGGGTCAAGTCGCGGTATTCCGCCGTCAGACGAGCGGTATCGGCGACCGGCAGCGCAAGCCCCGCGCGTTGTAGTAACCCGCCCAGATCGCGCAGCTCGGCCATCGGGGCGATACGGGGGCTGAGGCCACCTGTGACCTCGATCTCGGCCTGCCCAAGGGCGGCGCGTAACTCGTGCAGGGTTTCACCGCCGAGACACACCACCAGCAGCAAGCCGTCGGGCTGCAGGGCGCGGTGACATTGGATCAGCTGCCCCACCGGATCATTGGCCCAATGCAGCGCCATGGCGTGAATCACCAGATCATGCGCTCTGGGTGTTAGGTCCAGAACCTCGTCATCCGAAACGATCTGTGCCTCCGGCAAAACGTCCTGCCAGATATGCGCAAACGGCGTTACAATCGCCGGGGCCGTAAAGGTTTTATTAACCATGGAGAGCCGATCCTGCACCTCATCCACCGCGGCGCGATGCAAAAACAGCGCCTCGTCCCGCGCGCGGGCACGGTGTCGGATCAGGGCTGGGCGGTCGAACAGAGAGGGTGCGTTGGACTCAGGCAGTTTCATAGGGCGCAACTACCGCATATGGCAGCGGATTCAAACCGCTGTCGAGTTGATCTATCCACCACGATGTCTGGGATGTGGTGAATTGACCGAAGCGGATTTCGGCCTGTGCGGCGCTTGCTGGCGCGACACGCCATTCATTGGCGGAGTGGTGTGCGAAAGCTGCGGGGTGCCCTTGCCGGGCGAGGTGGATGGTCACCGGATCGAATGCGATGACTGCATGAAAACGGCCCGCCCCTGGCAGGATGGTCGGGCTGCGCTGATGTACGATGGCAAGGCGCGCGCCTTGATTCTGGCCTTGAAACACGGCGACAGACCTGAGCTGGCAAAGCCAGCAGCTCGGTGGATGGCGCAAGCCGGGCGGGATCTATTTCGCGAGAACATGCTGATCGCGCCTGTGCCCCTGCACTGGTCCCGTTTGATCAAGCGGCGGTACAACCAGTCGGCATTGCTAGCCCAGCATCTGGGGCGGGATACGGGAATTGAGGTGTGCCCGGACCTGTTGCACCGACGGGCACGAACGCCAGTTCTAGACGGGAAAACCGCTGCTCAGCGGGCGGAAACCCTGGCCGGTGCGATCTCGGCGCATCCCAGGCAGGGGTCGCGCATTAAGGGACGGGATATCTTGCTGGTCGATGATGTCATGACCTCTGGTGCGACTCTGACAGCCTGTGCGCGTGCCTGCCATGCAGCGGGTGCAAATCATATTTTCGTGTTGGTACTGGCACGCGTTGCCAAGGATGCCTAATTCGCGGAAGATCACGCGAAACCCAAAGGGACGGAATATGAAACCGGTTGAAATCTACACCTCGCCGCTGTGCGGTTTTTGCCATGCGGCCAAACGACTGCTGAAACAGAAAGGCGTCGAATTCAAAGAGATCGACGTGCTGATGCACCCCAAGCGCAAGCCAGAGATGATCAAACGCGCAGGCGGTAAACGCACCGTGCCGCAGATTTTCGTCGGGACGCAGCATGTGGGCGGCTGCGATGACCTGTACGAACTGGACCGTCAGGGCAAGCTGGATCGTCTTTTGGCAGCCTGATGAAATCCGCGCTGCTGCAAATCACTTCGTCGGATAACCCGGCCGAAAATCTGGAAATGGTGCGCGCCATGGTGGCCGAGGCCGCAGATCAGGGCGCGCGGTTCATTCTGACGCCCGAGGTGACGAATTGTGTGTCCACCAGCACGACCCGGCAGCGCGACGTTCTACAGCATGAAGAAGACGACCAAACGCTGGCGGGTCTGCGTGAACAGGCCGCCGCGCTGGGCGTCTGGCTGCTGATCGGGTCTTTGGCCATCAAAACCCACGATGCCGATGGGCGTTTTGCCAACCGTTCCTTTTTGATAGACCCGCAAGGGCAGATCGTGGCGCGGTATGACAAGATTCACATGTTTGACGTGCAGGTCTCGGAATCTGAGACCTTCCGCGAATCCAAAAACTATCGCCCTGGCGATAAGGCGGTGCTGGCCAAAACCGATTTCGGCACGGTTGGTCTGAGCATATGTTATGACATCCGTTTCCCACATCTCTATGCCGCTTTGGCGCAGGCGGGGGCGCAAATTCTGACCATTCCGGCAGCGTTTTCGCCGGTCACCGGCGCGGCCCATTGGGAATCACTGCTGCGGGCGCGGGCGATTGAAACCGGCTGTTGGGCGCTGGCCCCGGCACAGACCGGAGAGCATCCGAAAACCCGCGGCAGAACGCGCCAAACCTACGGTCACAGCATGGTTGTGGCCCCGTGGGGAGAGGTCGTTGTCGACGCAGGGGGCGATCCAGGCATTCACTTTTTCGATTTGGATGATAGTTCTGTGTCAGAGGCGCGCAGTCGGGTGCCCTCGTTGACTCACGTGCGGCCTTTCGACGGGCCCTGACCCAGAACCGGACCATGACTGACGAACATAATGCCCTTGCGGTCACGCTGTTCAGCGAGATCCTGACCGCCGATCAACTATTGCGCAACCGGCTGAGCCGGGTGCTGCCCAAGGGTATGGAAATCTCGCACTTCTCGGTGCTGAACCATCTGGTGTTTGTCGGGGATGAGCGCAGCCCCGCGCAGCTGGCCAATACGTTCCACGTGACCCGTGGGGCGATGACCAACACCTTGGCCAAGCTGGAATGGGCCGGATACATCCATATCCGCCCCGACTGGGACGACGCCCGCCGCAAGATGGTCGCGATCAGCCCCGCCGGTCGTCGTGCGCGCGATCAGGCAATTTCGTCGATTGCGCCGCTGATCAACCGCGTCGTTGGAGAGCTGGGGCTGGAGCGTGTCCGCAGCACGCTGCCGGTGCTGCGGGATTTGAGAATCCGACTCGAAGACGAGTGAGTCAGGCTTTCAAAGCGGGATGCAGGTTGGACGCCCGGAACTCGGTCACGCGAAATTTGGCAACCTTTTCCTGTGCGAACGGGTCATGTTCCAGATACTTCTCAGCCTCCTCCCGGCTGTCGGCGGTCATCACGATCAGGCCGCCACTGCGTGGAACCTTTGGCCCGGACATCAGGAACCGGCCATCTTTATAAGACGCGTGTACAAAATCCATGTGCGAGTCGATTACGGGTTCCACCTGATTCATTGGTACAATGTATTCGATGTCTACGACGAACAGGCTGCTATCTTCGGGGATTACTGACATAAAAAGTCCTTACTCTGGGCGAATGCTGGCTGTGACGTAATTGACGCTCAGATCCCGGTCCGAGATCGACCAACTCCAAAGAACCGGGTTGAATACGAACCCCTTGCGGTCCACCGGCTCCAGCCCGGCTTGGCGCAGCAGGTCGAACAGCTCATCGGGGGTGATGAACTTGTTCCACTCATGCGTTCCCCGCGGCAGCCAGCGCATGACGACCTCGGCCCCGACGATCGCCATAGCATACGATTTCGGGTTGCGGTTGATGGTGGAACAAATCTCCAACCCGCCGGGTTTCAGCAACTGTTGTGTGGCGGTCAGGTAGGACAGTGGGTCGGCCACGTGCTCGACCACTTCCATGTTCAACACCACATCAAATTGCTCGCCCGCCTCGGCCAACGCCTCGGCGGTGGTGTGGCGATAGTCGATGTCCAGCCCGGACTGTTCCGCGTGGATGCGCGCAACGGGCAGGTTGCCCTCGGCGGCGTCGGCGCCCACGACCTCGGCCCCAAGGCGCGCCATCGGTTCGCTCAGCAGCCCTCCGCCGCAGCCGATATCCAGCAAACGCAGGCCCTGAAACGGGTTCGGCGCGGTCAAATCCCGGTCAAATTCGCCCGCGATCTGCTGTGTGATATAATCCAGACGGCACGGATTCATCATGTGCAGCGGTTTGAATTTCCCGTGAGGATCCCACCATTCTGCGGCCATCGCTTCGAATTTTGCGATCTCGGATGGATCCACAGTGTTCGGATGCGCTTGCATTCCTGTCTCCGTATGCTCTTTTACGTTTAAGGACTATATAGGGCCATAATGGACAAGTACCCGGACCAAAAGCGCGCAGTGCAATATCTGTACCCGCCGATCGACCCGTTCGATCAGCGCATGGTGGATATGGGCGAAGGGCATCGCATTTATATGGAACAATGCGGCAATCCAAAGGGGATACCGGTTGTGGTGCTGCATGGCGGGCCGGGCGGCGGCTGCAGCCCGGCGATGCGCCGTTATTTCGATCCCAGCGTCTATAGGGTGATTCTATTCGATCAGCGCGGCTGTGGCCGGTCGCGGCCCCATGCTTCGGTGACCGACAATACGACATGGCATCTGGTGGCCGATATCGAACGGTTGCGCACCCTACTGGATATCGAGGATTGGGCTGTGTTTGGCGGCAGTTGGGGCGCGACTCTGGCGCTGATCTATGCACAGGCGCACCCGGATCGCGTGAACCGTCTGGTGCTGCGCGGCGTGTTCCTGGCCACACAGGCCGAGCTTGATTGGTTCTATGGCGGCGGCGCAGGCAAGTTCTGGCCCGAGCAATGGGCGAAATTCACCGCTCTGTTGACCGAGGCTGAGCTGACCGACACGATCGCTGCTTATAACAAACGCCTGTTTTCGGGGGATCGGGCCACGGAAATCCTGTATGGGCGGGCCTGGTCCGCGTGGGAGAACGCGCTGGCTTCAATTCATGCCCAAGGGGGGACGGGAGAAAGCCCTGGCGAATATGCGCGGGCCTTTGCGCGGCTTGAGAATCACTATTTTATCAATAGCGCCTTCCTAGAGAAGGATGGTCAGATTCTGGACCAGATGGACAAGATCGCTCATATCCCCGGCCATATCGTGCAGGGTCGCTATGACATGATCTGCCCACCACAGGCCGCGTGGAATCTGGCCGAACGCTGGCCCAATGCCGAACTGAAGATGGTCCGCAACGCAGGCCACGCCCTGTCTGAACCCGGTATCAGCGCCGAGCTGGTCCGGATCATGGATCGCGTGGCCGAGGGGGTGGTATGACCCGGATTGACCGTCGTGCTCTGTTTGCCTCGGGTGCTGCCGCAGCTTTGCTGGCGGCCACGGGGGCGTCGCT
The DNA here is from genome assembly GCF_056537925.1 of Ruegeria sp. BI7. Taxonomy (NCBI): domain Bacteria; kingdom Pseudomonadati; phylum Pseudomonadota; class Alphaproteobacteria; order Rhodobacterales; family Roseobacteraceae; genus Ruegeria; species Ruegeria sp. BI7. The sequence continues at coordinate 91,003 of NZ_JBQFSK010000006.1, forward strand.
GGCGGATACGCCTAAGGCCGGAGGTGCGCTGCGGCTGGCTGTGCCACGCGATGACAGCTTGGAACAGGCGGCCCGTGGGGCGGTGTTTGATACGCTGACCGAAATTGCCCCAGATGGCACCTTGCGCGGTGAGCTTGCGACGGGTTGGCACACGGACGCGGATGCGCGGGTCTGGCAGTTCGATCTGCGCGAGGGTGTTACCTTTCACGATGGCGTGCCGCTGGACGTTGCGGATGTAATGGCAGTTCTGGGCAATGTTGGGCGGGTCGAAGCCGTATCGCCCAATCAGGTGCAGCTTGAACTGGCTGAGGCAAATCCGGGCCTGCCGTTCCTGCTGGCCGACAGCCGCTTTGTCATCACCCGCGACGGACAAGGCGTGACGCCTTTGCACGCGGCCAATGGTACCGGATGCTACCGCGTGGAACGCGCCGAGGATGATCGTCATTTCCTGGGCCGCAAGGTGGTCGGGCACTATAAGGACGGCAAGGCCGGGTGGGCCGAGACGTTCGAAATCATTGTCATCCCCGACGCCCGTGTCCGGGCCGAGGCGTTGCGCGACGGGTTCGTCGACGTGGCGGCGCTGCCCTCAGGCGGCGAGTTGAAAGGCCAGCGCGGGCTGCGTTTTCACCCAAGCGAATCGGATATGGCACTGGCCGTGGCCCCACATGTGGGCATGCCGCGCCAGATCGGGGCGGGCCGCGCACTGGACGATGGCCGCATCGCCGAACGGTGGTGGATGGCGTAAATCCGATCACGTCGTGCACCGGGGGTTGCAGATTCGAGAAACCCTGCGTATATGCAGTTGCAACAGCGGCGTGTCGGGCTTCGGTCCGGGGCTCCACCGGAAATTTCGACGGGCCGCGCGCCCGTTTTTTTGTGCCCGTATGACAGGGTAGAGCACCTGATGACAAACGACCTGATAGCCAAAGCGGCGATTGATCGGCGGCTGGCCGAGATCATCACCCCCGTGATCGAAGATCTGGGGTATGAGCTGGTCCGCATCCGCCTGATGAGTGGCAAGACCACCACGATGCAAATCATGGCCGACAAGCCTGATGGCGGCATCGAAGTGGATGATTGCGCCGAAATCTCGAACGCGGTTAGCGCCACGCTGGATGTCGAAGATCCGATTCTTGACGCCTATACGCTTGAGGTTTCAAGCCCGGGCATTGATCGTCCTCTGACCCGTCTCAAGGATTTTGAGATGTTCGAGGGGTATGAGGCCAAGATCGAGACCGCCGAGCTGATCGATGGCCGCCGCCGGTTCAAGGGTGAGCTGGCTGGGATCGAAGGGGATGAGGTTCTGATCAACATCCCCGAAGGGTCCGAGACAATCACCATTGGTCTGCAATTCGACTGGCTGAGCGACGCCAAGCTGGTTTTGACCGATGACCTGATCAAGGAAATGTTGCGCCAGCGCAAGGACGCCGGTGCCCTGAACGAAAACGCTTTCGACGAGATTGAGACCGAAGGGTCCGAAGAGGAGACGAACTGATGGCAATCACCTCAGCCAACCAGCTGGAGCTGCTGCAGACCGCCGAGGCCGTGGCCCGCGAAAAGATGATCGACCCCGGTCTGGTTGTCGAAGCGATGGAAGAATCGCTCGCCCGTGCCGCCAAGAGCCGTTACGGCGCCGAGATGGATATCCGCGTCAGCATCGATCGCAAGACCGGCAAAGCGACATTCACCCGCGTTCGCACCGTGGTCGAGGATGAAGAGCTTGAGAACTACCAGGCCGAGATGACCGTCGAGCAGGCCAAGCAGTACATGGAGGCGCCCGAGGTCGGCGACGTCTTCGTCGAAGAGGTTCCCCCGGTTGAGATGGGCCGGATTGCTGCTCAGTCCGCCAAGCAGGTCATCCTGCAAAAGGTTCGCGAAGCTGAGCGTGACCGTCAGTACGAAGAGTTTAAGGATCGTGCGGGCACCATCATCAACGGTGCGGTTAAGCGCGAAGAGTTTGGCAATGTCATCGTCGATTTGGGCGGTGCCGAGGCCGTTCTGCGCCGCAATGACAAGATTGGCCGCGAAAGCTATCGCCCGAATGACCGCGTGCGTGCCTATATCAAGGAAGTCCGCCGCGAAGTTCGTGGCCACCAGATCTTCCTGTCGCGCACTGCGCCGGAATTCATGGCCGAGCTGTTCAAGATGGAAGTGCCGGAGATCTATGACGGCATCATCGAGGTCAAGGCCGTGGCCCGTGACCCCGGCTCCCGCGCCAAGATTGCCGTGATTTCGTACGATGGGTCCATCGATCCTGTCGGTGCCTGCGTTGGTATGCGCGGCAGCCGCGTGCAGGCCGTTGTGAACGAGCTGCAAGGCGAAAAGATCGACATCATCCCGTGGAACGAAGACCAGCCGACCTTCCTGGTGAACGCGCTGCAGCCCGCCGAGGTTTCCAAGGTGGTTCTGGACGAAGAAGCCGGCAAGATCGAAGTTGTTGTGCCTGAGGAACAGCTGAGCCTCGCAATCGGTCGCCGCGGTCAGAACGTGCGTCTGGCCAGCCAGCTGACAAATCTGGATATCGACATCATGACAGAGGCCGAAGAATCGGCGCGTCGTCAGAAAGAGTTCGAAGCCCGTACGCAGCTGTTCATGGAAAGCCTGGATCTGGACGAATTCTTTGCACAGCTGCTGGTGTCCGAAGGCTTTACCAACCTCGAAGAGGTCGCCTATGTCGAGCTGGAAGAGCTGCTGGTCATTGACGGCGTCGACGAAGGCACTGCGCAGGAGCTGCAAACCCGCGCACGCGAATTCCTGGAAGCCCAGGCCAAGGCAGCGCTGGACGCAGCCCGTGCCTTGGGTGCCGAGGACAGCCTTATTGAATTCGAAGGCCTGACACCCCAGATGGTGGAAGCGCTGGCGAAGGACGACGTGAAAACGCTTGAGGATTTTGCCACCTGCGCCGATTGGGAACTGGCCGGCGGCTGGACCACGGTCGATGGTGAGCGAATCAAGGATGACGGTGTGCTTGAGCCTTTCGGCGTTACGCTGGAAGAAGCACAGGATCTGGTCATGACCGCACGTATCATGCTGGGCTGGGTCGATCCCGCCGAGCTGGAACAAGCCGAAGAAGATGGCGAAGCAGTAGACGAGGAGGCCGAGGCCTGATCTCAGGCTTCGGGGTGCGCGCATGGGTCGCGGTGGCGTCCATAAGGATCGGTCCGAAGGACCTGAACGCAAGTGCATCGCCACGGGCGACATTCAACCTAAATATGGGTTGATACGCTTTGTGACGGGGCCGGACGGACAGGTCTATCCGGATGTTGCGGCGAAATTGCCGGGTCGCGGAGTCTATGTGGCGGCGGATCGCGCTGCACTGGACAAGGCCGTTGGCAAGAAGCTGTTTGCCCGCGGGTTCAAAGCGCAAGTCAGCGTGCCACAGGATTTGACCGATGAGGTCGAAAAACAGGTTTCGCGCCGGGTGATCGAGCTGTTGAGCCTGGCGCGCAAGTCCGGTGACGCGGTCGCTGGGTACGAAAAGGTCAAGACATGGCTGGACCGGGAAGAGGCACAAGTGCTGATTCAGGCCAGCGATGGATCGGGGCGCGGCAAGTCGAAACTCAGCACGCCGCACTTTGGAAAATACATCGGTTGGCTGACCGCAGACGAGTTAGGACAAGCATTTGGGCGCCAAACCGTGATTCATGCGGCCATGGCCTCTGGTGGACTCGCCAAACGTGTTGTAGAGGAAGCGCAGCGCCTGCGTGGCTTGCGCGAAACGGATGACGGCGGCAGGGGCCGCGCGGAAGGGTAAAAAGCTTTATGAGCGAGAATGACGGCAAAAAGACATTGGGTCTTCGTGGTGGGGCACGCCCCGGAAATGTGAAACAGAGTTTCAGCCACGGACGCACCAAGAATGTCGTGGTGGAAACCAAACGCAAGCGCGTGGTGGTTCCCAAGCCGGGCGCCGGCAAACCGGGTGGCGGAGCAACGCCGTCGGGTGATCCGTCGCGTCGCCCTGCAGGTATCTCTGACGCGGAAATGGCGCGCCGGATGAAGGCACTGCAGGCCGCCAAGGCCCGCGAAGTCGAAGAGGCCGCAGCGCGTGAAGCCGCTGAAAAGGCGCGCGAGGAAGAACGCGCCCGTCGTCGTGCCGAGCAAGAAGCAAAAGAGCGCGAACAGCGCGAAGCTGAAGAGCGCGCCCGCGCCAAGGCCGAAGAGGAAGAGCGCAAGCGCAAAGAGGCGGCAGAATCCGCCAAACGTGCCGCTGCTGCCCCAGCTGCCGAAGAACCCAAAGCGGCGCGCGCACCGGCCAGCAAACCAGCCCCGGCCGCCACCCCGCGCAAGCAGGACCGTGAACGCGAACAGCGCGGTCGAGGCAAGGGCCGTGATGACAATCGTCGTTCTGGCAAGCTGACACTGGGTCAGGCCACCGGTGGCGAAGGTAGCCGTCAGCGCTCGATGGCGTCGATGAAGCGCAAGCAAGAGCGTGCGCGTCAAAAAGCCATGGGCGGCCCGGTCGAGCGGGAAAAGGTAATCCGCGACGTTCAACTGCCCGAGGCGATCACAGTGTCCGAGCTGGCGAACCGTATGGCCGAGCGTGTGGCTGACGTGGTCAAGTCGCTGATGAACATGGGCATGATGGTCACGCAGAACCAAACCATCGATGCCGATACCGCCGAGTTGATCATCGAAGAGTTTGGCCACAAGGTCACCCGCGTATCCGATTCGGATGTCGAAGACGTCATCAAAGAGGTCGAAGACAGCGAAGAAGATCTGCAGCCGCGTCCGCCGGTCATCACCATCATGGGTCACGTCGACCACGGTAAGACCTCGTTGCTGGATGCGATTCGCGATGCGCGCGTTGTTGCCGGTGAGGCTGGAGGCATCACCCAGCATATCGGTGCCTATCAGGTGAAAACCGATGGCGGCACTACGCTGACCTTCCTGGATACGCCAGGCCACGCGGCCTTTACCTCGATGCGTTCGCGCGGGGCTCAGGTCACGGATATCGTGGTGCTGGTTGTGGCTGCTGACGACGCGGTGATGCCGCAGACGATCGAAGCGATCAATCACGCTAAAGCGGCCGAAGTGCCGATGATCGTGGCGATCAACAAGGTCGACAAGCCGGATGCAAACCCGGACAAAGTGCGCACCGACCTGCTTCAGCACGAAGTGATCGTCGAGAAAATGTCGGGTGAGGTTCAGGACGTCGAAGTGTCCGCCATCACCGGACAGGGTCTGGACGAACTGCTGGAAGCCATCGCGCTGCAAGCCGAAATTCTGGAGCTGAAAGCCAACCCCGACCGCGCCGCCCAAGGTGCTGTGATCGAGGCGCAGCTGGATGTGGGCCGTGGCCCCGTGGCCACCGTTTTGGTTCAGAACGGCACGCTGCGTCAGGGCGATATCTTCGTTGTGGGTGAGCAATACGGTAAGGTCCGCGCGCTGATCAACGATAAGGGCGACCGCGTCAAAGAAGCTGGCCCCTCGGTCCCGGTCGAGGTTCTGGGTCTGAACGGCACGCCCGAGGCCGGTGACGTTCTGAACGTGACCGAGACCGAAGCACAGGCCCGTGAGATTGCCGCCTATCGTGAACAGGCCGCCAAGGACAAACGCGCCGCCGCCGGTGCCGCGACCACCCTTGAACAGCTGATGCAGAAAGCCAAGGAAGACGAAAACGTCACCGAGCTGCCGATTCTGATGAAAGCGGACGTACAAGGTTCGGCCGAGGCCATCGTTCAGGCGATGGAAAAGATCGGCAACGAAGAAGTGCGTGTGCGCGTTCTGCACTCGGGCGTTGGCGCGATTACCGAAACCGATGTCGGCCTGGCCGAAGCGTCGGGTGCGCCGATCTTTGGGTTCAACGTGCGTGCCAATGCGTCGGCACGGAACACCGCGAACCAGAAAGGCGTGGAAATCCGCTACTACTCGGTGATCTACGATTTGGTCGACGACGTGAAAGCCGCCGCTTCGGGCCTGCTGAGCGCCGAGATCCGCGAAAAGTTCATCGGTTACGCCGAGATCCGCGAAGTCTTCAAGGTTACCGGTGTTGGCAAGGTCGCTGGCTGTCTGGTCACCGAAGGTGTGGCGCGTCGTTCCGCAGGCGTCCGTCTGCTGCGCGACAACGTGGTGATCCACGAAGGCACGCTGAAGACGCTGAAACGCTTCAAGGACGAAGTGTCCGAGGTTCAGTCGGGTCAAGAATGCGGTATGGCGTTCGAGAACTACGACGATATCCGCGCAGGTGACGTGATCGAAATATTCGAACGCGAAGAGGTCACCCGGACGCTGGATTGATCCTGCTTTGTATGGGAAATGAAAACAGCGGCTCAATTGGGCCGCTGTTTTTTGTGGAATACCACGAACCTTAACTGTCTTGAACGAAATTTTCTGACTCTAATCCCGACCGCGCATAAGCAACTCCGACATTGCCACTCGGTGAATCCAACATAACGTCCGCTTTGCGGGACTTTGCCGTCGTTCGCTGCTCTTATCACCAGTGACAGCATTTGGCAGTTCGCGACCATTGCATTGGCGTCTGGGCGGATGTTCTCAAAAACTATCGGGAAGTTCGTAGCCGACCGCATAAACACCGCGAATGGCGGCTAGTGCCGCTTCGCGGCTCATTTCATTGTCAAATCGATCCGCATGAACGACACTCAGATCGAAAGGCGGGCTACCGGTAGTCATCCAACGGGCCAGAAACTCGGCGCTTCCGCCGCCGGTGCCGATCCCCACATTAAACCCCGTGGCAAGCCAAAGCCCATCTTGGTCCGGCATCGGCCCAAGCATTGGCAAACCGTCGGGGGTCCAGCACATCGGGCCATTGTTGATTACCTTGATACCGGCTTCACCGAAACTTGGCATCCGTTCAATCAATCGTTCCAGATGCGGCATGATGCGATCAAGTTCCGGTGGGAATAGGTCTTCTTTGAAATCCTCTGGGATACCATCCAGCGCCCAAAATTTGGGTTCGGCCTCATAAACTCCGGCAAGAACGCCTTTGGCTTCCTGACGCACGCTGCCGGACATGTAACTGTCTCGCCAAGCAGGCACTTCGTGATCGAGCGCTTCCAGGCCAGGGATCGACTGTGTGATCACCTCTTGGTGTTGGGTAGCGAAGACAGGCAGGTTCAAACCAAGTGGCGACAACATCTCGCGCGCCCAGAAGGATGTCGCCACGACAACATTAGACGCGCGAACGGTACCGTTCGCGGTCTCGATAACCCAGTGTCCGGCTTCCCGCGTAAGTGCCGTTACAGTGCAGTGCCGTTCCACCGTGGCACCCATATTGCGGGCTGCCAGTGCCAGCGCCTGCGTAGCCCCTGTCGGGTCCACATGCCCGTCTGTGGGCGTATGGGCCGCACCAAATATCCCGGAGACATTGAGAAGAGGATGCAGATCCGCGACTTCTTCGGGCGTACGGACATGAAAAGGGATCCCCAATTTGTCATAACTCAGCTTGTAGGTATGGAACAGGTTCAACTCCCGCTCGGTCGCCGCCAGGCGCAGGCTGCCCGTCTGGTGGAACGAAACAGACTGTCCGCTTTCCCTCTCGGCCTGCAAATAGGTACGAATTGAACCGGCAAACAGCTTCGTCATGGCAGGATAGGGACCGAAGTAGGTCGTGTTGCCAGCGGAATGCCATGTCGAACCAGACGTCAATTCGCGGCGCTCCAGAAGCAGCGCGTCTGTCCATCCCAACTTGGTAAGCCAGTACAAGACAGATGCTCCGACGATGCCTCCGCCGATCACGGCAACCTGTACATCCGATTTCATTGGTCCCTCCAAAGGTTTGAGATAACGGGAATGCTGGCCTTGACCCGCTCAATCGTTAGCGCTTAGCACTTACGCAATCTACTCTGCCCACAAAGACCGACCCAGAATGGCCCTGCAATGCCAAAGTCGGGTTGGTGTGGCTTGCAGCCTTTTGAGCGCATTGCAGAATCAGAAAAATGGGCTCACAGCGGATAATCCCTGCTCCGTCAAAAACGTTCGGTTCGTTAGGGATGCGTAGGTTTGTGGGCTAAAGGCCAGACCTGACTGATACCCAATTTTTTTTGGTTATCGGGACGTCGCCAAAAACGTTCCCGGATGCATAATTATATCGAAATGCTGCATCCCCTTTTTCAGATCGAAATTGACCGCATGCCCGGCTTTGCGCAGCAATTCGGCATAATCCCGGCTCTGGCGGACGAATTCGGGGGTGTCCCGTTCCGCCACAGTCACATGGTAACGCGGGCCAGGGGCGGGTAGGTGCAGGATGGGGGACAAATCATGTATCTCGACCGGGGTAAGTTGCAGCGGATCGTTTACGGACGTCAGGCTGATCGGCTCCAGATCATAGACGCCGCTGATCAGGATCACCTCGCGTACCCGTAACCCGGCGCGGGCCAGCGCATCGGCCGAATTTGCCATGACCATAGCCGCCAATTGCGCCCCGGCACTGTGCCCCGACAGGGTGATCCGTGACGGATCGAAACCCAGATCAGGCGCATTTGCGGCCAGCCACAGCAGGGCGTCGCGGCATTCGTTGATCATGTCGCCAATCCGCGCCTCGGGGGCCAATGTGTAGTTCAGGGTCGCAAAGGACTGTTCGGCCTCAACCAGTGCCGGGGCCATCATTGCCGACTCGTTCTGACTCAGCGCCTGCCAGTAACCGCCGTGAATAAAGACGTGCAGCGGCGCGCCTGCCCCCTTCGCGGGAAAGAAATCCAGAACCTGAGCCCTACCGTCGCCGTAAGAGACATTCCCGATGACTTCCATCTGTGCCCGGTGCTGCGCGCTAAGCGCGGCGTAGCTGTCGAGATAAGGCGTCAGGTCGCCGCCGATCATCGACCGGGGCGAATATTCCTGCTCCAACTCTTCCTGCGAAAACCCGCGGTACAGCATCGCTTACTCCTGCTCGGAATACATCAGTTCGGTGCGCATATCGTAAAGATCATGGAAGAACCGCAAATCCAAGGCTTTCCGCAAGAAGGATACACCGCTGGACCCGCCGGTGCCCGGCTGGTTGCCTATCACTCGTTCTACCGCGGTGACGTGATCGAAGCGCCAGCGTTGAAACAGGGACTCCACGTCCATCAGTTTCTCGGCTAGCGCATAAAGATCCCAGTATTTGTCCGTGTCGCGATACACCTGCACCCAGATCTTCACGACGCGAGGATCACCAGAGTAGGGCTGGGCAAAGTCGCGATCCAGTAGGTCCTGCGGTACTTCAAATCCCTGCCGAGCCAACATGAACAGCACCTCGTCATACAAGGACGGCTTGGTCAGCGCAGCGTTCAGAAGTTCCATGACCTGCGCGTCATGCTCGTGGACTTTTAGGGTCGAGGCGTCCTTGTTGCCCAAAATGAATTCGATCTGGCGATAGCCATAGCTTTGAAAACCGGACGAACTGCCCAATGCCTCGCGAAAGGTCATGTAGTCCGCAGGGGTCATGGTCAGCAACGTCTCCCAGGCGGATATCAGTTGCCGCTGGATGGCCTTGACCCGGTCGAGATTTTTCATCGCAGGGCCGAATTCATCCTGTTGCAGAAATCGGCGCACCTCGACCAGTTGGTGATGCATTAGTTTCAGCCACAGCTCGCTGACCTGATGAATGATGATGAACAGCATCTCATCTGGTTGCGCAGGGTCCTGAAAGGTTTTTTGCAGGTTCAGCAGGGTTTTGAGCTGCAGGAAATCGCCGTAACTCTTGCGATGGGTCTGTGCGAAATCGGTGACCAGAGTGTCCTCGATTCCGCGTTCCAGATACCGATCATCCTTATCGCCCATATGCTCCTCCAAACGACTGGGTTCACCCCTGTTTAGGGGCTGAACCCGCGCAGTACCAGAGCGTCAGGTCCAGTCCAGCACCACTTTGCCTGACCGGCCTGATTTCATCGCGGCAAATCCTTCGGCAAAATCGTCAACTTTCATCTCGTGCGTGATGACACGGCTGACATCCAGACCGTTCTGTAGCATGGCGATCATCTTGTACCAGGTCTCGAACATCTCGCGCCCGTAGACTCCTTTGATGGTGATGGCCTTAAACACGATGCGGGACCAGTCGACCGGGGATTTGCCGGGCGGAATACCCAGCAGAGCGATCTTGCCGCCCATCACCAGCGCCTCGACCATTTGATCCAGCGCGATTTGTGAGCCCGACATTTCCAGCCCTACATCGAACCCTTCTTTCATGCCCAGTTCTGCGATGACGTCCTGCAGGTCTTCTTTGGACACATCCACGGTGCGCACGGTCGGAACCACATGTTCCGCGAGCTTCAGGCGATCGGGGTTGATATCGGTGATCACCACATGGCGCGCGCCAGCATGGCGGGCGACAGCGGCAGCCATGATGCCGATGGGGCCTGCGCCGGTGATCAGAACATCCTCACCCAGCAGATCAAAGCTGAGCGCGGTGTGAACCGCATTGCCCAATGGATCGAGGATGGCGCCGATCTCATCCGGCACGTCCTCGGGCAGGGGCACCACGTTGAAGGCGGGCAGTTTCAGATATTGGGCAAAAGCCCCCTGTTCATTCACGCCAATCCCGCGCGTGCCCGGATCAAGGTGGAACTTTCCCGCCCGGCTTTGACGGCTGTCGGTGGTGATCAAGTGCCCCTCGCCCGAGCAGCGCTGACCGATCTCAAGACCTGTCACATTGCGCCCGATCTCGACGATCTCGCCCGCAAACTCGTGGCCGGTGATCATTGGAATCGGCACTGTGGCGGCGGCCCAGTCATCCCAGTTCCAGATATGGATGTCGGTGCCGCAGATGCCGGTCTTGTTGACACGGATCAGCACCTCTTCGGGGCTGATTTCGGGCACCGGGGCCTGGACCATCCACAGACCTTCCTCGGGCTTGGATTTCTCCAAAGCTTTCATGGTGTTGGGTCGCATCAGATCACTCCCAATTCTTTGCCAACCTTGCCAAAGGCGGCCAATGCACGGTCCAGTTCGTCTTTCGTCAAGGCTGCATTCATCTGCGTCCTGATCCGCGCTTGTCCGCGCGGGACAACGGGGAAGAAGAAGCCCGAGACATAGACGCCTTCATCAAACAGACGCGACGCCATGTCCTGCGCCAAAGTGGCCTCGCCCAGCATTACCGGAATGATTGGGTGTTCGCCGGGCAGCAGGTCAAAGCCCAGCTTTTCCAGCCCAGCACGCCAGTATTTCGCGTTGCCGAATAACTGAGCGCGCAGCATTTCGCCCTCTTCGACCAACCGGATCGCCTCAAGACCTGCGGCGACAATCGAGGGTGGCAGCGAGTTTGAGAACAAATAGGGCCGCGCCCGCTGCCGCAGCAGATCGATCACAGGTTGCGGCCCGGCGATATAACCGCCGATTCCCCCCCCAAGTGCCTTGCCCAAGGTTCCCGTTAGAATGTCGACATCGACACCAAAATGATCTGGCGTGCCTGCGCCGTTCGGCCCCATAAAGCCGGTCGCGTGGCAGTCATCGACCATGACGATGGCATCATATTTATCGGCCAGCTCGCGAATTTTCGGCAGGTTGGCCAGGTAACCGTCCATCGAGAACACGCCGTCGGTCGCGATCATGATGTGCCGCGCTCCGTCCTCGCGCGCCTGTTTCAGCCAGGCTTCGAGGTCGTTCATGTCGTTGTTCAGGTAGCGATAGCGTTTCGCCTTGCACAGCCGCACCCCGTCAATGATCGAGGCATGGTTCAGACTGTCCGAAATGATGGCGTCTTCTGGCCCTAACAAGGGCTCAAAGAGCCCGCCATTGGCATCGAAACAAGCCGCAAACAGGATCGCATCGTCCTTGTTCAGGAATTGCGCCAGCTTCTGTTCCAACTCGCGGTGAATGTCCTGCGTGCCGCAGATAAACCGGACCGAGGCCATGCCGAACCCTTTGGGCCGCATCGCGCCCTTGGCGGCGTCGATCAGCGCAGGGTGATCGGCCAGACCCAGATAATTGTTGGCGCACAGGTTGATCACCTGCTTGTCGCCCACAGTAATCTCACCGCCCTGAGGCGAGGTGATCATTCGTTCGCGTTTATACAGACCCTCAGATTCAATCTGCGCAAGGGTGTCCGTGATGTGGGACAGGAATGCATCGGCCATGGCGGTCTCCGGTTTATATGAGTCGCGTATCTAACATAACGGATATGGTTCCCAAATAGGGGAATTCAATATTGCAGAAAAAAATCCACGATAACGGAACATGCGGAGAACCCTGAAAATTGCTTTCGACTCGGAGGCGTCTATTCCGGTTTTGCCACGTTGTCCTGAAACTGTTTGGTTGAATTTGTGTGCGGATAGGGTTCTTCGGGAATGTCGACGCCAAGGAATGTGCACAGTGGTTTCCATCCGCTTCCGGTTTCATAGACCAGCAACCGGTCCTTCGGGACGGTGTCGCGGACTTTTTCGATATGCTTCCGAAACACGCTGACGGCGTGATCCCGATCATCCATCCGGCCGTCGAAGATGCCATGAACGATAAACTTGCTGCACATCTCGGCAATTGCGTTTGCATGATCCGAGTCGTGCCGTCCGCGCATTGTGGTCATGAATGGTCCAATCGTGGCCCATATGCTGTCAAACCAGGCATCAGGGTCGCGCACGCTCAAAATGATTTTGGCATCTGGATAATGATCAGAAAGCTGGCGCCAGTATGCGGCGCCTGGCCAGTCGACTTGCGCGCGATAGCCGTGAAACATGGCATCCCAATCAGCTTGCTCGCCATGTGCGGCACGGTTCCAAGCAGTCAGTTGTTCGGGATTGTCCCGCACTTCGAACATGTGGTGACAGGGTCCGAAATTCAGCTGTTCCAAAGCAAGTTTCAGCGAATTCGTCCCAGTGCGGCCGAATCCAGCGCCAATCACTTCCAAAGTCATTTTGGGTAACTCCAATTCGTGTAAATGCCATAAAATAGCACAACACACAGGTATCCCCCAAACTTCGCCCCGGTCGGGGTCAGGCGTTTTTCACAATCAGGAACACTCGCGCGGGACCGTTGGGCGATACGATCGAGTGCAAGACGTCTGCCGCATACCGCGCTGTATCGCCTTGGTTCAACTCCATTGTGGCCGATCCCGATGTGACGCGAACCGACCCGTCCAAAACCGTCAATTGCTCTTGCGCGCCGCGCGTGTGGGGCTGGCTGTTCAATGCGCCGTCTTTGTCGAACTGAATGTCATAGACTTCATGCCCGCCCGCTTCTTCTGGGGGGGACAGAATGCGAATCCGGCAGTTTTGCCCCATATTGTCGATGCTTGGCACTTCAGAGTTTCGCAGCACTTCGATTTGGTTTGCGGTGCCGGTCTCTTCCAGCAGACCGGCGAAATCCACCTGCAAGGCCCGGGTCAGGTTCCACAGGGTTGAGATGGTAGGGCTGCTTTCCCCCCGTTCGATCTGACTAACCATTGAACGCGACACACCGCTGAGATTAGCCACGGCTTCAAGCGACAGGCCCTTGGCGCGACGTGCCTCTTTCAGGCGGGCGGGAAGGCGTGTCAGGATATCGTCTGTATTCTCCGTCATGACGGAATTTCATGCGCCTTGTATATGTGGTTGTCAATTCCATCCGTGACGGGACGTCCCATAGGACAGAGCGACGTGGTGTATGCATACTGCGCGCAAATGCACGAGGAGTGATCCATGACTGATATCGTAATTTTGGACGGTGCCCGCACCGCTATTGGAACCTTTGGCGGTGCGCTGGCTTCGACCGCTCCGATCGATCTGGCTACGGTTGTCACCGAAGCCGCGCTGGAACGCTCGGGTGTTGAAGGTGGTCAGATCGGGCATGTGGTGTTCGGCCACGTGATCAATACCGAGCCGCGGGACATGTACCTGTCGCGCGTTGCGGCGATGCAGGCGGGGATCCCAAATGGTACACCTGCGATGAACGTGAACCGGCTGTGCGGGTCGGGCGCGCAAGCGATTGTCTCGGCGATGCAGTCCCTGATGCTGGGGGATGCCGAGTTTGCCGTGGCCGGCGGGGCCGAGAGTATGTCGCGCAGCCCTTATATCGTGCCGCAGGCGCGCTGGGGCGCGAAGATGGGCGATGTCACCTCGTTGGATATGATGCTGGGCGCGCTGAATTGCCCGTTTGGCACCGGACATATGGGTGTGACGGCCGAAAACGTTGCAGACGAACACCAGATCACCCGCGAGCAGATGGATCAATTCGCCGTGACCAGTCAGACCCGCGCGGCAGCGGCGATTGAGGCGGGGTATTTCGACAGCCAGATCGCGCCCGTGCAGGTCAAAGTCAAGCGGGACATGGTTGATTTCAAGGTCGATGAACATCCCAAGGCCACCACTGCCGAGACCCTGGCCGGATTGCGACCGGTATTCCAGAAGGACGGGCGCGTGACGGCGGGCAATGCCTCGGGCATCAATGACGGGGCGGCGGCGATGGTATTGGCAACAGCGGACGCGGCCGAGAAAGCCGGGTTGAAGCCCAAGGCGCGCGTGCTGGGGTATGCCCATGCGGGTGTTCGCCCCGAGGTTATGGGCATTGGACCGGTTCCGGCGGTGCGGAACCTGATGGAAAAAACCGGCCTGTCGGTGGATGATTTCGATGTGATCGAAAGCAACGAGGCCTTCGCGGCGCAGGCTCTGGCTGTGAATCATGAACTGGGATTGGACGCGTCGAAGGTTAACCCGAATGGTGGCGCGATTGCCTTGGGTCACCCGGTTGGGGCGACCGGTGCAATCATCACCATGAAAGCGCTGTATGAGTTGGAGCGCGTTGGTGGGGCCAAAGGTCTGGTGACTATGTGCATCGGTGGTGGGCAAGGTATTGCACTGGCTATCGAGCGGCTTTGATTTCGCACCGTGCAGGGGGGGCTGTCTGCCCCCCATCGCGCGCAGGCGCGATTCCCCCCGAAGGTATTATTGGCCAGAAGAAGCAGGCGGTCTGGCTCAGCTAAGCGCGTTGACAATCAGGACAAGCGCGGCACCGGCTGCGGCACCGATTGCGGCAGGTAGGGCCGCGGACCATAGGGATGACTTTTGCGGGTCGTCTTTCTGCGTCTGGGCGATCAGGGCATTTTCAACCAGACCCGGCAATCGTGGGCCAAAGCGGGCCAGAACCATGGCGGTTTTGCCGAAGTCCCGCAGCGCGGCGCGGGGACCGATGGATTGCTTTATGTAATCCTCGACCACGGGGCGGGCGGTTTCCCAAATGTTCATATGTGGGTCGAGCGAGCGTGCGACGCCTTCGACCACAACCATCGTACGCTGCAACAGGATCAGTTCGGTCCGGGTTTCCATGCCAAAGCGCTCGGTGACCTCGAACAGGTAGTTCAACAGGCGGCCCATTGAGATATGCGAGGCGTCCATGCCAAAGATCGGCTCGCCCACCGCTCGCAGCGCGCGGGCAAATTCGTCGACATCCTGGGTGGCGGGGACGTAACCGGCCTCGAAATGCACCTCGGCCACGCGTTTATAGTCGCGGCGGATGAACCCGAACAGAATCTCGGCATAGACCCGGCGGGTGTATTCGTCGATGTGACCCATGATGCCGTAGTCATAGGCAATGATATCGCCATTTGCGGCGACCTTCAGGTTGCCCTGATGCATATCGGCGTGGAAATAGCCATCACGCAGGGCGTGCAGCAGGAACAGGTGCAGGACCCGCTCTGCCAGATCGCGGCGGTTGTGACCAACCGCATCCAGTGCAGCATTGTCGCCCAGCGGTACACCATCCGCCCAGCTGAGCGTCATCACCCGGCGCGCGGACAGTGACCACACAACGGGGGGCAGCCAGAAACCGGCATCGTCCTTGGTATTGGCGGCATATTCCGAGGCAGCGGCGCTTTCCAGTCGCAAGTCCAACTCACCCCGTACAACGCCGTCGAAATGTTCGATCACGTCCATCGGTCGTAGGCGGCGCGCGCCGGGGGCGAACAGGTCGACAATACGGGCGGCGAAATAGAACGCATCGACATCCTTGTGAAAGGCACGCTCGATCCCCGGGCGCAGCACTTTGACGGCGACATATTCGCCAGTGCTGACCAGCCGGGCCTTGTGAACCTGCGCAATCGACGCTGCGGCGATCGGTTCGCTGAATTCCTCAAAAACCTCATCGACGGGCTGACCAAGTTCCTTTTCCACCTCGGCCATGGCTTCGGCGCGGGAAAAGGGTGGCAGCTTGTCCTGCAACACACGCAATTGGGCGGCCAGTTCTTCGCCCACCACGTCGGGTCGGGTCGAGAGAATCTGACCGAATTTGATATAAGCCGGGCCAAGCGCCGTCAGCGCTCGGGTGGCGGGCGGCATATTGGGATCGCCCTTGTAACCCAGCCATTGAAATGGTTTGCCCAACGCATGCGCCAGAAATCGCAACGCGCGGGGGGCCTCAAAGGCGTCCAGCACTACGTTCATGGCGCCTGTGCGTTCAAACGTGGCGCCTGTACGGATCAGGCGAATGATGTTGTGGGGTCCGCGCATAAATCAGATCTTCCAGCCGGAATGCAGCGCGGCGATGCCCATGCTGAGGTTGCGGTATTTGGCGTTTTCGAATCCAGCGGCACGAACCATGCCCAGAAAGGTATCTTGATCGGGGAAATTGCGGATCGATTCGACCAGATATTGATAGCTGTCGTAATCATTGGCGATCAGCTTGCCCATGCGGGGAATGACGTTGAAGCTGTACAAGTCATAGAGCTTTTGCAGCCCTTCATTGGGCAACTGGCTGAATTCCAGCACCATCAGGCGGCCACCGGGCTTCAGAACTCGGAAGGCTTCATTCAACGCCTCTTGCGGGCGGGTCACGTTCCGGATGCCGAAGGAAATGGTGTAGACGTCAAACGTGTTGTCCTCGAACGGCAGGGCCATCGCATCGCCCACCACCCAGTTCAGGCTGTCGGACATCTGATCGGCCTCGGCGCGCTGACGGCCTTCGACCAGCATCGGCTCGGTCAGGTCCAGAACGGTGGCGTGACCGTAACCCGCGCGTTTGAGGAAGCGAAACGAGATATCGCCCGTTCCACCGGCCACATCCAGCAGACGTTGACCAGGGCGCGGGGCCAGCCAGTCCATCATCGCGTCTTTCCAGACCCGGTGGATGCCCATCGACATGACATCGTTCATCACGTCGTATTTTGAGGCGACCGAGTTGAACACGCCCTGCACACGACCGGCCTTGTCGGCCTCGCGCACGGTTTCAAACCCGAAATGAGTGGTCTTGTCGCTGTTGTCGGACATAAGCCTTGCCGTTTGTCGAATTTCGTCTCTGTTATAGGGCTCTGGAACCGGGGCACAATGCGGCCCTTTGAATTAGGAGCCATCTAATGCCCGAATTGCCCGAGGTCGAGACAGTAAGACGCGGCCTGAGCCCCGCAATGGAGGGGGTCGTGATCGAACGGGCAGATGTGAATCGCCCCGATTTGCGCTGGCCGTTCCCGGACCGCATGGCCGAGCGGCTGACCGGGCAACGGGTGGATCAGCTGCGGCGGCGGTCGAAGTATATTCTGGCAGATCTCAGCAGCGGTGAAACTTTGTTGATCCATCTGGGTATGTCTGGGCGGATGACGGTATCGGGTGATCCGCTAGGGCAGTTCGTGCATGAGCATCCCATGCCCGAAAAACACGACCACGTGGTGTTTCACATGGCCAATGGCGCGCGTGTGACATTCAACGATCCGCGGCGCTTCGGCGCGATGGACCTGTTGCCCACGGCTACAGCCGAGGATCACAAGCTTTTATCCGTTCTGGGGCCAGAGCCGCTGGGCAATGATTTTCACGAACAGCACCTGATCGAAGCGCTCAAGGGCAAGAATACTCCTGTCAAATCTGCACTGTTGGATCAGGGAATCGTTGCCGGATTGGGCAATATCTATGTTTGCGAGGCCCTTTATCGCGCGGGTGTGTCGCCACGTCGCAAAGCAGGACAAATTTCTGCCGCTCGTGTCGGCGCGCTGGTTCCGATCATTCGGCGGGTACTGCAGGACGCGATCGACGCGGGTGGTTCATCCCTGCGCGATTTCCGCCAAGCCGATGGAGAACTTGGATATTTTCAACACAGCTTTGACGTTTACGGACGCGAAGGCGAACCCTGCAGAACCCAGGGATGCAGTGGGGAAATAAAGAGAATCACTCAGTCCGGTCGCTCATCCTTCTATTGTGCGCAATGCCAAAGATAACTTGATCCAGATAAATCGCGTGATAAGGAATCGTACTTGAACGGAACAACCGGAAGCTTACACCTCATGGCTTTTGAGACGATCATCGTCGAAATCGAAGACCACGTCGCCCTTATCAAGCTCGACAGACCCGATGCGCTGAATGCGCTGAATTCGCAGCTGGCGCAGGAACTGTGCATCGCATTGGAAGACGCGGATACCAACGACAAGGTGCGCTGCATCGTCATTACCGGTTCGGACAAGGCGTTCGCGGCCGGCGCGGACATCAAGGAAATGTCCGAGATGAGCTTTGTTGATGTCTACAGCTCAAATCTGTTTGGCGCTCTGAATGACCGTGTTTGCGCGATCCGCAAGCCGATCATTGCAGCCGTTGCTGGCTATGCGCTGGGCGGTGGGTGCGAATTGGCCATGCTGTGCGATTTCATCATTGCTGCGGATACCGCCAAGTTTGGGCAACCCGAAATCAACCTGGGCGTCATTGCAGGACTGGGTGGTTCGCAGCGCCTGACGCGTTTCGTTGGGAAGTCCAAATCGATGGATATGAACCTGACCGGTCGCTTCATGGATGCCGAAGAGGCCGAGCGTTCGGGTCTTGTCAGCCGGGTCGTACCGGCCAAGAAACTGATGGAAGAGGCGATGGGCGCCGCCCAGAAGATCGCTGAGAAATCGCAGCTGAGTGCAATGGCGGCGAAAGAAGCTGTGAACCGCAGCTATGAGTTGCCTCTCAGCGAAGGGATGCTGTTTGAACGTCGCGTGTTCCACTCGATGTTTGCGACAGAAGACCAGAAAGAAGGCATGGCGGCCTTCCTGGAAAAACGCGCGGCTCAGTTCCGCGACAAATAAATTGCGTAAGCGACCGAAACAGGCGGGCTTGGCCCGCCTTTTTTCATGACTGCTATGCAGCGCAAAAGAATCGGCTTGGCAAAGCCTGCAAACTTGGGTAACTAGCGCCGCTATACATGCGCGTGCGGCCCGCTTGGCCCGACTCACACTCGTGATTCTGAACCGGTGCGGATTGTCCGTGACGCGCAACCATTGATAACCGTACCGAATGAAGGTCAGAAACTCATGGCAAACTCGCCTCAGGCTAAAAAGCGCGCTCGTCAGAACGAAAAGCGTTTTGCTATCAACAAAGCACGTCGCTCGCGCATCCGTACTTATCTGCGCAAGGTCGAAGAAGCGATTGCTTCTGGTGACAAGGACGCAGCAACCGCAGCTCTGCGTGCCGCTCAGCCCGAACTGATGCGTGGCGTCACCAAAGGCGTCTTTCACAAGAACACCGCTTCGCGGAAAATGTCGCGCCTGTCGGCACGCGTGAAAGCACTGGGCTAATCGCTCAGGTTGACCCTGCGTCAACAAAACAAGGTTGAATTGTTCTCAAAGGCGTCACAATGCGTGGCGCCTTTTTGTTGCTGTTGCCGGAAAGTCGCGCCTTCACAAAACCGAGAGATTCTTTCTGCAAAAGACCCGAGTCAATATCAGAGTTTCGTTGCCGTACGCCTTGGCCTCTTGCTACCACTGTTACAGCGATTCACTCGCTTGGGGGGACAGGCTGTTTCGGCGATCTGACTGACGGGCATCAGGACGGTCACGAAACGAATGTTGGCAATCGGTCACGGCTGATTTGCTGATCTGCTAAAGGTCTTGGGGTAACCGAAGATCTGAGCCCTGTCTAAAAATTTGATTGCGAAGCGCAACCCGGTTACGGGGCGCCCGGATTATGGGTGCCTGATTGCTGGGCTGTGCAAACTTTCGGGACAGTCCCGCCAAACCCATGTGGTTTGGCGATGGGTATCCTATTGCGTGTGAATGCTAAAGAACCGGGCAACCGGGCCAGATCAATAAGGCCGACAGGCCAATAAAGAATGGGATGCGTGAGGCGCTTGATGACACAAGAGAAATGGGGACAACTGCGTAACAAACTGCTCAAGGCGATCGGCAAGAACAACTATACCACCTGGATCGAGCCTCTTGAATTCCAAGAGCTGCAGGATGGCGTGGCCACGTTCTCGGTTCCGACCAACTTCATGGGCAATTATGTTAGTCAAAACTTTGCGGACTTGATTCTGTACGAGATGAACACCGCAGGGGAATCGGTTCAGCGCCTGGCGTTTCGCGTCGCAGCCAATTCGCCGGTGCGTCCGTCGGGTGATGTAGAACCTGCGCCGTCTGTTGTTCAGGACACGACTCAGCCGCAGTCCCTGTCACAGCGAGCCGAACCCGCGAATGATGCGCTCGAATCCCTTCAGGCAGCACCACTGGACGCCCGTTTCACCTTTGACAGTTTTGTGGTGGGCAAACCCAACGAGCTGGCCCATGCCGCCGCGCGCCGTGTTTCTGAGGGCGGCCCCGTCACGTTCAACCCGCTGGTTCTGTATGGCGGCGTTGGTTTGGGTAAAACCCACCTGATGCACGCCATCGCGTGGGAGCTGAAAACCAAACGCCCCGAGTTGAACGTGCTGTACCTGTCGGCGGAACAGTTCATGTATCGCTTTGTGCAGGCGCTGCGTGAGCGTCGGATGATGGATTTCAAACATCTGTTCCGTTCCGTCGATGTGCTGATGGTGGATGACGTGCAGTTCATCGCCGGCAAGGATTCAACTCAAGAAGAGTTCTTTCACACGTTCAACGCGCTGGTTGATCAGAACAAGCAGATCATCATTTCGGCTGACCGCGCGCCGGGCGAGATCAAGGATCTAGAAGATCGCGTGAAGTCGCGCCTGCAATGCGGTCTGGTCGTCGACCTGCACCCCACCGATTACGAACTGCGCCTGGGCATCTTGCAGAACAAGGTGCAGCAATACAGCAGCACCTATCCCGATCTGACCATCGCCGATGGCGTGCTGGAGTTTCTAGCCCACCGTATCTCGACCAACGTGCGCGTGCTGGAGGGTGCCCTGACCCGTCTGTTCGCCTTCGCATCTCTCGTTGGTCGCGAGATCGATATGGAGCTGACGCAGGACTGTCTGGCGGATGTGCTGCGCGCGTCCGAGCGCAAGATTACTGTCGAAGAGATTCAGCGCAAAGTGTCGGACTATTACAACATCCGCCTGTCCGACATCATCGGCCCCAAGCGCCTGCGGTCTTATGCCCGTCCGCGTCAGGTGGCGATGTATCTGTGCAAGCAGTTGACCAGCCGATCCCTGCCCGAGATCGGGCGTCGCTTTGGTGGTCGCGATCACACCACCGTCATGCACGGCGTCAAACGCATTGAAGAATTGAAAGTCACCGACGGCCAGATCGCCGAAGATGTGGAAATGCTGCGCCGGTCGCTGGAAGCCTAAGGGTCATCCTATCAATCAAGAAACGCCCCGGACCCTCACGCCCGGGGCGTTTTCTTGTGCGCTTAAATCCACGGTTGAATAGGAACTGTGCCCGCCCGGCCACGCGCCCCTTGACCCTTTGGCCGTTCCGACCCAGAAAACCATAAAAAATCCTTGTGCCTCAGGGTGGAACCGCTAACGTGCCAGTCCCGCCTGTTTTCGGCACGCAAGTCAGAGGAATTGAGGGTATGAAGATCAGCATCGAACGCGGCACCCTTCTTAAGGCCGTTTCGCAGGCCCAATCTGTTGTAGAGCGCCGGAACACTATTCCTATCCTTGCCAACGTGCTGATCGAGGCCGAAGGCGATCAAGCCCTGTTTCGCGCCACCGATCTGGATATCGAAGTGGTCGACAAAGCCCCGGCGCAGGTTGAAAAGGCGGGTGCTACAACCGTTGCGGCGACAACCCTGCATGAGATTGTGCGCAAGTTGCCCGACGGGGCGCTGGTGACACTGACTGCTGACAGCGCGGCGGGTCGTCTGACGGTCGAAGCAGGCCGGTCGAACTTCTCGCTGGCGACGCTGCCGAAAGAGGATTTCCCGGTGATGGCGTCGTCGGAGTATCAGTCGAACTTTACCGCTTCGGCAGCACTGTTGCGACGGTTGTTCGACAAATCGAAATTCGCCATCTCGACCGAAGAGACCCGGTACTACCTGAATGGTGTCTACATGCATGTGGCTGACGGGTCCGAAGGCGGCAAGGTGCTGCGCTGTGTGGCCACCGATGGCCACCGTCTGGCTCGCATTGATGCAGATTTGCCGGATGGTGCCGCAGACATGCCGGGCGTGATCGTGCCGCGCAAAACCGTGGGTGAGCTGCGCAAGCTGCTGGACGATGATGAAATGGATATCGCCGTCTCCGTCAGCGAAACCAAGGTGCGCTTCGCAACGCCCGATATCACACTGACCTCAAAAGTGATCGACGGCACCTTCCCCGACTACACCCGCGTGATTCCGCAGGGCAATACGCGTCAGCTGGAAGTGGACGCTGCTGAATTCGCGCAGGCCGTGGATCGGGTTGCTACCGTTTCGTCGGAACGCTCACGCGCTGTGAAACTGCAATTGGATGCGGACAAGCTGGTTCTGTCGGTCAACGCCCCCGATAGTGGTGCCGCCGAAGAAGAATTGGCCGTGGCCTACGGCGACGAACGGCTGGAGATCGGCTTCAACGCCAAATACCTGCTTGAGATCGCCAGCCAGGTGGATCGTGAAAACGCCGTGTTCCTGTTCAACTCGGCCGGTGATCCGACCCTGATGCGGGAAGGCAATGATCTAAGCGCAGTCTATGTTGTCATGCCGATGCGCGTCTGATCGACCCCGCGGGGTGTTTTTTAACGAAAGGGATGGGTCATGAGTTTGGCCCTGACCGAACTTACGGTCTCGCATTTCCGGTCGCACAAGCTGGCGCGGTTGTCCTTGGATGGGCGGCCGGTGGCGATACATGGGCCGAACGGGGCTGGCAAGACCAACATTCTTGAGGCAGTGTCGTTGTTTTCCCCCGGTCGCGGTATGCGCCGGGCCAGCGCGGCCGAGATGACCCGGCGACCTGAGGCACTGGGCTGGAAGCTGTCCGGCCTGTTGCAAGCACAGGGCCGGAATTACGAGATCGAGACCTGGTCCGAAAGTGGCGCGGCGCGGCAGGTTCGGATCGATGGCAAAGCGTCCAATCAGATAGATTTGGGTAAACTGGCGCGGGTGGTTTGGCTGATCCCCTCGATGGACCGGCTGTGGATCGAAGGGGCTGAGGGGCGGCGCCGCTTTCTGGATCGGATTGCGCTGAGTTTCGACCCCGCCCATGCCGAGGCCTCGCTGACCTATGAAAAATCCATGCGCGAGCGCAACCGTCTGCTGAAAGAGCAGGTGCGCGATGCCCATTGGTATGCAGCGCTTGAAGGGCAGATGGCCGAGACCGGCCATAGAATACACTCCGCGCGGCTGGCCGCGTTGGAACATCTGCAAAGGGCGCAGGAACAGGCGGAAACGGCGTTTCCGTCCGCTGATCTGGAATTGGTGCAAACCGAAGGCGTGATGCCCGAGGCAGCTGAGGATTTGCGCGAGGCCTTGAATGAAAGCCGTTTCCGCGATTTGGCGGCAGGGCGCACATTGGTCGGACCGCATCGGTCGGACCTCTATGGTGTGTTTGCGGCCAAAGGTGTGCCAGCCAAGGATTGCTCGACCGGAGAGCAAAAGGCGCTGTTGGTGTCGCTGATCCTGTCAAACGCGCGGGCGCTGGCCGGGATGGTTGGCGCGCCTCCGATCGTGTTGCTGGATGAGGTGGCTGCCCATCTGGATGCGGGGCGACGGGCGGCGCTGTATAATGAGATTTGCGCGCTGGGCGCTCAGGCCTGGATGACGGGCACCGGGCCTGAGCTGTTTGCGGAATTGGGCGACCGAGCCCAGATGTTAATCGTGAGTGATGGCTTTGAGGGCTCGGTCGTATCCGCTTAGGCGGGTTCGCTGACTTTGCGTTCCCACAGGAAGCCACGCATGACCTCGTCAACCGGCGTTTGTGCCATGTGGTTGACGTAGTTCGACATGGTTTTCTGCGCCAGACCCAGCACCACGTCCAATACAGCGCGGTGCGAGTAGCCTGCATCAAAGAAGGCCTGCAGCTGTTCCTCGGACGGGTTGCCCCGGGTTTCCATCATTTGCAGGGTGAACGTGCGTAGCGCCTCAAGCTTGGCATTGGGCAGCGGGGTTTCGTTGCGCAGGGCCTCGGTGATCTCGTCCGAGACCTTCATCATCTTGGCAATGCCGGTATGCGCTGGCACGCAGTAATGGCATTCGTTTTCCACGTTGATGGTCTGCCAGACGACGGTTTTTTCGTCATTGTCGAAATCTGTCTGCACGAACAGATGGTGTAGCACCTGATAGCCTTCCAAATGCTGGGGGCTTTCGGCCATCACTTTGTGCAAACCGGGCAGGCGGCCAAACGCGGCCTGAGATTTTTCCAGCAATGGTTTGGAACCTTCAGGGGCGGATTCGAGGTCGTGTGAAGGGAAGTTGGCCATTTGGGAATTCCTTTTTTCTGGCGGCTGAGTCCGAAATAGCCTTTCTTGAGCGTTCGCTCAAGTATATATTTGAGCAACCGTTCAAGAATTGGTGAAGATGATGCCCCGCAAACCTGCCTATGACCGAGATACCCTGATCGCACAGGCCCGAGATATATTCTGGCGTCACGGTTGGGCCGGAACATCGTTGAAGGACCTAGAGCGTGAGTTGAAGTTGAAGCCAGGCAGCTTTTATGCGGCGTTTGGTTCAAAGGATGCGCTTTATGCGCTGGCAATGGAACGCTATGCGCAGGATGGCGTCGCCAATATGGTGGCCTTGGCGCAGGATCTGGGCCCCTTAGAGGCGCTCAAGGCCCAGCCGCGACTGGTGGTTGAGGCGTCTGTGTTGCCTACCAAGGCTTGCATGTTGTCCAAAACCTATGCCGAATTGCAGGCGCGGGGACATGAGTTGGCAAGTCAGGCCCGCATCCACATGATCGCAATGAAGACCTGTTTTGCAGACCTGTTTCAACGCGCGCAAAAAGCCGGTGAGATCGGTTCGGAACATGACCCGGAGCGTCTTGCCGCGCGGTATCAATCCGACCTTCTGGGCCTGCGATTGTCGGCCGAGCGGGATGATGTGAACGCAGCGGAAATTGCCGCAGATATCGCGGCCGACCTCGATCGGCTTTGATCCGCAAATCAAGGTCATCCAAACCACAAAATCTTGGGGGAGCGCGTGACATTCCCCACCAGAAAACGTATAAGTTACCAAAATAATATAGGTACTGACTGAATGTCCGACGACGCACAGGCACCCCAGGAATACGGTGCAGATTCCATTAAAGTTCTCAAAGGGTTAGAGGCAGTTCGCAAGCGCCCCGGTATGTATATCGGCGACACGGACGATGGCTCGGGCCTGCACCATATGGTGTACGAGGTCGTGGACAATGGAATTGACGAAGCTTTGGCCGGTCACGCCGACCATGTAACCGTCAAAATTCACGCCGACTCCAGTGTATCTGTCAGCGATAACGGCCGCGGAATTCCCGTCGATATTCACCCGGAAGAAGGTGTTTCTGCCGCCGAAGTGATCATGACTCAGCTACATGCCGGAGGTAAGTTCGACAGCAATTCCTACAAGGTTTCGGGCGGCCTGCATGGCGTTGGCGTTTCGGTGGTGAACGCGTTGTCGAACTGGCTGGAATTGCGCGTCTGGCGTAACGGCAAGGAACACGTCGCACGGTTCGAGGGCGGTGAGACGGTTGAACACCTTAAAGTCGTGGGTGAGTGCGGTGAACGGACAGGAACCGAGGTCCGGTTTTTGGCTTCTACGGATACGTTCTCGAACCTTGAGTACTCGTTCGAGACTCTGGAAAAACGACTGCGCGAACTTGCGTTCTTGAACTCGGGCGTGCGGATTATCTTGATCGACGAACGCCCTGCGGAACGGCTGGAAACCGAGTTGTTCTATGAGGGCGGCGTCAAGGAATTCGTCAAATACCTCGACCGTTCGAAATCCGCTGCGATGCCTGAACCGATCTATATCAAGGGCGAGCGCGACGAGATCGGTGTCGAAATCGCGATGTGGTGGAATGACAGCTATCACGAGACGGTGTTGCCCTTCACCAACAATATCCCCCAGCGCGATGGAGGCACTCATGTGGCCGGTTTTCGTGGAGCGCTGACCCGTACAATCAATAACTACGCACAATCCAGCGGGATCGCGAAAAAGGAGAAGGTCAACTTCACTGGCGATGATGCGCGCGAAGGTTTGA
Source organism: Ruegeria sp. BI7 (assembly GCF_056537925.1). Classification (NCBI taxonomy): domain Bacteria; kingdom Pseudomonadati; phylum Pseudomonadota; class Alphaproteobacteria; order Rhodobacterales; family Roseobacteraceae; genus Ruegeria; species Ruegeria sp. BI7. Next base: position 117,133 of record NZ_JBQFSK010000006.1, read on the forward strand.
CCTGTGTGTTGTCCGTCAAAGTGCCCGATCCGAAGTTCTCGTCCCAGACCAAGGACAAGCTGGTGTCGTCCGAGGTGCGCCCAGCGGTTGAAGGTCTGATGAACGAAAAGCTGGCAGAGTGGTTCGAAGAGAACCCGAACGAGGCCAAGACCATTGTCGGCAAAATCATCGAGGCTGCTCTGGCGCGTGAGGCCGCGCGCAAGGCTCGCGAACTGACCCGCCGCAAAACGGCGATGGACGTGAATTACCTAGCCGGCAAGCTGAAGGACTGCTCCGAGAAGGACCCATCAAAGACCGAAGTTTTCCTGGTCGAGGGGGACTCGGCCGGCGGATCGGCGCAAACCGGGCGGGATCGTCTGACGCAGGCGGTATTGCCGCTGCGCGGGAAAATCCTAAACGTGGAACGGGCGCGGTTTGATCGGATGCTGTCTTCGCAGGAAATCGGCAACCTTGTCATGGCGCTGGGCACCGGTATTGGCCGCGATGAGTTCAACATCGAAAAGCTGCGCTACCACAAGATCGTCATCATGACCGATGCGGATGTTGACGGCGCGCATATCCGGACGCTGTTGCTGACCTTCTTCTATCGGCAGATGCCGGAACTGATCGAAGGCGGATACCTCTATATCGCGCAACCGCCGCTTTATAAAGTTTCACGCGGTAAATCAGAGGTTTACCTGAAAGACCAGGCCGCTCTGGATGACTACTTGATCAATCAGGGCGTTGAAGGGGCCGTGCTGAAACTGGGCTCGGGTGAAGAGATCATCGGGCAGGACTTGACTCGCGTCGTGGACGAGGCGCGTCAATTGAAACGCGTATTGGACGCATTCCCGACCCATTATCCGCGCCACATTCTGGAACAGGCCGCCGTTGCCGGTGCCTTTGTGCCGGGTGCTGTGGATGCTGACCTGCAGGGTGTGGCCGACAAAGTTGCCGCCCGTTTGGACCTGATTGCGCTGGAATACGAACGCGGCTGGCAAGGTCGGATCACGCAGGATCACGGCATCCGTCTGGCCCGTATCCTGCGCGGTGTTGAAGAGGTCCGCACGCTGGACGGCCCCATGCTGCGCTCAGGCGAGGCCCGCAAAACCGGCAGCTTTACCCAAAGCCTACAAGAGATCTACAACACCCCCGCCACCCTCATCCGTCGCGACCGTAGCCAGATGATCCACGGCCCGCTGGACTTGTTGCGCGCCATTCTGGAAGAGGGTGAAAAGGGTCTATCGCTGCAACGCTACAAAGGGTTGGGAGAGATGAACCCCGACCAGCTATGGGAAACCACGCTGGACCCGGACGCACGGACTCTGCTGCAGGTGCGGGTGGACGATATGGTCGAGGCAGATGACCTGTTCACCAAGCTGATGGGCGACGTGGTAGAGCCGCGCCGTGAATTCATCCAACAAAACGCGTTGAGCGTCGAGAATCTGGATTTCTAAGTCTCTGTAGGTTTGCCCATAACACTTCGCGCACCCCATAAATTTGCGTAGTTCGCCCATAGTTTTGCGCTGCGCGTTTGTCCGCATTAGCGACGAATTAAATCAGTTTATGGCTTAGTCGTCGCGGTTATGGCCCTTTGCTTTGCTCAATCCCGCAATGGGCCTCCCTAAGGAACCTTGGATTCTCGCGAAGGTCTGCGATGCGCAGAAAGCGGGCTTTGCAAATCTGCAAAGCCCATCCTCAATCGACAGACGGCGTGGTCCGGCTCAATCACCGATTTTATCAACGCCGTGTGATTTCAAAGCGGAATTATATGAATTGATTTTGACGCTCGTTTCTAGGCAATAGGCGCGATACGTTTCGTCAGTATCTACTCAGCGTCTCCAGTATTATGTTCCGCGTATTGACGTCGTTGTGGAAAATCCTGCCGGCGAGAAACTCGGACGGAAACTCAGGCCATGTCCTGCGCATTTCAGCGACGAGCCGTCGTGCTTCTTCTGAATTTCCCAACTGATCATACGCAACGGCTTGGAATAAGAGCGAAGGCGCACTGACTGGCGCTCCGGCAGCTGGCGCTCCCTGAAAGGCTTCAACAACACTTTCGTAGTTCCCGAGCATTAGTTGTGAAACGCCCCAGATGTTTCTCGCACCAAACCTACCAGATCCTGATTTGGGTCTCTCCGGGTTGCTAACCTCGGCAGCAAGTTCCGGGGCGTTAGCCAAGATGGCGGTCATACCTGCAACGTCGAGAATATGGCCATCCTTCGGCGCCAGTTCGACGGACATTCTAGCGTATTTCAATGCCTCGTTTGGCTGGTTTTTGACAGCCAGCACCCAACCATTTGCGCCGTTTGCCCACGCATCAGAGGGGGACAATTCAAGCGCTTTTCCAGACATTTCCGAGGCTTGATTGAAGAGATCATCCCTTTGTGCTTCATCCGGCGACAACACTGCCAGGATCGCCAAGACCTGCGCTGATCCGGCATAGCCGTCGGACAGAGCCGGGTCGAGTTCCCTAGCGTGCTGGAACATTCCCAGCGCTATTTGCTGACGCTTGACATCAAAAACGGGGAAAAACATGCCGCGGGCTTGATCCGCAAGGTTGACCGCCTGGAGTCGTGTCAATGATTGTTCACCAAGCGCCACACGTTCTGCTTGTTCGATGGATCGAGTTGTTGGCACAACCTCCCTGCTATCCTGGCTCATCCAGATGCCAAGCACAGCGACCAATGCAAGAACACCCAGTCCTGCATGCAGCAGTTGCCGCGAACGCCAACGGCCAACTGGATTGTCGCTCTTCAGTTCACTTGATGTGCGGTCTTCGATTGCAGGTTCGAATGAAAACCGCGGCTTGTATCCGCCGGGGTCAACAAAAATGCGAACTCCATTGCCGTCCCAGTGATCTTCGTAGAACTGATGCAAAAGACGACGCAGCCGCCTTGCCTCAACGCGAACCAGGTTTTGACCACCAGTACCATCTATGCGCCGCCCATAGACCTCAACAGCGATAGCTTTGCCTCTAATCTGAGTGCTTCGACCAGATAGAGATTCCTCGACTATATAGGTGAGAAATTGCGTGAGTCGTGGTGAAGCTTGAAACCCGTCGCTTGATACGATTCGACTCAGAGCTTCCCGGATGAGTTCCGGAGAAGGCTGTCCAACATGTTGATTTATTGTTAAATCGTTGGATTTGTTCAATGTCAACTCACCCCCAACTCACGGTGACTCACTTGGCCTTTGCGGTCAACCGCACTCATCTTGATTTGAGAATAGATAGTGGGTGTCGGGACTTTTCCAGTGACGGTCGACCTGATTGAAGAAATTCCAGAACTTTCTGATGTGCTTTCGGGGCGTATCGGAACGGATGCGCTACTCGGCGAAGTCATCGAAGACCTGAAGAAAGCATCTGCGTTTTCGAAAGACGCATCGATCTCGGCCTCAGAGCGCGCCGAATGGGCCCACATCAAATCTGAACTCATCAACGAGCTTCGCCGGATGTTGAAGCGCAACCTTTGAGATACTTCCAACTGAGGACCAATCCATGACCAAGGAAGACAATAGAAAAGACCAGGACGACAAACAGGTTCGGGCATCAGATCAAATTGAAGACCCGTCGCGGCGGAGTGTTCTTAAGGGCTTGGCAACTGGAGCGGCTGCGACAGGGGCAGCTGGGTTTGCGGCTGGAAGTGCCGAGGCCCACGAAGGAGACGGTCCACTTGGAGAAACACTCAAGAACCCATATGGTGGTCGACCCGCAGGCGGCATCTCTTTGCCAGAGTACTTCCGTCCTACGAAGTACATGACTGGTTCAAATGCGAACTATTTTCCGCTTAGTGAGGAGTTGGGGCCAGATGAGATGCGCATCTCATTCTGCGGCTCAACACCATATCCGCCGCGCGAAGATCAGGCGGGTACTTGTATCATGGTGGAGTTGGGGAATGGAAAACGGTTCTTCTTCGACTTTGGGTCCGGTTGTGTCCGCAACATCATTGCGATGCAAGTGCCTGGGCAGTTGATCAACGACATCTTCATCTCTCACCTGCATGTCGACCACTATGCCGACATTCCGTATATTTACCCCTTCCGTGCCTGGTCGGGTGGCTACACGCCACTACGCATCCATGGGCCGTCAGGTCGAACACCCGAGCTTGGCACAGCCGGTATGGTCAAAGGCATGCAACAGATGCTCAAATGGCATCTGGAGGCCTTTGATGTGTTCCCGATTGGGGACGGCTATGAGATCGAGGTCAACGAGTTCGATTTCCGCCAAGAAGGTGGCATCGTTTATGACCAAGAAGGTGTGACTGTTCGGTCCTGGCCGCGCAGTCATGCCAAGGACGGCGCAGTTGGTTATCGGCTCGATTGGAACGGTCTGAGCTTTGTATGGACCGGCGATGGACGCCCGGATGAGCTTTCACGGAAATACGGCGAAGGCGTTGATGTCTTTGTAACCGAAATGTCGGGACAGGATATTGGTCAGTTGATGACTTACAAATACGGTATCCCACAGGATCTCTTTAATTACACTATCGATACGCATCACACCTCCCACTATGCCGTGGGTAAGCTCTTTGCTGACACAAGGCCGCGTTTGGGAATGGTGACACACTATACCCAGGACGAAGACATTGACGCTGAAATGCTGGCTGGTATTCGCGCCCACTACGACGGTCTGTTCCAATGGGGTCTCGATGTAGCCGTTGTGAACGTGACCAAGGATGCAATCTGGTACAGGAAAGCTGCATTGCCCGGAAAATCCGGTACTGTGCCACCATTTCGTGAACTGGCTGCGGCAGCCGAGGCCGGGCGTATTGAGCTTCCGGATGAAATCACATTACCGAATCCGAGGCTCACCCGAGCAGATCAGCAAGACCAGAAGTACCGTGATATGGAGATCGATCCACGCGAATACTACCCAACTGACGTTTTCCGAGCACCCGGCGGGGACTGGCCGCAGGACTTTACCATCAAAGTTTCGGATGTAATCGGCTCGCGTGATGAAGACTGAGGAGAGATTGAACAATGATTGAATTCGGTTCGACTTCCGCAATCCCCGTAACGATCCTTACCGGCTTTCTCGGAGCCGGTAAGACAACACTTTTGAACCGCATCCTGACCGGCAATCACGGGTTGCGGGTTGCGGTTCTGGTGAATGACTTTGGATCAATAAACGTAGACGCCGACTTGGTCGTCGGTCTTGAAGATGATGTGATGAGTTTGGCAAATGGCTGCGTGTGCTGCTCGATCCGAGATGACCTGATCGAAACGGTAGAAGCCGTTCTCGCCCGGCCTGAGAAACCGGAATACATCGTCCTTGAAGCAAGCGGAGTGTCGGATCCGTCATCAATTGCGATGACATTTACCGATCAGAAGTTTCGGGACATGATCCGCTTGGACAGCCTGATGTGCCTGGTCGATGCGGAACAGCTTTTTGCTGCGCCGGAACAAATGGAACTGAAGCTCCGTCAAATCGCGTTCTCAGATATGGTTATTTTGAACAAAGTCGATCTTGTCGACAGGGCGGCTGTTCAAAGGGTGCACGATTGGCTCGGGTCTCGCTTCCGTCGCTATCGTTTGGTCGAAGCTGTCAATGCGGACGTCCCACTGGATATACTTCTTTCAGTCGGTCGCTTTGCCGCCGAACAGCTACAAACAGAAATACCCGATCATCATGAACATGGACCGGATTGTGGTTGCCACCACTCTGATCACTCGGACAGCTTCTCAACAACTATGATGAAAGCTGAACACCCCATAAGCCTATCCTCTCTCCGCAGCGCTATTCGGAAGCTTCCCGGTGATGTCTATCGTCTCAAGGGTTTTGTCTTCAGTGAGGAGGATCCGGATCATCGCATTCTTGTTCAGGTCGTTGGAAAACGTATGGACATCGCACGGGATGGCACATGGGGTGACCGCAAACCCGAAACAAGGCTTGTCGCCATAGGCGCACCGGGGGCCCTCTCCGAGGATGTGCTTTCGGATACGCTTATGGAGACAGTCTGAAAGCCATGTTCGATCAAGTATTTTGGCTATAAGTCAACCGTGCTGGATAATGTCATCCAGTTCGGCGGCGGCGGACTGTGAGTGGGCCATTGACGTCATTGCCAACCTGGCGATCTCAAGTGCAAGCCACCCATGAGAAAACGGCCAGCTAAGAGGAGACCGCCTATGAACCTCAGGTTGCTACGCTGCTCCATACTTGCCGGGATTGGTGCCCTTTCTGGTACTGCGTGGGCAGAGTCCCGGGAAGAAGAACTAGCAAAGCAACTTGCTAACCCCGTGGCCGCTCTCATTAGTGTACCATTCCAGCTGAATTATGATCAGAATTTGGGTGCCGACAGAAATGGTTCGCATTGGATATTAAACGTACAACCGGTTGTTCCCTTTGATCTTACGGATGATTGGAACCTCATATCCCGAACAATTCTTCCAATTGCCTCCATAGATGGTGGCTTGCCGGGTTCTGGATCCGAGACTGGGCTAGGAGATACTGTTCAAAGCTTTTTCCTTTCGCCCAAAAAACCAAGTGCGGGCGGTTGGATCTGGGGGGCTGGCCCCGTTTTTCTGCTGCCAACGTCGACAGATAACAGCTTAGGTCTCGGAGAGTGGGGTGCTGGAGTTACCGGCGTGGCACTCAAACAGCAGGGTCAGTGGACATATGGTGGCTTGACAAATCACATCTGGGACATTGATGGTGATACCGACATCAACCAGACGTTCTTACAGCCGTTTATTTCCTACACAAATTCGAACGCGTGGACGTTCACATTAAACACTGAGTCCACCTACAACTGGGAAACCGATCAATGGTCTGTGCCAATCAACGGTGTTGTCACCAAAGTTACCCAACTCGGGGATCAACTTGTCAGCGTAGGCGGGGGAGTACGCTACTGGGCCGACGGCCCAGATAGTGGACCTGACGGTTGGGGCGTAAGACTTGTAGCTACCTTGCTATTTCCCAAATAGTTGAGCCCTTCCTGAGAGAATACCGCTTACCGGATGCAGGCATTGCGCTGATGAAAGCGAACGGCAGTTTGCTCCGCATCTCGGAGGATGTAGAGCTCGTAATGAAGGTCCGGTTTGAGCTGCGAGCAGTAATTGAAACCCATAGCAGGCATCGCCTAGCCAGTCCCCATGGGTAATGCAGCGTGTCTTTCATCAACCTTATCTACCTGGTCGGATCATCCTGGTAACGCCTAGGAGCTGATATTGCCGTCTAAGCCGGGCGCGCCATGGATTTGCTGCGAGCCCCGAAGTATCTATGTTCAATGGAAAGCTCTCAGCCTGGGCTTTGGGGCAATTTAGGTTGACAATTTATCTGTGAAATCGCCGGATTTCTTGGGTAACAATTTTGGAGGTGGTGAACGCTTGCCGCTCCGGTCTGCGGCTGACACCAAATTAGGAGATACGCAATTTCTATCGACAGTTTTGCGGAAACCGAGATTGGAAAACACCTTGCCGACGCTGCACGTCGTTGCCGCATGGTTTTCTTCACTGGATTACCAGCGTCTGGAAAGTCATTTCTGTTGCGCCAGCATATATCCATTTCGGTCTCGTTGGGACGACGCGTACATATCATGCGGTGGGATACAGGACTCGCGGCGTTTCAGACCGAAAACATACTCGCAAAGTATCCAGATGTTTCAGATGGAACTCATCCGTTGATCCGAAAGGCAGCCGGATTGTGGGGCCGGAGAGCCCTGGCGCGATGGCTCGCAGAGACCACCGATCCCACAGACATGATTGTCGGTGAAGTCCCTATCATCGGAAACAGGTTTTCCGAGTTCATCCAGGCGCAGCCGGATCAGGTTGAACCAGCCTTAGCATCCGAGGAAACCACATTCATCTATCCTGTTCCTTCAATGAGCTTGCGTGCCAATCTCGAAGCCATCCGAAGGTCTACGTTTGCGAACCCAAAACACCCTGATGAGGCCAGAGATGCGCCTCCATCGACAATGGAGCTGGCTTGGCGTTTGACGTGTACCAAGGCCGCAGAATTGGGTTTGATCTCAGAAGCGGACAGTCATTCTCCGTACGAGGAGATGATTTATGTGCGGTTTTTTGAGCACCTACTGCAACATCGAAACGCCATCAGAATTGGGGTCGATTCGATTTTTTCAAATGCCGGGTCAGCCCATGATCTGGGGGCGAGTATTTTAGAACTCAATGCAAGCTCGGATGAAGTACGGTGTGTAGTCGCAGAGGTAGAGGCTACTTTTACAGTCGAGGAAGCTACCCGAGACGTTGAAAACTGGTATCGGGTGTAGCCTCTTGCAAAAGTTCGCTCTTTGGCGTCTTGGAAACTGCAAGGTCTAAATGTGAATAAGGACGCAGTGGCTCGTGTGATCGAGAAAGAATTCAGTGGCTTCCATCCGGGTCATTTGGCGTCTACTTCATCGAGAGAGTGGTTGCCCGCAACGGAAGCGGCGCGACAACTCGGAATTTCTGCACAGCGTCTCGTTGTGGCAGTCCAGAAAAAAGAGATCGCTGGTAAGATCAGTCAACGCGGATTTGGACATAATCAAACAGTCGTTCCCAGGTTCGAAGTTCTCAACATTGCAGCAGATCGTCGGCGCTTCACCACGTCTTGTATCGGTTGGATTGGCAAGATTAAGTCTTGGGGGCGCCGTAACTCCGGCAAATCGCCTGGTCTCGTGGGGGAGCAGCACCGCCAGGTGTTTTGAGGTTCGTGGCACACCTCACATCGCCAGCAATTCCCGATGAATTGCGACCATCGCCCAGGTGTCGCGCGTGCAATACGCCACAAGATCAGAATAGACCTTCTCGCGCGCTGGATCATCCGGTTTGGTCAGTGTTACGTCCTTCCAAAGGCGAGACGCGCTCGCCCCCTCTTTGATGTCCAGATCATCGTATGAAAGTTCTGGCAAAAACGCTGGAAGAACGGCCTTGATAGAGGCGCTTCCCTTGAACGCGGGATCGTTGATCACTTCATCCGCAAACGGCTTCATCAGATCTACAACGCGGGCGTTTAGGCCTTCCAGGAACTCTGCATGCTCTGGATAAGTTTCCGCCATTTCCGTATTGCGCGATTTCTCGAACGGAGCATACCAAACCACTACAGAGCCAACGTTTCCTATGTCCTCACGAAGCCTTTTCAGCAAGGCTGGCATCGGGTTACTGGCGTCTTGGTGGAGATACTCCCTGTGCTCAATTTCTCCTCCAGGCTCATGCTGGACATGCAAGGAATACTGGAAAGCCACTTGCTGATAGGGACGCGTTCCGTCCCAGGGTGGCACCAAACTCTGAGACGACTCGTAGTCAAAATAATAAACCGGATAGACAATCTCGCTCAGAAACCTGCTTAACTCCTGATGATCGATAGTGCGTGCACCGTTTGCCACTGCTCTCAAGTAGCGTTGCGCCGACTTGCCCAACACAGATGGATCACTGATCTCGTCAATCTTTGTGATCCCGTCTGCGATGAGTTCGGAGGCTTTTTCCGCGTTCATGAACGGAAGGCGGTGGATGCTGTCTTGCACGATTGGAGGGTCAAGTTTTTCGCGAATGTCCAACCATTCACCATAGGATTTTAATCGCGCGCGTTCGGGGGACGGATCAGGCATCGTACCACTGGCAACGACGCTCAATGCCTGATCGATACGCGTGCGTGTTTTTTCGAGCTGCTCAGTCACCGCACCAGTGATGTCGGTGATGCTGACAAGCTCTCGCGGATTGATTTCGCCGTTTCTGACGTAATCACGGTTCACATGTGCCACTTCGCAGCGCACAATGGGGAACCCGGCTGCCTCAAGCACGACACGCTGGAATGCGAGATCAAAAGTATGTTCGGGCTTTGCAGATGTCCCGCTCTTGATCTCTGTCAGAACGTACCCATCGCCATTACGGCTCACGATGTCGGAGATGCAAGTTATGGTTCCATCTTCATAGCGTCCCTGTGCCACGGCGTTCGCACCATCTCTCCAAGCATCCAGAGTGCGCGCGGGCAGAGCTTGGTATTCTGAAAAATCTGAAAAACCGAGGCGAACGAGATCACCAAATAGCTCCTCAGCATAAGGCTCAAACGCGTGCCCCTCGTCAAAACGCGCCTGCAATGAGGGGTCAATCGGCGGCAACAGATGCTTGGCGTGCTTCTTGATCCATAGCCAGGCGGGGTGCCTGAGAAACATCATGTAATCTGATTTGGATAGCATCATGTAATTTGCATCCCAGAATTGATGAAATCAGTGGAAGACCATCATGGTCAGCTATTGAGAGTAACTTTTCTTTGGTGCAGTCGGCGTCACCACTCTACCAAAGCCTCATGTAAATCGTACCGATAGCTCAGTTTCCATCACGCCACCAAAACCAGCTGACCATTCTTCACCCGGAGACACTGGCCATACGTCTGTCAAAGTACCGGTTGTAACCAGCTCGCCTCCCCGAAGCTGGTCGGCTTCGGAGAGCAGAGACACTAGATGAGCCAAGACTTCAATTGGGCCGCCGAGCGCGTTTTCACCTTTGCCGAACTCGATGGCCTCGGCACCCTTGAACAATGCTAGTGGCACTTCGGCCAAGCCGGTCAAAACATCATGCGTAGCCTCGATTTTGTCGCCAAGAACAAGGCAGCCGTGCAATCCTTGTGCTGCGATTGAATCTTCGACCGAGAATTTCCAGCCGGGATAAATCGATTGCACAATTTCAAATCCTGGAGCGACCCACTCCACGCAACCTGCCAACTGCTCATTGTTCATTTCAGCTGTTGGTGCATGTTTAAGGCCCAGTACAATTTCTGGTTCAATCCTCGGTTCTGAATACCTTGCCAAGTTTACAGGCTGATCAGCCGAAAACAGCCCATCTGCGTGAACCTCTCCCCAAATGGGTTGATCCACACCGTAAACAGGCCAAATCGTGCGGTTCGTGAAGCCGACTTTTCTGCCAACTCTTTCTTTGCCCAGAATCTCGCGGACACGACTAGCAATCGAATATGCGTCATCCAGCGATAGCTGTCCTGCCTCTGAAGACAGTTTAGGTATCTGCTGGGCAGAGGTCAGGGCATCAGCGATTTTCTGAGCGTTAGATTCAATATCTCTTGTCATATTCGCATTATACCTGCCGAAGGCTGGATTGCGATGCAATCGAGGTCCATCAGGATTGGCTCAAGATTGGACCACTGGTCGCAGGGGTCGACGTAACCGATTTACTTCTGCGGATCACCTGTTCGGCTCTGGTCATGCACGCTAATCGAGACAGGATGCACAGTGTAGAACAAGGTAGGATATTCGCCTCCGGCATCGAGAATGCGCGCTTTATTGGCCTTGAGACAGCAAACAATACGATGCCAGAGTATGATCCTGCCTGGCCTAAAGCCCTAGTGGAAATAGAGCATTTTTTGAATTCAATTTGAGCAGTGTACCCAGCCCAGAATGGGCAGCTAAATACGGAATATAGCAATTCAGAAAAATTGTGACTTCCAACCAGCGGCTACTCAATTGCAGTGCGAAATGTTGAGGTAAGTCGTTTGTTCAAACCGTGATGAGGCTCGGCAGAGGAACCGTAGTGCAACTCCGCCAAGGCAGCGATGTCATTGAAAATGACTACGGAGCCGCCCTCTTCATTCGCATAAACCAGTAGTTTTTGGCAAAAGGCATCCAAACCAATTGCCGGAAAGCCCGCCATTGCCACGCCACCGGGTGCTGGTCCGCCGAACAGCAAGAGAACCGTATCCGGCAGCGCCACCTCCTGTTGGGAAGCTTCGGTCGCAAAATCGATTTCCCCAAACCAGACAGTATCGTCCTGCCCCATTACGGCTGTCCTGAGACGTTCGACTGCCTCTGGTACGCTGAGCTGAGATCGCAGTTCGATGACCCCATAGTCGGCAAACAATTCGCTGGTTGGCGCTGGTGCTGCATCCAAGCCGTTCAGAACTTCGAGCAGCTTGCTCTCAAACGTATTTAACGCTTGGGTGTCATTCAGACCATGCCGCACTTTGAGAAACTGAGAGTCTGTATAGGCGATCTGCGGGCGATCATTCTGATCGAATGAGAGAACGCGAAAAGGAAGGTCCAGACCTGCTCGTACGTTCTCTTCCAGAATGGGCGTGTTTATCTCTGGATCAGAGAAAATGAGTACACGTGATGCTGGCATTTCTACGCCTTCAGCTTTGGCCAAACGCGCGTGATCTATCGATGCGATTGGAGTAGTTCCGGCTTCGACAACGGCAGTCTCAAGCTCTAAAAAGTTTTTGTCCACCGCAGTCTGAACAGATGACGATTGTGCCAGACCGGAGGTCGAAACCGACGCGGTTGTAATCATCGAGAGAACAAAGAAAAACCTCAGCACTTTAACACTTCCTGTTTCATTGTACTTTTCTCAGGGAAACCGCCGCCAGAGCTGCAAAAGCTATCTCGGCCGCAAGAAAAAATAGAAGTACCCCGTTTGGAACTCCATCGATAAGAATGCTTAGCATGCGTCCAACTGCCAGTCCCGACATAAACAAAAAAAGAACCCAAAGCGCCGGTTGTTGTAAATCTGGTTTCGCCACAGCCGCTAACCAAAACAAAGCGTTTGCCAGATAAAGACCCATAATCGCTCGGAACACGTGGGTTTGGTTCGTCCCTTCCACAGGAAATCCCAGCAAAACTGGGATCGAACTGCCGGGCATCAGACCGTATGATAACGCAATTGGCACGAGGCCGACGGCAGCAAGCAAAAGTACCAATCTAGCACTCATGGAGGACTCCTTCTCGTAGAGGTTTCGCTCTTTTGCGAATTTCCCAATCGGTTTTTTGAGGCAACCGATGATCCGAGCCGGATGCCCAAACAGCAATCAGAAAGGCATATTGTATGCCTCATTAACCTTCTGAGAGATGACACCTTCGGTTGATGTCTATTCTTCAACTTAACCTTGGTTGGAAACCAGCTTCCCACTCGGAAGAATTCCTCTAAGGTTTCTAGATGTACCTTTACCAGACTGGCGCTACTGCCGCTTTCGTTTAACCGAAATAATGCATCCAGAGTGTTTTGGATGACGAGCAGGTACATCCCGGGCCATTGCGTCCACGTTTCCGAGGTGCCGCAACGCTCCGTTGTTCAGCAACACGCCTCGCCCAGCATCATACCGGCGCTGTCCAAATCCGCTGGCAACGCATTCCCAGTCTTCCTTGGCCGCCGCGTTGCGGAATCTCGGTAAATCGTGCGGGTCATGTCGTCCAGGTGTTGCTGCGACGTGATCGTGTTTCTTCGCATTTCTTTGGTGGGTTAAATGGTGGGTCACTTGTGTTGTGCCAGGTTGCTGGACAGTACCGGTTGTTGGCCTCGGCTTAGGACGCATGATTGTCACGACGCCTTGTGGATTCGGATGTCCTGGGACTGCCACGTGAGTTGCCGTAGGTTTCGGTGTCAACTGTGGAACCTGACCAGGAACCGCCGTGGGAACCTGATTGGGGGTTGCGGTTGGGACAAGCGGTGGTGTCGCTGTAGTGCCGCTGGGTTGCGGAACGCGGCCGGGCACTGCGACCGGAATCTGGTTTGGTGTTGCAGTCGGGACGAGCGGTGGCACAGCGGTTTGACCCGTGGGTTGAGGTGGGACCTGACCAGGAACTGCGACTGGTATTTGATTTGGTGTTGCGGTGGGCACAAGTGGCGGCACCGCTGTTGGGCCGGTAGGTTGAGGCGGAACCTGGCCAGGGATAGCTATCGGAACTTGATTGGGAGTTGCAGTCGGAACTTGCGGCGGCACCGCGGTGGGACCAGTGGCCAATGGCGGAACCTGATTTGGAACAGCTGTCGGAACCCGGTTTGGTGTCGCGTTTGGTGCCAGAGGCGGAGTTAGGGTCGGCGCTACTACCGGCGTGGGAACCTGACCAGGAACCGCTATCGGTGTCGCAATAGGAACCTGACCGGGAATTGCGTTCGGGACCGCGCCCGGCGCAAGGACTGGAACAGCAACGGACGTGGGCGTTTGCTGCGTTCCCTTAGGCGGCAACTGATTTGCCACCGGCTGAGTTGGGCCAGTAACTTGATTACCTGCCCCTTGCCCACCAGCCTGCCCGCACCCTTGGCTCGACTGGTGTGGGTTCCCTACGCCTCGGCACCACCCGAAATGATTTCCCTGCGCGACGACCTGCGTAGCGGCCAGTTCTGCAAACAAACAAGCTGCTGCGAGCAAAGCAATGCGGTTCCGTTTCATAACATCCTCACCAACTTGTTGTCAGAGCAAGATACGCGCCAGGATCGCCAGAGTCGGTCAAAGGGCCGTCTCTCAAAGGGACACCTACATATCCGGACAGGAATAGGTTTTGCTTAAACTCAATGTCCAAACCCAGACCTGTCGAGGCCAGTGTCGCACTATCAACTTCAAAACTCGCAGGGTCATTGTTCGAGATGTAGCCCACGTCGAAAAAGACAAAGGGCGTTAAGCGATGAATGCTTTGGGAACTTGGAAAGTAGGAGTGAGACACTTCGAAAATCGCGGAAATCCCGGAATCACCATCCACTTCGTCAAACCGATATCCACGCAAAGCATAACGATCACCAAGGAAGTACTCCTCGACCGAGGGCAGCCGGTCGGTGGTGTATTGCCCCCAAATCTCAGTGCGCCAAGCTGTGTTGGGCGACAAGCTCGTTAGCGGGCTTTCGTATCCAATGCCACCCCGCAGATGCCAGAACGAAGAGTCTCCGTCGTCAAAATTCGCGTCCGTCGTGTCATTGTCGTTATCGCCAAAAGATAAGGTTAGTCCCGCTTCCAGAGCTTGTCCTTTTGGATAGTTTTGCCCGTAAAGATACGTAAGGCCAACGACACTCGCGTCACTAGACAATGGAACGCCGCCACTGACTGAGTCCGCTTCGGAAAGGCGATAGTCCAGCAGAAGATACCCATAGCGGGCCACATCGCGGATCACTGGGTAACCCAACGCGACGGTGAAGTTCTCGCCATCAACATCTGTTCTCGCAAAATCCCCCGAGAGGTCACGTTTTGCGTTTATGTTTCCGTAGAAAATCTCACCATACAGGCCATTGCTGTTCAACGGTGCGCGATAGGTAACAGCGCCCCACAATGAATGTTCGTCGTCTTTGTCCCAATTGTAGTTGCCTGACCCCTCAAAGCGCAGCAAATCGCCGACGGTCAGCGTCGAATAAAACTCTTGTACGATATAGAAGCTGAGCGCCTCTCCAAGCTCACGCGGAGGGTTGTCGAGTGTCGCACTGCCGGCTTGTTTGCGTAGAGGTTCTCCCAACACTCTCAGCCGAGCACCAGCCTGATCCGGGTAATCAAGTTCGGTCGACAATTCCAAGTCAGGTATGTCCTCGGCCAGCATCACTGCCCGCTCAAATCGTTTCAGCGTTATGGGATAGGAGGTGGTGAGGGGCTGAAAAATCTTCTCTAGTGTTTGGAACGTGCGAGTATCTACGCCTTCAATTTCGATGGTTTGAATGCGCCCTTCATCAACAATTATGCTCTGCCCATCGGGACCGGGCCAGGCCTCAGCCAAGAAATAGCCGTCTTCTCGGTAGATCTGAGAGATCGTTGATGCGACCTCCACCGCTGTGATGCTCCCTGACCGATTAAAGGCCAACTGACCGGCAAACGTTAACAGCTCATCAGTATCATACACCGTTACGCCGCTGACAGAGTGCTGTGATGCTATGTCCCAAGTTTGTGCAATGCTGTATTTTGGCACTGATACAATAGCCACAAAAGTGCAAATGATCGCAATTACAACCGAGTTGGTTACGGGCATTTTTTACAACCTTAGCATGATTGAGCATGTTGAAGCCCGATGTTATTACGTGGTTCGCATATGTGAACCTGACGCTATTCGAATACATTGATGGGTGATGTTTTTAAGAAACATATCGAACAGAGCGCAGAATTACTTAGTACGCCGCACATACGGCGGCGCTCAATTACACAACCCCGCTTCTCAACCAGTTAGAGTAGAGAACTAGTAGGACAGTCCTCACAACTCCGGTTGCTCAAAAACATAAAGCCGCGATTTCTTGGCATCGTCCGTCAGGATATAGAGAAGCCCTCTGGTCTCATCGAGAGCGATCCCTTCGGGATGTTTAACCTCTTTTTGTTTTCCATCTTCTGTGAACGTCAAACTGATAGACTTTACTGATTTGGATTTTGGATTGTAGACGAAGATCTGACGGCTTTTGTCACTCACAATCCAAAGAGAACGCGAGGACCGGGACCATGCCAGGCCACTCAAATCCAGTTCATCATCATCTACACGCTCGGAGATAAAA
Source organism: Ruegeria sp. BI7 (assembly GCF_056537925.1). Classification (NCBI taxonomy): domain Bacteria; kingdom Pseudomonadati; phylum Pseudomonadota; class Alphaproteobacteria; order Rhodobacterales; family Roseobacteraceae; genus Ruegeria; species Ruegeria sp. BI7. Next base: position 133,282 of record NZ_JBQFSK010000006.1, read on the forward strand.
CCTGCATTGCGGGCTAAAGGAATGATCTCAATAATTTCGTCTAGCTCTGGCGATAACACCATTAACAACCTTGGTTGTCCCTCAATGCCAACGAAGACCCGCCCAGATTCCGGGTCAACGGCGATGCCTTCGGGGCCCTTGTTCAAAGGGTTGTCGATGAGTAATGCAGCGGCGGTCGGGTAACCTTTAAGAGATGCGAGAGGTATTGTAGTCAGTTGAATGGGGTCAGTTGGGTGAACGACTAGGATTGATCGGTCAGTTTCTTGAAGCACCAAAACAGACCCATCTTTTCGAGGTGCAACACCCTCCAAATCTGATCCTGCCAATGCTGGCAACTTGAAAGAGTTTCCTAATACCCCGTCGACACCGAGTAGGTGCAGTTTAGGTTCGGCATCACTTACAGACCACAAGAAGCCTCCAGCGTTAGACATTGCTAAACCGGAAGGCTCTGAAAATCCCTCTGATTTGTCTGCCACCTTGAATTTATCGACCAGAACCAATTCAGCACTTTCGGCGCAGGCAAAATCGGTCCAAGGCAAGAAGGCTGCCGCAACCAAGCTGGCCGCAACAGCGAGTCGTCTAAGTTTGCAGAAACACCGTGAAATTTCAGCTTTTGACGAAAACAATCTGTTTTCTGTCATTGGATTCTCTCGCGCTTGGACCACATTCCTGTATCAGCGTTCGTATCACAGTCCGGATACGATGTCCGAAGAATGCACTGTAATCTCTTTACCTGATCCCGCCTGTTGCGATTGAATTGAATAGGGCACGATGTGCCTTTGGTGAAGCGTAAGCCTTTGGCGTGAGCAGGAAGGAAGACAAGTTGAATACGACCCTCACATTTGTGACCGTGTTGTTGATGCTGCTGTTGCCAGGTGCTGCGGTGTCACAAGTCGACCCTGCGACGATGCTGGCCGGGGCTTCGGGGTCGGAAATCGTTATCGAACGCCGGTGGACGCAGTTTCGTGGCAAACAGGAACTGTATTTCTTCACTCTCGATGTGATCGTCACGATCCTTCTGGCTGGTTTGATCGTCTATCATCCGGTGAGACGTAAAGCCCGTAGAAGCGTCCGCGACATAGTTATGCCAAGGCTTTTCTTTCTATATGCGCTTATCGGCATGGCGGTTGGTTTTCTGGTAGTTCAGCACGGTTCAATGATCGGTTTCGTTATCTTTGGCATCGGCGCGTTGCTCAGGTTCCGCTCCAATCTCGATGATCCGGTGGACACTGTCGAAATGATAATCGTGACTGTTCTTGGTCTTGCGGTCGGTCTGGGCTTGCCGTTGATGGCCACTTTGGTGGCGATTGTGTGTTGGTGCTTCATTTGGCTGGGAGGGCGAAACAAGGGCGTGGAAGTTTCGCTCAAAGCTTCAGACGAAGAGCACTCGTTGAATGTCAGCGGCGCCATTGAAGCTATGGCGGCAGACGCTGGCTGGAAGCTGGTCAGAAAACACCACGTTCCTGGAAAATCTCGCGTTTCATTGCTTTTCATTACTTCGGGTGGACTTTCAGAAGCCCGGATAGAAGAGATGATAAACGATCTGGTTCCTGAAAAAGTTGAACTGAAACTCAACCTCTAGTCATTTCACAAGGTCTAAGCGTTTCAACACCGCATTCGGGGATCTGATCTCTTGCGGGAGCGACTTGAAGTTTACCGACCTTTCGAAATCAGGTCCTCGGTATACTGCTATCCCAAACTCTCCGTCTGGCTGGAATGTAACATGAGTGAAGCTGTGAGGCGATCTGGCGTTATCGCCAATTAGCCGTCGTGGGCCACCTCCCAAACAAGCTTGAGAGACGTAAGCTACACCGTCTTTCCAACCGGGATAGAAGGCATGATGGTGGCCTGACAGATGCAGAACGACACCGCTTTCCAAATAGATTTTTTCAAGTGTTGGGTCACCGATGATTTCGCGTTCGCGCTGGATCGCGAAGGGCCAAAGTGGGAGGTGACTGAAAGTGACAACCGGATTTCCATTTGCACCCAGTTCCACAAGTCGGTCCTGTTGATCACCGGATAGCGGCCCTAAGGTCGTAGCATCCAAAGATGCAAACGTTACGCCCTGCATCTCAAACGCGTAGAAGAACGGGTAGTCATCCGAAACCAAGAAGTCGACGTCTGGTTTTCTTGGTGCCCACTCCTCTGCGTATATTTTTCTTTCACGCTCGAAACCACGGTAGGCGGAGGCATCATGGTTCCCAGGCGTGACCGCAAATGGAATGCCGGCAGCCTCTAAAGGGTCTGATACGGCCTCGTGAAACGCCTTCCACATATCCCTGACCTGTTTGTCGGACAAGTTGGGAATGCGCTGTCCCGCAACCATATCTCCGGTCGAAATAACCAGATCTGGATCAATCTCAATTATGCGCTCAATCGCTTTGTCGACGCGGGCATCGTACCTTACCGAACCATAGCTTCCATTCAGATCCGATATGACGATGACATCCAATGCCGCCGCTTTGCAGGCGAGCAGAGCGGTCCAAATGAACACCGCAATAAGAGCAGAACACCTACGGTTCATAACAGTCCACAGCCTCTACCTCGGTGTCGTTTCTCAAAAAGAATGCGACAGGATCCAAGTCGAACATCAAATCGCCATTTGAACAATTGCTCTGGAGGATGGCCGTTGCCAGCGCAGTATTTTTGACAACCTGTGCAATCTGACTGTCTGACAACCCAAAGCTTTGCGATAGCCAGTCATAGACCGGGCCTTGGGTTTGAAGGTCACTATTCAATGTAACCAAGCGCCGGTACGTGCTTGGAGATAAGTGGCGAATTTTCTCCAGCATTTGAGTAGATTTCGCGAAGTTGGCGTATTCGACACGCCCACCAGCATCGTTGTCGTTTAGATTGCTGCGACGGATCAATAGCGCGTCGGCGGGAACGTCTCCATCGTTTGGCTCATGGTGCCTGGCTTTCTTCTGCTTCAGTTTTCCGTCTTCGACCCAATACCAATAGGGTGTGAAGTCTATGTTTCCTACACGGTCCTGCTGGCTAAAGATGAAATCGAGGAGAACAATCTCGGTAAGTTCTTGCATCCAAAATGCCATCTGTTGGTCGCTGACATCGGGGCCGAGATCCTTGTTGATCATCCGGTCTTTTCGACCTTCTCCGACGCCCTCTGCAATGGCCTCTGGCAAGGGTTTTGAAGAACGCAAAGCCAAGAAAGCGGGGGTTTCCTGAAAGTCACGGTTTTGGCCTTTCCCCCAACCAGACTTGCGAGTGCCGTTGATTTCCGAGCCGTATCGATGCCCAGGACTATCAAGCAGTACACCGTAAATTTGCGTTAGATCCGCGGTGAATAGATCGTCGGTTGGCTGGTATGATTTCGGGTCAGCGTCCGCAGCTGCGAAGACCCGCCAGCCTTCGTGGTTCATGCGCCCGCCATGAGATCCACCAGAAATCGCAAGGCCAGGCTCGGCGACCTCGGAAAAATGCGCCTGGGCGTCCATGCTACGCCAAACAGCGACTGGAACTCTGACAGTTGCGTCGAAATACCTGGAGAAATGATAGTAAAGCAGTGAAGACGTGGAAAACGTTCCACTGGTGCCTTTTTGGTTCATGGTGGACTTGAATTTAGCCACCCTGTCCTTGGCCAGATCTTTTGCCGCCTTCCCCTCCTTGCAAGCGTTTCTCTCGAATTCAGAACGGTTCCCCACGTAAGGTCCTTCCGAAATATCGTAGACGGCCATTCCTGGGCTGGTGCTCCAGGTTTTTGGGCAAATAGCAATTTCGGAGGCATAGAAATCGATCTCGCAATAGGCCGCTTCTTCCTCAAGATCGCTTTTCTTATACTCGCCCGTTGGAACTTTATTGATCCGAATACAGCGTTCAGTAACACCGTTGGGACTATTAAATGTCGTGGCTTCACCTAGAACATCGTCGTTCGCCCACAAGACGGTGGGTGCAATGAAAGCAAGTGACCCCAGAAGGATGAACTTCATTTGGATAGTCCTCCCAATATCATTTGGGGCAAATCGTTGCCTGTTGTTCGGTGGAGATTTTCAACTTGGGGTCGACGCTGAAGTTGGAGAATTTTGAGTCAATCCACTGGTCGCACCCGCCTGAACAAGGGGCCCCGTTTCGGGCATCATTCCAATATTCCTTGGCCCTTTCTTCCGTCCAACCACAAAACTGAACGAGCGCCATTGCCGACAATGCCCCCGAGGAATGAACGCCCCACATGCAGTGCACCAATACAGGGCCTTTTCCAGGGTTTTCAATCACCTCGTGTATGGAAGCCATGACAGCACCGGGTCGGGAGGATCTGGCACTTTGATAGTCAAAGGATCCGTTTCCACAACTTGTGCGACCGTACTCAGTGTTTTTGCCAAAGTCGGCATAAAACCCGGTTGAAAACCCTTCACCGCACAAAGTTTCGCGTTGTCCTTCACTCAGGCCCGTTCGGTCCTTGTCGCCGCCTTTGAAACCAGAGCGATACAATACTCCGCTTAAGACTGGGCGAAAAAAAGCGACACCATCAACTCCTCCGTCGCCACCCTTTGAAAGCATTTGACTGTTGCTTGGGCCACCGTTTCGACTGGTCACATCAGAATTCGCCGCGGTTGCAAGAACACCAATGAATATGAGGGACGTCAAAAACCGCATGCGTATTCCTTTCTGTTTTCAGCCAGCGATGCTCACGCTTTTCTTGCCGGGAGTCCCGCGGAGAGGCTCGTTCACGGTAACCATGTAAGGTGGGCGGTTGGCTTCCCGTCCTGAAGTTTCAAATTGGCCACACCAGATTGATGAGAAAGACGACTACGAAGTAGGCCAGAACAACTTTCCAGTTCCATTGGTGTTTGTTTTCTTCGTTGATCACCCCGGCAGATTTCAATACGAGGTTTGTGACTATCAAAGCTGCAACAGTCACCACAGCGTGTGCAAGATCGAAGTGCATTTCTCAGCCTCCTTCACTTTTATAAACTAATCCGGACAAAATTCAGCAGTCGGAGGAAGGAAGCATGGTGACATCTGAATACCGACCCTCAGATGTAGTAATGCGCGCGCAAGCGCCTGTATTCCGGTTGAACCAGTACGAGGTCAGACCTTCGCTTCGGATGAGTTCAAATCCGAGACTTTGGATGCCCATTTCAGCCTGACCGGCGCGCGCACCTTCAAAAGACGAAAGGTCGCTTGAACTGCCGACGGTTGGCGACCCAGTATCCACTGATCCCCCGTTATCGTCACATGCCGCCAAAGCAAGGGCACAAACTGCGCCTCCAAGCAGCGATAGATTGGTTCTCATTTCTTCTCTCCCTTTCTGGTCGCCAGCAATCCAAAAATCCAGTGCAACTCACGCGTGGTCTTACTCGATTCCAAATATGGCGTTGTAGTCAACTTGCGCATTTCCCCGGTTAATAACTTCAACGACATGGTCACCAGATTGCCAAAGCTGGCCCCGGTATTCCTTGTCCGCCGACATCAACTCCAGAAGCTCCGAGCCATCAGGGTTGCGAATGACGTAGTCTAACGACCCGTTTCGTGGCGCGACGCGCACATACAGAAACTGTTCGTTCTGCGCGCCAAGGACATATTGTTGAGAGGCGCCGGGCGCGAGTTGGCCGACGAGTTCGACACCGGTGGACCCGGCATCGAATTTGACACGCTGGCTACCGGTAGACCCGGCGGCACCGTCCATGGCTCCACCACCATCATCCATGGCTTCGACAACCGACATCTCGCCGATACTTCCATCTCCGTAAGCGATGCAGCGCCAAAGTGTTCCGCCTGCGTCTCGCAGCATTACGAGCGTACCCGCCTCTGAGAACTCTGAGCTTTCAATGGTTCCGGATTGACCGTCTGGCCCACCAACCTGCCGCAAGTGGTCGAGGCACGCGTCGTCTGCTTCCGACATTGCAAGAGCAGTTGTGCCCGAAATTGCAATCATGGGTGTGAGGAGTTTGAGTAAACCGAGTTTCATCAGATGGTCCCCTGTTGGCTTGTCCTTACAGTTTTGTTCCGTGCAAAACGGAACCTCACTTCGCTTCTCGTAACTTTGACAGAAATTCATCACATGCCTGTGCGCTGCCGACGATCTCGCCCGTCGTTTCAATGCCTTGCAGTGACGCCATTTCGGAATTTACGCGGTTGAGGATCTGATCCGCTTGCTCGGCGGTGATCAGGTTCTCGGCTTGTGCTCCTTTCAATGTGGTGCAGACACCGGCGGACAAGCCTGTCGCAACGCCGACGCCCATCGCAGCCCCGCCACCCAAGGTCATCGCCCCAACCACGCCGAGGACGAGCCCGATCACAATTCCCAAGATCACTTTTCCCATGTTTTCCTCCTTTTTGGTGAGACAGAGCTCCGCCTTCATTTCTGGTGTAAACTGCGAGCCCATCTGCAAATGAAGACCAGCGCCAAAATGTTGAGCATCGGCGCAATCGCTGCAAACCACGGCTTGGCGGACTCCGAAATTAAGTCCGCTACAAGTATCCAAGGTAGTCCCAACGGCAGTAGGAATACTCCGGACAAAGGGTCTCGTTCCTGTCCCAACCAGCCAAATGTGCCCGTCAAGAATGCAACCAACGCCAACAGGTACAGGACCGCGAATACGATGATGGTGGTTCTACAAACCAAGTCGAGCCTCAGCAGATCAAGCCAGTGCTGCGCAGCCGTTTTCAGCTACGCAGCAGACAGGTCACAATGCGCCTTCGTCGCCCAGGAACTCGATACCAGCTGTCGCGCCATCACTGTAAGCAATGCAATTCCAAGGAGCACGATCCTCGCCAACGCCGACTGTGACCTGTGTTCCCGCCTCGCTAAACGCGGATGAGAGCACCACGACTTGCGAATTGTTTGTCGTATTGGCTACATCTCGCAAACACGCCTGCTGAGCCGGCGTGAGCTCGGCGGACGCGCTTGATGTACTCGTATCGTCGCAGGCCGCAAGCAGTGTGAAACAAGTTGCGCCCGCAATCATCACCATCTTGTTAGACATTTTCTTCTCCCTCTGGTTCCCTTGAAATTAGTGAAACTGGATGCGCTTGTTTGAAACTCTCGCGTCTGAGTACCCAACAGAACATGCTTCCATCCTGTGAATACCTTTCCCAAAACTTGCTGCGGCGGGCTTGGTCGGCGGAACGATATTTCGTTGACTGCCAAGACCGCCAACAACGCGTGATGGCCGAATGACGTCGCTGGCAAGAGCTAGAGCAAACTCTGAAAAGAGGGCGAGTACGTTAAGTCTGAGCATCGCGTCCTCCCAGCGCTCAATCATTGTAAAGTGCCTTCCGACCGCCAGCACTCACTCCAGCAGTCGGAAGGGCTCGGCACATCGAGCAGCAACGACAACGACGGAGGTAAAATGAAAGTTGTGTCGAATTCGCATGTTTGAATCTATTTTTTCATAAATCAACATTTTTTCCGCGCGTAAATTTCTCTACGCTCTCGTATGATAAGCGTTTGCTTTCAAAAAAGGTAAAAGGGAGCATCCTTAGGGCGAGTGGGTTCTCCTTAACGGCGAAGCGTTTGAGACCGCACAGAAAGTAAGAAAGGAGTGAAATATGGGATTTGGCGAAGCAGTAAAAACGTGTTTCTCAAAATACTTCCAGTTCTCCGGTCGGGCTTTACGCTCAGAATACTGGTGGTTCTTCTTGTTCGTGGTTCTAGCGAGCGCTGCTTTAGCTGTGCTGGATACGATCATATTCGGGACCAACCCCGAAACAGGGCAAGGATCTCGGGTTCTGTCCTCTGTTTTCCAATTGGCGGTTCTCTTACCCATGCTGGCCGCCGGTTGGCGGAGGCTGCATGATACAGGACGACCTGGCTGGTATTTGCTGCTGCCGATGGCGCTCAGCATTACAACGCTCTTTGTTATGCTGGGTGGGGTGGCGTTCTTCTCGGTATTGGAGCAAGGGACCGAGAACCCTGACGCACTACGAGGACCCGCGGCAGTCCTGGGCGTGACCGGTATTGTTGTTGTCTCAATTCTTCAATTGGTTCTGTCCATTCTGATGATCTGGTGGTTGACGCGCCCTTCGGAAGAAGGCGCAAACGAATACGGCGAACCTGTTTCCTGACCTGGTGGTCCGGAGTCTTTGCTGAATGAGAATGCGAACCGCACCACCATGGAGAGAGAAAATGAGTTGCAAGCCGATTTCCCTTGGAACGTTACTGATGGCTATGGCGACCACAGCATCAGCAGAGTGGTCGTTCAGTCCCAGGCCTAATCCCAATGCATTTATTCAGACCGGAAACATGACGCTGGAACTTCAGTGTAACCGTATCCGATTTGCCCCGGCTGGGTACGAGGACAGTCAGGACATTGTAGAGAAGCAAGGGCTTTCCATTCGGTTTTTGAAGAATAGCACCACCGAAGTTGGAGCATTTCAGGTCGGCGCAGAAAACGCTGCCTTGCAGATCGTCGACAATTATCCTGTCGAGATCAGTTTTAATAGTCAGCAGGACTATGGTTTTGTACTGGACCAACTTGCAGCCAATGCATCGGTTAACCTGTCTATGATTGATCAAAATATCAGCTACGGAATCTTTGACTTGAAAGGTTCCAGCGCGGCAATTCGGTCCCTTCGTTCCGCCTGCGAGTCAGATATTAACCTGGGGGCCTCCTACGAAGCGCCCGAAGGCATCGTCTATTGTGGTGGCGGAGCGGTAGAGCGTGTCATCGAACCGGTAATTTTGGACAATCCGGAGGGAGAATGGGACGCGCGAGTAACGGTCAACGGCGAGTCGATCAGAGCCATGACGGCCTACAGTTACTTTGGAAACTATGAGCCTCCCGCCGGATTTGTCGTCGCCCTGCTTGGGGAAGACAGGTCCGAGTTTCTGATTTTTAGCGAAGGCTCGGTAAACTGGCTGGAATACGGGGACTACAGATATGATCAGTGCAATTGATGCCACCTTCCAAACAGCTTCCCAAATAGTGCGTCAATTGAAAGGTTTAGTTTCCAGGTTTGTGCTGGTCTCTGGTCTAGTATGGAACTCACCAGCTGTCGCGGCTGATGTATCGCAACTTCCGCCCGGTTTGCAGGCGAAGGTTGATCTGGCGGCACAGGCCTGCGCGGAGTTCAACGACGGTCAGTTTGACTTAGACTGGGGTGCGGTTGAGAGGGTCGATCTCGACGGAGATCTACGACGCGACTGGGTTCTGAATGAGTCTGGTTTCGCGTGTTCAAGCGCCGCATCTCTTTATTGCGGAACTGGCGGATGCATGTCGCATTTTTGGGTTGGTGAAGAGGTGCACTCCTTGCTCAATCAAGGCTGGACAGTCGTTGATTTTGGGCGCCAACGCGTTGTTGTGGCAGGTATTCATGGATCCAATTGCGACGGAATAAACCCAACGCCTTGCGTTACGGCCAGTGTTTGGGACGCCGAAGCTAAAACGTGGCGCTCGTCTGCTGGTGATTGGGAGTAAACTGCAATTGGGCACCGTATAGAAGCCTGAGAGCCTGAGAGCCTGTTTGTTCGATGGGTTCTCTGTAGCATGCAAACTTTTGGGCGAAGTTTCAGCATATTAATTTATAAAATCAATCTTATACATGTAGCAGTTTAAACGCACCTACACCCAGTCTCGGAAATTGCAAAATCTTGTTACGAATGTCCGCTTCGGGCTGGTTGCGGTCAACCATGCTCATCGCAGAGACTGGAAGTACATGGTTCCGCAGAGCAGTGTTGGGGTAATGCATATCCGGGGCGCTTTGGCTCCTAGCAGGAGAGGCGCTTAGAAGAAGCGCGCACTACTACAACGGCAGTCGCCATATAAGACATCTTATATTAAACATTGGGTAATGGCGGCAGGTAAGCTGTACTAGCGGTCTGGGTCTGTATCGAGTTTGCCCCAGAGATCATCAACCAGATCTGAGAAGCCATCATTCGAGGCCTCCTTGGGCAGTAGACCAGCTCTTCGCCGGCGTTCGACCTCGGCCATTAGTTCTTCCTCTGTGGCTGTCTCAAACACATCACATCGTAGAGCTTCAATCTCGTCCGCTATCCACGACTCAAATTTGTCAGCGTAGAAGCCCAGGGAATACGGCTCGTCATCAGAAATCTGCTTGATCACAGCATTCCAATCTTCGCTCTGGTTCGATTCCTTTTCGACCCTCTCATCTAGTTCTCGGATAGAATTGCGGATCATCGGCAGCAGCTCTGCCTCAACGCTTTCTTCGCCCGCGCCGGTCCCCGCAAGCCAAAGGTCTGCGATCTTGCGGACGAGCGCCCAGACCGTCTGACTTCGAGGGTGGCCTTCAATCTGGCCGCACAGACCTTTTTCTTGAATGCCCAGCTGTTCAGCGGCCCGTTCGTTCATTCGAATATTGTAATCAGACACGTCCGCGAGTTCTGAATCGTTCTCAGCCACAGCTCGGGCGACCTCTTGATCACCAACATAGACAACCACCTTCAACATCCCACTGCCCCTTCCTTCGCCGGTTCATCACTCGGTCCAGGTGGCTGTAGTCCAGATCTCGCATTATCCTTTTAACTCGCTCTGGATCGACTTCGCGATCTTTTCCAGCAGTGTGGACGATGTGTCTGACGTAGATCGTCAACGCGACAATGATCACGGCGGATAAGATCAAGCTGATATGCTCCGCCCCCATCACTAAGTCTTCTTCCTTGGGTCTTCGATCCCGAGGTCGTCGAACACGTTGCCGCTACCATCAGTGATCTCGACATCATCGTCCTCAGTCACTAGATCCCAGGTGTTCTCTTTGACCCATTCATCCCGCCATTTGGGCGCATCGGCCGGACGCTGTGCAAAATCGGCGATTTGCTCGAAAATCATTTTGCGCAATGCAAGCCAGACCTCCGGACCCTCTTTGCGACGAGCTTGCAACTCTGCGATCAAGTCATCCAGAGGAACATCCTGTAACGGGCGCCCGAAGATCTCGTCTTCTGAAAAATCATCTGTCATCGCTCAACATCCTCGACACTGATCGTCAAGACTAAGATCTTGTTTGGTTTTACAGTGATCTCTTTTCCTTCAATCTCTTGAAGTTTGCCGTTCACCAAAGTCTCGCAGACTACGAAAATTGGAATTTCCTCTTCCGTAGTCTCGTCACTCATCTGGCTTACCCTTCGGATCAGGCACCTTTCGCGACCGGATCTCATCCGAGGTAATCGGCTTGGTTAGTTTTGCTCGACCGGCCGCAATTTCAGCCTCCCGAAGCCTAAGCAAACGCAAGGTTTGTTCATCCAGCTCAACGTCGTCGTCATCAACCATCAGACTTCTCCCGAGTACAGTAACAGTGAGAACAGAGCACTTGAGACCTGTCGGCTGTCCGAACGATGTCACCAACGTGGCCACACTCTTCACACGTCACACCGCATCGAAGTTCAATCCAGTCAGCGTACTCCTGAATGAGATCGTGGTATCGACTGAAACCGATGGAAATCTGGCCATCCTGGCCTTTCTTAATATCCGAGATCTGAATAGTTCCAGGGTCCAGTGCCCTGAAATCCTGACTAAAGGAAAGCTTGTGGAGTGCTTGCGAAATCATGACGAGCCAGCCCTTTCCGACAGCAGGAGCAAGAGATGCGCAATCCGGAGAAACGAGGTCTGGATAGTTTGCCACAATGTCCAGCCTCAGGCTGTCGGGCCAGGATTCTTCGGCGCCCTCAAATCGCCGCCGCAGAGCATCATTGTAGCACCAGCTGCAAAGCGTCGTCACAAACCCAAGGATGTTCTGGCGTTGGGCAGAATTAGAACAACCTTCACAGGTTTGCTCAATCTGATCGACACGCCATTGAATCTCTTCACTCGTAGCCTGGTTGCAGCCCGGGCTCTCATAGACGCGCAAGCCTCCCCATTTCTGTTTGATCTGAACGATGGACGGGCGTTCATCACCAAACAGGTCGGGCTGCTCGTCGATCAACCTCTTCACTTTTTCAAGTGCAAGCGTAAGCTGCTTAGTCCACCCGGCACGATGCTCACCAAGCTGCTTTAAGACGCTTCCATGAATATCGTTCCAGTCGACAACACTGCTCATCACTGACCTCCGAGCGCGCGCCTCTTTGAGATCGTGTGAAACCTCCGCCATAGCAGTCATCATACGGTCGACCACTTCGCGGTCATCACACTCGACATGCAGACCCTCGGTCGACCATGTGACGTCAGAGACGTGCGGAGCTGGGTAGTTGTGCGCCATCACCAAACGCATCTCTTCGGCGTACCAGGCGTCAAATGAGTGGAGATCATCTGGCGCTCCATGGTCCTCGATCACACCTCGGACCTTTTCCCGGAATTCCTTCCAGCTCTTTTCGACATCATCCATCAGTCACATTCTCCAGAACTTGGTCTTGTTGAGATGGAAGACCCCTCCCGAGATCTGACAAAGGGCAATCGGCGGGACATGACCGGTGTCCAGCGAGCCCGTATTCATGAGCTTCCGGGCGTAGTCCTCATCATCGTAGTCTTCCATAATCCTATTGAAGATCACTTGTTGTTCGGCGGTCATCACCAGTCCTTCTTCACGCACGCGGTGCACCGATTACGGTCATCCGTTCGGTCAATCTGGCCGTAATATCCGCAGACACCGCAGGTCATTCGATCTCGAACACGCTTTTTTCGAACGCCAAAAAGCCTCTTCCTTTCAGGGTGGCGCTTGCTCGCGACATCATGCGCGCACCAACAACACAGGGTCGTGTACCAGCCGTTCAACAGCTGGGTCTCGGCAGCGTTTGAGCAGCGCTCACAGGTGCGATTTGCTCGTGCAATCGTGGCGGTGATCATCGACTGGATGTGTCGATCATCACACCTGTGGTAGATGCGGAGTTCTCCCATCTTCTCCTTGATCTGGAGGACAAAGGGGTAGGTGGCACCCTTCAGATCGCAGTATTCCTTAACCTCTTTGAAGAGCTTCGTGGCCAAGCCGGACCAGCCTTCGGGTGTGCGTCCGATGCTCTCCTCAACCGATTGCTTGATGTCGTTGAAATCAATTGCGTTCGTAACTTCGTCCGCCATGTCGGACACCTCCTGAGGATGGTAGGAGGCGTCGGAATCGAACCGACTCGTGCACTCTAATCTGGAGCAATTACAAGGATATAAGCCTCGCCCGCATACCAATGCTGCCTCCCACGGATTTTGCGTGGGTTATCGACCTCAGGCCGATATTCGATGGCAGTGGATGCGTGTGTACGTCATGAGCCGAAGCTGAACCAGATCGTATCGCCATGTCAAGACGGAGTGTGCTACACTTCGAAATTCACCGCGTAGTTCCGGGAACCTTCTAACTAAACGTGTGCCGAAATGACGGAAGCAACCCTCCACCTAGCAAGGTTAGAACGGTACAGCCACGCTTGTTCAGAATCTCCGGTGGTTCGCGCCTAGATATGCCTAGCTGATACCGCAAATGCAGAAAGCGTCCGAACGGACAAGTAAACACCTCAGTTTTGCAGAAGATCTGATCATTGTTATTGTGGATGCGGAGTAATGCCGGTGTTCGAGGGGTGCAAAATGGCGCGGAGACTTCTAGGCGAGGGTGACAAGAAATTTTTGGTTTATGCAGGTACAGGTACGGACCTGATTTTTAATCACGGTATCGAGCTTCCGGGTTTTGCGTCGTTTCCCTTGCTGGAGAAGCCTGACACCCGGGCTGTTCTGGCCGGACAAATGCAAGCGCTCGTGCAATTGGCCGGCGATATGGGTGTTGGGTGCATTCTCGACGCACCGACATGGATGGCCAATGCCGACCGTGCTGCACCTTTGGGCTACGATGCTGAACGTCTTCGTGAGGTAAACAAGGATGGTGTCGCACTGATGGAGGAGGTGCGCAATGCTTCTGGCCGGGATGACGTTTTGGTTTCCGCCTGCGTTGGCCCAAGATACGATCCTTACGCTGACATCCCACCCATGACAGTTGAACAGGCGCGCAGTTACCACAGTGTGCAACTCGCTGTTCTGAAAGAAACCAGTGTTGATCTGGTGACCGCGTACACGTTCAACCGCCTAAGCGAGGCTGCTGGCTGTGTTCTGGCTGCAAGAGATATTGGTTTACCCATCATTTTGTCATTGGTCGTCGAAACCGATGGCTGTTTGGCTGACGGCACAAAACTTGTTGATGCCATAGACCAGATCGAAGCAGAAACAGACGGCGCAGCTCTGTTCCACATGGTCAACTGCGCACACCCGACGCACTTTGCCGACGCGCTCAACGCGCATCCAAGGCTCAAAGGTGTTGTTGCCAATGCATCAAGTTGTTCGCACGCAGAACTGGATGAGGCCGATACCTTGGATGAAGGAGATCCCGCGCAGCTCGGCCAAGAAATTGCGGATGTCCTGCGGGAAAACCCGTCTATCAGGGTGTTTGGCGGTTGCTGCGGTACGGATATGCGACACCTGAGGGAAATGGCTTTGGAGGTAGGCCGCAGATAGCGCTGCTATTTTACTTACGGCGGCGTATCACCGTATGCGTGAAGCTTGATGATAGGCTTTAACGGGAAAATCAGTGATCAGAGAAGTAATTCCGATAAAATGCAGGCGAAGCGTCAAGACAGGTGCTTGATTTTGCTTTGATAGACCGTGGAACACAACGTGTTCTACGGTCTCGATCACGCAACTCAATTTGAGAAGCTCAACTGATACCTTCAGGATGGAGACTGACGATGTTTGCCTCGAGGATGAAAAGCTTTCGCACTCATTTGCAAGAAGCCGGAATCGACGTTGCTCTCATAACCGATGATGACAACGTTTATTATCTGACAGGCTATTATGACTACCTCCATATGGAGTTCGGACGCCCAACCATTCTGGTTGTGCACAGGTCTGGCGAAAGCCTGCTGATCACGCCGACAATAGACCTGAATACGGCACTTTCAGCGGCGCACGTTGATCGTATCGCGGCCTGGAATGACGGTATGGGTGAAGAGTGGCGGCTGGAGTTACCCAAAGCAGTCAAGACTGCAAAGCGCGTCGGGATTGAGCCTGATCATATACCGCCTGTTGTGCGGACATATCTGGATACGTTGGTCCCGGGGGAAAATCTGGTCAGCGCCACACCGATATTGGCTGAAATGCGAATGATAAAATCCGCCCAGGAACTTCAATTGGCCCGGCATGCCGGGCAAGTTGCAAGCGCTATGATGGACGCCGGACGCAACGCCATTGCAGACGGAGTGCCGGAGTTCGAAGTTGCGCTTGCCACGTCCCGGGCCGGAACACGAAAGGCCGCGGAGCTTTTAGTGGCGCATTACGATGACGCGGATATGTCGCCCAACACTCATTTTCTGCAAATAATGGCGTCGGGCGATACCATCACCAAAACCCATCATCGCGCCTCAACCCGGATTATGAAACGGGGCGAACCGGTGTTTTTGTGCTTTTGCGGTATGACCAATTTTCACCGCTTCAAACTTGGCTTTGACCGCACCTTTTGGATCGGTGAGATGGCGGATAAACAACAAGAGCATATCTATGAGGTTGCTGTAGCAAGTCAGGCCGCCGCACTGGCAGAGCTGCGCCCAGGTGTGACCGCCGAAAGTGTGCATGCCGCCTATGCCGAGGTTATACAGGGGGCGGGGTTTGAATACCCGTTCCGGTGTGGCCGCGCGACCGGTTATAGCTTTTTGGAGAAGCCACAATTGGTCACCGGTGATACGACAGTATTGCAGCCAGGGATGGTTTTCGCTGTTGATGGTTCAGTGTCAGTCGATACATTTCGTGCGCAGGTCGGCGACAGTTTCATAATCACCGAAGATGGTTGGGAGGCAATAACGGAACATCCAAAGTCCTTGGATGCCGTTATCCTTTGACCTTCTGACCAACGCAGTCTTTTGAATGCATTGGCGTGGCGAGCGCCTGAAATGGCGAGCCGGGTCTTAGGATTTTGTAAGTTTTGCTCCACGATCTCGCGATTGCGTTGCATCTTTAGGCATCCGCAACGCGATAAGGTGCGCGAAGTTGGAAGCACCTCCGGCACCTTCGATAGCGCAGTTTCAGAGGTAAATAAGCCACTTTGGGACCCGGCAATTGGAATGTATAACTGGCAGTGCATTGGAGAAGAAGGCGTGGCGGAAAACTTGCGTTAACAGCCATTGTTCGATTGGGGGTAGATGGAAAATGAGTGATGATTCTGAAACCTACCAAGGAAGTTGCTATTGCGGCGCATGTAGTGTTTCTACGGCCGGTAAGCCGATGGTCATGGCTTATTGTCATTGCCACTCTTGTAGAAAATGGCATTCGGCGCCGGTCAATGCATGGTGTCTCTGGTCGGCAGACAATGTCTTGCTGTCAGGACCGACGGTTCAATCGGACAAGAATGATGAAAGCCATCGTGTTTCCTGCGGTAAATGCGGGGGTGCATTGGTGAATATCAAACCCGGAAAGGACATCGTCGCGGTCTACGCTATGTCGCTGGTCGAATCCGGGTTGCGCTTTGAGCCGACCTTTCACATCTTCTATGGCGAACGTGTTTTCGACATGGCCGATGGCCTGCCGAAATGGCAGACGGTTCCGACATCGTTCGGAGGGGATGGGGTCGCTGTGCCCGAACCGGACAAAACCGGTTGGATATCCTTGAATACGCGAGCCCAACGGTGAAACGCAAACTCACTTCGATCTTGGCTGCCGACATTGTAGGCTTTTCGCGGCTTGTGGAAGCCGCCGAGGAAGCCACGCTGGCGCGTCAGAAAGAACTGCGCGTGTCCGTGTTTGATCCCGGTGTTGCGCAGGCAGGTGGTAAGATCATCAAGTCAACGGGCGACGGATTTCTGGCCGAGTTTTCAAGCGTAGTGGAAGCGGTACGGTTTGCAATAGCGGCGCAAGAAGCGGTTCGCGCAGAGGAAGAATCCGTGCCTCAGGATCGGCAGATCAGTTACCGCATGGGCCTTCACATAGGCGATGTGGTTGTTGATGACGGTGATATCTATGGCGATGGTGTGAATCTTGCGGCTCGCTTAGAAGGCGCTGCCCCGACGGGCGGGATCTGCATCTCCGCTGCCGTCCGTGACCAGATCGTTGGCGTAATGGACGAGCTGTTTGGGGATGTCGGTGAATTGACACTGAAAAACATCTCGCGTCCGATCCGCGCCTTTGTCTGGCCCCCCGACCAAGATGGTGCGCAGAACAGTGTCAGCACACCACCCATCGGTGGTACATCCAGGAAACCAACGATAGCCATCGCCGCATTCGAAGCTCTGGGCAATAATGACGATGCCAAGATGCTGGCAGAGGCCTGCAATCACACGGTAGAGGCGGCGCTTGCCAATCTTACGGGGGTGGATCTGATCGCTCTCGATGCGGACCCGGATCATATAGCGACGGCGGTGTTTCAGGCGTCCGGCAATCAGGTCCGCGCCACCCTCAAGCTGCGCGAAACGAGCACGTCAGCAACCTATCTGACCCAGCGGATGAACGGTGACATTTCCAACCCTTTCGTGGCAGAAGATCTGTTGTCAGGGGAAATCGCGACAACGATACGATACGGAATTCTGCAACGAATTGCTGAGCGCGCAGCGGAAACAGAGACAAACGACCCCGAGGCAATGCTGAATCTTGCGGGGCACTACATGATGGGATCGCAGCCCGAAGAATGGGAGGCGGCAGGTCGTCTGTTGGACAGGATCCTGACGGTCCAGCCACGCAATTTCATGGCCGTTGGGATGAAGGCGAACACGTTGATTGGCGAATTGGTATGGGGTTACCGTCCGATACGCCCGGAGGATATCGAAGCCGCCGACGCAGGGCTGAGCAAGGCGGTTTCGTTGAATGACCAAAGCGATTACGTGCACCTGATCCGGGGAATTTTTCACTACGGTATTACCGGCGATTTGGATGCGGCGGTGCGGTGTGTTGAACGCGGGTTCGAAATCAGTCCGCAGTTTGCCCAGGGGCATATGGTACTGGGCTGGATCCAGAACCTGATGGGCCAACCAGAGTTAGCGCTGAAGTCCATCAAAAAGGGCTCGTTTTCTCTTGCCAAGAACCGGATATATCACCGTGTCCCACAAGCGTTGGCCCAGACTTATCTGGTTATGGGCGACTTCGAGAATGCCATCGCCAACGCCAACCGAGCGCTACAAAATTCGCCGGGGCTGCCGGTCGCACAATTATATCTTGCCAGCGCGGCTGGTCAGGCTGGTTTACCTGATCAAGGAGTAAGGGCGCGGGAGGCCCTTTTGGCATCAGATCCGGACTTCCGGATTAGCGGCGTGCGCAGTTTCCATTTTCAGGATCCCACACGGTGGGACGCAATCCTGGATGGGCTTCGCGCGGTGGGGCTGCCCGAGTAAGCTCTCTCGGGAAATTCTGTGTTGAAGTGTGCTAACATGAATCCCCGAGGGGGACATTATGCACAACAAAGTAATGGCCGTTTTTGTTTTACTCGTGAGTTCAGGGCAGGCAATCGCCCTTGATTGTGGTGACAAAACAAAGTCGTGCAAAATTGAAACTGGAGAATATCATATCGTCCTTCCGGACGATTGGCAGGGTGGACCTGCTGTGATGCACCTGCACGGTTATGGGGGTACAGGTGAGAAAATTGTAGGGAACACGGCGTTTGTTGAAGAATTTACCAAGCGAGGATACGCATTTATCGCGCCGACCGCGCTCCCTTGGTTGGATGGTAAACCCACCGACTGGTCTGTTCGAGACGGTTGGAACACCTACCCCCGCTCTGACGCAAGGTTTCTCCGCGAAGTTTTGGCTGACGCTGCCCTTCATGCAAACGTGAATGTGGGCCGGGTGTTGCTGACAGGGTTTTCCAGAGGCGGGTCAATGGCCTGGGAAGTTGCTTGTCATGCACCGGATTTGGCTCTTGGTTACGCGCCGGCGTCCGGTGGTTTCTGGCTCCCGGCGACCGAAGATTGTCTAAAGCCGGTACACTTGCTTCATACCCACGGGTTTGCCGACAAAGTTGTTCCGCTTGAAGGTCGCGCAATACACAGCGAGGAGTTTGACGTTACCATCACGCAAGCAGATATCTGGCAAGGCCTGTCGATGTGGCGGCAAGAAAACAAATGCCCACCCAATGCTGCACATCACGAAATGACCGAGGGTCTGTGGCGCAAACGCTGGAACTGTGAATACGGTAGTCTCGAAATCATTCTGCACGATGGAGGGCACGGTTACCCAAAAGGATGGAGCTCCATAGCGCTTGATTGGTTTGAAAGTCTGGAAAACTGACGCACCATCAATTCCAATGAAATTTGGTTTTGCCACGGTGAGACTTAGAAGAGCTTGTGGGTCGCTCGGCTGGCCAAAAGGCACGTCTTCTAGATTTTAGTTAGAAATGCAGAGCGGATAGCTGATTTCATGGCATCCAATGGCCCGGTTTCCTGTGAACCGGCTGCCGCCATCACTAGCTTCGAGGCCGGCGTTCTGCTGAAGCCAAGGGTCTCGCCCACTATCGACAGATTGGCATGAAGTGAGGAACGCCCCAGCAGACCAGCCGCGATCCCAGCTTCTACTGCCGCGATTACGCCAGAAACACTTTGGCTTGAATAGATGACGCGATATGGTTTCGAACGGCGCTCCAGAGAAGCGATTGCCGCATCGCGCCACCAGCAGGCGTGATCGAACAAGGCAACGGGCAGAACTTTTTCTGCGCGGAAATCCCGATGCGCGGATGAGACCCAGCATGTTGGATCTTCGTACAACAGTTCCTCATGTTTCCCTAGGCGTTCCACCTCATAGATTGCGAGGTCCAGAGATCCTTTGTCGAGCGCTTCGGGAAACCTCGCACTGATAGCGCAGGTTACCTCCAGTTCGACTTGTGGATGGTGACGCGTAAACGCGGCGATAATTTGCGCCAGCTTAGCTCGGCCATGATCATCGGGAATGCCCACGCGCAGTTTTCCGGTCACGGCAGTTTGGGAAATGTCCCGCAATGCCACGTCGAGGCGGTTGGTCACGTCCTGAGCAACAGGCAATAGCCGATGACCCGCATCACTTAGGGTAACTCCGCGCCCGTGCCGCTCAAATACGGGTTGGCCGAGGATGGATTCGAGGCGTTTGATTTGAAGGCTCGTGGCGGATTGGGACCTATAGATGCGTGCGGCGCCATCCGTGACGCTGCCTGCTTCGGCAACAGCAACAAAGGTGCGCAACAAATCGCTATCCAGATTTTCCATTCGAAACACCAATATCAGTGATTGAAACTATTCGTTTCACACATGTCTTTTCATCTCCTATTTTTCAAGATCAAAGGAGTATCCTATGACCGATCAGACAATTGTCCGCCGGCAATCAGGTAAGGCCTACATGGTCTGGGGCGTGTGCCTATTGCTGCTGATCAGCATCAGTTTCGTCTGGCCGGAACACATTGCGGACGCCACCAGATTTGTTCTCTGGGGCCTCGTTGTCGTTGCCCCGATAGTTATCCCGGGCATCGTTCTGGCGGCCTGGATTATCGCCAGTGGAGCAGACACCCACATTGCAGGCGTGTTCGAAGGCAAGACTCTTCGGACGGTTGCGGCCGCATCTTTGATCGGGGCCATTACGCCAGTTTGTGGTGTCACAGTACTGCCATTGATGGCTGGGTTGTTGGCTGCTGGCGTGCCGCTTGCCCCGATCATGGCGTTTTGGCTGTCATCCCCGATCACAGACCCTGCAATGCTCGCAACGACGGCTGCCACTTTGGGACTGAGCTTTGCAATTGGCAAAACGTTCGCAGCATTCGGATTGGGTGTGTTCGGAGGGGCGGTTACTAGCTTGTTTGCCAAAGCACCTTGGGCATTGAATGCGCTTCGCAACAATGGTCTGGCACGCCAATTGAGCGCTGCGCGATGTGGCAATGACCAAACCTTCGATCCAAGGGTTTGGAGAACTCAAGCGCGTCGGCATTCATTCAGCAAACAATTCTGGGCGACGGCACGACTTATCGCAATCTGCCTGATCCCTGCCTTTGCGGCCGAATACGCGTTGAATGCTGCTCTGACCCCAGGAATGCTTGCGGCTTACGTAGGCGAGGATCAATGGTGGGCCATACCCGCTGCGGTATTTGTTGGCGCCCCAGCCTATATCGATGGCTACGCCGCACTCCCTCTAACGCGCGGACTGATTGACAACGGCATGTCTGAAGGTGCCGCCATGGCCTTTTTGGTTTCAGGTGGTGTGGTCAGTATCTGGGGCGCAATGGCCATCGCCCCGGTTCTCAAACTGAAGCCATTCTTGCTCTATCTTTTGCTTGCCATTTTGGGATCTCTCGCCGCGGGATATGCTTTTGGGTGGATCGCCTAACCGCACATGAGAACTTGAGCAGGTATCGGCAAAGCACAATTCAATTCCGCAATTCAGGCATAGAATCGTTGTCGAGGAAAACGACGGCTTTTGGCTCGTTCGGCTAAATCGAATAGAATGCACGTCACGGCCTTCCGCTGTATTTGGGCTTCAGAAACTGGATTCCAGTTCCGCTATTTACCACAAGCGCTGACGGGCTTCGTCCTTCAGATAGGGGTTGAAATTTGCTGCTCAAAATGCACCTATGATTGAAAGGTAGCCTTTTAAAGCTGAAGAAGGTGCGCGACAGCTGCCATCAATTGAGAGCGTTTTTCGAACCGCGCAAATTTATGGGCGAATCGTGCAAGCTTATGCGAAAATACTGCGCAGAGTTATGGGCGAACACAGCCGAATTTTCTGAATGAATACAATGACAGCAATGCAGCGTTATGAGCGTACCTACAGTCTCTGTAGCCGCTTTCGGCTCTTCGGGCAGATATCGCCATGTCAGCCAACATACTGCTAAACCAAATACACCGACGCCGACGGCGAAGATTGAAATGATCTGATCAGACTCCATCCGCTCATTTTATCATAGAGATCCTAAGAGGAGAAAAAAAACATGCACTAGCGGCCAAATTGGACCAGTCAGATAAGGTTGCTTACAGGTTTCAGCAGATACCACGTCCGAGAAAACGAGCCGCGTGAGTCGGACTGATAGATTTTGGACTTATCTGCCGCGCAGAGTTGGTTCTTCGTATTTGCCGCTAGTCAGGTAACGTCAGGTTGGGAGTACGATATGGAATTACCAACACTGACGTACGAAATGATAGCCGTACTGAGTCTATTGTCTTTTACGGTCTTACTTTTTGTTACCGAGATTATACGGATCGATGTTGCAGCAATTCTTGTAATGGTTTTGCTTGGCGCACTGAGCTATCTACCGGGGTTAAATAATCTAGCCGATATATCCAAGCTCTTTGAAGGTTTCTCCTCCAACGCTGTGATGTCCATCATCGCAGTGATGGTAATTGGGGCTGGGCTTGATAAGACTGGACTTATGTCAAAGGTCGCGGCCTTGATCCTCAAGAATGGTGGCACGACAGAGGCCCGGATAATCCCCATAATTTCAACAACGGTTGGTGTCATCAGCTCTTTCATGCAGAACGTCGGAGCTGCTGCGCTTTTTCTGCCTGTTGTTAGCCGCATCTCAGCACGTACAGAAATCCCGATGAGTAGGTTGCTGATGCCCATGGGGTTTTGTGCGATACTGGGTGGTACGATCACATTAGTCGGATCGTCGCCCCTCATCCTTTTAAATGACTTGATTGTTTCAGCAAACTCATCCCTTCCGGCTGACCAACAAATGGAGACATTTGGGTTGTTTTCAGTCACGCCCATCGGCGTGATGCTGGTGCTGACAGGGGTGCTTTACTTTGTGCTCTTTGGTCGTTGGGTCCTTCCAGCGCAGCGAGAGCGTGGAGAAGACGCAAGCTCAGCTCGGTCGATGCAGACCTATGTAGAAAACACCTATGGGCTTAGGGCCGATATGTTCGAGATTCGCGTTCCAGAAGGCTCGATCTTGATTGGACAAACGCTCGCGGATGTCATGGTCGCCCATAACATTTACATTCTTGGTACATCCTATCGCGGCCACAAGGTCATCGCGCCGATGGCTGATACCAAGATCGAAGCGCCAGCGCGGCTTGCAGTGCTTGGCCTGCGCCGTGTGGTTGAGCATCAGTTCGCTGAGCCTTACGGCCTAGAGATCCTACCCCAACTAGACGTCTTTGCGGATGATTTCGCCGCGACCCAATCGGGGGTGGCAGAAGTTGTTATTCCGCCCGGTTCATCGGTTATTGGCCAGACCCCGATCGATCTGCGCCTCCGTCAGACACACGGTTTGTCTTTGTTGGCCATTCAGCGCGGCGAGGAAACACTGAGCCACGTTGAAACTGAGGATCATTCAGCCACGCATATCGGGCAAGTCCCTTTGCAGGCTGGTGATACGTGTGTGGTGCACGTGCAGTGGGACCGTCTGACACGACTGAAGTCTGACAGGGATTTTGTCGTCGTTACTTCGGATTTTCCCCAAGAAGAGTTACGTCCACACAAGGTCGGATGGGCGCTTGCTTTCTTCCTAATAGCGTTGAGCTTAATCCTGTTTTCCGATCTGCGCTTGTCATTATGCCTGTTGATCGGCGCTATTGGGATGGTTTTGAGCCGGGTGCTCTCGATTGATGAAGCCTACGAGTCGATCAGTTGGAGCACAGTTTTTCTGCTCGCTTCGCTGATCCCGTTGGGCCAGGCGGTTCAGAACACCGGCACTGCGGATTGGATTGCAGCGCATGTGTTGGCTCTACTGAAGGGGTGGCCGATCTGGTCTTTGCAAGCAGGAATCGCCATTTTGGCGACAGCGTTCACGCTGGTCATGTCGAACGTGGGTGCAACTGTTCTGCTGGTGCCGCTGGCGGTTTCTATCGCCATATCGGCGGGTGGTAACCCGGCTGTATTTGCTCTCACAGTAGCAATTTCAACGTCCAACTCATTTTTGATCCCAACCCACCAGGTGAACGCGTTGATCATGGGCCCAGCAGGCTACCGGGTGGTCGATTTTGTTCGCTCGGGCGGAATTATGACTCTCCTTTTCTTGGTTGTCTCAATGACCGGGCTTGCGATTTTCTTCTGAGTCGCCTCTCGGCGATCCGTGCAGATGAACTCACAATATAAGGTTTTTGAGACCATTTTTTTTGGCGCAGATTCAAGACGTCTGCGAAAAGGGCCTCCTCCGCGAGGGACCGAAGTAACGCGTCCAACTCAACCAAACCTGAAGTCGGTATACGCTGGAACTGGACCGTTTTAGTTTTATCGATCACTGTTGTTGGACCAAGACCGTCAGCAATTTTGGAGAGTTCACGATGAAGTTCCTTCGAACACCTGACCATCGGTTTGACGGGTTGCCAGATTTCGCATTCGGCCCGAACTATCTTGATGTGGATGATACCGAAGGCGGTCGTCTCCGAATGCACTATTTGGACGAGGGGCCGACACAGGTACCGCCTGTATTGTTGATGCACGGAGAGCCCACCTGGTGTTTCCTGTATCGGCACATGATCCCATTATTCAAAGATGCGGGCCGCCGAGTTCTGGCGCCTGATTTGATTGGGTTCGGACGGTCGGACAAGCCTACTGAGCGGTTCGATTACACCTACCAACGTCATGTAGACTGGATGTCCGAATGGTTGCGGAAAGTTGACCCGATGGGCATCACATTGGTTTGTCAGGACTGGGGCGGGCTCATAGGCTTGCGGCTGGTTGCGAGTATGCCCGAGCGGTTCTCTCGGGTAATTGTGGCAAACACGGCCTTGCCCACTGGTGACGCGCCCTTGAGTGAGGCGTTTCTTTCATGGCGGGAATACTCGCAATCCGTGCCTGAATTTAATTCGGGCCGCATCGTATTCGGCGGTACAACATCCAAGATTTCAGACGAAGAGGTCGCAGCCTACAACGCACCGTTCCCGGATGCGCGCTATCTGGCGGGCGCTCGACAGTTTCCAATGTTGGTGCCCGACAAACCCGACAACCCAGCTTCTGAAGCCAACCGAGCCGCATGGAAAACCCTAAAGATCCTCGACACTCCGTTTCTGACCGTTTTTGGAGAAGATGACAGGGTCATGGCGGGGGTAGACAAACTGTTCCAAAAGTCGATCCCTGGGGCAGTTGGTCAAAACCATACCGTTGTGCCTAAAGCCGGGCATTTCATTCAAGAAGATGCTGGCAGAGAGCTAGCACAGGCGACTTTGAAATTCATTAAGCAAACCTAGCTGATATCAGTCTAGTTTCTTCCCCTGTGGCCTCAATTCACACCAAATTTGCGCCGCAAGTGCTCGGCCAAGGCCGTTATGCGACGTGGTTGGGCTCGGCTAGGCGGAAACATCATTTGCAAAGGTTTCGGTGGTGGGAGGAAGTCGCGCAAGACAGAAACAAGTCTGCCAGATCGAACATCTTCGCCTACATCCAGCTCTGACTTCAATACGACCCCATGGCCTGCAATCGCCCAATCGCGGATGAGTGAACCATCATTGACTATTCGATTTCCCTTTACCGATACGCGCTGGGCATTTGGCCCTGATCCAAACTCCCAAACGTTGTCGATCATGTCGCCAAACCTCATGACCAAGCAGTTGTGGATTAATAGATCTTCTGGTTTTTCGGGCGTTCCGAATGAGGCCAGATAACTTGGGGACGCACATACGAAACGTTGGTAGCTTCCTAGATTTCGCAACCTGAGCGAGCTGTCTGTAATGTTTCCGAAGCGAACGGCGAGGTCGAAACCCTGGCCCACAAGGTCGACATAGCCGTCTGAGAGGGACAATTCGATTGAGACGTCAGGGTTCTCTTCGGTAAATTCGGCAATAACCTTGGAGACAATGCTCCGTCCCAAGTCAATCGGCGCACTTATGCGAATTGGACCAGACAGAGTTTCAGCGCCGTGCCGAACAAGTGTATCCAAGTCCGCAACCTCACTGAGTACGCTTCTTGCTCCGTCAGCTAGTGTCCGGCCTTCTTCGGTCAGGCTAATAGAACGGGTTGTGCGGTTGAACAAAACCACACCGTAATGTGCCTCGAGAGCCGCGAGCCGCTCGGACACTGTCGTGCTCGACATACCTGTGTCGCGCGCCGCAGCCACAAGACTGCCTTTCTCGGCTATGGTCAGAAACAAGCGAAGATTGTCTAAATGCATTAAACGGTATTTCCGGATTATATGTTCGATTATACCCCGTTTATCCCGAAAAGACTGCGGCGTAAATCTTGCGCATCGCTCAAGAACACAAGGGACCTATTCCAATGGCCAAGCTGACAATCCTCGCCAACATCAAAGCCAACCCCGACAAGATCGACTTCGTAAAGGGTGAGCTTATCAAGCTCATCGACATAACCCGTGCCGAAGAGGGTTGCATTAACTACGACCTGCACCAGGACAACGACAACCCGGCTCATTTCGTGTTCTACGAAAACTGGGAAAGCCGAGAACTTTGGCAAACCCACATGGGTGCTCAGCACCTTGCGGCTTACCTGGAAGCAACCGAAGGCGCCGTTGCAGAATTCACGCTGAATGAAATGACAGTCATCGGTTGATACAGAACCGGACAAAGGAGCACGTTATGAAAGCCGTGGGATACCGTGAGACAGGGTCGATTGATCGGGCGGACGCCTTAATCGACTTTGAGGCCGATAAACCGACGCCTAAGGGGCGCGACTTGTTGGCGAAGGTGCAGGCCGTGTCAGTGAACCCGGTCGATACGAAAATTCGGCAAAAACGTGCTCCTGCGGCCCCAGCACCTGATATTCTGGGGTGGGACGCAGTAGGGATCGTCGAAGCAGTTGGCGAAACGGTTGAGACTTTCCGTCCGGGAGATGCAGTTTGGTATGCCGGGGCAATAAACCGACCGGGAACCAATGCCGAGTTTCATCTGGTGGATGAACGTATTGTCGGAGCCGCGCCAAAGTCCATACCGGCGAAAGCGGCTGCGGCGATGCCGCTAACGACGCTCACCGCTTTTGAGATGCTGTTCGACCGCTTGCGAGTCCAAAATGCCGTTCCCGGCGGAACAAAGACGTTGCTGGTTATTGGTGGCGCAGGCGGTGTCGGGTCAATCACCATTCAATTGGCGCGGGCTCTCACTGACTTGACGGTGATTGCCACTGCGTCCCGGGCCGAGACACAAGACTGGGTTCGAGAGCTTGGCGCACACCATGTCATCAACCATGCGGAACCTTTTAGCGCACAACTCGAGGCTCTCGGTATCGACAGCGTAGATTTCATCTATTCCACGAACCATTCCCAGCTTTATGCGCCCCAAGCTGGAGAGGTGATGACGCCCCAAGGTCGCTTTGGGTTGATTGATGATCCTGAAACCTTCGACATCGCGCCGTTCAAACCTAAATCGATCTCATTGCATTGGGAGTTCATGTACACTCGGTCGCTTTTTGGGACTGGAGATATGAACCGTCAAAGCAAAATCCTGAATCAGGTCGCGGGGTTGATAGATGACGGAAAGATCAGATCCACAGCGACCGATACACTTGGTAGGATCAATGCTACAAACTTAAAGAAAGCGCATACAATCCTTGAAAGCGGCATGGCCAAAGGAAAGCTCGTGCTTGAGGGTTTTTAGATGAGAATTGAGCGACTGGATCATGTGAATATCGTAACGACTAAGTTGCCTGAGATGGTTACTTGGTATGAAGAGGTCTTGGGTTTAAAACTCGGGGCCCGCCCTGATTTTCCGTTTCCCGGAGCTTGGTTGTATGCGGGTGATCACGCCGTGGTTCACCTTGTGGGTCACGAAGGAATGCCTAATGTCGGCTCCGAAGTGAAGCTCAAGCTCGAGCATTTTGCGCTCTCAGCCACAGGGTTGAGAGCATTCGAAGAAAAACTGATCTCGTGTCAGATCCAGTATCGCAAATCCGAAGTCCCGGGATCCCGAATGATCCAAATCCATGTGGCCGATCCTGATGGAAATCACATTCACATAGACTTCGAGGAAGGCGAGTGAGTGACAAAACCTCGAAATAGTTGGAACACAAAATCAAGCGCGTAGCCTCTTGCCGATTAGTGGTCGAGTTCCTTGCCGGGTTGCTTCCAAGAATTATGCGGACCAACATTTTTAGGTGGTACAAACGTCGATTTGGAGATCAGCATGCCGGACCTTGGAACAAACAAGAAAAACGTCATCGCTTTCTACGAGATGATGTTCAACGAGTGTCGACCTGCCGAGGCCATAGCGACCTTTGTTGGGGAAACCTATACGCAGCACAACCCACATGTTGGCGACGGCAAGCAAGCTTTTGTCGAGTATTTTGAGCGCATGGCCGCCGAGTACCCGGGAAAGCGTGTGGATATCAAACGTGCCTTTGCTGAAGACGACCACGTTATTTTGCATTGCCACCAAATCTGGCCCGATGGTCTCGAGTACGCAGGCATCGATATTTTTCGCCTGGATGTCGATGGGAAGGTTGTCGAGCACTGGGACGTTCTTCAGGAGGTTCCGGCAAACAGCGAGAATGAAAACGGCATGTTTTGACTTAACCGTTCTGACAGCGGCGCATGGAACTTTGAAAGGTCCTGTCGGCTGAACCACGATAGTCAAAGGGCATAAGTCTGATCCAAGAAAGCCGCCAGAGCGTATTTGTCAGGAACCTTGTCGAAAGGAGAAAAAAATGCTTCCGACCAGAATTATTGCGGTGTGCCTCGTACTTTTCGCAGCTACTTCGATTCAAGCTGGTGTACAAATTCGCTTCATAGAAGGTGCACCCAAGGACCGTTTTGTTCTGACAAATGTCGGAGCGTGCGAAGTAGAAGCCTCAACCCTCAAAATTGACTTGTCGCAATCTGCCGGACGCCTGATTTTCGATGTCACCGAAAGTGGCGCAGGCGTAGAGGTATTCCAGCCGCTTGAATTCGTTGAGGGTGCTGATGCACTGCGGCAACTTCCTTTGGTGGTGGACGGGCAAAACACAATTGAACTTGAGATAGCCTCCCTCGCAGTCGGGGACAAACTCGCCTTTACCATCGATGTTGATGATACAATCGGGCAACGCGAAATCACCGTAACCGGGTCCGAGATCGAAGGCGCAACAGTGTCATATGCCGACGCAGTTGAGACCAAAGCTGCAACCTTCTCTTCCGACGCAGTTGTCAACGTAGCGACCAAGGACTGCTGAAAGCTGCCTTACAATGTCGAACTGGATGGTCCGCATAGCATTTCTTGCCCTCGTGATGGGAGGCGGCATCCTGATCGGGATATTGACCGCACCCGGCGATTGGTATGGGCAGCTTTCTAAACCCGCCTTCAACCCACCAAATTGGGTTTTTGGCCCAGTTTGGACGGTGCTCTATGTCTTGATTGCTGTGACGGGTTGGCGTCAGTTTGAAACAGACCGAAGTTCGACCGCAATGAAGCTGTGGTGGGCGCAGATGGGTCTGAACTTTTTGTGGTCTCCAACCTTTTTCGTACTGCAACAGCCGTGGTTTGCCCTTGTGGTCATTGTCGCGTTGTTGGTTGTCATCGTCATGTTCATCGCTCGGGTCAGGAATTCGGATCAGGTTTCCGCACTGGCCTTCCTGCTGTACTTAGCATGGGTCGCATTTGCCACGGCGCTTAACCTTTCCATTGCGATATTGAACTGAGGAAGAACAATATGCGTGGCAACTTCGTTGGGCTTGTTTCAGGGCTATTTATCATCGGATCTACAATGGCGCAGGCTGATGGAAATCTTGCTGAGGACTTCTCCGAGTCTCCGGAGACTCGTTGGGACTACATTGCCGACACCGTCATGGGAGGGGTCTCTTCAGGGCAGGTGCAGTTTCATTCGGAAGGTGATGTTGCATTCGCGCGGTTGACCGGAACCGTGAGTACAGAAAACAACGGCGGCTTCATCCAGTTCCGACGCAAGTTGCCTGATCGGCCAGATACGGGTGTATCAGGTGTCAGGCTATTGGTCCGGGGCAACGGCGAACAATACTTCGTCCACCTCAGGACAAGTGGCACCGTGCTTCCATGGCAATACTATCAGGCCGAGTTCGCAACTTCTGACGAGTGGGCCGAAGTCTATTTGCCTCTGTCAGGCTTCAAAGCTTCAGGTGCCATGTTGCGCGCTATTCCCGTTGCGGACGCAATAACCTCAGTTGGGGTTGTAGCCTTCGGGCGCGATCATGAGGCCAACGTAGATGTCAGCGAGATTGGTTTCTACTGAAGGTCGCCCGGGCGCAGCGCTCCAATCTTCGTTGAACCAGCCAGATCAGGCGACTCAAAAAAACAAGCGACGTTGCCAATCCAATAGTCTTTGCTGATCGTTTCCATGCGACTAACTTGGGTCCATGGAAGAAGTCACTCGACTAACCGAATGGATGATTACAGAAGGTCGTCGCTCCGGCGATCCCGTAAAGGTGGTGTCACAGTTTTGTTCCTCCTTGGTCGAAGCCGGAGTTCCGCTGTGGCGAGTAAACATTGGCCAGCGCTTTGCCAATCCACTGCTTATTGCTTGGGGCGTGGTTTGGACGCCCAACGGCACCGACAGCTACGATGTCACACATGAGACGACGTTGACGGATGGTTATGTTGGGAGCTCATTCGAATATATTCTGGCGAATAGAAAGCCGCTTCACAAAAGTCTCCAGCAACTGGACTCAGAAACAGAGCATTCATCCTATTTGGAATTTGCAGAGCAAGGCGGCACCGACTACTACGCTACTTTGCTTTATTACGGTGATGGATCGCTGCATGGTTGTACGTTCGTTACACAGGCGCCGGATGGATTCTCGCCGGAACATTTAAGGCTGATTGAAGCGGTCTTACCGGCCCTTTCTTCGGCTCTGGAACCTGTGACGATGCGAAAATCGTCTAAAGGTCTACTTCGAACCTATTTAGGAGATGGGCCTTCCGAGGCAGTCTGGAGCGGTAACATCAAGCGCGGTGAGCGAACAACTCTGGATGCCGTGGTTATGTTCTCTGATCTGCGAGGCTTTACGGCACTTTCCGAAACCTCTACGGAAGAAGAAGTCTTCGACACGCTCAGCGACTATTTTGATCTGGTGGTCAAAGCCGTAGAAGACAACGGTGGAGACGTCCTCAAGTTCATGGGTGATGGCATCCTGTCGATCTTCACTATTGAATCTCAAAAAAACCATGCCGACCGTTGCAGAATGGCGGCTCTTGCAGCGCAGAGTGTGCTGAGAGGTTTGAAAGCTCTCAATACTAGACGAGACGAGTTCCAAAAACCGCCCTTGGACATTGGAATTGGGATCAACGTTGGGCAGGTCAGCTACGGTAACATCGGCAGCCCCGGCAGGCTTGATTTTACGGTTTTGGGCGGTGCGGTGAACGTCGCAAGCCGAATTGAAAACTTAACAAAATCAATTGGTCAGAGAGTGTTGGCGACGTTAGCCGTTGCAAGTGCTGCACCGAACATGTTCGTTAGCTGTGGGGATCACCAAATACGTGGCCTTGCTCGGCCCATTGAGCTGTTCTTTCTCACTGAAGGGGCGCAATAATCAGGTAAAAACAACATACCTTTCTGGGAGCATCCTGAGTGTTTGCAAGAACCATAGCCTTACTGATCTGTGCTGGGGCTTCTCCGGCCACGGCGTTGGAGCTTCGCGAAACTGGGCGCTACGAGCTCAACCAACCTGCAAGCCTTGACTACGATCCAACGTTTTGTGGCTTGTGGATTGCCAACGAGGGGCCCGAAGCAATTCTCGTTACATTGCAAGGGGATGAGTTGCGCCGAATATCCAGCGATCTCTTTCGGATCAAAGCAATTGCTGTTGAAGGGGATCACTTGTTGCTGGGTGATGGTCTCGGCAGTCTTCAACGTGTCACCAAGGATGGATCACCCCTGGGAGCGCCTTTCGAATTGGAAGGTGGGTTCGCGGATACGGAAGGAATTGCAATCAACGCCGCGGGACAGATCGTGACTGTCGAGGATGACCCTGAACGGTTGTCCAGGTTCACCACCGAGGGCACTCTGGCGGCGAGGTTGGATACCATGAAGCTCTCTCCGCCCTTGAGCGAGGCGCAGGGCATCGCGATTGATCCGCGTACCGGATACATGTTGATTGTTGATGACTGGGAAGGGTCAAACAGCCTGTATGAGTTCACGGGAGATGGCCAACTGCTCGCCCAGCAAAGTTTGTTGGAGTTCGGAACCGACCCAGAAGGCATCGCCATTAGGCCGGGATCCAACCAACTGTTCGTGGCATTCGATGGCGGCGCGAAGATTGTGACATTTGACTATACGCCTACATTGCCTGAAGGATCACCGCCGCTGCCGCCGGGCGCGGATTGCATGATGTTCTGAGAGCTTTTCTGTTTGCTTGGGTCGACGCAGGTTTCCGCTAGTCGCGCTCGCTGTCCAAAGTTTCGCGTATGAGCGTCAGATTAGGCAGCGTTTCATGAAACGGCTCAGGCCCGAGTTCGGACATCACCGGACCGAGGGCTGTCGACATCCGATCCATACACGTTTCCAAAAACTCAGCGCCTTGCGGCGTCGACCGGGCAATTTTAGAACGCTTGTCATCTGGGTTGGTCTCAAGAGTGATCAAGGTGTTATTTTCAAGGCTGGCGAGCATATGCGTCATCGAAGTTTTGGGCACCTGAAACGCGTTCGAGAGTTGCAGTGGGGTTTCACCCTCGGGACGCCGTACCAGATGGCCCAAAATTCCAAATTGAGTCGCTGTCATTCGACCAGGTAAGAACGCTTCAAGCTTGGTCGAGATCAACTGATTGATGATCCCGACCTCGGTGAAGAACCGGTAGACTTCGTTGGTCTCATCCTCAGGCTTCATTCAGAATTCGTGTCTCCAGCGGCCAGCGGGGTGTGGCAATTGGTTCGGGTCCATACCCCAAACGCAGCAACATTTGCACTGTGTGCCCTGTTGGCGCAAGAAGCTCATGCGCCAGAGCGTATTCATCGGCCATCTCGGGATATTCCTGAAGCGCCTGACTGACCGGATGAACGCCCAGGCCCATTTCGGTTGTCTTCAGGTAAAAACGCATCAATCGACGCCCGGCATTGAGTTGATCGCTTCGCGTATTTGTGGCTGTCGTGAGGACTGCGTATTGCGGCGTCGCGTCCAGCATTGCGAAGTAGCCTTGCATGTGTGACTGAGTGCCTGGGTGGTCAACGTTCATCAGGGTCTCATTGTCCAATAGGCCGGTAAGTCGCAGCGTTTCCAGCATGGGATCGCGCAATTCAATCCCGTCTGGGTTGGCAATGATTTCTGCTTTCCCGATCCGCATCAGGTCGACGGATTCTTTCAGGGTCTGCGGCGTTCGCATTTCGATTTCAAAGGCGCGTGTCGTGAGGTCTCGAATACGGGCCACCAAATCTTCACTGGTAATCAGAGTGGCGTAGTTTTCAAGGGCCGACACTTCCGCCTCGGACAGCCGCTGTTCAGTGTACGGTTCTTTGTTTGAATGTCGGTTGAGGATTTGATCTGATAGTGGATCGGATGTCCCGCCCGGCACAAACACTGCTTCTGCGATGGGCCCGTCATCCCCATCTGGCAGTAACTTGACCTCGGTATCGAACCCGAGAGCACCTGCCGCCAGGACCATCGTCTCAACAAAGGCGCCGAGGCCAATATAGAGCTGGCGGTGGTAAGGATCGGTCTCCGGAAGCTCGCGATCTGTATCACGGTGGATGCGCACCCTGTCTTGCCCAACCAACTCGACCAGCCAAGGTTGCAAGTTGTGCGGATTGGGGGCGAGAATTGCATAGGACAAAGCAACTTTGCGTGGGTCGTCATACGGTTTTGGCGTCCACGGAGCCAGCGCGTCATGCGGCGTGCGTGTAGCGAGAAACGCAACCGCACCGGTTGCCGCCAGTATTGTGCCTCCGCCTAGAATCTTGAGAAAACGTCTTCGGTTTGGCATCTTGACTCTCCAATAGTGCGATATCGTACTAATTTAATACGAATTCGGACCACATCAACCCCAAACGATGCAGTGATTGGTTGAGTGATTTGAAAAAAGAAAATCAGAACAGCCGGACGCAACCGTGGACTGCCGTGGGCGACAAGTATTCGGAGCGCCTTTGTTGTCGAAAATTGGCAGTTATTTTAGTTGATTAACGACCGGACACGAGAAGATCAGAGGCTGTTGAGCCGATGCTTTTCGAGTATCCCGCAAAGCATAGCCTGCGCTTGCAGCCTGTGTTCTCGATGACGTTCGCGGGCGGCATCTGGACGACCTTCACTAATCGCTTGAAAAACAACCCGGTGATCTTCATTGGATTTGACGGGCAGGGGCCTGATGAACAACGTCGTTGCGCGCGCGCGACGCACCTGGTCGCTCATCATGGCGACAATCGCTTCGACCCGTTTGTTGCCGCCCAACCGAACGAGCTCCTGATGAAACAACTCGTCGGCCTCGGCCCAGGCTTCAAGGTCTCCGGCTTCGATGGCTTGGTCCATCTTTGCAATTGATCCAGCAAGTACCGCCAGTTCATCTTCGGAATAACCCGCTTCGGCAGCGCGCTGCGCTGCGAGGCTCTCGAGTTCCGTCAGTATGTCGTAAATTTCACGCATATCATCTGATGAAACAGGTAGTATCCGCACGCCCTTGCGGGGCCGCATTTCCAGCAACCCTTTACTTTCCAACATCAACGCAGCTTCCCGTATCGGGGTGCGGGACATGCCCAGAGTTTCGGCGAGTTCCGACTCCAGATGGTCTGTCCCAGCCGCAAGTTCGCCGGACAGGATCATCCGCCGCAAGTCCCTTACAGCGCGCTGCGTATTGGAAAGAGTTTTTGCGTCCTGATCCTTCACGGCGTCTCCAGGTTGATTTTTCGTCCGTCCGCAGCCGAAAGATAGATCTTCTCTTCAATGCGGATCACGTCCAGATAATCTCGGGCCGTGTTTTCCAGCGGCGTGCCCTTTACAAGGCCTGAAACGACGTGACTTTGCAAGGCGTGGACGCAGTCTCCTCCAAACCCATCGTGATCGCTTGGAGGTAGAATCTGCTGCCGCTCCTGTTTTCCAAAAACGCGGAGTTCTACTGACCCGTCGCCGTTAAGAACCAGTGATCCATCTGTTCCTTCGACGAGAGCTTCGCCCATGGTCTGACGCAGGTTTTCGGCGCTGTGGTCAAGGCACCTGTTCCCATCGAACAGAGCTTTCAAACCGTTGGGGTGGTCAAACAGGATGTAACCTGCATCCTCGCCCGCGATAACGGGGTTAACTTGACGCAAGTCCGCATAAACTGCGCTGGGCGCATCGAATAAAAATCGGAATGTGTCTACCCAGTGAACCGCTGTTTCATGAACGAGGAAACGTGGCATATCCTGAAAGTACGGCTGCCGGTCTAGGTAGGCGCTTGGTCCCTGTCCGTCACCGGGTCGAAGTCGGAAAGTCGCTTGTAGAGGTGTTCCAATTCGACCCTCGGTCATCGCTACCTTGATCGCACGATACCAGGGCTGAAAGCGAAAATTCTCATGCACGACAATAGTTGCGCCTAATGCTTCAGCCTCCGAAACGATCTTCTTAGCTTCATCCAATGACATGCAGAAAGGTTTTTGGCAGATCAGCCACTTGATACCAAACCGCAGTGCCGTTCGGATGGCGGCGGCCTGCGCCACAGGTGGAAGGATGATGTCCACGAGATCCGGTTCTTCCGCCTCCAGCATTTTTGACAAATCGTCGTAAGCGGCCAGTCCTGTTTCCTTCGCCTTGTTGATATCACGGTTGCAGGATGCAATCGGAACCGCTCCGGGCATTCGGGACCAGCTTTCGTAGTGGAACCTGCTGAAGTACCCCGCACCCACACACGCGACCCTGATGGCTTGTTGAGTTTTCATGCCCGCAATGCTTCCAATACCGACGCGGCTGCGTCCTGCGTTCCGGCGGTGCCACCTAAGTCACACGTCAGGTTCTG
This sequence comes from Ruegeria sp. BI7, assembly GCF_056537925.1. Taxonomy (NCBI): domain Bacteria; kingdom Pseudomonadati; phylum Pseudomonadota; class Alphaproteobacteria; order Rhodobacterales; family Roseobacteraceae; genus Ruegeria; species Ruegeria sp. BI7. The sequence goes on from NZ_JBQFSK010000006.1 coordinate 168,833, forward strand.
TCCGTTCGCAGTCACCTTTTCCACGGCTTCGCTCAACCGTTCGCCGTCGTTGGACAGGTCTGGATGATCATGGGTCAACCCCAACCATTCAAGCATCATTGCTGCGGACAGGATCATCGCAAAAGGATTGGCAATACCCCGTCCCGCAATGTCCGGAGCGGAACCATGGCAGGGTTGGAATACAGCGTGCTTCAACCCGATATCCGCCGACGGAGCCAGTCCAAGACCACCCATGAGACCCGCGCCAAGGTCGGAGAGGATGTCTCCGAACATGTTCTCAGTCACCAATACATCGAATTCCCAAGGCTTTTGAACCATCCATAGAGCGGTGGCATCAACATAGGCATGGTCTGCCTGCAATTCGGGATGGTGTGCAGCTTCTGTATCAAACATCGATCTGAAGAACGCAAAAGCGCGGAACACATTAGCTTTGTCGACACATGTAACTCGACCCCGACCGCGCCCGGTTCTTTTGCGGTTCTGGGCGAGTTCAAACGCGAAACGGAACAGTTTTTCGGACACCTCACGAGTGATCAGCAGAGTTTCACGTGCTTCGTGTTCGGTAACTTCGCCAGTGCCTTGGGTGAAGAACAGTCCTTCTGTGCTCTCGCGTATCAAGACAAAGTCGATCTCTTTTCCGGTGGGCAGCGCCAAGGGGGTCATTTGTCCGCTGCTTACCTTAACTGGCCGTACACCGGCGAAAAGTCCCAGTTGCTTTCGCAGATCGATCTGCGGTGAAATCTCGGTTCCGTCAGGGTAGCGAACGTCCGGCAAACCCATTGCAGATAGCAGAATCGCGTCGGCGTTGCGTGCAGTTTCGAGTGACCCAGCCGGAAACGATTCTCCAGTTTTGGCGTAGTGGCCTGCGCCCGCCGGAGCGTCTGTAAACACCAGTTCGTATGAAGGACTGCTGCGCGAAAGCTGGTGCAGTATTTCAAGCGTAGGGGCCATAATTTCCGGGCCGATTCCGTCCCCGTGGAACACTGCCACATCATAATTTTTCTTCATCTTAGCCCGCATCCTTCCCGTTTCGCATTCATAGCGCGATAGCAGCTTTCACTACAGTCCGTTGACAACGCATTCTTTAATGTATACGCAAATAAATGCAATAATAAACGCAAAGTTGTTTGGGAGGACTTGGAAATGAAACTAAAGCTAGGGCGGTTGGCGGCCGCAGCCGCGATGGCGACCGGGATTGCAGGGGCAGCTGTTGCGCAGGATTATCCCTATCGTGATATCACCACAGCTGTGGTCTGGGGGGCCGGAGGAGGTACGGATACGATCAACCGAATGATTATGGCCGAGATGGAAAAACACCTTCCGGTCTCGATCAATGTGATCAATCAAACAGGTGGTGTCGCAGGCTCCAACGGGATGGTCTATGTCATGAACCAACCAGACGATGGTTATACATTAGTTGGTCTGTCTGAATCGAACGTCACCGCTGCTGTGCAAGGTGGTTGGGATAAGAAATTTGATTTTTGGTATCCGTTCATTGTTGGCGGATCACCTGATCTGATCTCGGTTCCGGCGGACAGCCCTTACAATACTCTGGAAGAACTGGTTGACGCTGCGAAAGCTGCTCCTGGCACCATTCCAGCGGCAGCTTCCGGCGCAGGTTCGATCCACCACTTGAACCTTCTGGCCATCGAAAAAGGGTCCGGTGCAGAATTCAAGTTTGTTCCATACAAAGGCTCAGCGCCAGGGCAGGAAGCAGCGATAGCGGGTGAAGTTGCGTTGGTTGTGACTTCTCTAGCTGAACAGGCCCCGTTGATCGAAGGCGGTCAACTTAAACCGCTTGCGATGTTGACGCCCGAAGATGCGCAGATTGCAGGGGCAACAGTGCCTTCTGCCTTTGGCATCTATGACGGTCTCGATCAGTATTTACCACTCAAGCAGGCCATCGGGTTTGCAGTTCACAGTTCAGCCGGGGACGACGTAAAGGCCGCGCTTGGTGATGCCTTCGAGCAAGCGATTGCCTCCGACACCGTCGCTGAATGGGCCTCTGCAAACAATTATGATGTCGGTGGTCAACACGGCGAAGAAGCTCAAGAGCTGTTTGCGAACCTCGAAGCTACCTTTGCCTACACCTTACAAGATTTGGGTGCCGCAACCGTCGATCCGGCGTCGCTGGGTATCGAGAAGCCATAATCCGATCACATTTGAAAGGGCGCGCATAATCGCGCCCTTTCCGACAAGAGGCAGGCAATGGACAAACCTGACGATACACTGATCATGCGGGCGCGCGATTTCTGGGCATCGATTGGTCTGATAGCAATTTCCACCTTTTTCCTTTGGAAGACGTCGGACATCCCCCTTTGGGGTGAAAACCGCGCAGGTGTCAGTGGGTCGGACTGGTACAACTCGGCTGCAATTGTACCGCTGTTCATCTTCGGTGGATTGCTTGTGTTGTCCTTCGTCTTGCTAGCTATTTCGATCCGCTCAGGTGGAGCCCAAAACGCGCTCAGTGCTTTGGGGATCGGATGGGATAGGTCGGAAGCCTATCGAGCATCAACAATCGGCCTGATCCTTCTTGCATATGTCGTTGGACTAGTCCCCAGAGTGGACTTCATTCTGTGTTCTGGGTTGCTGATTACAGCTTTGACTTACGGCTACTACGGAGGTCATGCGCGGCGTGCTTTGGTGGCCTGTGTCGCAGTTGTCATCGCCGGTTTGTTTGCGTTCGCCGTGTTTCCTGCTCAGGCGGATTGGAATGCACACGGTGATGATTGGTTCACACTGGCCTTGTGGGTCGCGTTAACACTAGTGGTGTTGACCAAAGCGGCTTCTGAACGCGTTTTGCGGTTCGTTCCATTGGTGGCAATACTTGCCCCGCTCATCCTTGTTTGCGCGATGGCCTTTGTTTTCCGGCAGAACGTGCCCGCGCGCGGCGGGCTGATCTTCAAGCAAATCGAATACCACTACTACGTGACGCTTCGTCCGATTTGGAAAGATTGACCGGATGGACTTTATCCTTTCGCAACTGGCTGGATTTGGGGCCGCCTTCGTGGGCTTGGCAGTAGACCCGCTGACCTATCTCTATTTGATCGCTTCCGTGTTCCTGGGCATCACGTTCGGCGCATTGCCAGGCCTTACGGCAACCCTAGCAGTGACGATCCTGACGGGTTTCTTCGGCAACAAAATCCCATTGGACTATTCGCTTATCGCTTTGCTCGGGGCCTATGTCGGCGCGATTTACGGCGGCTCTTACCCGTCTATTTTGCTGAACATTCCGGGCACGGCAGCCAGCGCGGCGACGGCCATGGATGGCTACCCTCTGGCCAAAGCGGGTCGAGGGGGCGAAGCACTAGGGCTGACCACGACGGCCAGTTTCATTGGCACAGTTATCGGAACCATCACGCTTTTGATTTTTGTCTGGGCGCTGCTTTTGGTTTCAAAGAATATCGCAAGCCCGGAGAAAGCATTGCTGGCCCTGTTCGGCATTCTGCTTTCTGGCACTTTGATGAGCGAAGACCTGGTGATTAAGGGATGGATCGCCGGTTTGATCGGGCTTGCGATGTCCATGGTGGGGCTTGACCCTCTGTTGTCTGAACCGCGCTATACCTTCGGCTGGTCTTACCTGATGAGTGGATTTCAGGTTGTGCCAGTATTGATGGGTGCCTTTGCCATCCCCCAAATTATCGACGGTTTGAGGCACGTTGAGGCTGGGAATGTTCTAGCCCTAAAGGGCCGAATCCTTCCGAACCTTCGCTCTATTCGACGCTACCTGCCTACTATTGGCCGTTCTGGAGTGATCGGAACCGGCGTCGGTGCGCTTCCCGGCGTCGGCGAAGATGTCGCCGGTTGGGTCAGCTACGGTGTCGGCAAGACCGTATCTGCCGAGGGCGACAAGTTTGGAAAAGGCTCTTTGGAAGGTCTGCTGTGCTCTGAGACTGCAAATAACGCCTGTATTGGCGGCGCGCTAATCCCACTTTTGGTGTTGGGCATTCCTGGCTCACCACCAGCCGCCGCTTTGATGGGGGCTTTCAAGATCAACAACGTGATTCCGGGTCCGACGATTGATCCCGAGATCATTCTGCGCGTGGTTGCGATCCTGGTTCTGGCATCCCTGACAATGTTTCTTATGGGGCTTTTCACCGCTCGGGTATTTATCAAAATCCTTGCCATCCCGCAGACCATCTTTTTGCCCGTCGTTATGGTTCTGACAACAATTGGGTCTTTCAGCGTTGGTGGGGGCATCAATGACCTCTACCTGATGCTCGGCGTCGGTGCCGTTGCCTATTTCATGAACCTGATGAAATACCCAATCGCGCCGTTGGTGATCGGGGTTATTCTGGGCAGCCTGTTTGACGAAACCTTCCGCCGGTCGCTGTTTTTGTCGGACGGGAATCTTTCGGTCTTCTTTTCACGACCCGGTGCGGCCATTCTGCTGGTGCTCAACATTGGTCTGATCCTCAGCCAACTGCCCGTCGCAAAGCGCGCTTTCTCACGTTTGAAAGGACTTTCTGTCTGATGTTTGTAGTCACTGTCACTTTCACTCTCAAACCCGGTAAGAGAGGCGCTTTCTTGCCGCTGATGGTCGAAAACGCTTCAACTTCTTTGCGTGAAGAACCCGGATGCCATCAGTTTGACGTTTGCCTCGGCGACGATCCCGAGACAGTTTTTCTCTATGAGGTTTATGATGACAGCGTGGCGTTCTCTGCCCACCTAGAAAGCGCGCATTTTCAGTCCTTTGATACGGCAGTGGCTGATATGATCGCCACCAAGGTGGTTCACCAATACTCCGAGGTCATCCGATGAACGATTGGGAAATCCATGCAGTGAAATACGCGGATCGCAACGCCCGGACGCGAGCCGATAGCTTCATTGTCGATGATAATCATGACGCTCCTCACGCGATGGATTATTTCGTTTGGGTGCTCAAACGCGGTAACAAAGTCATTCTAGTCGATACCGGCTATGACTCCGTTGAGGCCGCCGCACGTGGTCGTCCCATCGCGATGGACCCTCGCGAGGCTCTAAGCCCTTTAGACATTATGCCAGAAGCGGTGACTGAGGTCATCGTGACCCACCTTCATTATGACCATGCAGGGGGGCTGCATTTGTTCCCTAACGCGAAATTGCACATGCAGTCGGCGGAAATGGCCTTCGCCACAGGTCCATGCATGTGCCAGGATCACCTGCGTGCGCCTTTCACGGCTGGCCATGTCTGCGAGGTCGTAAAGCGTCTCTATTCAGGCAAGGTGGTGTTCTACGATGGAGAAGCCGAGATTGCAGATGGGGTAACTGTGCACTGCATCGGAGGGCATTCGCGCGGGTTGCAATGCGTTCGCGTAAGAACGGCGGCCGGGTGGATGGTACTCGCGTCTGACGCCTCGCACTATTACGAGAATTTCATGGCACGCAAAGCCTTTCCTATCGTCGTCGACCTGCAAGACATGATGGATGGTTTCGAGACACTTGAGAGGTTGGCTTCGCATTCTAGGCTTATCGTGCCCGGCCATGATCCACTTGTGCGTGAGGTATTTCCCGTGGGCGCGGCACCGCATATCCATAGGCTGGATCCAGGGCCGACGCGGGACATTGAACTATGAAAATCGGCGTCATAGCGGACGATTTTACTGGTGCAAGTGATGTCGCAAACACCTTGGCGAAAGGTGTTGAGCCGGAAGGTGGATTACGAACGGCTCAGTTTCCGGGTATTCCAACTACCCCAGCCGACAAAGAGATCGAAGCGGGTGTGATCTCACTTAAGAGCCGCACCGCACCTATTGAGGAAGCCGTAGCGGACAGCTTGCAAGCTCTGCGGTGGCTTAAGGATCAAGGATGCCAGCAGTTCATTTTTAAATACTGCTCGACATTCGATTCCACTAATGAAGGAAACATCGGCCCGGTCGCGGAAGCGCTTGCCAACGAACTGGACGCGCAGAAGGTGGTTTTCTGTCCGGCCTTTCCCACCACGGGGCGTACCATCTATCACGGCCATCTTTTTGTGCTCGGCAAGCTATTGCACGAGTCTGGGATGGAAAATCACCCTCTTACTCCGATGACGGATGCCAATATCAGGCGATGGTTGCAGTATCAGACTGAAGAAGCGGTTGGGTTGGTGCCAATTGACACTGTGAAGCAAAGTTCAAAGGCGATTGCTGATGCTTTGCAGAAAGCCGACGAACGATTTGTGATTGGCGATGCGATTTCGGATGAAGATTTGTTGGCCTGGGGCGAGGCTCTAAAGGATGCCAAGCTCATTACAGGGGGATCCGGGATAGCGCTGGGGCTACCCAGAAACTTCCTGAGAGAGACTTCATCCAAAAGTGCTGGCAGTGCGTTCACTGGTATCGCAGGGCCTGCCGCGATCCTTGCGGGTTCTTGTTCAGGTGCGACCCGCGGGCAGATCGATGTTCATGCGAAATCCCATCCAACCTTCGCCATTGATGTTCCGGGTGTCATGTCCGGGGATGTGACCACGCAAACGCTTCTGGATTTCTTTAAAGCGCATTCAGGTGAGGCCCCTCTCGCGTTTTCATCAGGAAGCCCGGAAGAGGTGCGCGCGATCCAAAGTCAATTCGGTCAGGAAGCTGTAGCGGACAGGCTGGACAATCTCTTTGCAGATACAGCACGAGCACTTGCCGAAACGGGGTACAAGCGCCTTGTCGTGGCCGGAGGAGAGACGTCGGGAGCTGTTGCCAAGGCTGTCTCTGAGGCACTCGGGTCACCTGCCATGTCAATTGGGCCAGAAATTGACCCGGGCGTTCCAGTTCTGAGCGTTGGAAAAACTGAACCCATTGCGCTGGCTCTTAAGTCTGGAAACTTTGGCGCTCCGGACTTCTTTGCGAAAGCCCTCAGAATGATGGAGGCCGGCAGATGAGTTCTGAAGAGCAGGCATTACGACAGCAGATGTCGGAGCTGTGTGCCTCACTGTTTACGCGCGGCTTTTCCGTTGGCACTGCGGGCAATGTCTCCGCGCGTTTACATGACGGAATCCTCATGACGCCAACGAATTCCACCTTGGGCGATATCGACCCCGAGCGCATCGCCAAGATTGATTTGGATGGCAACCACGTCTCGGGAGACAAGCCGACCAAAGAGGTTTTTCTGCATCAAGCCTTCTATGAGACGAGACCAGAAGCGGGCGCCGTGGTTCATCTGCATTCGACCTGGGCCACTGCTCTGTCCTGCCTGGAAGACACCGATCCAGACGACTGTATTCCACCGCTTACACCATACGTAGTGATGCGCGTCGGTACGGTCAAACTGGTTCCATACGTCAAGCCGGGTGACCCGAAATCTGGTGATTTGATCCGCGAATTGGGCGGCAAGTATAGTGCGGTTCTGTTGGCTAATCACGGCCCAGTCGTTTCAGGAAAGGACCTCTTCTCGTCTGTCTGTGCAGCAGAAGAGTTGGAAGAGACGGCCAAGCTGCTAGTGGCTTTGCGAGGCCTGCCAACCCGTCTACTGGAGGCTGAAAAAGTCGCAGAACTCAAAGAGACTTTCGGAAGGATGTAATCGGTCACCCTGGCGGAGTGTGCAAACTTTTGGGAAAATCGTGCGAAATTATGCGCAAACGTCGCGCAAAGTTATGGGCGGGCACACTTGAATTTCATGAATGAAATCAATGACTGGAACGCAGCGTTATGCGCAGACCTACAGTCTCTGTAAGTGCGCCCAAAGCTTTGCATTTTGTCTAAAGATTTGCATCTTTGGCCCAAAACCTTGGGCGCAATAGTCACCCATTGAACTTCGAATTCAAAGCTAATTTCGCACAGTGCAGATTTTGGTTGGTCCCATGCCATGGTCGTGGCCCCCGTGAAGCTTGAGGGCTGTCGCTTCCAGCCCAAAGCGGACATTCATCGCCGTGCTTTGTAATCTTCGACATGCGCAACATTGCTGCCGTCCCCGAGGCCAAGGCAAAGTCAGCTAACGATACACTCATCTCACATGTTCGCTGTCTCAGCCACTCGCATCTTTATGTCTTTTCTCTGCGTCCATGCGTCCATGTTTTGCTGAACGAACTGATCGATAGAGGTTGGTCGTGATCCAGTCAGCTTCAGCAAACTGTCAGTGACACGATCCTCTGACCCGCCCGCAATTACACCGTCCATGGCCGCCAGAGTTCTTGCGTATTCTTCCGGCAATCCGAGGCTTTGATGGCGCTTTGCCAGTTCATCGACGGTTAGGCGATGATGGGTGATCTTCCGCCCCAATTGATTGCTCAGTGTTTCGGCAACGACATCATAAGAAATCGCTTCTGGGCCAGTGAGTATATAGTCAGTGTTTTTGACTGACGGAGTGACCAGCAGCACCATTGTACAGGCTGCTATATCGCCAGCATCGATAAAGCTAACTCGGCCGTCATCTGTCGCTGTGTAGATGGCAGACTCATCGCGAATAGGATCACGGTGATGAAGCTCTGAGAAGTTCTGCATGAACCAGGTTGGACGCAAAACGGCCCATTCTGGAGCGTTGGAGCGCAGCCAAGCGTGGACTGCGCCCATCATGGGTCCGCCTTCTTCCAAAGAAGAGGCGCTGAGTAGCACGAAGCGTTGGACGCCCGTGGCAAGTGCCGCCTCAAGCCCGGGCTGCATTGCTCCCAGTGAATCCACGGTGTCTGTGGGTGCTACGAGGTAAACAGCCCTGACGCCTTCGAAAGCATCCGTGAACGTAGACGGATCGCTCCAGTCGAAGCGCACGTCGTTTTTGTTCTGAGGGCTGCGCGTTCCCACGCTGGGGGCCAGCCCTTTTGCACGTAGCTGTTTAACGACGCGGATTCCCGTTTTTCCGGTGCCGCCAGTGACAAGAATGGAACTAGTCATCAGTAAAGCCTCCCAGTTTGGATTTAAGAACTTCGACACCGCCGACAGCGTTCAGCAGAACCAGAGGGTTCCAGTAGTCGCGATAGCGCGTGATACGTCTGTTTTGGACCTCGATGACCGAGATGTAATTCTGGTCGTAGCGCCCGGCCTCGCCTTTACCTTTGCAAGAGAACTCCAAAACAAAGATTTCTCCGTCTTTGGCAACATGGGTGACTGCCGGGCTCATGGATTCAAAGCTGATGAGGCCCCCAGCTATTGGCAGATAGGCGGCAATCGTGTCTCGGCCGCGGAGTTCTCGCACCGAGCCTTCTGGCGAAAACGGGAACTCGAAAACGATGCCTTCGTCACACATGTCCAGGAAGTTTTCGCCTGCTTCTGCGATGATTGCATCTCCGAGGGCATCGCGCAGCATCGCGCCAAAGCTGGGTATGTTATTCGTGTCAGACATGATCTCATTACCTTTTGTTGTTCCCTTTACAGGAGGCTTGTTCTGTAAGTGATGGCTTGGCTTATGTCGCTTTTCCAAACTGCATGATAAGGACACCCGAAATCGACAGCACAGCACCAATGATGCGATAGAAGTCTGCTGGTCGAGGAGCGTTTCCAAGAAGCCCGTTCTGGTCCAGGATGAGTGCCATCGTCATTTGTCCTGCGACAACAGCGGCAATAAAAGCGGCGGCCCCAAAGCGTGGGATCAGAACCATGGTCGCCATCACATAAATGACACCGATCACACCTCCTACCCACGCCCAGGGAGGAGCCGCATATAGAGAAGAGAAACTTGGCAATGTCGGACGGAGCCAAGCGACCCCGGCCATCAGGCAAACGAATGAAATTCCAAATGACAACAGGGTTGCCCAGAGCGGGTGACCAGCCGCGCGGCTGAGCTCTGCGTTCATTCCGGCATGGATGGGTATCAAGGCCCCGCAAAGCAGAGGCGCAAACCACGGAAGTGCGATTTTTGGGTCCATCTTCGCGCCCTTTCCGCAAGTGCCAAAAATGTGTTGCAGTATCTAGGAGTTTGCCTCAAGCTTCGTCGGAACGATACCGTTTCGTCCTTTATATGGGAGAATCACAATGGAACGCAAGAGTTCCGACGTAAAAAATCTCGATCGGCCGCGCCGGAAGCCAGCCGGGGCCGCCGTTTTGCAAGACACGGTGACGGAAGCAATCCAGCGCGCCTTGTTCGAGGAATGGGCGGAAACGGGTTACTCGGCTCTACGAATGGAGCGCATTGCGGCTCGCGCAGGTGTCGGAAAGGCGGCGCTCTATCGAAGGAGCAAATCCAAGTTTGAACTGGTGACCGAAGCGGTGAAATCAGCGGCTACAAATATCACTCCAATTCCGGACACAGGATCCTTTGAGAAGGACGTTGCCAGGCTTATGCGCAGGATGGCTGCAACTCTGCGTCATCCGCTTGTGAGGCGGATTCTACCCGACCTGCATGCTGAGCACGCCCGTTCTGATGAATTGGCAGAATTACTTGAGAGTGTGACGCGAGATCGCCGAGCCCAAGCTATGGTCATGTTGGACAGAGCTATTGAGCGTGGTGAGCTGACAAAAGACACAGATCGGCAAATGATCCTGGATATGTTTATCGCGCCGCTCTACTGGCACGTCATTGTTCAGCATCGACCTGTCAGATCAGCAGACATTCAACGATTTACCAATCTGGTGCTAAGTGTATAAAAATAAACAATAACCGTAAAGCAAATTGAAGAACTGAGACGAAGGTCGTTTCAGTTTTTCGGCACCGCCTATCAGCTTAGGGCACCCAATTTTGGTGGGTGATCGCATAGTTTAATGCTTCGAGATCTTCAGTCAGTTGGCTAGATGAAATTGGTCCTCCCAGACATACCCTGACCGCTTCATCGGGCGCTCCTGTCACCGTAAAGGCATTGCTCGGCATCACCCCGATTTGGCGATTGGCCATGTGACTCATCACATCAGCTCGGCTGGATCCTTCGGGCAGCTTGAGCCAGATATTGAAAGCTTCGGTGCCGCCTATGAAGTCTTGGTCCTGCATGATCTTGGCCGCCAAGTTCTGTCTGCGGCTCGCCTCCTTGCGGACGAACTTTTGTACCGCCGCGGCTGTACCATCTTCGATCCATCGCGCCATCAGAGCTGTTGTGATCGGTGACGCCATGACATTCGATGCCTGCAAGGCCCGAGTGAAGTGTGTTCTCGACAGACCTGATGGAACCACCGTGAGTGCCAGCCTCAAACCAGCGCCAAGGCATTTCGAAAGACCCGCGATGTACCACCCCAATTCGGGAATCTGCTGTGAGATAGATGGCGGCGCATCCGAAGACACAAAGCGACAAGCGTCGTCTTCAATCAAAGGCACGCCATGCTTTCGCAATACGGATGCGATCTGCTCACGCCTCTCCATTGGAATTGTAAGCGTCAGGGGGTTTTGCAACGTTGGATTCAGATACAGAGCAGTGGGCGCATATTCTCGAATGGCCGCATCCAACTCCTCAGGGAGAATACCGCTGTCGTCTGATCTCACGCCAATAAGCCGGATGCCAAGTTGAGCGCCTATGGCGCGAATACCGGGATAGGTCACACGCTCACAGATCACGGTGTCTCCAGGCTTGGTGAGCAGCGTCAGGATCGACAGTAGGCTGGCATGTGCGCCAGGAGTGATTGCCAAATGGTCTGCGGTAACGTCGATACCATTGATGTTCATCCAGCGCGCCGCGGTTTCCCGGTCCTGCCGGCTGCCGGTTATGGACTGATAGCGAAGCAGGGGAATAAGGTTCGCGGCAACATGCGTGAGGCCTTGCTCCATGCGAGCCACAAGAGCCGGATCGTCTGGCTCCGGGGGCATGTTCATGTTCGGGTCTTCTTCCAGCGCGCGACGCGGGTCTGCTTTTTCTGATGTTTCTTCATGCTTTCGGATAAACGACCCTCGCCCAACAAAGGTATCGATGTACCCTCGCTTTGCGGCTTCAGAGTATCCGCGTGACACAGTTGTGAAATCCAAACCAACTAGCTTGGCGACGCTGCGTTGAGGCGGAAGCCTGTCACCTGCATCAAGAACACCCGTTTCTACATCATGTCTGATTGCTTCCGCGATCTGGACGTAGAGCGGCTTTCCGTCGTCACGCAGATTCGGCATCCATGACTTCAAGGCTTAGATCCATTCAATGCAGGAGATTGTTTCTGTCACTTTTACCATTATTTAAAGTGAGTTTCAATATATTGTCGCATCTACTATAACATTGATTGGTTATTGATTGCAATTTGTCAGAAGATGAACTATCTGAGGCGCAACCGAAGGAGATCGAAGATGTCCGAACTTGCAATTGACGCCCACGACGACAGCAAAGAGCGCCCTATCAAACCCGCGATCATGAATGGGATGCGCCTCAAGTGCCCCAGATGCGGGGAAGGAAAACTGCTTCATAGTTACATCAAAGTGAACGATGAGTGCTCGAATTGCGGCTTGGATCTGAGTCATCAGCGGGCGGATGATGGTCCGGCTTATCTTACGATCTTGATCGTTGGCCACCTTATGGGGTTCGCGTTGCACATCGCATGGGTGACATGGAGGCCAGAACCCTGGGTCTTGGCTTTGAGCATGTCGGTCATCGCAGTAGTCGGTGCCTTGGCACTGCTGCCGGTCATGAAGGGCCTGATTGTTGGATACCAATGGGCCAAACGAATGCACGGGTTCTAGCCAACCGCCCTCCCAATGAATTCTCAGCCCTTTCAAAGGATGGTTTCCTTGATGGATTTGAATTTCTATTCACTTGAGGCGACAGGAAAGACGATTGCGGATCTCACAACAGCCGCACCCCTAATTCCTGCGAGAAACCCTGTCAATGTGGCCTGGCTGAACGATGAAGATGATTACGACAGGCTGCGAACGGTGCGCCAGATCGACGATGCCGGACTATTGCCGGTGCCGATATTTGCAGCTTATCGCCTTAAATCAAAGAAACACTTGTTTGAGGGCATTCCAAACCGGATGGTGTCTATCGACGATGTATCGAACTTCCACTCGAGTAAGCGAGCCATCATTTACAACCCTGTTACCCTTAGGGAGCAATTTTTCCTACCACTGAGAGCTTACCGACTGTCGTTGCTTTGCGGATAGCAAGCAATAAGATCTCTTGCCGGTTTTCCAGGCCAAGGCTGGCCAGTTGGTACTCAAGTCGCTCAAAAACACCAAGATACATTCCCCAACGTCGTCTTTTCTCATTGATCTGGCACTGACTTCGACAGATAGAGAGGTGTGCGGTGGCTGTCTTCCTTCTCAAGTGGCGCATGTCAAAGCGCTGCCGGAGGACCTCCGGAGGCCTTTATTCACGGCTTACACACCTGCCACAGGCCCTATCAGAGGACGTCATGCCCCTTTCACCTGACGGTCAAGACCGCGCCACTCGCGCCATTGACCCTTTGCCAATACGCCTAATCAAGCGCGCTATACTGGTTCTTATCGGCCTGTTTTATTTCCTCTTCGTGGCCTTTGTCCCTCTTCTTTGCGTTCGGCGCAGAGGGTTTCGGGGTTGGTATTGGCGCCTGGTGAAACGGTCATGTTCACGCCTGCTGTGGCTCCTCAGCATCCGCGTCGAGATGCGTCCTGAGGAAAAGAATGCCCTCGCCGCCGACACCAACAGCATCATCGTGGTCAACCACCGTAGCCATCTCGATGGCTTCAGTCTCATGCACGTTGTGCCTGACACCAAATGGTTCACTTTCGCGGCGAAGTCAGAGTTCTGGAACAGCAAACTCCTGCGCACTGGTTTTGATGGAGCGGGTCTCGTCCCTATCAACCGAGACTCCGGCTCAACGGCCATGGATACGCTGATAAAGGCTGTCAGAGAAATGCCTGCCCGCTGTTCCATCGTGCTATTCCCAGAAGGCACCCGATCCAAAACGGAATCGCTCGGGGACTTTAAAGCGGGTGCTGTCTTAGTCGCCCGAGAAACCGGTCGCACGATCACCCCTATTGTCATCCATGACAGCGATAGTCTACTTCCACGCGGCAAACATTTACCGCGCAGCGGGACGATCCGTGTGGAGGCATTGCCAACATTCGCGTGCGATCCTACCGCTAGTGTGGATGAGGATCTGGCGCGATTGCGCAGGCAGATGATGGCTGTGTTTGAGCGGTGAAGTCTGTTTGACAGAAATATGCAGAAACCGAGTTTGTTGAATTTCCGCTACGCGTAGCGGCAGATAACAGATTTGCAGAGCAGTTGTACTTGTCGGTGGGATTTTCTCCAACGGGTATCGATATTCGAAGACCTAGTTAGTACCCGTATTTCAGTATGCTCTTGGCCATTCGTATTTATGGATGGGCTGCTTGGTATTGTCTCTGAATTCTCAGAAGAGAATGGACATTTAAGTGCCCTGATCTCGCTATTCTTGCCGGAGGCAGAAAAAGCAGGGGAGACACGAATTTGCCAGATGCTGTACGACGTATGAGTGACCAAAAGCTAACACTAAGCTGCCTTCAGACCACCAGCATCGCCTGCGATACCGACTATGCAATCATCGCCGATCTGAATGCGATTTGCCGGGCTTTCCCCTCCGAGTTCCAGTTTGGGTGAGGTTAACCAGAACGCGCATTGCCACGGGGTCATTTCACGTGGCAGGGCTTTCAACACTTTTTCCATCAAAGGAAGCGGGGTTCCATCCTGAGCAAACTGGAAAGATGGATAGGCGTTGGCTCCTTTGTAAGGTAAAGAAAGTACCTTCCCGGTTCGTGTCCAGATGTCAGCTATCCGCGTGATCTGCCAGGAGCCCTTCTGCCATTGTGCGTGCACGCCTACATCGTCCAGCAACGGATACTTACGCGCAAAATCATCCATCCGGATGTCATTGACCGCGCAACAATGCCCCTCGAATTTATGCAAATACATCTACTCACTCACTGAACTCACTAACAACTCATGAAACGATACTGCCAAAAAACCGTTCTAACCAAAGTTAAGAAGTTCACATTGGGCAAATTAAACTTCAGCTAACCTCGTTTTTTTACCTAGCGCGCTGAAATTATTGTTGGTTTGCTTACGATAACCCGCCGTTCTGATGCTCGTAAAACCAGTTCTGAATTCCTGGCTTTGTTACTCATTGGAGTAGTAATCCTCACAAGATGATGGCATTGGCCATGAATCTACCGAACCAATCTCTGGTTTGTGAGTGATCAAGATCAGCGCGTTGGACAAAGCCGCCAGTCACTCAGTCCAGTGTTGGAAACTAGTACCGAGCGCGGGCTCCCTTTTCTACGATCACGATCCTCCTCGTCTGACGCTCCCGCAAAAAGACAAACAGTCCAGATCCTAAGATTAGCGTGACACCCACCGGGATGGGGAGGTTTTGTATTTCTACCGACCTAGATTCCTTTCTCTGGTCACAATACGGACTGACCATTCCAAAAATTTCCTACCGCCACCTTGAATTTCTGGACCAATCATTCCAAATCATGCGCATGAGCAAAAAAACTCTCCCAAATGGCGACAGCAAATCGTCCGCAGGTCCAGGTAGACCTCGTGCCTTTGACGAAGCTGAGGCATTGGAAAAAGCCTTGTGTGTATTCTGGCACAAGGGCTACGAGACCGCGTCCGTGGATGATCTGACCAAGGCCATGGGTTTGAGTCGGTCCAGCTTCTATGGAGCGTTCGGCAACAAGCAGGCTTTGTTTCACAAAGCCCTCAGCCACTATTCAAGGCGTGGTTTGAAAGCGCTGCGTGACGTTGCTGACGCGGGCGGAGATGACCCTGTTGGTGCGATAATGGAAGCTTTGGCGAACCCGCAAGGCGGTCGTGATGGCTGCATGCTTATCAACTGCCTGACGGAACTTGCTCCTCATGATGATGAAGTGGCGGCTCTCGGGCGGCAGCATTTGGAGAATATTGACGAGATTATTGCGAGAGCGCTTGAGCCTTCGGATCCGGGACAGGCCCTCGACAAGGCACGCGCCTTTGCGTCCCTTGCAATCGGAACACTAGCCTTGCGCAAGGCGGGCGTTCCCGCTGAGCAGATATCGCAAACCCTGAAACAAGCCCGGCTGGTGATTTCGCCATAAGGCCTCCCGCCACCATAAGGAAATGAAACCTGAAACAAACTCAATCAAAAGACAGTGACCCTAATATTGGACTGATTGGTCCAATAATATCTGAACGAAGTTTACCAAAGAAGGAAGCAGCAATGGCTGATGAAAAACTGTTCTCCGGCATCAAAGCTGGTGCAATCGAGCTGAAAAACCGCATTGTCATGGCGCCATTGACCCGCAACCGGGCAAGAGCCGAGGATGACAGTGTCCATGAATTGCAGGCCAAGTACTACGCCCAGCGGGCGGGTGCAGGTCTGATCATCACGGAGGCTTCGCAAATCTCGCCCCAAGGCAAGGGCTATGCCTGGACGCCCGGCATTTATTCCGAAACGCAGATCGACGGCTGGAAAAAAGTGACTGAGGCCGTCCATGCCAAGGACGGGAAGATTGTAATCCAGCTTTGGCATGTGGGCCGGATTTCGCATTACAGCTTGCAGCAGGATGGTGGCGCCCCTGTTGCACCATCCGCAATTGGAGCTAAGGCCAAGACGTTTGATGGTGAGCAGTTTGTTGAAACATCTGAACCGCGGGCTCTGGCCATCGAAGAAATTGCGAACATTGTTTCCGACTACCGGAGGGCCGCGGAAAACGCCAAAGAGGCTGGTTTCGACGGTGTCGAGGTCCACGCAGCCAATGGATATCTGATCGATCAGTTCCTGCGGGACGAGTCCAACAGGCGTGAAGACGAATACGGCGGTCCTGTCGAGAACAGAGCGCGATTCCTGAAGGAAGTCATGGACGTGGTTGTCGACGTGTGGGGCGCCGACCGCGTTGGTGTTCGCCTCAGCCCGTTCTCGGACGCCAACAACATCTCCGACAGCGACCCGCAGGCGACGTTCTCCCATGCGATCAAATTGTTGAATAGCTATGGGTTGGCCTATCTCCATCTCGTGGAAGGACAGACCGGCGGCCCGCGCGATATTCCTGAAGGTGGCGATCTAAAGGCGCTCTATGAATTGTTTGACGGTGCGAAAATGGGCAACAACGCTTATGATCGCGAAATGGCGATTGAATCGGTTGAGACCGGTGCCGTCGATCTGGTGGCTTTTGGCCGACCGTTCATTTCCAACCCGGATCTTGTCAGTCGGCTGGAAAAAGACGCCTCGCTGAATGAGCTAGATGCAACTACCCTCTACGGCGGTAACGAAAAAGGATACACCGATTACCCGGCACTGGAAGAGGAAGCGGTTGCCGCAGAGTGATACATCGCTCTTAAATCCGAAGTGACAAGCAAAACCAAGCAAAGTGAGCGCGTCGGTTTGAACGCGCTCACCTAGCAGTTACGGAAATGCCCATTCTTGAAGCGAGGATCTATCACTAGCCTGCGAATGAACTGCTTCCCTATGATCAGGGTTGAATATTTCCAATCAGAATGCACTCTTGATTGAAAAGCACCCGGTTTTAGTTGAAGAAGATGTGCGGTGACTACTATCAATTGAGCGCGTTTCTTGAACCGCGCAATGCTATGGGCAAATCGTGCAAACTTATGCGCAAATGGCGCGCAATATTATGGGCGAAGGTTTTCAATTTTTGTGAGTAAAATCAATGGCGGGGATGCAGCATTATGAGCGCCCCTACAGCATCTCTGACGATGCAGACCTTTTTCGATAGTGTCCGCTTGTTAGACCTGATCTGAGAGGTGGACGACATTCAACTGGCGTCCAGGCTCAATAGCCGGAAACGTCGCGGGCGTATTCCTGGTAGATGCCGGGGTCAAAGATGGAATTCACTGCAAGCTCGCGTCTGGGCAACATGTCGCTGGGAAACACCTGCGCGGCCAGAAAAACCTCAGGCGTTATGAACCTCAGACCCTTGGGCAGATCCCCCAGCGTAGACGCGGGTTCATTGGTCGCAAGGTTGTAACCCCAAACCCCGAAAGAAGGGATCGACATCTGATAGTTCACCACCTGCGGGAACATCTCGGACAGGGTTTCCGATATCGTCCAATAGGTATGGGGGGAAAAGAAAGGTGAGCTGCTTTGTGTCACCAGAACGCCGTTTTGGGACAGAATGCCCTGAACCATGGCGTAGAACTCGACCGAATACAGTTTTGACAGCGCCTCACTATGAGGATCGGGAAAGTCGATGATGATCCGGTCATAGATCTGATCGGTGGATTTGACATAGTTGAAAGCGTCGGTGTTGTGAACGTTTAGTATGGACGCCTCCATGCTGTTGTCATTCAGACGTGCGACGGGGGCCAGATTGCGCCCCAGGTCGGTCATCGCTGGGTCAAGATCGACCAGATCGATACGCTCAACGCTGGGGTGTTTCAGGATTTCACGTACGGCCAGACCGTCGCCACCGCCAAGCACCAGAACCGACTTTGGGGTGCTATCCCCCCAGGACAAGGCGGGGTGGACCAACGCTTCGTGATAGCGATATTCGTCGGTTTCAGCGAATTGCAGATGGCCATCAATGTACAGGCGCACGTCGTTTTTTTGCCAAGTATTGGTAACGACCAACGACTGATACTGGGACTGTTTGCGCCAGACGATGCGATCAAAATACAGATGATCCTGCGCAAATGCAGTGATGCGCCCGGCCACCAGGGTCAGGGCGAACAACAAAACTATGGTACCAATGGCACAGGCCAGCATCCGTTTGGGCGCATCCAACTGGTCGCGCAGACACAGGACGCTGAGCAGGCCAACCATGGCATTGGTCAGACCGATAGCGAAAGAGGATGAAATCAGCCCAAGCGACGGCAGCAACAGAATGGGAAACAGAACCGATCCCCCAAGCGCACCGATATAGTCTAGTGACAGCACATCAGCGATGGATTCCCGCGTTGTACTGCTTTCCGACAATACGCGCATCAGCAGCGGTATTTCCAACCCGACCAGAAATCCGATGGCCGAGATGAAGGTGAACATACCCACCGTGTAAAACCAGGGCGCATAAGGAAAAAGCATGAACAGCGACACGCTGCACAGACCACCGATCAGCGCCAGGATCAGTTCAACCCAAATGAACGTCTGGATCAGGTTGCCGTGGAAAAAACGGGACACATAGGACCCCACGCCCATGGCAAACATGAAAAACCCGATCGTAAGTGAGAACTGATAGACCGAGTTTCCCAGCAGATAGCTGGACACCGTACCGATGATCAATTCGTAGACAATGCCACAAAGGGCAACAACAAGGATTGCGCCAAGAAGAACCATTGCCTGCCGCCGGGGCAGCGCCGTGTAACGCGGTGTCAGAGTATCAGTCATTTCAAAATCCGAAAACGGGAAGACCCGGCACTGATAACGCGCCGGGTCTGAGTGGGGTTTGGTGTAGTCGCGGCGTCTTATTTACCGGCGCGCAAACCGCCCGAGCGGGCGCTGCGCGGGGCCGAGTAGCTGTTGCGCGGTGTCACTGACCGGTTGTTGAAGCTGGACGCGGTAATGCCGGCCGAGCGTTGGCGGCTGATCAGGTTGCCGATCAGAGCCCCCGCCAGGAATCCCGCCCCCGAGAACCGCAAGCCCGCGGATTGGCCGGTGGTGTCGGTGGCGATCAGGCGGTTGTTGGCCTCGTCAATCTCGATTGTGAAAATCTCACCCTCGCTCGAGTCGCGCGTGCCATTTGCGTTCGGATCGACAAAACCCGAGAATTTGGCGTCAGACAGAACCTCCATGCCAAGCGGTTCGTCATAAAAGCGCGGGTCCGAGTTCATGACCTGAGCCAGGTATCCGGTGAACTCATCCACCTGCTCGTCAGATGCTTCGGCGATGCTGTTGGCTTCCAGGTATTCCTGATACTGGTTGATCGCGAATTCGGTCCGGTCCAGAACCTGCCCGAGATCGGCGGTTTGCTCGGACTTCGAGCTAAAAAACATCGAATAGGCCACAAAGCCCACAACGCCAACAATGGCTATCGTCTTAATGTTTCCAAACATAACTTCTCCTATTGATTTGAGACTGTGATTCAGGTTTCGCCAAGGTTGCTGCTCCACCAGACCTGATGCAGGTCTTTGCCGTAGAACTCTTTAAGCTCGCCGCATTTTTTCAGGCCATTGGCCTGCAGTTCTGTTGCGTTGGCGTTGGACAGGTCGGACGGGATGGCCAGAACGGCCATGCGATAACTTTGCGCGCGCGCCAACGAAAGCTGTTGATCCAGCCCGCTCAGCCCGCTGCTGGTTTCGCACCAGCGCAGGCTGGCAACGTCGTCCGTTTCGGCGGCTTTGTGAATGTCGGTGAAGCTCAGGCCAGTGGTTGGCGATGGCTCTGCCGCCTGTATGTCGGGCGCTTCGGGATTGTCCAATCCATAGATGATCTTGGCTTCGCGTGGGCCGTGATACCCGGGTACCGTCAGTTCGACTTCGGCTCCGAATTCCTCATACAGTTTATGCGCCGCGGCATAGAGCTTTTTGCCAAACTCTTCATAGTCGCTGGTTTCGATGAAAATCTTGCGGACATGCATCTGGGCCAGTTTGCCAAGCAGGTCGTTCAGCATCTGGCTTCCCAGCCCCTTGCCCGCATGCGCCTGATCCAGATAAGTCCAGGACAGCCAGGCGATGTCCGGCGCGTCTTCGTCGAGGCAATAACCGATCAGCCCCAGCACCTCGCCGCGGTCCTGCAGGACGAACATGTTGTCCGTTCCTTCATGCACGAACTTGTTTTCGGCTTCGTCGGCATCATCTTCGTCGGTTTGGGCGATGATTTGGACAGCCGGGGATACATGCCGCCATTCCATGGGTTTAAGGGTTGGCCCTTTTGAGCCGAACAGGGCGCTAAACATGGCGAGTCCTCCTCCGATCAAGGCGGATGTGCTGTGGGTGAAAACGGCAATCTGAGGGCGCAGAAACAACAGCTCGGCGATAAGGACAAAGACAATCAGCGCCAGCATCCAACTGCGTCGCCCCGGTGTGCTTGTGGCAATCACTCCATAGGAAACCAAGCCATAGGCGACACTGGACAGCCCCACAAAGCCGGGTCCGGCCAATGCGAATTCTGTTGTCGTTCCGGCAACGGCGCAAAGGATAACAAGCCCTGCGGTTCGGGCGCTGCCCAAGTGCGGTTCGCTGAGGTTGCCGCCAACAAGGATCAGCAGGCAATTGAGCGTCAGATGGTTCAGGTTGCCATGTCGGATCGAAAACAACAGATGATCGGGCAGCGTCACAATGGGTCCGGAATGCCGAACCGGACCCCACAGCGCATAAACGATTATCGCGCATAGTATGAGACTTATCGTGACCGGGCATCTGCGCAGTTCCTTCATCCGACCTTTAGCAGCCCGCCGCCGCAAGCCGGTGTCTGCTCTGTCCGATCAGACCGCGCTTGATGGATTGCACATCGACGCGCTGGGGG
Source organism: Ruegeria sp. BI7 (assembly GCF_056537925.1). Taxonomy (NCBI): domain Bacteria; kingdom Pseudomonadati; phylum Pseudomonadota; class Alphaproteobacteria; order Rhodobacterales; family Roseobacteraceae; genus Ruegeria; species Ruegeria sp. BI7. Next base: position 189,970 of record NZ_JBQFSK010000006.1, read on the forward strand.
CGGAAATAGGACTTCAAAACCTCTAAGCTGCGCTGTGGTTCTGCGTCACCGCACATAAAGATATCGATGGCGGCATATCCGTGTTCGGGCCAGGTGTGGACCGAGATGTGCGACTCGGCCAAAAGTGCCATGCCTGTGAAACCTGCCCGTTGTCCGAAATCGCGCATGTTGATCCCAAGAACCTGAGCATTGGCAGCAATTGCCGCGCGTCTCAGGGTCTCTTCTGCTGGGGAAGGATCGTATAGTGCGCTTGCATCGAAAAAATCTGCTATAAGGTGTAGGCCCAGAGAAGATGAGAACCCATCCATATGAAATCGAAACCTCAAATCCAAAAATTCTTTATCCTGACTATCCCTTTGATCTTGGTAGTCAATCTCAACTCAGGTTTATCTGAATTGGGTTGCTGGGCTGTGGCAAAAAAACACAACTCATGAGGGATTTGCGCTAAAATTTAATCAAGACCGCGACTGGTTCGGTTTTGGTGCTTTTGGGGGCAATTTCACATAACCTGCTGATCGGCTGTCTCAGGTTTGCTTTGACCTGGAATTAAACCGGTTCTGCCAGATCCTTGCGCGCTGTGCGTCGCGGTTTTCATATTCGGTGATGGCCTGGGCAATACCGCGATCCACCGATCCTTCCCGATCCGACCCGATATCCGTCATGCGCATGGTATACCACGCGGTCATCCCTCCGGGTGGAAGGGTGGTGAAGCGGGGGAAGGGGACCTCGTGTTGTCGCGCCTGCCACGTCCGGGGCAAAGCGGGATCAAGAACAAAGCCTCGTGCAATACCCACCGCATCCACATCCCCCGCCATAATCGCAGCTTCTGCCTCGTCACGGCGCTTGAATCCTCCGGTGGCCATAAGCGGGATCGCGGTTAGACCGCGCGCCGCACGAACGAAGTCGAGGAAATAGGGGCCTTTGGACGTACGATCAGAACTGGACGGAGCGCCCGGGAAATAAGTTCCGCCGCTGATGTCCAATAGATCAACACCTTTGCCTTCAAGCCCTGCAACCACCTTCAGCGCGTCTTGTTCTGAAAGACCGCCGTCCAGCTGATCGGTGGCGTTGAGTTTGACGGCAACTGTAAAATTGCGGGGCACCGCGGCACGAACGGCCTCGACCGTTTCGATCAGCAGGCGCATCCGCGCGTGGATTGCGCCGCCATAGGCATCCGTCCGGCGGTTGAAGAGGGGAGAGAGAAACTGGCTCAGAAGAAACCCATGCGCGGCATGGATCTGGACGCCCCCAAAACCAAGTTTGGCTGCAAGATGGGCAGTGCGTGCAAATTGATCCGGGATTGCTCTGATTTCGGGCAAAGACATGGCTTCGCTGCGAAAGTCTGGGAAGTCTATCGCACTTGGGCCTCTGGGCTGGCTGATCGGTAAATGGGCCAACGCCCCGGCATGGCCGAGTTGCAGCCAAAGCTGCGCGCCGTCGGCCGACCCGCGCCGGGCTAGATCGCTGAAGGCCGCCAAGTCAGCTTGTTCATCAAGCACTAAATTACCCGGCTTTTCGGGGAAATGAGGATCGCCTTGCACCTCGCCGATAATTGACGCGGCCACACCCCCTGTTGCCCAACGTTCATACAGACGCATCTGTGCAGCGGTTGGGTTGCCCCGACCGTCGGCCAGTGAATCCGACATGGCCGATTTGATGATCCTGTGCTTCAAAACACGCCCGTTCGGCAGTGTAAGCGGCGTGAAGAGAGAGATGTTCGAGGTGGCGGGCAAGGTGGTTCTCCATGGTTTTTGATCTCCACCTTAGATAATTTGGACAATCTCTTTTGATAATGTAGTGAATGGGATTAGTTTTTGATATTTTTTGGATCAAATGGCACAAAAGGCTGAACTGGAAATTCTTCTGGCCGTGGTTGATCACGGCAGTTTCTCGGCTGCGGCCCGCGCATTGGGATACACCCCGTCGGCCGTGGGCAAGCGGGTGTATCAGCTAGAGCAGAGGTTGCGGGTGCCGCTTCTCATACGCTCGACTCGGCGCATGACCTTGACCAAGGCGGGACAGCGATATGTAGAGGAAGCGCGCGAGATTCTCGCCCGCCTGACGGCACTGGAAGAGGACATTGCCGATGGTGCCGACAGCCTGCATGGAACGATCCGCCTGACAAGCTCGGCGGCTTTTGGTCAGCGACACGTGATCCCTCTGGTCATTGAATTCATGGATCTCAACCCCGAGGTCGAGATTGACATGCTGTTGACGGACAAGGTTGTTGATCTGGTCGGAGAAGGTTTTGATATCGCGATCCGCAGCGGCGTTTTGCCGGACTCATCGCTTGTGTCGCGGAAACTGATGAACAATCGGCGGATACCATGTGCAGCGCCCACCTATCTTGAGCGGCATGGCGAACCGCAGCAACCACAGGAATTGACCGCGCATAAATGTCTACGCCTGGGGCCGGAAAAACACCTGTCGGATTGGGGATTCACAGGAGCAGCGGGTCCCATATCGCGTCTTGGGCCGGGGTTTTCATGTAACAGCCTCGAAGCGCTCCATGCAGCGTGCTGCGCCGGGCGCGGCATTGCTTGGCTGCCGGAGTTTCTTGTCTCGAATGACTTGCGCACTGGTCGCTTGACCTCGGTTTTGCCCGATCATGCTGAACCGAATGCCGGTGGTGGGATCTTTATTTTACGCCCGGAAATGCCGTTTTTACCGCAGCGCGTGCGGGCCTTGATCGACTTTGTGGCCGACCATTTCTCGGGCAAGACCAGCCGCCGAGATGCTTGAGGTGCGGGCCGAGAAGGTCTGTTGCGCCTGAATTGATAAGATAGTTCCGCCAGAACTGGGAATATTGGAACATTCTTCTTTTAAGAGTGGTGGTAAATCCACGATAAACCCCATATTAAGTGCGTCACGAATCCATCAGGCAGAAAAACAGTCCCGTGTTCGACCTACCGGCGCAGCGTGCGCATCTCTCCGAAAAATATGATCTGACCCCATCGCCCGAGCTTGCCGCAAGCATGAGCGATATCTATGACCGCATGTCCCGCGTGGTTTCGCCCGTCGATTGGGCGATCTATGCACCCTATGTCAAGGCGATCAACGACCTGAAGGTCGAGCGCAACGCGGTCATTCTGGGCCATAACTACATGACGCCCGAAATTTACCATGGCATTTCGGATTTCGGTGGCGACAGCCTGCAACTGGCGATCAAAGCGACTGAGGTCGAGGCGGATGTGATTGTGCAATGCGGTGTGCATTTCATGGCCGAGACATCCAAGATCCTTAGCCCGGACAAGACGGTCCTGATGCCGGATATGGAGGCGGGATGCTCGCTGGCGGAATCGATCACCGCCGAAGGGATCGAGGAAATGCGCCGCCGGTATCCAGGTGCGCCGGTTGTGTCTTATGTGAACACCACGGCCGAGGTCAAAGCGGCGTCAGATATTTGTTGTACTTCGTCGAATGCCGCCCAGATTGTTGCGGCGCAAGACAGTCACACGGTCATCATGACGCCGGATCAGTATCTGGCGCAGAACGTGGCACGCGATGTGCCGCAGAAAAATGTGGTCTGGTGGGAAGGGTCATGCATCGTGCATGAACAATACAGCCCGCAAGATCTGCGCGATTTCCGGGAATGGAATCCGGGCACCCGCCTGATTGCGCACCCTGAATGCCCACCGGACGTTGTGGCCGAGGCAGATTTCTCGGGCTCCACCAGCGGTATCATCAAATACGTCTCGGACGAAAAGCCGGAAAAGGCGCTGCTGATTACCGAATGCTCGATGGCGTCGAATATTGCGGATTCACTGCCCGAGGTTGAGTTTGTCGGCCCCTGCAACATGTGCCCCTACATGAAGAAGATCACGCTGGAGAAGGTGCTGTTCGCGCTTGATACCATGACAGGGCAGGTCGAGGTTGACGCCGAAGTGGCGGACAAGGCCCGCCTGTCGGTGCAACGCATGATCGACTTGTCACGCCAGCTGGGTATTTGATCCGCGACATGCAGAGCGTTGAGACGCCGCGTGTGGTCATCATCGGCGCCGGGCTGGCGGCAGTCTATGCGGCCCTGAAGCTGGCCCCTTGCCCTGTGGTGATGATTTCGCCTGAACCACTTGGATCGGGTGCAAGCTCGGCCTGGGCACAAGGCGGCGTTGCCGCTGCCATGGCGCGGACGGACAGCCCCGAAGCGCACGCGGACGACACCATGCGCGCCGGGGCCGGGTCGGTCCTGCGCGAGGTGGCCGAGTTCGTCACCAATGCCGCACCGGAACATATTTATGATCTGTCCGACTTGGGCACCGGGTTTGATCGCACCGCCGATGGTGGGTTCGTGCAATCGCGCGAGGCCGCGCATTCCGCAGCCCGCGTGGTCCGCGTCAAGGGCGATCAGGCCGGAACCGAGATCATGCGTGCTCTGATCGAGGAGGTGCGCCGAACGCCGTCGATTCAAGTGATCGAGGGCGCGCAGGCCGTTGGGCTGGAAAGCGACGGTACACAAGTGACCGGCGTTTACCTGACCCGCGCCGATGCCGCCGATGCGCCGCCGATATTGCTGCGCGGATCAGCGCATGTTCTGGCCACGGGGGGATCCTCGGGCCTTTATGCCCAAACCACCAATCCTGCACGTATCCGCGGGCAGGGGATCGGCATGGCTGCTCGCGCAGGCGCGCGCATTGCAGATGCCGAATTCGTGCAGTTCCACCCCACCGCCATCGACGTGGGCGAAGACCCGACGCCATTGGCAACCGAGGCGCTTCGGGGCGACGGTGCCATCCTGATCGACAGCGCCGGCCACCGGTTTATGCCCGACATCCACCCTGACGCTGAACTGGCCCCCCGCGACACGGTTGCGCGCGCCGTTTACCTGCAGGCGCAGGCGGGCAAACGCCCGGCATTGGACACGCGCCAGGCCATCGGGGCCGAGATGGCTAGGCAATTCCCCTCGGTCACCGAGGCCTGTTTGCGCAACGGTGTCGATCCTGCGATCGACCCCATCCCCGTGACCGCTTCGGCGCATTATCACATGGGCGGGGTTGAGACCGATCTGGCCGGGCGTAGCTCATTAACAGGGTTGTGGGTGTGTGGCGAGGCAGCCTCGACTGGGTTGCATGGGGCGAACCGGCTGGCGTCGAACGGGTTGCTTGAGGCGCTGGTGTTTGCCCGCTCTTGCGCGCGCGACATTGCAACCGTTGTGAGTGCGCAGGACGCGGCTGAGGTGGACATTTGTTTTGCCGCCGGTGGTGAGCCGATCAATGAACGGGACGTGGCCGCCCTGCGCGAAACCATGACCGAACATGTGGGTGTGGTGCGCGATGGTACCGGTCTGCGCCAAGCGTTGACGAAAATCGGTGCGTTGGAATCCCGGCATGCGGTTTCTGACCTGTTTCTGAACATGACCGCCACCGCCACCCTGATCGCGGCTGCCGCGCTGCTGCGCGAAGAAAGTCGCGGTGCCCATTTCCGTTCCGATTTCCCTGATCTTACCCCCGGACCCGGCCAGCGCTCGGCCCTGACGCTGAGCGAGGCGCTTGCCCTGCGGGACCGTATTGCAAAGGACACAGTATGAATTACCCGGCTTTGCCCGACTTGATCCTTGAACCGATGGTACGGTCCGCGCTGATGGAGGATTTGGGTGCCAATGGCGACGTTACCACCCTGACCGTAATCCCTGCAGATGCCACCTATTCTGCCCGGCTGAACGCGCGCGAGGATGCGGTGGTCTCGGGTATGCAGGTGGCGGCGCTGGCGTTCCGTCTGGTCGACCCGACACTGCATGTCACCACCCACATCGCCGACGGCCAACGCTGCACAAAAGGTGATACGTTGATGGAAATTGAGGGCAGCGCCGCTTCGATCCTGTCGGGTGAGCGGGTGGCGCTGAACTATGCCGGGCGCATGGCCGGGGTGGCGACCGCGACGGCGGCGCTGGTGGCCGAGACCAAAGGCGCCAATGCTCGCATCACCTGCACCCGCAAGACCACGCCCGGCCTGCGTATTGTCGAAAAACAAGCGGTTCTGCATGGTGGCGGGTTCAATCACCGCTTTTCCCTGTCCGATGCGATCCTGATCAAGGACAACCACATCGCCGCTGCCGGTGGGGTACGCGCCGTGCTTGAGGCTACCAAGGCCCGCGCCTCGCACATGATGAAGGTCGAGATCGAAGTGGACACGCTGGACCAACTGGCCGAAGTGCTGGAGGTCGGCGGGGCCGATGTCGTGTTGCTGGACAACATGCCACCCGAGACATTGAAACAGGCGGTGGCACTGGTCGACGGCCGGATCGTGACCGAGGCATCGGGCAATATAAGCCGCGACACCGTGGCCGCCGTGGCGGCAACCGGCGTGGATTACATTTCATCCGGGGCGCTGACTCATTCCTATCGCACCATCGATATCGGGCTGGATTTCTGAACCAACTCAAACCCTCTCGCGGATGGAGGCCGCTCCGGTGCCATTCCCTCTGACCGCCCGCGAATAGTGATCGTGACCTATGTCAATGACGGCTCTGCGCCAGTGTTGTTCATTGGGGGCATATCGCTGGCCGGGCTGTGCAATCCTGATTGCCGTGCTCATGGACAGTTTGGGGGTGTGATGGCTGTCGACGGCCCAAGCTCCAACTAAGAAGAGGCTCGCGTTGAACGCGCTGGGTTGGAAGAGGTGTTTGACCGGTTGGAGGGCTCAAATGGCTGATGGATGTGGTTGCGACCAGCACGCTCGGATGTATCGGACGGTGACAGAGGCATTGGCTCGCGGACTGGCCGTTGCCGATCCGATTGCCAAGGCCGAAACCGTCTCCCTGATCGATGCGACGGGTCGGGTGTTGGCTGAGGATTGCACCAGCAAGGTGGACATGCCCGCCTTCGACAATTCCGCCATGGATGGCTATGCCGTCCGCACGGCTGATCTGGGCAAGGGTCCCGTGTTCACCCTGCCGGTGGCAGGACGTGTCGCCGCCGGGGACAGCGGTGCCCATGTTGCGCCAGCGGGTGCGGCCTTGCGCATTTTTACCGGTGCGCTGGTGCCCGCCGATTTCGACGCCGTGCTGATGCAGGAGGATTGCGAGGCCACTACCGGAGGTATCCGATTTACCCGCCGTCCCAAACCTGGCCAACATATCCGCCGCGCGGGGGAGGACTTGAAGGCCGGTGCCCCGATCCTGTCGCAAGGATGCGAGATCACCGCGCGCGAAGCTGCAGCACTGGCTTCGGCCGGGTATGGCGATGTGAATGTATTCCGGAAGCTGAAGGTCACCCTTTTTTCCACCGGCAATGAGCTGCAACAACCCGGTGAACCGCTGGGCCCGGGCCAGATTTACAACTCGAACCGCTATATGCTGCGGGCTTTGCTGAAAAAGCCGTGGATTGATCTGATGGATATAGGCCCGGTCGCAGATGACCCCGAGCGGCTGGAGCAGGTGTTGCGGCAGGCCTGCGATGATACCGATCTCATCGTCACAACGGGTGGTGTTTCGGTGGGAGATGAAGATCACATGCCGCGCCTGTTTGAAGCCATTGGCGGCCAGATTGACGTGATGAAGGTGGCCATGAAACCTGGTAAGCCGATCATGTTCGGTCGGCGCGGCGACGCGCTTTATGTCGGGCTGCCGGGCAATCCGGTTTCGGCCTTTGTGACATGGCAGATCATCGGGTCGCACATGATGGCGCGTCGGGCTGGTCTGCGTCCTACGCCGCCAACCCCGGAACAGGCGGTGCTGGCCGAACCGCTGCAGCGCCACGCAGGGCGTCAGGAATACCGTCCGGTCATGATCGACGGCACGACTTCCGACGGCGTTCCACGGCTGCGTTTGATGGCACCCTCATACAGCGGTCGGGTTGCGATGCTGGCCCAGGCGGATGGTCTTGCAGTCATCCCTGCGGAAACCGAAACGCTGCCACAGGGTCATAAGTTGCCGTTTCTTCGTTTTTGAAACAGATGCCCGGATCAACTTAGGTTTTTGTACATATAGGTCGTAGGCTCTAGCCGGTCCTCAAGCGGATTGCGGCAATAGTCCGGGATCTCTCCGGCGATCTGAAAGCCTAGGCTTTGATACAGGATGCGTGACGGGTCTGTACTGCGTGTGTCAAGCACCAGCAAGGTACGGCCCAGCTGGATAGCCCGGTCCTGAAGCGCCGCCATCAAGACCCGCCCCAAACCCCGGCGTCTGGCGCTGGGGTGAACCAGCAGTTTGGCCACATCGGCCCGGTGTGGCTGGTTGGGCATCGTCGCGGGGATCAATTGCACCGTGCCCACAATGCGTTCGTTTTCACGAAAGACGAACAGGTCCAGCGAGCCGGTCTGTACGTTGGGCCGCACCCGGTCTTGCCAATAGGATCGGGCCTGATCCGATGAAAAGGGCAGGATGAACCCGATACTGGCCCCGTCCTGTACACAAGCGTGCAGGATATCGGTCAGGTCGTCCAAGGCGGTGTCAAAGCTGCAAACGTCGATGCGTGTAATCATATCAGCACCAATAGGTATCGTGCCCCACGCGCGGGCGTTGTTTCAAACCGCGTGGGACCCGCAAGGTGATAGCGCAGGCAATCGCCGCCATTCAAATCATGGGCAACGCCGTCTACGGTCAGTTTCAGCGCGCCGTCCAACATGATCAGGTGATGTTCTTGCCCAGGCTTTGGTGGCGCATCGTACGTGATTATCGCATCGGGGGGCAGGTGACCTTCCAGCACCTCTCCGCTAAGCCCAGAGGCGGGCGGAGATACCGAGCGACGGGTAAATCCGGTTTCCGGGTCGCGCCATTCGGGTTGCCGTTCGAACGGTACGCGAGGGTCGAAACTGTCTTCGACCATCATCAGCAGACGCGACATCGGCAGGCCATAAGCTGCGCAGAGGCGCCCCAGCGTTTCAGCGGTCGGGCTGACATCGCCCTTTTCCATCCGCGAAAGCGTGGCGCGGCTGATGCCGCTGTGTTCGGCCAGTTGGTCCAGTGACCACCCATGGCTCCGGCGCAGTTCGTTCAGACGGTTGGCGAGGCGGTTCGAGAGATCATCCAGCATGTTCATATGTGAGAAAATCGTTCATTATAGAGATTATTCTCCAAAAATATGTAATACGCAATAAAAAAGGGCGCAGAAGTTTCTGCGCCCTTCAAAGTGTTAAGGTCTCGTGCGCTGGGTTATTTCCAGCCAGCCTCGTTAAAGATTTTTTGCGCTTCAGGAAGGTTCTTTGCGACCTCGGACAGGTTCACTTCATCTGCCTTGAACTCACCCAGTGACTTGACCGAGTCCGCAAGTGCGACGCCGTTCACCGCCGGGAACTCGTCATTGCCGGCCGAGAAGTATTGCTGGGCCGAGTCGCTGGCAAGGTATTCCAGGAACAGGATCGCGTTGTCCTTGTTCGGTGCATTCGCGGCAACACCGGCTCCGGACAGGTTCATGTGCGCGCCAGTGCTGTCGTTGTTAGGGAACGCCCAGCCGATTGAGTCGATTTCCGACGAAACGCCTTTGACATCCTTGCGGATGGCGCGGGCAAAGTAATAGGTGTTCGACACGGCGATATCACATTCGCCCGAAACAATGCCACGCAGCTGGTCGGTGTCGCCGCCCTGCGGATCGCGCGCCATGTTGGCGACGATGCCTTCGGCCCAGGCCTTGGCGGCCTCAGGTCCTTCGTGGGTGATGATCGATGCCAGAAGCGTCTGGTTATATGTGTTGCTGGACGAGCGGATGCAGACCAGACCCTTGTATTCAGGTTTCGCCAGATCGGCGTAGGTGGCCGGCGGGTTGGCTACGTTTTCCTTGTCGAAAAAGATAATGCGGCCTCGCTGCGAAAAGCCGAACCATTGGTTGTCATTGTCTTGCAGATTGGCGGGGATACGTTCTTCGAGAACAGCGCTGTCGATCGATTGCAAAATGCCCGCGTCTTTGGCCCGCGCCAGACGCGAGGTGTCTACAGTCAACAGGATGTCCGCGGGCGAGTTGGCGCCCTCAGCTTCCATCCGTGCAATGAGTTCGTCGGCCTTGCCTTCGATACGGTTGATGGTGATGCCGGTCGCCTCTTCGAAATCAGAATAGAGACGTTCGTCGGTGTCGTAGTGGCGTGAAGAGTACAGGTTCAGTTCACCTTCGGCGGCGGCAGAGGTAGCAACCAAAGCCGTCAGAGCGGCGGCAACGCAGGTAGAGGATTTCAGCATCATTTGTCCCAACATTGAAAATCGTGGCGGGTATTAACCCGACTGATTTGGTCAATTAAACGATTCTGAGGGGGATGCAAGGAAATCTGACAAATTTAGTTGGTCAAAACGTCGCTCGCCGTTCTTGCTGCGCACGCTGCTGTCAGGATCGACGCTGTTTGTTCTGTCTTCCTTCCGGTTGCGGTGGTGCGGGTGACGGCGCCGGCTCAGGTTCGGGATCGTCGCTGAGTACCGGTTCCTTGGTCAGCATGGCCTGAGTTACAGCTTCCATGTATTTTTGCAGCAGGACCGGCGGATCGGCCGGGGCAAGTTTTATGGTCAGCCTGCTTGCACCTTCCTGGCTATAGGCATAGCGCGAGGAATAGCTGGCGTTGACCTGGGCCGCCACGGGCCCCCAGCCGCCTTTCACTGAAGCGCTACCTGATTTTTCGGTCTGTTTGGTCATCGAGATCGCCATTTTGACCTCTATCTCGGCCTCCTGCACCGCATAGAATGCGGGGAGGAATCCCATCGACACGAGGCTGAATTCCTTGGCGGGGCCTTCGGGGTTGGAGAGATCGGGAAGCAGAATTTTTTGATCGGCCATGTATTTGGCCATATCAGTCGAGTGGCGATCCAACTCGCTTTGTGATTCAGCAACAGAAAGGGCCAGCTTCTGAACCATTTCCGCAAAAGGGACGTTTAACAACTCCTGCCCGATACTCATTTCCAAACTCCTTTTCTAAAAGTCCAAGGTATCATTTTATGATTTGAGTGTTCGAGCGCCGCCGCACTGAGAACGTGATTCTGGATGAATTCTGGCTGAGGGCTTGTTTCTTGGCATTGGTCGCCACCTGGGCGCGGTCGCCTATCTGGCCAAGCCCCACCGCGGCGTCGACCGTTACGTTGTCGATTGTAAAGTCGCTGCTGCCTTCGGATCCGGCCAAAATCTGCTCACCAATGGCTTGGGAAAACTCCTGCAGATCCACCAATTGCGTGTCTTCATCCTCTGCATCCATTGATGCCGTTGCGCCGTACATGGGATTCGTAACAGGCGGCATACCAGCTCCGACCATCATTTCGCCGCCCTCTTCCAATCTATCGACCCGCTCTTGCAGATCCGAGATTGTCTGCCGCAGTTCTTCCTCGCGCGTTTCCATCGCCGTCAGGCGATCAGCAAGAGATTGAAGAAGGGTCGTAAAAGCCTCGGGCAGTTCTGTAACTCGGACCTCAAGTGGCTGGTGTTTTTCTTTCTTAGCCATCGGGTGTCTCGTCCACGCGGGAATCGCTTACTGGGCCAGGGGCAAACCGCATCCGCATGGTTGATGCGCTTTTAGTGTCGATCGTATCGGTTTGTGTGAGTTTTGGCCCAAAGAAGAACGCTGCGATTGCACCGCGCCCGCCATCCTCGACCGAGCTGCTCATCTCCATGACGACTTTCAATTCTACGTCGACATCTTGCATATGATAAAAGACTGGCGGAATTCCAAACTCGAGCAATTCAGGGGGGTAGCTTTTGAGAGCAGCCAACTGATCTTCGTTCAACTGCTGTGCGGCTTGGGCAACACTTTTGCCGATGTCTGCAACCATATCCGTCAGTGTCGTACCGAGAGTTGTGTTCTGAACGTCGTTGGCCAAGTTGACCTCCCGTCATCGAAAATCCGGAGAACGTTAACACGAGAACGCTCTATCACAACGCGAAATATCAAAATCAAACTTGCCCGGTCCTTCATGAGGCTAAGCGCAGGCGAAAAACGCATAGTTGGAAAACAAAAAACCGCGCTCGAAGGCGCGGTTTCTTTAAGTGGTTATGTGCAGTTCTTAGCCCTGACGAGCTTTGAACTTGCGCTGCGTCTTGTTGATCACGTAGACGCGGCCTTTGCGACGCACAATACGGCAATCACGGTGCCGGTTCTTGAGCGAGCGGAGCGAGTTCTTGACCTTCATTGGTCTGTCTCCAATCTGCGGCGCCTTCATCAAGGACGTGGCCAGCGCCTGGGTTAGTCGGGTGCCCCGGAAGCCCGGAACAGTGAAATCATGGTGGGCGGTACAAGGATCGAACTTGTGACCCCTTCGATGTCAACGAAGTGCTCTACCGCTGAGCTAACCGCCCACGTCCCGTTGCGTTGTCCTACCCCATAACGAAATGGGGCGCGGAACCCCGCGCCGGTAGCGGGGTCTATAAAAGGAGTCGCAAAGGGGTTCAAGGGGTTTGGCAGAACTATTTTCCGGTCTATGTTCAATGCGAACAAGGAGTCACCATGCCGAACGCCCCCTATGTATTGGACATGCCCGCCAGACGCACGTCATGCGTGGTGTTTTCTTCTCCTCATAGTGGTCGGAGTTACCCTCAAACGCTGTTGAACCGCACGGTTCTAAGTGAAAATGTGATTCGATCCTCGGAAGATGCCTTTGTAGATCAGCTGTTTTCTGCGGCGGCTGACTTTGGCGCGCCGTTGATCTCGGCAGTGTTGCCGCGGGCGTATCTGGATCTGAACCGCAGTGCCGAGGAGCTGGATCCGGCACTGGTCCAAGGGGCGCGACGTTCCGGGCATAACCCCCGGGTGGCATCCGGGTTGGGGGTGATTCCCCGCGTGGTGGCCAATGGGCGTGCGATCTATCGCGGCAAGCTGACGATGGATGAGGCGCGCCTGCGCATCGACACCTGCTGGCGGCCCTATCATGCACGTCTCAAATCCTTGTTGGCCGAATCGCTCGACGTCTTCGGCCAGGCGATATTGATCGATTGCCACTCGATGCCGCATGAGGCGGTCGCCATGGCCAGCAACGCGAAATCCAAGCGGCCAGATGTGGTGCTGGGGGATAGGTTTGGCGCGTCAGCCTCAATCGAGGTTGTGGATCGGATCGAAGCGGCCTTTGTGTCCGCCGGGCTGAACGTGGCACGCAACGCGCCCTTTGCCGGGGCGTATGTGACCCAGACCTATGGCCGCCCCGCCCGTCAGCAACATGCGGTGCAGATTGAAGTTGACCGGGCGCTTTACATGGACGAGGCCAACATCGTGCCGAATGAGAATTTTGCCCTGTTTCAAGAGATTCTGCGCGACATCATTCAGGAAATCGCCAGCATTGGCGATGATCCAGTTCGCCTGGCGGCCGAGTAAGCTCAGCGCAGCGCGCGGCCTTTCACAATTGCATCATTGCCAAAACGGCGCCGAATCTCGTCGGTGGCACGTTCGGCCTGCGATCGCTGAGTGGCTCCGGGATCCAGCAAATCGCCCGATATATCGGCCTGCGCTTCGGGGCACAAATCAGACAAGCCAACGCCCAGCAATCGATAAGGCCCCTGATCGCCAACCTGGTCGAAAAGGCCACGGGCCGTGCGATAAAGGCGATCGGCAATCTGGGTGGCATCGCGCAGGGATACGCGCCGGGTGATGATCTTGTGATTGGCTCGTTTGAGTTTCAGGGTGACAACACGCCCGGCCAAACCTTTGGCCTTTGCCCTGTCCGCCACCTTTTCGGAAAGGCGCCAGATGTGCCCATCCAGAATATCCAGACTGGCGGTATCTTCGAAAAACGTCGTTTCGTTGCTGATGGATTTCATCGGCTCATGGGCTGAGACGCGTCGTTTGTCCTGCCCGCGCGCTAGATGCCAAAGCCGGTAACCCATTGATCCGAAACGTGCGGTCAGCGCCTCTTGGTTCCAGCGCAGCAGGTCGGAAAAACTGCGGATACCCGCGCGATCCAGCGATTCCTGCGCGGCAGGGCCGATGCCCCAGATCAGCCGCACGGGTTTGTCGTACAGGAACTCAGCCGTTTCCGCTTTTCCGATCACCGAGAATCCGCGCGGCTTGTCGAGGTCCGAGGCGACCTTGGCCAGAAACTTGTTGTGCGACAGCCCGATAGAGCCGGTCACACCCAACTCATCCTTCATCCGCCCAACCAGCCGCGCCAGCATAACGGCAGGCGGCGCGCCATGCAGGCGCTGCGTGCCGGACAGGTCCATGAACGCCTCGTCCAGCGACAGCGGTTCGACCACCGGGGTCAGTTCGTCCATCATCTTGCGAATCTCGCGCGACACTTCGGCATAGACCGACATGCGCGGCTTGATCACCACCGCCTCGGGGCACAGTTGCAAGGCTTTGAACATCGGCATGGCCGACCGCACCCCGCGAATGCGCGCCACATAACAAGCGGTCGACACCACGCCGCGTTTACCGCCGCCGATGATTACCGGCTTGTCGGCCAACTCGGGATTGTCCCGCTTTTCGACCGAAGCATAGAAGGCATCGCAATCCATATGTGCGATGGACAGATCAAACAGCTCGGGATGCGCCTTGATTCGCGGGCTGCCGCAGGCAGTGCAGCGCCGTTCGTCGGTCAATTTGGTCAGGCAATCTCGGCAGAGACCGGGCATGAAATCTTCCCGCCTTTCATGCGATTCAATTAGTGGTTTCTTTATACCAGCCCCAGCTGTGGCACGAAATGCCAGCGATTACTGAAAACAGGGTCATGTCCGAAAGAAGACCCCCCGCGAAGTGGCGGGGGGAGGTGACGGACCTCAGGAAGAGAGGGTCCGCGGGGAGTATCACACCCCTAGAATCGCGCAAAACCGCCAATTTCGATAGGACCGAGGTCACACATGAGAAACTCGTATTTTTCATGTGTGTTTTGGGGCACAGCGGCGATTTGGCACGGTTGGGCCGGAAAGTGACGTTAGGTCAACTGGTTGCAAGCCATTTCTGCGCGGAAATTCGCTGATTTGGTGGCACTTGTCAGTGATGTGTCAAGGAATTTAACTCAGCAAGAACCGCCTGGGCTGCGGCTTTTGGGTCCTGTGCCTGATAGATCGGGCGGCCAACAACGATGTGATCGGCACCGTCGCTGATTGCACTGGCCGGGGTGGCCACACGTTTCTGATCGCCCAATGCTGCGCCTGCTGGTCGGACACCTGGAGTAACGATCAGACGACCTTCGGCCTGGGGCAGGGCGCGGATTAGCGCGGCCTCTTGCGGGCTGGCGATGACGCCATCGGCCCCGGCCTCTAGCGCGCGTGCCGCACGTTCGACCACCAGTTCCTGCACGTTGCCCTCTTTCAGCAGGCTGGCATCCAGATCGTCGCGGTTCAGTGAGGTCAGGATGGTCACGGCGAGGATTTTAAGGTCCTTGCCTGAGGCACCCTCTTTCGCGGCGCGTACCACATGGGGATCACCATGCACGGTCAGGAAATCCAGATCGAACTGCGCCAACCCGCGCACAGCGTTTTCCACTGTGTTGCCGATGTCGAACAGCTTCATGTCCAGAAAAATGCGCTTGCCGTGATCCTGTTTCAGCTCATTAGCCAGGGCCAGCCCGCCCCCGGTCAGCATACCCAGCCCGATCTTGTAGAAAGATACGGCATCGCCCAGCCGCTCGGCCATGGCCAGACCTTGCAAGGCGTTTGGAACATCAAGGGCAACGATCAGGCGGTCATCGGACATGGGGCAAGCTCCTTTTTGGCAAACGTCTGCGTCCTAACGGGTTCCGCGCCTTGTGTCCATGCAGGACCGATGTTTGATCGAAGTCGCATTCCTCATGACTGAGTGTGCTATGGTCCTCCCACTACAAAGAACATTTAAGATGGGGGACTCATGAAACAGTTTGCGGGTGTGGGGTTTGTTTTGTCTTTGGTTGGCTGTCAGCAAATGCCGTTGCAGCCAGAGGCCGCAGATACGGTCATCAGATCCCCGACCAATCAGGACCTGCGCCTTGTGCGCGGCTATCGTTCGACCGACGATGATTGCCAGTTAACCGGCGAAACGGCCTTTACCGTCGATTTTCTGGATGACGCGGCTGATCTTGTGTCCTGCCCCTCAGGCAGCGATGCGGCGCAATCATTGGTCGACATGTATAATGCACGGCAAGTCGCAAAAACCGGAGGGTATACAGTCTATTCCGTACCGCGCCGTTAAGTGCGGATTCTGCGGCTTAGCCTCTTGAACCGTCAAAGATATTTCCCAGATTGAATGTGAGGCCCAGACCGACGCGTGCCGCCAAGCGGGCGCATCACATTCAGGGCGCTTGAGATAAAGGAGAATGCTATGGACTTGAACAAGTTCACCGAGCGGGCACGGGGGTTCGTGCAGGCGGCGCAGACGATTGCGCTGCGCGAGGGGCACCAGAGGTTGGAGCCCACACATATTTTGAAAGCATTGATGGATGACGATCAGGGTCTGGCCAGCAACCTGATCACACGTGCAGGTGGCGCGCCGAACCGCGTGGTCGAGGCGCTGGATGCTGCGATGGCCAAAATCCCGAAGGTCAGCGGCGACGCAAGCCAGATTTACATGGACGGCCAGACCGCCAAGGTGTTGGACGAGGCCGCCAAGATTGCCACCAAAGCGGGCGACAGCTTTGTGCCGGTCGAACGCGTGTTGATGGCACTGTGCATGGTGAAATCCAAAGCCAAGGACGCTTTGGATGCCGGCGCTGTGTCTGCGCAGAAACTGAACGAGGCAATCAATGATATCCGCAAGGGTCGCACCGCTGACAGCGCGTCGGCAGAGGAGGGCTATGACGCGCTCAAAAAATACGCGCGCGATCTGACCGAGGCTGCGGCCGAGGGCAAGATCGACCCGATCATCGGACGGGATGAGGAAATCCGTCGCTCGATGCAGGTTCTGTCGCGTCGTACCAAGAACAATCCGGTTCTGATCGGGGAACCCGGCGTTGGTAAGACCGCGATTGCTGAAGGTATGGCCCTGCGCATTATCAATGGTGATGTGCCGGAATCGCTGAAGGACAAGAAACTGCTGGCGCTGGACATGGGCGCGCTGATCGCCGGTGCGAAGTACCGCGGTGAATTCGAAGAACGCCTCAAGGCGGTTCTGACCGAGGTCACCGAGGCCGCCGGTGAGATTATCCTGTTCATCGACGAGATGCACACATTGGTCGGTGCCGGTAAATCCGACGGTGCGATGGATGCCGCCAACCTGATCAAGCCCGCGCTTGCACGAGGTGAGCTGCATTGTATCGGTGCAACCACGCTGGACGAGTACCGCAAATACGTCGAAAAAGACGCGGCCCTTGCGCGCCGGTTCCAGCCAGTGATGGTGCAGGAGCCGACGGTCGAGGACACGATCAGCATCCTGCGCGGTATTAAAGAGAAGTACGAGCTGCACCACGGTGTGCGCATCTCGGACTCGGCACTGGTATCGGCGGCGACCCTGTCGCATCGCTATATCACCGACCGGTTCCTGCCTGACAAAGCTATCGATTTGGTCGATGAGGCGGCGTCGCGTCTGCGGATGGAGGTAGACTCCAAGCCAGAAGAACTCGATCAACTTGATCGTCAGATCCTGCAGATGCAGATCGAGGAAGAAGCGCTGAAGCTTGAGGATGACGCAGCCTCCAAGGATCGTCTGGAAACCTTGCAAAAGGATCTGGCCGACCTGCAGGAGAAATCCGCGGAGATGACCGCCCAGTGGCAGGCCGAACGCGATAAGCTGGCAGGTGCGCGTGATCTGAAGGAGCAGCTCGACAAGGCGCGGGCCGATCTGGAGATCGCTAAGCGCGAAGGCAACCTCGCCAAGGCGGGTGAACTGTCCTACGGCGTCATCCCCGAGCTTGAGAAAAAGCTGACCGAGGCCGAAAACGCCGAAAGCAACGCCATGATGGCCGAGGAAACGGTGCGTCCGGAACAGATCGCTTCGGTGGTCGAACGCTGGACGGGTATCCCGACTTCGAAAATGCTGGAAGGTGAGCGCGAGAAGCTGCTGCGGATGGAAGACGATCTGCATTCCCGCGTGATCGGTCAGGATGCGGCGGTGACTGCCGTGGCCAACGCCGTGCGCCGTGCGCGTGCTGGCCTGAATGATGAGGGTCGCCCGCTGGGTTCGTTCCTGTTCCTCGGACCGACTGGCGTGGGTAAGACCGAATTGACCAAGGCCGTGGCGAACTTCCTGTTCGATGACGACAACGCGATGGTGCGCATCGACATGTCCGAGTTCATGGAGAAACACGCGGTTGCCCGTCTGATCGGTGCCCCTCCGGGCTATGTCGGTTATGATGAAGGCGGTGTGCTGACCGAAGCCGTGCGGCGTCGGCCCTATCAGGTCGTGCTGTTTGACGAGGTCGAAAAGGCGCATCCGGATGTGTTCAATGTGCTGCTGCAGGTTCTGGACGATGGTGTGCTGACCGATGGTCAGGGCCGCACCGTGGACTTCAAGCAGACGCTGATCATTCTGACGTCGAACCTCGGCTCTCAGGCGCTCAGCCAGTTGCCCGAAGGTGCGGACAGTGCGCAGGCCAAACGCGACGTGATGGATGCGGTCCGGGCGCATTTCCGGCCGGAATTCCTGAATCGTCTGGACGAAACGATCATCTTTGACCGGCTCAAGCGGGCCGATATGGATGGCATCGTTGATATCCAGATGGCACGCCTGCAGAAACGTCTGGCCGCCCGCAAGATCGAGCTGGCACTGGACGATGGTGCCAAGGAATGGCTGGCGAACGAAGGCTATGATCCGGTCTTTGGTGCGCGTCCGCTGAAACGCGTGATTCAGCGCGCGCTTCAGAACCCATTGGCCGAAGCCCTGCTGGCCGGTGAGATCAAGGACGGCGAGACTGTCCCGGTGACCACCGGAGCCGAAGGTCTGATCATCGGTGACAGGCTGGGCACGTCAGATCGACCCCGCCCGGACGATGCCGTGGTGCATTGATCTGAGATTGGAAACCAGAAAGACCCGCCAAACTGGCGGGTCTTTTTTTTTTACACCTTGGCAAAATGCCCATTCAGAAAAACAGCGATTTCCGTCAGCGAGGCATCGGCTTCGGGTATCTCCGGGTAAAACTCGAACACGTGCCACATGCCCTCCCATACACGCAGGGTGCAGTCGGCGCCGGCCTGTCGCAGCAGGCGATCCAGACGCACGCAACCGCTCAACAAATGATCGCGGGTTCCCGAAGTCAGAAAGACGGGTGGAAAATCTGCGTCGAAGAGGCCGTAAATCGGAGATACGTCGGGGGCTGTCAGGTCGACGTCTTTGCCAACATAACAGTCACGGAAAAAGTCGATTTCAGACTGATTTAGAAACGGGTCGCGATCTGCCAGTCCGCTGTCCCCGTTGTTCTGCAGGTCGACAAAAGGTGAAAGCAGGGCCAGTGCCTTTGGCAACGGAGCGCCATTTGCGCGCGATCTATGGACTGCTGCCAATGCAAGATTTCCCCCGGCAGATTCACCGCACAGGCAAGCCCCAGGCGTTTCGGCCAGTACAGACGAGATGACTGCGGTGCAGGCATCAAGGGCCGCCGGGTATGGCGCTTCGGGGGCCAGGGGATAGTCCGGTGCAATCACAACCGCGCCGGTCTTCGCTGCCAGCCAGGCTGAGATTGGCAAATCCTCAAACGGGCTGCCAAGGGTAAAGCCGCCGCCGAACAGATAGACCAACCTGCGGCCAGGGCGCGGTTCGGCAGGAGTGATAACCATGCAACGCACACCGCCAATTGTTTCATCGGACAGTGCAACGCCGGACATTTCTACGGCTGCGGTACAACTGTCTGCGTAATCCTCTCGCAACATAGCCCGCATTTCGGGAAGAGGCTGCGTTAAATCCCGAATTGCGGCTTGTTCGGCATAAGATGCAGCCTTGGCACTGATTGCGGCGGGGGCGGGCATAGGTTTGTTTTTTCTGTGGTTCATACCATTGATATCGCAATGTCAGCAGGCGCAAGGGATCTAATGGATGCAGGTATGCTTTGACGGTTTCCCCAAAAACACCGCACTACGTCTGTTGATCCATTGCAAAGCCTGCACGTTCCGGGCCTGAATTGCAAAGTTTAGCTTGGTTGGGAACGTTCTGAAGTCCACGCCTACAGGCGACTACGTTACAATCTCGTCGCTCAATCGTGACGCTCATTACCTTGGCACTGTGCTATCAGCGATCTACCTCATACTCGAGGTGTTTTGACAACGGAGACATACATGGCGCATCGCTGGACCAATACATTGACACATGCGGACGTCACCCCAAGGGCGGCGTTTTTGAACCGGCGTCAGGTTATGGCCGGGCTGGCAGGTGTCGGACTGGCGGGGATGGCGCGCGGCGCGACGGCGCAAGAAGCGCTGGAGCCGAACACCTGGGAAGAGATCACGTCTTATAACAACTTTTATGAATTCGGGACTGGCAAGGATGATCCTGTCAAATATGCCGGTGCGCTGACCACCGAACCATGGAGTGTTAAGATCGACGGTCTGGTCGACAATCCGGGCGACTATGACTTTAAGGATATCATGTCCGAGATGACGGTCGAAGAACGCATCTATCGTTTCCGTTGTGTCGAGGCCTGGTCGATGGTGATCCCGTGGAACGGGTTCGAACTGGCTGATCTTCTGAACATGGCAGGTGTTCAGGAAGGGGCCAAATACGTGGCCTTTGAAACCGCCTTGATCCCCGATGAGATGCCGGGCGTGCGCTACCCGATTCTGGAGTGGCCTTACCGCGAGGGTCTGCGCTTGGATGAGGCGATGCATCCGCTGACCATCATGGCGACGGGTATTTATGATCGGCCGATCCCAAACCAGAATGGTGCGCCGCTGCGTTTGGTGGTGCCGTGGAAATACGGCTTCAAGTCGATCAAGTCGATCGTGCGGATCACTCTGACAGAAGAAGAGCCACCCACCAGCTGGAACATGTCGGCGCCACGTGAGTATGGCTTCTATAGTAACGTGAACCCGAACGTGAACCATCCGCGCTGGTCGCAAGCCTCGGAACGTGAAATCGGCGGCGGTCTCTTTGCCAAGCGTATCCCAACCCTGATGTTCAACGGCTATGAGAACGAGGTCGCTGGGCTGTACGAAGGCATGGATCTTTCGCAATACTATTAAGTCTATGCAGCAGGTGAATCATATATTACGCCGTATTCCGGCTTGGGCGGTCTACCTAATTGGGGCGCTTCCAGCGCCCTGGTTGTTTTACCAGGGGCTGACAGGCGGATTGGGCGTAAACCCGATAGAGGCGTTGGAGCATCGTTACGGAGAGTTGGCGTTACAGCTTCTGATTGGTGTACTGGCGATTTCTCCACTGCGGCGATTCATCGGCCTGAACCTGCTGAAGTTCCGCCGCGCCCTTGGGGTTCTGACCTTTGCGTATGTCACGCTGCATCTGTTGGTGTGGCTAGTGTTGGATGTGCAGGTGCCCAGCCAGATTTGGGCGGATATCGTTAAGCGCCCTTATATAACGGTCGGCATGGCCGCTTTTGTCTTGATGCTGCCGTTGGCGGTGACGTCGAACAATCTGTCGGTGCGGAAATTGGGTCCGCGATGGCGCAGCTTGCAGCGCCTGGTGTTTCCCGCGGCGATTCTGGGTGGGCTGCACTATGTCATGTTGGCCAAGGGCTTCCAGATTGAACCGCTGGTCTATCTGTCTGCAATCGTCGGCCTGTTGCTACTGCGTTTGCCTATATCCGGTGTGCTGACTCGGTCGCGTCAGGCCGATTCCATCTGACTCGGCGCTGAGTCTATGGGTAACCCTGTTCAAAAGCTGAGATTCGAGGTGGGATGCACTGCGTGTTGCGGGTTTCGTGGAGTGTGTCGTTATTTAAGAGTATGATTTATATGGGTAAAATTTAAATCTGCGGTTTTTTGCGAGTTTGTCGAATTTTCCACTTGCGGGTTGTTTGGGTAAACCTTAGAACCCCCTTCACCGGCGCTGCTGAGGCGGTGTTGGGACGCTGGAGACGGCGGAGACGCTCAGGAGAGACTGGGGGCATCTTGAGGGATTTGTTAGGCGGGCGCGCT
>NZ_JBQFSK010000007.1:0-191010 GCF_056537925.1 Ruegeria sp. BI7
AAATACTGGTCCCCCGTCAACCGCGTCGACAACGCATATGGCGACCGAAACCTCGTCTGCACATGCCCACCAATGGACGCATACGAAGAAGCCGCAGAATAAACACAAAACACAAAACCCCGCCGGAATACCGGCGGGGATTTTCGCCAATAGGAAACCTGTGTTCCAAATTGCGCACCCACCCTATGTCGTTTTCTGCAGGTGAACGGTCTTTTTTGCTTGCTGGATCTGCGAAGGCCTCATACCCCTGTCCGTGGGACACCCCTCCCCAACGAGGGGCGTGTATCTGGAAGGGTAATACACATGACCATCGAACAACCGGCAACGCGGCCGGCGAATCCGCGTTTTTCCTCGGGCCCCTGCGCCAAACCCCCCACATTTGATCTGTCCAAACTGGCCGATGCCGCGCTGGGTCGGTCGCACCGTGCAGCCGTTGGCAAGGACAAGCTGAAGGCGGCCATTGAAGGCACGCGCGAGGTGCTGGGCATTCCGGCGGATTACAAGATCGGCATCGTTCCCGCCTCGGACACCGGCGCGGTCGAGATGGCGCTGTGGTCGCTATTGGGCGAACGCAAGGTCGAGATGCTGGCCTGGGAGAGCTTTGGCTCGGGTTGGGTGACCGATGTTGTCAAACAGCTGAAGATCGACGCCGAGGTGAAAACGGCCGAGTACGGGCAGATCGTTGATCTCGCATCCGTCGATTTCGCCAATGACGTTGTGTTCACATGGAACGGAACCACCTCGGGTGTGCGGGTTCCCAATGGCGACTGGATTGCGGATGACCGTCAGGGTCTGACGATCTGTGACGCAACCAGCGCAGCCTTTGCGATGGACCTGCCCTGGGACAAGTTGGATGTCACCACCTTTAGCTGGCAGAAGGTGCTGGGTGGTGAGGCCGCGCATGGGATGCTGATCCTGTCACCCCGTGCGGTGGAGCGGCTGGAAAGCTACACACCCGCATGGCCGTTGCCTAAGATTTTTCGTCTGACCAAAGGCGGCAAGCTGATCGACGGCATCTTTACCGGTGCCACGATCAACACGCCTTCGATGCTGGCAGTCGAAGATTACCTGTTCGCGCTGGATTGGGCGCGCTCAGTTGGTGGTCTGCAAGGGCTGATCGCCCGAGCTGATGCCAATGCCGGTGCGGTGCATGCATTCTGTGACCGGAACGACTGGATCGCCAATCTGGCCGAGGATGCTGCGACGCAGTCGAACACTTCGGTCTGCCTGAAGTTCACCGATGACCGCATTCAAGATGGCGCAGTCTTTGCCAAAGCCGTGGCGAAACGGTTGGAGGTCGAGAATATCGCGCTGGATATCGGCGCCTATCGCGACGCGCCTGCGGGCCTGCGCATCTGGTGCGGCGGTACGGTCGAAACCTCGGATATCGAGGCGATGCTGCCCTGGCTGGCTTGGGCTTTTGAGGCTGAGATCGCGGCGCAAACCGAAGCCGCCTGACCTTTTTCACCGGGCCCCATCAGGCCCGGACCTTCCCTACAATTCAAGGACCAGAGATATGGCCCCCAAAGTACTCGTATCTGACAAGCTCAGCGAAACCGCCGTTCAAATCTTCCGGGATCGCGGCATCGATGTGGATTTCATGCCCGATCTTGGCAAGGACAAAGACAAGCTGGCCGAGGTGATCGGTCAGTATGACGGTCTTGCCATCCGTTCGGCCACCAAGGTCACGCCGACCCTGCTTGAAAAGGCTGACAACCTGAAAGTCATTGGCCGCGCTGGCATCGGCACGGACAATGTGGACAAAGAGGCTGCCTCGAAAAAAGGCGTGATCGTGATGAACACGCCCTTTGGCAACATGATCACCACGGCCGAGCACGCGATTGCGATGATGTTCGCTGTGGCGCGGCAAATCCCCGAGGCCAGCACCTCGACCCATGCGGGCAAGTGGGAAAAGTCCAAGTTCATGGGAATCGAGCTGACCAACAAGACCCTTGGCGTCATCGGCGCGGGCAACATTGGTGGTATCGTCTGCGAACGTGCCTTGGGTCTGAAGATGAAGGTTATCGCCTATGATCCCTATCTGGGCGAAGAGAAAGCCGCCAAGATGGGCGTAGAGAAAGTCGAACTGGACGAACTGCTGTCACGCGCTGATTTCATCACCCTGCACGTGCCGCTGACGGACCAGACCCGCAATATCCTGAGCCGCGAAAACCTGGCCAAGACCAAGAAAGGCGTGCGCATCGTCAACTGTGCCCGTGGTGGTCTGGTCGACGAGGACGCGCTGTCCGAGGCGCTGCAATCCGGTCATGTGGCCGGTGCGGCCTTTGACGTGTTCAGCGAGGAACCGGCCAAGGAAAACGCCCTGTTCAACCTGCCCAACGTCGTCTGCACGCCGCATCTGGGTGCGGCCACGACCGAGGCGCAGGAAAACGTGGCGCTGCAGGTGGCCGAGCAGATCTCGAACTATCTGCTGACAGGAGCGGTGGAAAACGCGCTGAACATGCCCAGCGTCACCGCCGAAGAAGCCAAGATCATGGGGCCGTGGATCAAGCTGGCCGGTCACTTGGGCAGCTTCATCGGTCAAATGACGGATGAGCCGATCAAGGCGATTAACATCCTCTATGACGGTGTCGCCTCCGAGATGAACCTGGCGGCCCTGAACTGCTCGGTCGTGGCGGGGATCATGAAGAAGTTCAACCCCGAGGTGAACATGGTCTCGGCTCCGGTCGTCGCCAAAGAGCGTGGCATTCAGATCTCGACCACCAACCAGGACAAGTCCGGTGCGTTCGAAGGCTATATCAAAGTGACCGTGGTGACCGAAAAGCGCGAACGCTCGATCGGGGGCACGGTCTTCAGCGACGGCAAGCCACGTTTCATCCAGATCAAGGGTATCAATATCGAGGCCGAGGTGGGTGCGCACATGCTCTACACCACCAACGAGGACGTGCCGGGCATCATCGGTGCACTGGGTCAGACCATGGGTGACAATGACGTCAACATCGCCAACTTTACCCTTGGCCGGGCGGAAGCAGGCGGCGAAGCCATTGCGTTGCTTTACGTGGACGAGCCGGTTCCGGCCGAGGCGCGCGCCAAGCTGGCGGAAACCGGTCTGTTCACCCAGATCAAACCGCTGGAGTTCGACGTCGCCTAAGCAGTGTTGAATTTCTGGAACAATTCTTGCCCGCGCCCTTCAAGGCGCGGGTATTTTCTTTTCCTGACGCGCATTTCGCGCCAAAAGCCGGGTACGCGTTTATCCGAGGGATTTTCATGACATCCGCCATCTACGCCATCGGCGATATCCACGGGCAGTTAGAGATGCTTGAAAATGCGCTGCACCTTATCGAACAGGACGGTGGGCGGGATGCGCGGATCGTGTTTTTGGGTGACTATGTAGATCGTGGGCCGGATTGTCGTGGCGTTCTGGACCTTTTGGTCGCTGGGCAAAAGGTCGGACGGAACTGGGTTTTTCTGTTGGGCAATCATGACCGGATGTTCGCCAGATTCATGCACGATGGTTCGACCGCCGAGGCCAAATTGCGGATCGGCGAACACTGGCTGCATGCGCGTTTGGGCGGGACCGAGACGTTGGCGTCGTACGGTGTGACGTACACCGAAGAAGAACGCGTTTACAAAATTCTCGACCGCGCAAGGGCAGCGGTGCCGTCGGACCATGTCGACTTTCTGAACCGGCTGGTGACGTACCATCACCAGGATGAGGTTCTGTTCGTCCATGCCGGGATTCGCCCCGGTGTATCGCTGGCCGATCAGACCGAGGAAGACCTGATCTGGATACGGGGCGAGTTTCTGGATGATCCGCGACCGCACCCGTGGCTGGTGGTCCATGGGCACACACCTGCGGAACAGGCTGAGCATCGCGGTAACCGGATCAATCTGGACGGAGGTGCCGGGATGGGGCGACCGTTGGTTCCGGCGGTGTTTGAGGGCCGGGATTGCTGGCTGCTCACCAACGATGGCCGTGTGCCGCTGATCCCTTAACCCTTGGTGAACAGGTCCTTGTAGTTCTCACGCAAGAAATTCTTTTGCACCTTGCCCATCGTGTTGCGGGGCAGCTCTTCCAGCACGATCAGTTTGCGTGGGTGTTTGAACCGGGCCAGCGAGTTCTGCACGTTGGCCAGAATGGCCTCGGGGTCCAGTGTCTGTCCCGGCTCGGGCACCAGAATGCCGACCGGTGTTTCACCGAAATCCGGGTGCGGCACGCCGATCACGGCGCTTTCCAACACTCCCGGCTGGTCATCCAGAACCAGCTCAACCTCTTTGGGGTAAATGTTGTACCCGCCCGAGATGATCAGGTCCTTGCCGCGCCCGACGATGTGGACATACCCGTCCGCATCCAAACGCCCCAGATCGCCGGTGATGAAAAACCCGTCTTCGCGCAGCTCGGCGGCGGTTTTCTCGGGCATTTGCCAATAGCCCTGAAACACGTTGGGGCCGCGCACCTCAAGCATGCCGATCTCACCCTGCGGCAGGTCTGCACCAGTTTCAGGGTCGGTCACCTTCAGTTCGACGCCGGGCAGGGGAAAGCCTACCGTGCCTGGACGGCGTTCGCCGTCATGGGGGTTCGAAGTGCTCATGTTGGTCTCGGTCATGCCGTACCTCTCAAGGATACGGTGGCCTGTGCGCGCCTCGAACCGCTCATGGGTCTCTGCCAGTAACGGCGCCGAGCCCGAGATGAACAAACGCATGTGCCGGGTCAGATCGCCGGTGAACCGCTCATCGCCCAGTAAGCGGGTGTAAAAGGTTGGAACTCCCATCATCGTCGTGGCCCGCGGCATCAGCCGCAACATGTCTTCAAGATCGAATTTCGGCAAAAAGATCATCGACCCGCCCGCGGACAGCGCCACATTTGTCGCCACGAACAGCCCGTGCGTGTGAAAGATCGGCAGCGCATGCAGCAGCACGTCATCCGCCGTGAACCGCCACTCCCGCACTAGCGTTTCAGCGTTTGAGAGCAGATTGGCCTGCGTCAGCATCGCGCCCTTCGATCGTCCCGTTGTGCCCGAAGTATAAAGGAATGCGGCCAGATCATCCTCGGACCGCTGGACCGGCTCAAACGCGGGCAACATCCCCAGCGCCCGCCGCATAAGGCTTCCCGAACCATCGGCGTTGAGCGTCTCTAACCGGGCGTTTTGGGCGGCGGCGATAGGGGCCAGCCCCTGTTCTTTTGCGGCGTCACAGACAACCAGTTTCGCACCGCTGTTTTCGATGAAATATTGTAACTCGGCCGTGGTGTATCCGGTATTCAGCGGCAGAAAAATCAATCCGGTCTGCACGCAGGCAGCATAGAGCGCCAGCGCCTGGGGCGATTTTTCAACCTGTACGGCCACGCGTTCACCGGGCTCAAGTTCGTATCCGCTTAGGGTATTGGCGATCTGCGCGGCCATGTCCAGAAAATCGGCATGGGTCAGGATCTGACCATCAGGAAGGTGAAGAAACGGTGTGTGTTTGCCCGCGTGAATGCCAAACAGCCGTTCGTACAGCGGGTTACCCATTTCGTCTTTCCTTTGCGCCTGCTCAATCTTAGGTGAATCTGTATCGGATTGAGCAGAGGGTAAAGAGAAATCCGGGTGCGGTTTAGAATTGCGTGGTCATGCGATACCCGGCGGCAAAGAACATCTTGGCAAAGGTCACGGGCTGACCCTGCAACCAGGTGATGCGCTCTCCGGTAAAGACCGGTTCTCCTTCGGGGACGTCCAGAAACCCGGCGAGTGTTGTATCGGCACGGCTGGCCAGAAAACTCAGTTCGACATTGGTGAAGGGCAGGGTCTGGATCAGCCACTCATTCGGTCCGATCTGCGAGAAATCTGCCTGCTCCACCTGCGGGACCGAGGCCATGACGATCCAGCGATCCTCAAACTGAAACGGCGTGTTGCCGTTGAAATGCATGCAGCGAACATGCATCACGCTTTGCTCCTCAGACAGAGCCAATCGGGCGCTTAGCCATTCCGGAGCAGTCTCTAACTTGGAAGAAACCAGCGCATAGCGATACGTGCCGCCCATCGCCTCAACCTCGTCCCGGACCATGGGGATGGTGAAACGGGCCTGTCGCTGCGGTGCGCTCAACACCCGCGTACCAGCCTTGCGCCGGCGTTCCAGATAGCCCTCGTCGGCTAACTCCCGCAGGGCGCGGTTCACTGTTGTGCGGGTGCAGGAAAACTCGACCGCAAGATCCTGTTCGTTGGGCAACAGAGAGTCGGGCTGCCACTCGCCCGATCGGATGCGGGACAGAACGGTTTTCTTGATGTCTTTGTAGCTGGTGGTGTCACTGGATTGGGGCATGATGACCGTTCCTTTAGACCGAGGCCAGCAGGCCCGCAATCGAGGATCTATAGGCGGATATGATCTGATCACGTGCGACGTGGCGGCCCTGTTTCACCATGTGGCGTCCGGCAGACCACAAGTCAGTTACCAGCCCATCAGGGGCGGCAAAACACAGCCCATCCAGCAATTGATCGTCCGTCAATGCACAGAGCGTCGGGTGGGTCCGGTCAATGGCCATCAGGTCAGCTAACTTGCCCTCGGCAATCTCACCGGCGTCACGTCCAAGCGCTTGGGCCCCACCTCGCGCGGCACCGGTATAAAGCGCATGCCCGACCGAGCCTTCGCCCGGTACTAGGACGGCACGTTGATGATCGCGCAAACGTTGGGAGTATTCCAGGGTGCGCAGTTCCTCGGGCAAGGAAATCCTAATATTAGAGTCTGATCCGACTCCAAATCGCCCGTTTTCCTCGGCATAGGTCGCGCCGTTGAAAATACCATCGCCCAGATTGGCCTCGGTGATCGGGCACAGCCCCGCCACAGCACCGGACTGGGCCAGCGTGCGGGTTTCGGCATCGGTCATATGGGTGGCATGGATCAGACACCACCGCGCGTTCACGTCTGCATTGTCCAGCAGCCAGGCCACCGGACGCTGGCCCAACGCGGATTGTACGTCGGCGACTTCCTGAACCTGTTCGGCGATATGGATATGGACCGGACCCTTGGGTGTGTTTTGCAGCAGTTCGCGCAGGTCTGTCGGTGAAGTTGCGCGTAAGGAATGTGGCGCAACCCCCAATATAGAGTCAGTGTGTGGCAGTTTTTTTTGGCAATCATCCACCAAATTCAAAAACCGGGACACATCATTGCTGAACCGCAACTGCCCACCTGACAGCGGGTCCTGCGCAACGCCGCCATAGGTGTAGAGGACCGGTAAATGAGTCAGACCGATCCCTGACTGGTGCGCGGCGGAAAAGATACGCTGGCTTAGTTCCGAGAGTTGATCGTAGGCCGCGCCGCCGGGTTGGTGATGGACATAGTGGAATTCACCGACCGAGGCATACCCGGCCTCCTGCATCTCCATGAAAACCAGTGCGGCGATGGCTTCGATCTGGTCGGGCGTCAACCGATCCAGAAAGCGATACATCAGGTTGCGCCATGTCCAGAAACTCTCACGTCCGGCCATGCGGGTTTCCGTCATGCCCGCCATGGCCCGTTGAAAGGCGTGGCTGTGCAGGTTTGCCAAAGCGGGCAAAAGAACGTCAACGCGCGTATCATCGGGCAATGCCGACACCTGATACTGCACCTGGCTGATACGCTCATGGTCGATTTCTACTCGCACATCGTGAACCCAATCAGAGCCTAATAAAGCTGTCTTGGCATGAATCTGCATTTTGATTTCCATAATGTGTAGACTTCATATCTTTACACCTATACATAAAAATCAAACAAGAGGGGAGCCGAAAAGAATCGCCATGACCAGAAAAGCGGTCTTACTCAGCGCCAGGATGGCCACGATGTCAGAAGGGGGCACGCCCTATGGGCTGTGTCGGGATGCAGCGATCGCCGTTAACGGGGCAAAGATTGTCTGGGTCGGCGAACGCCAGGACCTGCCGCCGGAATATGCCGATTGGCCGGTCGAGGATTTCGGTGAACGGTTGATCACTCCGGCGCTGATTGACGCGCATACCCATGTGGTGTTTGGCGGAAACCGCGCAACTGAGTTTGAAATGCGGCTGAATGGCGCCTCATACGAGGACATCGCCCGTGCCGGGGGTGGTATCCTCTCCACGGTCAACGCCACGCGGTCCGCCAGCGCTGATATGCTTTTGTCAGATGCTCTAACCCGCGTGGACGCCCTGATTGCCGAGGGTGTCAGCACCCTTGAGGTCAAGTCGGGCTATGGGTTGGATACCGAGACCGAATTGAAGATGCTGCGCGTTGCCCGCCGGATCGGTGAAACCCGCCCTGTCCGCGTCAAAACCAGCTTTCTGGGCGCACATGCGGTGCCGCCGGAATATGCCGAATGCCCCGACGACTATATTCGCGAGGTCTGCATCCCAACCCTGCGCGCGGCCCATTCCGAGGGGCTGGTGGACGCGGTGGATGGGTTCTGCGAAGGAATCGCCTTTAACCCTGCACAAATCGCCCTGGTTTTTGATGTGGCGCAAGAGCTGGACCTGTCGGTGAAACTGCATGCCGAGCAGTTGTCCAATCTGGGCGGCGCGCAACTGGCGGCCTCTTACGGGGCTTTGTCGGCGGATCACATCGAATACCTGGATGCCAATGGTGTATCAGCCATGGCAAAAGCCGGAACCACGGCCGTGCTGTTGCCGGGCGCGTTTTACACACTGCGAGAAACGCAGGTGCCACCCGTTGATCTGCTGCGCCAGCATCAAGTGCCAATGGCTTTGGCGACTGACTGCAATCCCGGTTCTTCGCCGCTGACCTCGCTGCTGCTGACCATGAACATGGGCTGCACACTGTTTCGTCTTACGCCTGAAGAGGCGCTGGCTGGTGTCACCCGCAACGCCGCGCGCGCGTTGGGGATCAACGATGCGGGCACTCTCGCGCCGGGGCATAGGGCGGATCTGGCGATCTGGAATGTCACTCATCCGGCGGAACTGGCCTATCGCGTCGGCTTCAACCCACTGCATAAACGTCTTTTCGGAGGGATCGAATGACGTCTCTGATTTTGCAGCCCGGTCAGGTTTCTTTGGCGCAGCTGGCCAAGATCTATTGGGATCAAACGGCTGTTTCACTGGATTCTGACTGCAAGCCCGCAGTCGATGCGGCGGCGCAACGTATTCAGGCGGCGGCTCGGGGCGATGACCCCGTCTATGGCGTCAATACCGGTTTTGGGAAACTGGCCAGCCTCAAAATCGCGGCGCAGGACACCTCGACCCTGCAGCGCAACCTGATCCTCAGCCATTGTTGCGGTGTTGGTCCCGCCATACCGCAAAGGCTGACCCGGCTAATGATGACACTCAAGCTGTTGTCCTTCGGTCGCGGTGCATCGGGCGTGCGGTGGGAGCTGATCGAGCTGTTGCAGCAGATGCTGGCCCGCGGGGTCACTCCGGTGATCCCGGCACAAGGTTCGGTTGGGGCATCGGGCGACCTGGCGCCGTTGGCCCATATGACCGCAGTGGTCATTGGCGCGGGCGAGGCCGAGGTGAACGGCACTGTCCTGCCGGGGGCTGAAGCACTGAAAACAGTTGATTTAGAGCCTATTCAACTGGGTCCTAAGGAAGGACTGGCCTTTATCAACGGCACCCAGTTTTCAACCACCTTTGCTTTGGCTGGGTTGTTCGAGGCTTGGCGCGCGGCGCAAAGCGCGTTGGTTGTTTCGGCCTTGTCGACCGATGCGATCATGGGGTCTACCGCACCCCTGCGGCCTGAAATTCACACTTTGCGCGGTCATCGTGGCCAGACCGAAGTCGCCGGCGCCATGCGCGCCGTGCTGGACGGGTCGGAAATTCGGGAAAGTCACCGTGAGGGCGACACCCGCGTTCAGGATCCTTATTGCATTCGCTGTCAACCGCAGGTCACGGGCGCAGCAATGGATGTATTGCGGCAGGCCGCCGCCACGCTTGAGGTTGAGGCCAACGCAGCCACCGACAATCCGCTGGTTCTGGCCGACGGGATTGTCTCGGGCGGGAATTTCCATGCTGAACCTGTAGGGTTCGCCGCTGATATGATCGCGCTGGCCGTGTCCGAGATCGGTGCCATCGCGCAGCGTCGCATTGCCTTGATGGTGGACCCGACGCTCAGCTTTGATCTGCCGCCTTTCCTGACCCCTGATCCGGGGTTGAATTCTGGCCTTATGATTGCGGAGGTCACCACCGCTGCATTGATGAGCGAGAACAAGCACCTCGCCAATCCCTGTGTCACCGACAGCACCCCCACCTCGGCCAACCAGGAGGATCATGTTTCGATGGCGGCCCATGGTGCGCGGCGCCTGATCCGAATGGTCGAGAATTTGAACTACATTCTGGGTGTGGAACTACTGTGTGCAGCTCAAGGGGTTGAATTTCGCGCGCCTCTGGTCACCAGCGGGCCTTTGCAGCAGGTCATTGCTCGGTTGCGGGCTGACATTCCGGCCCTGACCGAAGATCGTTATCTGGCCCCTGAGTTGGAGACCGCGAAACAACTGGTAGCCGGGGCGTCGATCCTACGGGCCGTTAGCACCCCAATGCCCGAGGTGGTGTGATGCAGGTGGTTAGCGTACAGCGCGGCGACAGCCCGATTGTTCTGGGCCAACCCCATGGCGGGACATTCGTGCCGGATGGTATTGCGGCTTGTCTCAATGACACAGGGCATACGCTGGCAGACACGGATTGGCACATTAATAGGCTCTATGAAGGGCTTTTGCGTGACGCGACCGTGGTGCAATCCCATATCCATCGCTATGTCATCGACGCCAATCGCGATCCCGACGGTGTTTCGCTTTACCCAGGGCAAAACACGACAACGCTGGTGCCATTGACCGATTTCGATGGGCAACCGATCTGGCGCGACGGGCAGGAACCGTCAGAGGATGAGATAGGTCAGAGGCGCGAAACCTTCCATGCACCCTATCATGCCGCACTTGCCGAAGAGTTGGAGCGCGTGCGGGCAAAGCACGGCGTGGCTGTTCTGTTCGATTGCCACTCGATCCGCAGTCGCATTCCATTTCTGTTTGAAGGCATGTTGCCCGACATGAATATTGGGACGGATTGTGGCGTAACGTGTGCGCCAGAAATAGAGTCTATTGCACATGAATTTGCCGCATCATCGCCCTACAGCACCGTTCTGAACGGGCGGTTCCGGGGTGGCTGGACGACCCGCCACTATGGCCGTCCGGCCGACGGTCTGCACGCCATACAGACGGAACTGGCGCAATCCACTTACCTGACAGCCGAGGCCGCCCCGTGGAGTTATGACACTGCCAAGGCCGACCGCCTACGTCGTTGGCTGCGCGATATTCTGGAAGCCATCCAAGACACTGCATTGGAGACGATCCCATGACCGACCCTCGCAAGAACACGCGCGATATCTATCCGCCGACAGGCCCCGAGCTGAACGCCAAAAGCTGGCTGACTGAGGCCCCGCTGCGGATGTTGATGAACAATCTGCACCCGGACGTGGCCGAAAACCCGCATGAACTGGTGGTCTATGGCGGTATCGGCCGCGCGGCCCGCACTTGGAAGGATTTCGACACTATTGTTGCCGGTTTGAAGGATCTGGAAGAGGACGAGACCCTGATAGTCCAGTCCGGCAAACCCGTGGCGATCATCCGCACTCATAAGGACGCGCCGCGGGTGCTGATCGCCAATTCGAATCTCGTGCCCCATTGGGCGACCTGGGATCACTTCAACGAACTCGATAAGAGGGGCTTGATGATGTACGGCCAGATGACCGCTGGCTCGTGGATTTACATCGGCACGCAGGGCATCGTTCAGGGCACTTATGAGACCTTTGCCGAGGCCGGGCGCCAGCATTATGGCGGCGACCTGACCGGCAAGTGGATTCTGACCGGGGGCTTGGGCGGCATGGGGGGCGCGCAACCGCTGGCCGCCGTTTTTGCCGGTGCCTGCTGTTTGGCGGTCGAGTGTAACCCAGACAGTATCGATTTCCGCCTGCGCACCAAATACCTCGACGAAAAGGCCGAGACTCTGGACGAAGCGTTGGAGATGATCGACCGCTGGACCAAAGCGGGCGAGGCAAAATCCGTGGGCCTGTTGGGTAATGCGGCCGAGGTGTTCCCAGAAATCTTCAAAAGAGGGAACGAAGGCGTCCGCCCGTATCCCGATATCGTCACCGACCAGACCAGCGCCCATGATCCGATCAACGGCTACTTGCCAATTGGTTGGTCCATGGCGCAGTGGCGTGAAATGCGTGAAACAGACCCTAAAGCAGTGGAAAAGGCTGCTCGGGCGTCGATGAAACAACACGTCGCCGCGATGGTTGATTTCTGGAACGCGGGCGTGCCGACGCTGGATTACGGTAACAACATCCGGCAGGTGGCACAGGATGAGGGGTTGGAGAACGCTTTTGCCTTCCCCGGTTTCGTTCCCGCCTATATCCGTCCGCTGTTTTGCAAAGGCATCGGTCCGTTCCGCTGGTGTGCGTTGTCAGGCGACCCCGAGGATATCTATAAGACCGACGCCAAGATGAAAGAGCTGTTCCCCGAGAACGAACATCTGCACCGCTGGCTCGACATGGCGCAGGAACGGATTGCGTTTCAGGGCCTGCCTGCGCGGATTTGCTGGATCGGGTTGGGCGACCGCCACCGCGCCGGGTTGGCGTTCAATGAGATGGTCGCCAATGGTGAGCTGAAAGCGCCGGTCGTGATCGGCCGGGATCACTTGGACAGCGGTTCCGTCGCTAGCCCGAACCGCGAGACCGAGGCGATGTTGGACGGGTCTGACGCCGTAAGCGATTGGCCGCTGCTGAATGCTCTGATCAACACCGCCAGCGGCGCGACCTGGGTCTCGCTGCATCACGGTGGTGGGGTCGGCATGGGGTTCTCTCAACATGCGGGTGTGGTGATCTGTGCCGATGGTACTGAGGACGCAGCCAGACGGTTGGAACGGGTGCTGTGGAACGATCCGGCCTCGGGCGTGTGGCGGCATGCGGATGCGGGGTATGACATTGCAAAGGATTGCGCCCGCGCCCATGGGCTGCGATTGCCTGGCATTCTGGGGTAAACATATCAACTGTCTCTGGTGAATTGGCGGCCCCTGCGTTATGCGCGGGGGAGCCTGCAGGAGACCGATGATGTACGTAGCCACTCTGTTGACCAATCCGAACATGCCGAAGCTCGAGCAGGCTTTGGTCGAGTCGTTGTGCAACGCGTGGGGCGGGGGCGATCTGGTTTGGCTCAGCGAAGATGAGGCGGCGCAGTTCACGTTTCCCGAGCTGCCTGACAATCAGTGGGACGTTTGGGCAGAACTGCAGTTGTTAGAGGTCGACCTGATCGTGCAGCCGTTCGGGAAACGCCGCAAGCTGATGCTGCTGGCCGATATGGACAGCACCATGATCCAGCAGGAATGCATTGATGAACTGGCCGATGAGGCGGGCGTGGGCGATCGCGTCAAAGACATCACCGCACGGGCCATGAATGGTGAGCTTGATTTCGAAGGTGCGCTGATTGAACGTGTCGGCCTACTGAAGGGCTTGGATGAGGCGGTGATCGGCAAGGTTCTGAACGAACGCATTACATTGATGCCGGGCGGTAAGGAACTGGTTGCGACGATGCGCCT
Organism: Ruegeria sp. BI7; assembly: GCF_056537925.1. Lineage (NCBI taxonomy): Bacteria > Pseudomonadati > Pseudomonadota > Alphaproteobacteria > Rhodobacterales > Roseobacteraceae > Ruegeria > Ruegeria sp. BI7. The sequence goes on from NZ_JBQFSK010000007.1 coordinate 13,479, forward strand.
GAACGGGGGCTATGCGGCCCTGGTGTCGGGTGGGTTTACGGCCTTCACCGCGAGGGTGGCTGATCTGCTTGGCTTTGATGAAAACCGCGCCAATACATTGCTGGCCGAAAACGGCAAGCTGACCGGCGATGTACAGCGCCCGATTCTGGGCAAACAGGCCAAGGTGGATGCGCTGGCGCAGATTACCAAGCGGCTGGGCCTGTCCGAGGCCGACGTGATTGCCGTGGGCGATGGCGCCAATGATCTGGGCATGCTGAGCCGGGCCGGAACCGGTGTGGCGCTGCATGCCAAACCTTCGGTCGCCGCCAAATGCGATATTCGGATCAACTACGGAGATCTGACGGCTTTGCTGTACCTCCAGGGCTATTCCCGCGCGGCCTTTACCGAGGTCTGATCGCAAGGGGCTTTCATTTATTTAACAAAAATGTTAAACAATGGTCATGAACACGCTTCTGACCGCATTTTCGGCATTGTCCGATGCCACCCGATTCTCGATCGTCGAGCAGTTGATGCTAGACGGTGAACTGCCCGCTGGTGACCTGATCGAAGGTCGCGGCATGTCCGGGGCCGCGATCTCGCGCCATCTGAAGGTGTTGCGTGCCGCCGGGCTGGTGCAGCAGCGAGTGCAGGGCAGTCAACGCATGTATTCCATCCAGCCCGAGGGGCTGCGGACCATCGCGGAATGGACCATCTCGAAACGGCAATTCTGGGAAAGCAGCCTCGACCGTTTGAACGATTTAATTGAAAGGGAGAATTCATGGCCGACCTGAAATTGGAACGCGCGTTTCCCACATCCCAGGAAAACCTGTTTGCCTGGATCAGCGATGGCGCAAAGCTGTTGAAGTGGTGGGGCCCCGAAGGGATGCATGTGCCCGAACATGATTTGGATTTTTCACGCCTTGGGCCGTGGCACTCGGTTATGGTGAATGCCGAAGGGCAGCGATACAAAGTATCCGGGCAGGTGACCCATGTTGATCCGCCGAATTCAGTGGGGTTCACTTGGGGCTGGCATGACGATCAGGATCAGCGCGGAGCGGAAAGCCACGTGACGCTGACGGTCACAGCGACGGAAGCTGGTGCAAAGCTGGTTCTTGATCACCGCGAATTGGCCGATGCCGAGGTCGCGGCCAACCACAACCAGGGTTGGACTTCGTCACTGCGCAAGCTGGAAGCTCAGTTTTAAGATTTTCATTAGGGAGGAAGAGAAATGCCTCAGTTCTTGTTTGTCTATCACGGTGGTCACACCCCAACCGACCCCGCCGAAATCGAAGCGACCATGGCCGCCTGGGGCGCATGGTTCCAGAATATGGGCGATGCGCTGGACATCCCCGGCAACCCGGTGGGCCAGTCCTATACCGTCAGCAACAGCGGTGTTGTCGACAATGGCGGTGCCAACCCGGCCTCGGGGTTCACGGTCATCAGGGCCGACAGCATCGACGCCGCCAACGAGATGGCCAAGGGCTGCCCCATGGTCGTCAACGGATCAGGCTCGGTCGAAGTGGCCGAGATTCATCCGATCGAGATGTGATCGCCTTAGCCGGGGAAACCCGGCGCAGGCTTGATGATGCCACATTCCAGCCCGCGGCGGCTGTACTGAATGGCGTTCATGAATTTGCGGGTGGCCGGGTGTTCGGCCTCCAGCACACCCAGATGGGCCAGAATGGATGCGATGGCGCATTCAGCGGCACGCGTGGTGCCGTCTGTGATCTTCAGTGCCACGCCCATGCGTTTTTCCGGAATGATGGCGATGAAAACAGCTTCGGCCCCGGTCTTGATCGCGGCGCGGCCCTCCATCGCGAGCATCAGTTCGGTACAGGCGCGGCTTTCGCCGGCAACCAGTTCGGGATGCTTGATCATCGCAGCGGTCAATTGCTGCGCCGCATCGCTGGCCCGGTCCGACCGGTCGGCGGCGGAGGCAAACCACGCCATCGATCGCGCCAACCCCACCAGCGAGGTGGCAAAATTCGGCGCTGAACATCCGTCTATCCCATAGGCGGGGCTGGCCTCACCGGTTGTTTCTTCGACGGCTGACAGACAGGCCTGCTGAACTGGGTGGTCGATTTCCAGATACTCAGGCCCGGCCCCCATATGCTGGGCCACGGTCAGGAACCCGCAATGCTTGCCCGAGCAGTTGTTGTGAATCTGGCAAGGCGTGTCGTCGGCCAGAATCAATCCGTCGCGCGCGGCCATATCCTGCGGCTCTTGCGGGCCGCAGCGCAGATCATGTTCGGACAGGTTTAGATGGTCCAACCAGGCGGTCACGCGGTCGGTGTGGATATGCGCGCCGCTGTGTGAGGCGCAAGCCAGTGCCAGATGCTCGCTGTTCAGCCCATATTTCGCCGCGGCACCTGAGGTGATCAGCGGCAGACCTTGGATCATCTTGGCCGAAGAGCGGGGGTAGATAATCGCACTTGGATCACCCCAGCATTGTACGATCTGGCCACTGTCATCGCAGATCACCGCGTGGCCCAGATGCAGGCTTTCCAACAAGGGACCGCGCCATAGTTCTGTCATTGGTACCGGCTGCGTCATCAGGCCTCTCCGTAATATGCGCAAAATTCTGCCAATCGCCCTTTCGCCTGTGGCGAAACCTGCGTTAGTGTGTGTATGTCGACAATCATCGGAATACGCAACTTACAGACGAACCGGCAGGGTGCGCAGGCTTTTCCGATGGGTATGAGGTAATAGGTCGAGCTAGGAGGCTGGACAGATGGGATTGAAACTCGTCCGTGTAATCGCGGGCCTGTGCATGGCAGGGATGGCCACTACGGCAACCGCTCAGCAGGCGTCAAGCACCAACCGTGTGGCAGCCAAAACCGATTGGAGCGTGTTCGTCGAAGACGATCCCACCGAATGCTGGAGCGTGTCTGCACCCAAGGAAACCGTCAACACACGCGGTGGCCGGGTGGTCTCGGTCCGCCGCAGCGATATCCTGCTGTTCGTGTTCTACCGTCCCAACGCCGAGGTGAAGGGGCAAGTGACCTTTACCGGCGGCTATCCGTTCGCGGCAGGCTCAACCGTCAATCTTGAAATCGACGGGACCGAGTTTGAACTGATCACCGAAGGCGAATGGGCCTGGCCTGCAACCGAAGGCGAAGACCTCAAGGTGGTTGCAGCGATGAAGCGGGGCACTGAGGCTGTTCTGACCGCCCGATCCGAGCGTGGGACGCAGACCAAGGACACATTCTCGTTGCTGGGTTTCACGGCAGCGATCGAAGACGCCGAGAAACGCTGCACAAACTGATACGTATCTGAAGACACGCGAGACCCCGTCATTTGGCGGGGTTTTCTTTTTTTGAAGCGCCAAGTGTCGAATTTACGCCACGTCTGTCTGCAAGTTTGATCCGTATCAAAGCGAGCCTCCGACATTTCTGAACTAATTAGTTCAGCTGAATAGAAGGAGCTTACGAATGCTGAATAAGCCTATTGTCGCGCTGATGATGGCAGTCGCCGTGTTGTTGAGCGCGTGTGAAAAAGATTCTGAAACCTACCCCGTATCCGGTGAGCAATGTGGGCCAGAGGATCCGGTAAAAACTTTGGATGCAGCAGATTGCGATATCCTGCCAGTGGGCATCTGAAGCGGCTTACCTGATAGCATTGATTTCGGCCGCATCGGCGTTGACGGTGCGGCCAATCTGTATTTGGGGCGCAGTAGTTCGCGTGCTACCGTCGGCAGTGGGAACCTCTGGCAGGAGCGAGTTATGCGGTACGTATTGATCATATTGTTGTTTTCCTCTGCGGCACTGGCAGACCCAACGTTGGAATGTTCAGACGCAAGTTCTCAGGTGGAAATTGGGGCGTGTGTTGGCGAGATGGAAGACCGGGTCAGTCTGGCGCTGGAGGAGAGCTACGGATTTGCCATGCAATCGGCCAAAGAGTTGGACGAGATCACCGAGCGGGTGGTGGCGCAGCCCGCCTTGGAAGCTTCGCAATCAGCCTGGGCAAGCTACCGCGATGCGCAGTGCGAAGCGGTGGGCGCTTCCTATGGCGGAGGGTCCGGTACTGGCATCGCCATCACCGCGTGCCGGGTCGATCTGGGACGCGCGCGTGTGGACGAGTTGCTGCGCTTTGCGAATTGATTGATACGATTCCTTTTGATCTTTGCCAGCGATCCTATATAGAGGCGCATCCCAAGCCAGAATCCTTTGAGATAGCCACATGTCGCCCAAAGCGCCGATCACTCAAGATGTCATGACCATCCCCCGCAAATTGCCCGAGGGGAAGATTAACCTTGTCGGCCTGACCCGCGCCCAGCTGCGTGAGGTTTTGATCGAACATGGCACGCCGGAAAAGCAGGCCAAGATGCGCACCGGTCAGATCTGGCAATGGATTTATCAATGGGGTGTGCGCGACTTTGCCGAAATGACCAATCTGGCCAAGGCCTATCGCGCACAATTGGCCGAAAACTTTGTGATCGAAATCCCTGAGGTTGTAACGCGTCAGGTGTCCGAGGACGGCACCCGCAAATACCTATGCCGTATTGCAGGCGGGCACGAGGTTGAGGTCGTGTACATCCCCGAAGAAGATCGCGGCACGCTGTGCATTTCATCTCAGGTGGGTTGCACGCTGACCTGTTCCTTCTGCCACACCGGCACGCAGAAACTGGTGCGCAACCTGACCGCGGCCGAGATTGTCGGTCAGGTCATGATGGCGCGCGACGATCTTGAGGAATGGCCGGTTCCAGGCGCGCCCAAGGACGAAACCCGTCTGCTGTCGAACATCGTTCTGATGGGCATGGGTGAGCCGCTGTATAATTTCGAAAACGTCCGCGACGCGATGAAGATCGCCATGGATCCTGAGGGGATTTCCCTGTCGCGTCGTCGCATCACCCTGTCGACCTCGGGTGTTGTGCCTGAAATCGCGCGCACGGCTGAGGAAATCGGTTGTCTGCTGGCGATCTCGTTCCATGCCACCACGGATGAAACCCGTGACGTGTTGGTGCCGATCAACAAGCGCTGGAATATCGAGGAACTGCTGGGTGCGCTGGCCAGCTATCCGAACGCATCGAATTCCGAACGGATCACCTTTGAATATGTGATGCTGGATGGCGTGAACGACAGAGACGAGGATGCGCATCGCCTGATCGACCATATCAAGCGTCATAACATCCCGGCCAAGATTAACCTGATCCCGTTCAATGAATGGCCGGGCGCGCCGTACAAGCGCAGCTCGAACAATCGCATCCGGGCCTTTGCGAATATCATTTACCAGGCAGGTTACGCCTCACCCATCCGTAAGACGCGGGGCGAGGATATCATGGCGGCTTGTGGTCAATTGAAATCGGCCACGGAACGCGCCCGAAAATCGCGCAAACAAATCGAGGCCGAAACCGGGGTGAAAAGCTGAGGCGTGTTATTGTCGCCAAGTGGTCGACAATAAATAAATTCTCGCCTTGCTGTTCTTTGCATTCGAAATTTGGTATGTTTTAAGCGTCGGGGCTGGATCGGCGCATGTCACTCTTGCGCACAAAGCGGTGAAAGCCGTGGTCTGGCCGTGGCGCGTTTGTTCAGGGCCGCTATCTTATTTCAAGCATGATAGGCGGCGTTCAGGCGAACCTTAAGAAACAGGTAGGCCATCCATATGTTTTTACGATTTAAACGTGTGTTTTCGATCTCACTGACAGTGCTGTCAATTTCGGGGTTGTCCGCAACCGACGGGTTTGCGCAATCAACTGGTGAGGACGCGCATATTGCCATCGAGAATCCAGCGGATTTGTCCAAGGGGGAAGCATTGCGCATCTATGAATCCCTGCAGCGGCGCATGGCGCGGGGTTATGGCGCTGCACAGCTGGATTTGCTCCTGAATTATCAGAACTGGCCATTGTTCAACGATGCGCCCTATATCTCGGCCACCCATGGTCAGCGGTATGTGAACAGCTATGCTAATCGCATGGCTCATAACTACGGAACGCTGGCCGAGGGGGAAAAGCTGCCCAAAGGCTCGGTTTTGGCCAAGGACAGCGTGACCGTCACGGATGAAGGCAATATCCATCCCGGCGCTTTGTTCGTAATGGAAAAGCTGGCCCAAGGCGAAAGCCCCGTCACGGGTGACTGGCGTTATATCATGGTGATGCCGGACGGATCGCTGTTCGGGGACACGATGGGTGCGCGCGCAAATTCGGTCGCCTATTGCCATGATTGCCACGAGGCGGTGGCCGACCGGGACTACACCTTTTTCGTGCCCGAAGAATACGTCGTCGACAATTGATCAACTGCGCTTGAGGCGGGCGGCTCCGATCACCTCGATCAGGGTCTGACGCACGGGTTCGGGCTGCGCTTCAACCGCGTTCAGCACCTCGCGCAGTTCTGCGCGCAGGCCGTGCATCTGGTCGATCAGCGAAATCATCATCGACAGCGCGTCGGGTTCCATCTCGTATTGCTCATGCAATTCGCAGGCCAGTTCCAGACGGGCGACGTCGAGGCTGTGATAGACCAAGCCCTTATCGGTTTGTTCGGGGATCACGATCTCGGCGGCCAAGTATTCGGTCAACCGGGTCGAGGTCAGGCGGGTGACGGTTGCGATCAGCTGCTCTTCGGTCAGAGTGCGGGTCATGACGGCATTCCTTTACGCGGATCATAACTGTGGCTCTCGCGCCATGTCTCCATGAATTGCTTTAGGTCTTCGTCGATCTGTCCGGGCATCGCGATGGTCAGTTCGATCAGCTGATCGCCGCGCTCGGTTGAGCCGCGTTTCTTAACCCCTTTGCCGCGCAGGCGCAGTGTCTTGCCGCTGCTGGTGCCCGCAGGAACGCTGACATTAACGCCACCGTCGATGGTGGGTGCAGGGACCTTGCCGCCCAGAATGGCCTCATCAATCGTGATCGGCAGAGTGATATGTATGTCGTCGCCCTGACGATCGAAGACGGGGTGTTTGGCAACCGAGACGGTCACTAGAGCATCACCCGGCGGCCCGTCGCCAAAGCCCGGATCGCCTTTGCCGCGTAGGCGGATGGTTTGGCCGTCGGTGATGCCAGCGGGAATCTTGACTTCGATCCGGTCGCCATCGGGCAGGGTCAGTTTCTGGCTGGCCCCAAAAACCGCATCCAGAAAACTGATCTGCAGGCTGTAGCCTCGATTGTGCCCCGGCGCGTGGAATTCATGGGTACGCTGGCCGTATCCGCCACGGCCCCGCATGAACTCGGCAAAGATGTCCGACATGTCATCGGGGTCTGCAGCCTGTCCCCGATAAGGGTTCCCGGCAGCCTCGGCGTAGTCGCGATAATAATGCTGCTGCGGGCGTTCCTGACCCGAGGCGTCAATCTCACCATTGTCGAATTGCGCCCGCTTTTCGGGGTCTTTGAGCAAGTCGTAAGCGGCGGCTGCCGCCTTAAACTTGGCTTCGGCCTCGGCATCGCCGGGCTTTAGATCCGGGTGGCATTCCTTGGCGATACGCCGATAAGCCTTTTTGATTTCGGCGGCGCTGGCGTCTTTGGCGACACCAAGGGCGGAATAGGGATCGTCGCTCATCTCACCTCTCGCGGGTCGGGCTGAACAGGTTGGTTTTATCATGCGATTTCAAGGACCCAAAAGGAAGAGGCTTTTGAAACCGCTCGCAAAACCCCGCAAGTCTGCTAACATATGCACGTTTCGAATTATTTTCTGACGGAGACCCCTATGACGCGCAGAATCAAATCCGCCTTGGCCCTGCTGGCCGGCAATGCCATCGGGTTGCTACTGGCCACGCTGCTGCTGTCAGGGTTTGCGATCAAGCCGATCTCTTTCATCGTCGTGGTGATCGTCTTTACGCTGGTGCAGGTGGTGGCCGAGCCGCTGATCCTGAAGCTGGGCGAGAAAAAAGCGCCGGCGCTGAAAGGTGGCATCGCGCTGATCGTTACCTTTGTGGGCTTGCTGATAACCGATCTTGTCACTGCCGGGTTGACGGTTGGAGGTATCTCAAACCTGTTGGCGGCCACGCTTCTGGTCTGGCTGGGGGCGCTGATCGCCAGCATAGTGCTGCCGATCTATGTGTTTACAGAATTGCGTGAGTCCAAGAAGAAATCATAGCGCGTTCAGGCTGATTTCAATCGCCTGCCACAGTTCCTCGACCGGTTCACAGCCGACAGACAGGCGGATGAAGGCGGGGTCGACATCGTCGCCCCAGCGCGCGCGGCGTTCTGCTGAACTGTGGACGCCACCAAAGGAGGTTGCGGGACGCAACATCGGGCAGGCGTTGATAAAGGCCTCGGCCTTGGCCTCGGTCTCAAGCGTGATCGACAGCAGGAACCCAAACCGCGACGTCTGTGCTGTGGCCAGCGCATGCGATGGATCGCTAGGTAGACCGGGATAGCGGATTTGCCGGACCATTGAGTGGACGGCCAACCGTTCGGCCAGCACCTGCGCCGAGGAACACATACGGTCGAACCGCACATCCAGCGTTTCCAGTCCGCGATGCAACAGCCAAGCCTCATGCGGGCCGGGGATCGCCCCAGAAACGCGACGCCATTCTACTACCCGTTCCATAATCTGTGCATTGAGGCTGGCCACGTGGCCCATCAACAGGTCGGAATGCCCACCCATGGCTTTCGTATCCGAGGCCACAACCACGTCGATGCCCATATCCAGCGGGCGCTGGCCCAGCGGGGTCAGGGTCGTGTTATCAGCAATCGTGATCCCGCCCGCTACACGTACAGCAGTGGCGATAGCAGGCAGGTCCAGCATGTCCAGCCCGGGGTTTGAGGGGCTTTCGACAAAGACCACATCAAAGCCGTCAAACCCGCCCTCGGTAAAGGTGGCCGTCGGGCGTTCGGTGACCGTTACACCCAGCCCGGACAGGAACTGATCGGCCAGCACGCGCGTGACATAGTACCCATCCGACGGAATAAGCAGGTGCGACCCGGCCTTCAGGGTTGCAAACAATGCGGCTGAAATTGCCCCCATGCCAGACGGAAAAGTCAGGCAGGGCGCACCTTCAAGATGGGCCAGCACATGTTCCAGATGCTCCCAAGTGGGGTTGTCGACTCGGCCGTATGTGGGCAGGCCGTCCGTCACGCCCGGCAGATGATACATACTGCTTTGAGTCAGCGGCAGCGTCACCGGCTCACCCGCGTTCAAGGCATTGCCGCGCAGGTGCAGCATCTCTCCGGTCTTCGGGGCCATGGTTCAGCGCCCCGGTATTTCGTCGCGGGGCGGGGCGGGTTCCCAGTTCTCGATGATCTCGACCGCCTCTTGCGCCGTGTCGACAAACCGGAACAGATCAAGGTCTTCGTCCGAGATGGTGCCCGCGTCCGCAAGCGCCTCCCAGTTGATGACCCTTTCCCAGAACTCGCGGCCAAACAGCAGGAAGGGCACGCGCTCCATCCGACCGGTTTGGATCAAGGTCAGGGATTCGAACAGCTCATCCATGGTTCCGAACCCGCCGGGAAAGATAGTGATGGCGCGGGCGCGCATCAGGAAATGCATCTTGCGGATGGCGAAATAGTGGAAGTTGAAGCTGAGCTCGGGGGTCACGTATTCGTTCGGCGCTTGTTCGTGCGGCAACACGATGTTCAGGCCGATGGAACAGCCGCCCGCATCCTGCGCGCCGCGATTCCCCGCCTCCATCACGCCGGGGCCACCGCCGGTGACGATGACGTTCTCGCGGCAGCCGGTTTCATTGGATTTCTCAGTCATCAGCCGGGCGAATTCGCGGGCCTCGTCATAGTACTCCGACAGGTTGGCCAGCGTCTGGGTCCGGGCGGTGTGTTTCTGCGACGGCTCGGGAATACGCGCACCACCGAACATGACGATGGTCGAGGTGATCTCACGCTCGGTCATGAGCATCTCGGGTTTCAGCAGTTCCAGCTGCAGGCGAACCGGGCGCAGCTCATCGCGGCACAGGAAATCGTCATCAGCAAAGGCAAGGCGATACGCGGGTGAGCGCGTTTGCGGCGTGTCCGGTACCTCGCTCGCGGTTGAGCGGTCGGTCTGCGCGTCGCGAAAAGGGCTGAGGCGGTCTTCTCTCATGTGTGATAGTTCCCTGCTTGCGTGTTCTTGAAACAGCTATAGGGTTCGCGGGCAGAGTGCCAGTCACGGAAGAACAAGAATGAATTGGAAGAGTGAAATATTGGCGGCCGCCGACAGGATCAACGGTTATGCGCAGGTGACGCCGGTGATGGAAAGCTGGGCCTTGGGGTTGGGTTACCCGGTTGAGATGAAGCTGGAACACCTGCAGCATACCGGCAGTTTCAAGGCGCGCGGGGCGTTCAATACATTGCTGAGCCAAGATGTGCCCGAGGCAGGCATTGTGGCAGCGTCCGGTGGTAACCATGGTGCGGCGGCGGCCTATGCGGCGCGTGCTTTGGGCTATCCTGCCAAGATTTTCGTGCCGGAAATGGCGGGGCCGTCGAAAATCACGCTGATCGAACGGACCGGTGCGGATCTGAGCGTGGTGCCGGGCGAATACGCCAATGCGCTGACCGGGGCGCAGGCGCATGAGGACACGACAGGCGCGATGCAGATCCATGCCTATGACGCGCCCGCAACCGTAGCCGGGCAGGGCACCTGTTTCGCCGAGTGGGAGGCGCAGGGTCTGCAGGCCGACACGGTTCTGATTGCGGTTGGCGGCGGCGGATTGATTGCAGGCGCACTGGGCTGGTTGCAGGGCGCGCGCAAGGTTGTGGCGGTCGAGCCCGAAACCTCATGCGCGCTGAACGCGGCACTTCAGGCCGGAGAGCCTGTGGATGTAACCGTTTCGGGTATTGCCGCCAACGCGCTGGGCGCGCGGCGGATCGGATCGATCTGTTTCGGGTTGGCGCAGGGGGTGACGTCGGTTCTGGTCAATGACGAGGCCATTGCCGAAGCCCAGCAGATTCTGTGGCGCGCGCATCGGATTCTGGTAGAGCCAGCGGGCGCGACCGCATTGGCTGCGCTGCTGTCTGGTGCCTATCAGCCGGAACCCAATGAGCGTGTGGCGGTGCTGGTTTGTGGTGGGAACCTCTCGCCAGACCCGCTGAACGGCTGAAACTGCAGCAATCAGCCGCAAAGCGCGCGTTCTGCGTCGCATTGCGGCCAGTCCCCTGCTTGCGTATAGGCAACACCAACGTGAACAGATTCTGCAGGGAGCCGCCAAATGTCCAACGCGCAACTGGAAGCCGCTATCGAAGCCGCCTGGGAGGCACGCGATACCATCACCCCCGCCACCTCTGGCGAACAACGCGAAGCGATCGAAGATACGCTGAACGCGCTGGACAGCGGTTCGCTGCGTGTGGCCGAAAAGATGGACAGCGGCGACTGGCATGTGAACCAGTGGGCCAAAAAGGCGGTTCTGCTGGGCTTCCGCATCAAGGACATGGAGATTCAGTCGGGCGGTCCGCAGGCAGGTGGCTGGTGGGACAAGGTGGACAGCAAGTTCGCCGGTTGGGGTGAGGATCAGTGGCGTACCGCCGGGTTCCGCGCCGTGCCGAACTGCGTGGTTCGCAAATCCGCCTACGTCGCGCCGGGCGTGGTGCTGATGCCGTCTTTCGTGAACCTGGGCGCTTATGTCGACGAGGGCACCATGGTCGACACCTGGGCCACCGTGGGGTCCTGCGCACAGATCGGCAAGAACGTACACCTGTCGGGCGGCGTCGGCATCGGTGGTGTGTTGGAACCGATGCAGGCAGGCCCCACCATCATCGAAGACAATTGCTTTATCGGCGCGCGCTCTGAGGTGGTCGAAGGCTGCATCGTGCGCGAAGGCTCGGTTCTGGGCATGGGTGTGTTCATCGGCAAGTCGACCAAGATCGTTGACCGCGAAACCGGCGAGGTCACATATGGCGAAGTGCCGCCCTATTCGGTGGTTGTTGCCGGGTCGATGCCGTCGAAGAACAATATCAGCCTGTACTGCGCGGTAATCGTGAAGCGGGTTGACGAAAAGACCCGCTCGAAAACCGGGATCAATGAATTGTTGCGTGATTGACAGGTCAGAACAAACAGAAATGCCCGAACGACGTTCGGGCATTTCATCTGGTTTAAGTTTGGCTATCGAAACAATCTGGATATCACGCTAGGTGAGGTCTGATCTCGTTTCCTGACCAACACTAGAAAATAACCGGTTAGCGATCTTCGCCTTGCCGTTCGACCGCGCTGCCTTCACCGCCAGAGTATCCACTGTCGTCGCTGTCGTCGGACTCGCCGTCGTCTGAGCCGTCGCTGGAGTCATCTTCGCTTTCGCCTTCGCTTTCGCCTTCGCTTTCGCCTTCGCTTTCGCTTTCGCCTTCGCTTTCGCTTTCGCCTTCGCTTTCGCCTTCGCTTTCGCCTTCGCTTTCGCCTTCGCCTTCGCTTTCGCCTTCGCTTTCGCCTTCGCTTTCGCCTTCGCCTTCGCTTTCGCCTTCGCCTTCGCTTTCGCCTTCGCTTTCGCCTTCGCTTTCGCTTTCGCTTTCGCCTTCGCTTTCGCCTTCGCCGCCGCCTTCGCTTTCGCCGCCGCCTTCGCTTTCGCCACCGCCTCCTTCGCCTTGCTCTTCAGCTTGCACAGGGTTCGTAGACGCGATTGTTGCAACAAACGCTACGGGAGCCAGAGCCAGAACGGATACGCTTGCAACAGTAGTTAGAAGTTTAGACAACGTACTCATCGAACTTTCCTTTTCAAAAAACACCGATCAATAGTGGGAGTATTCTAAATTTCGCATGCCATACCTCGTATCGACCCAAAGATGTGGCGCTGCCGTAAGCTAATTTCCGCGCAAATAAACTCAGATTGTCGGCGAAATTGTACCGATTTCAACCATGCGGATTCTCAATAATTTTCCTGTCAATCCAGCGGAGAAATTTTTGCAGTTCCTGTGTGTCAATTTTGCATGAAGGCGGATGCCTGTTGGCTTTGATGCAACGTATTTCGATTGCCCACAAACCGAATCAGGTCTTGCTGCCGGATCGTTCTATCAGTTGACCATGCCTTGTTGCGCCCGTAATGCAGGCGCCATGGAAAAGCAAAAGAAACCCTCGCGTCAGCAAGTCTATACCTTGCTTGTACAAATCGGCCGCAAGGATGGCGATGGCTTGCCTGACGGCGCGACCGGCGCGGCGCTGATGTGTTTCGCCAGCGGCGTAGATGAGGCCGAAGCCGTGCGCGAGACCGTGGCGATCCTGAAACAGGCAGACACCGCGCCGCTGGACGTCACCGGCTATGGCACATTGGCCGAGCGAGAAGCACAGGGCCATGACATTGACGCCGACGAGCGCGCGCTGATGCAGCGGGCATTGGATGAAAACGCGGTAATAGTCGCGCAGATGACGCCGTTTTTCGGCGATGAAGGGCAGGGTTAGTTTCGAACCCCGAACCACTTGCGGTATATTTCGTCATAGGTGCCGTCTTCACGCAGCGACAGCAGCGCCTGATTGACGTCCTCGACCAGGGGTGATCCCGTCGGGAAAGCGATCCCGTAATTCTCTCGCAAGAACACGCCGCCGGTCACCGATGCGATCCGTCGCCCTTCGTGCGAGGCATAGTAAGACAGGATCGGCGCATCAAAAACAACCGCGTCCAGCTCTTTGTCTTGGAAGGCGGTCAGCATCTCATCCAGACCGGAATATCCGGTAAACTCGATCTCGCGCCGGTTCAGGAAATTGGCGGCGGTTGAGTTTGAAATCGTGCCCACCTGTTTGCCATACAGATCGTTGACCGAATTCACGTTGCCGCTGATCGCATCAACCGTCATGACCGAGGTGATGCGCGCGGTAAATACCGACACGATGAACAGGGATGACACCACGAGAACGACGCCCAGCACACGGCCAAACGGGGTGCGCGGCATGCGTTCTTCGAAACCGCCATTGACCACCAGGTTCAGTGCCCACCAGAAGGATGGGAACCATGCCTCATTCAATTTGCGGTCGAAATAGGGCTGCGAGCGGCGCTCGAACCCCCACATCAGCATGCCACCGCCCAACAGGATGGCAAAGGCCAGGCCAATGGCGATGAACAATTCGGTCGACAGCAATGCATGCAGCAGCGAGGGTCGGCGTGCGGCCTCGGACGGGACCATGATCTGCAAACCGGCCTCAAAGATCGGCTGGCTGAAATCCATCTGCGTTTCGCGCGCCGCGGTGATAGAGATGTTGGCGATGGCCAGATCGGCGGTGCCGTCCTGCACCGCACCCAGCATGTCGCTGAACGCCTCGACCCGGTTGACCGAATAGTCCCAATCCAGCGACTGGGCCAGCGCCGCCAGCAGATCCATGGAAAAACCGGTCTGTGCCCCGTCTTCGACATAGGAAAACGGAGGGCGGGTCACGGTGGTGACGTCCAGTGTCTGCGCCTGGGCTTGTTGTGCAAGCGTGGCGAAGGTCAGGCAGATCAGTGCGAATAGGGCGCGTATCATCGTCAGTTTACCTGTTTGGCGCGGCTCTAACGCAATTTTGACGGGTGCGGCAAGGTGGTCGCGGGGTCAAGGCCCGTGTTTTATTGGGGTATCGGCGCGATACAAACAGAAAAAAGCCCGTGGAATCGGGCGTGCGGGGGTTGGCAATCGGCCCAATTCGTTGAATCTGTGCGCGAACCAGCGCCCGAATGAAGCAAAGAGGTCTCACCATGACAGATCCGGTAGAATTGACAGCGGACCTAATCCGTTGCCCATCGGTCACACCCGAAGAAGGTGGCGCGCAGGTGTTGTTGGAAAAGTTATTGTCGGATGCGGGGTTCGATTGCACGCGGGTCGATCGCGGGGGTGTCGCCAACCTGTTTGCGCGCTGGGGCAAAAAGGGCCATGCGCGCAGCTTTGGGTTCAATGGCCATACCGATGTTGTTCCGGTCGGGGATGAAGCCGCCTGGACCATGCTGCCCTTTGGGGCGGAAATCCGCGACGGCGTGATGTACGGGCGGGGGACGACCGACATGAAATCCGGCGTGGCGGCCTTTGCGGCAGCGGCGGTGGATTTCGTGCAAGACACGCCACCAGACGGTGCAGTCATTCTTGCCATCACCGGGGATGAAGAGGGTGATGCCGTGGACGGCACGACCGCGTTGCTGGATTACATGGAGCGCGCCGAGGAACGGATGTCGGTCTGTCTGGTCGGCGAACCGACCTGCCCGAACACGATGGGTGAGATGATGAAGATCGGGCGTCGTGGCTCGATGACGGCGTGGTTCACGGTGACCGGTGTACAGGGGCATTCCGCCTATCCGCATCGCGCCAAAAACCCGCTGCCTGCAATGGCGCGGTTGATGCACGATCTGGCCAGTCATGAGCTGGATCAGGGCACGGACCATTTCGATGCCTCGACGCTGGCCGTTGTGAATATCGATACCGGGAACACAGCAACCAATGTAATCCCGGCGCAATGCTGTGGGGCGGTGAATATCCGGTTCAATGATATGCATTCGGGCACAAGCCTAAGCGACTGGTTGCGGGCCGAAGCGCAGCGTGTGGCCGAATCCTATGACGTCGAGGTCGACATCAAGATCAAAATCTCAGGTGAAAGTTTTCTGACCCCGCCCGGCCCGCTCTCGGATCTGGTGGCGCAAGCGGTCGAGGCGGAAACGGGCCTGCGCCCCGAGATGTCCACGACCGGCGGTACATCGGACGCGCGGTTTGTGAAAAACCACTGCCCGGTGGTCGAATTCGGCCTGGTTGGCCGCACGATGCATCAGGTGGATGAATGCGTCGAGGTGGCGCAGATCGACCAGCTCAAGGCGATCTACATGCGCATCCTGCAGGATTATTTCGCCTGATCCATGCAGCGGACTCTGGTCATCATGGTCAAGGAACCGCGCCCGGGGCGGGTAAAGACCCGTTTGGGTCGCGATATCGGCATGGTCGGCGCAGCCTGGTGGTTTCGGCATCAGACCCAGTCGTTGATCCGGCGGTTACGCGATCCGCGCTGGCAGATTGTCCTGGCGGTCTCCCCGGACCGCGAGGGGCTGAACAGCCGTATCTGGCCGGTGGATCTGCTGCGAGCGCCACAGGGGAACGGTGATCTGGGCGATCGCATGGGCCGGATGTTGCGGGACATGCCAAAAGGTCCGATCTGTTTAATTGGTGCGGATATTCCCGGCATCACGCGGTGGCATATTGCGCGGGCGTTCAAGGCGCTGGGCTCGGCGCAAATGGTGTTCGGGCCTGCGCCGGACGGGGGCTACTGGCTGGTTGGCGCGCAACGCTATGGGGCAATGCCCACGAACCTGTTCCGCGATGTCCGCTGGTCCACGGAACACGCACTGGCCGATACTCTGGTCTCAATCCCCGGAACGCGGGTGGCTTTTCTGGATCATCTGCGTGACGTGGACACGGTTGCCGATCTGAAACCCTGATCTTTTTTAGTCATGACGCCGTCGCATCCCCGTGATACGCCGGACTCATGACTCGCATCCCTACCAAGCAAGAGGTCCTCGATTGGATCTCGGCGAACCCCACCCTGACCTCGAAACGCGATATCGCCAAGGCCTTTGGCATCAAGGGTGCAGATCGAATTGATCTGAAGCGTATCCTCAAAGAGCTTGAGGCCGAAGGGCATCTGGAAAAGCGCAAGCGCAGCTATCGTGACCCGGACCGGTTGCCGCCAGTCAGCGTGTTGCAAGTAAAGGCTCCGAATGCCGATGGTGACCTGTTCGCGCGCCCGCTGGAATGGCATGGTGAAGGCGTTGAACCCATCGTTCTGATCGTTGCGCGCGCCAGCGATCCGGCGCTGGGCGAGGGCGACCGCATTCTGGCTCGCCTGACGGTGGTACATGAAGAAGACCACAATTACGAAGCGCGCTTGATCCGACGTATCGGAACCAATCCGCGCAGGATCGTCGGTATCTTCCGCAAAAGCGCCGAAGGTGGACGGATCGTCCCCATCGACAAGACCGGCTCGACCGAATGGCTGGTGCATGACGGTGCGGTACTGGGCGCCAAGGATGGCGAACTGGTCGAGGCCGAACAGGCAGGCCCCAAGAACCGCATGGGTCTGCCGCGCGCCCGTATCGTCGAGCGGCTGGGTGACCCATCGGCACCCAAGGCGGTGTCGCTGATCGCGATCCACCAGCACGGTATCCCAGACGATTTCCCTGACAAGGTGATTGCCGAGGCCGACAAGGCCAAACCCGTCGGCCTGAAAGGGCGCGAAGACCTGCGGGACATGCCGCTGCTGACCATCGACCCCTCGGACGCGCGCGACCATGACGACGCCTGTTATGCGCATGCCGACGACGACCCAAAAAACCCTGGCGGCCACGTGATCTGGGTCGCCATCGCGGATGTTGCTGCTTATGTGCAGCCGGGAACCGCACTGGATCGGGAGGCGCGAAAGCGTGGTAACTCCAGCTATTTCCCGGATCGTGTGGTGCCGATGTTGCCGGATCGCCTGTCTGGCGATCTGTGTTCGCTGCACGAAGGCGTTCCGCGCGCCTGTATCGCCGTACGGATGCAGATCGACGCAGACGGCAACAAGATCGAACACCGGTTTGTGCGGGGCCTTATGCGTTCGGCCGCTTCGCTGCACTATGCCGAGGTGCAGGACGCCATTGACGGTAACCCGAATGACCGCACCGGACCTTTGTTGGAAACTGTTCTGAAACCGCTCTACGCAGCTTATGCGGCCCTGAAGAAGGCGCGCGCCGAACGGCAGCCGCTGGAGCTGGACCTGCCGGAACGCAAGATCGTCCTCAGCGACGCGGGCGAAGTGACCAGCGTGGCGTTCCGCGACCGGTTGGACGCCCATAAGCTGATCGAGGAGTTCATGATCCTCGCCAACGTCGCCGCCGCCGAGACCCTGATTGCCAAGCGCCGCCCGCTGCTGTTCCGCGTGCATGAAGAGCCCGCGCCTGAGAAACTGGAAAGTCTGCGGGAAACGGCGCAGGCCGCCGGTCTTAATTTGGCCAAGGGCCAGGTTCTGCAAACCCGGCATCTGAATGCGCTGTTGAACGCCGCCGCCGGGACCGAGGATGCCGAGTTGATCAACCTCAGCACATTGCGGTCGATGGCGCAGGCGTATTACAACCCGGAAAACTTCGGGCATTTCGGGCTGGCGCTGCGGAACTATGCGCATTTCACCTCGCCCATTCGTCGCTATTCTGACCTGATCGTGCATCGGGCGCTGATCACGGCGCATGGTTGGGGTGACGACGGTCTGACCGAGGATGAAATCGCCAGGCTGGAAGAAACCGCCACCCATATTTCGGACACCGAGCGGCGTTCGATGATGGCCGAACGGGATACGACAGATCGCTACCTGGCTGCCTATCTCAGCGAGCGCGTAGGCAATGAGTTCAGTGGCCGTATCAGTGGTATCGCCCGGTTCGGGGCCTTTGTGAAAATGGACGAAACCGGTGCGGATGGTCTGGTGCCCGTCCGATCGCTGGGGCGCGAGTTCTTCCATTTCGACCGTGAGGCAGGGACGCTGATGGGATCGGACACCGGGCTGATCATCGCCATCGGACAGCGTGTCACCGTGCGTCTTACCGCGGCGACGCCTGTGACCGGCGGTTTGGAACTGGAATTGTTGTCCATTGACGATCAGGCCCTGCCACGGGGACGCGGTGCGAAAGGGCGGCCAACCCGACGCAAAGCGGTTAGCAACAGGCGCAAGAAAGACAAGATCAAACGCAAGGTCGAACGCAAACGCCGTCAGAGGTGATAGGTCAGCGCCCGCGCAATCAGCCAGCCATGGCGCGTCGGGTCGATCTGCGCGGGGTCGTCAAACAATACGGCCCTGTTGCCATCCAGCCGATCCTCGCTGGGAAAGGCCGAGGTGAAATCACCCATCAACCGGCTTTGGCAATGCACATACAGTGCAAACTGCGCGGCCTTATGCTTGCCGATCCGGATTGTTGAACCCTTTGGGGCCAGATAGGCGGGCTGACCCCAGCGCAGCGATTCCTGCAAAGGCTGCGCGTCGGGCGAGGACGCGGCAGTGTCAAAGATCAAGTCACGCAGGGCAAGCGCCCCGACACGAGCATCAATTGGCAGCGCGTCAAATACGGCGGCAACTTTTGGATCGTCAAAGGGTGTCATCTCAGCAGCTTATTCCGTTTGGCCGGGCGCGTCAGGCATTTTGACTTGAGCGCTTTGTGAATCTCTCATTTTGCGCTATCCTGAGGGCGAGCAGTAATCAGGAATTTCGGAATGCGTAAATGCGTAAGTGGCATCATAGCCGCTGCATTATGGGCATCCATTGTGCAGGCGGAATCCCACAATTCAGCAGATGGGTCACAGACCTTTCAGCTGGCCTCGGCTGATATAACCGTGTCCCTCCGACCGGTCGTGCGGCCTTCAGCTAAGGAGTATCGGGTGTCGACCGAAGGAAACGCGCGGTTTCAGGCGTGGCTGGGGGCGTTCCGCGAACGGGCAGAACAACAGGGCATTTCAGCCGCGACGCTTGACCGGGCACTGGCGGGCCTGACCTATGACAAGAAAATCATCGAACGGGATCGCAATCAGGCCGAGTTTTCAAAACCGATCTGGGAGTATCTGGATGCCGCTGTGTCAGACACGCGAATCCGCAACGGTCGCGCCGGGCTGGAACGCCATCACGCGACCCTGACCCGGATCGAAGCGCAATATGGCGTCGAGAAAGAGGTTGTGACGGCAATCTGGGGGCTCGAGACCTCGTTCGGGACGTTTAGGGGCAGTGATCAGACCATCCGCTCGCTGGCGACACTGGCCTTTGACGCGCGGCGGGCGCAGTTTTTTGAAACTCAATTGATCGCGGCTTTGCGGATCGTTCAGGCCGGGGATGTCAGTGCCGGGAATATGGTCGGCAGCTGGGCGGGTGCGATGGGTCACACGCAGTTCATGCCGACCTCATACTTGGATCACGCGGTGGATTTCGATGGCGACGGGCGGCGCGATATCTGGTCCGAGGACCCGACCGACGCGTTGGCCTCTGCCGCCGCCTACCTAGCGCGGCACGGCTGGATCAAAGGTCAGCCTTGGGGTGTCGAAGTACGTTTGCCGCAAGGGTTCGACTATGCCGTGGCCAAGCGGGATTATACATTGATGCCCTCTGACTGGGCCGCGCGCGGTGTGTTGGGTCGCAATGGTACGCCGGTGCCGGATTACGGACAGGCGGCCATTCTATTGCCCGCCGGAGGGCAGGGTGTGGCGCTGATGATCTTCGACAATTTCGGCGTGATCGAGAAATATAACGGTGCCGACGCCTATGTTATTGGCATCGGCCACCTGTCCGACCGTTTGGCCGGACGCGTTCCCTTTCACGCCAACTGGCCACGCGGCGACCGGGTGCTGAGTTTCACTGAGAAAAAGGAACTGCAATCCCGCCTGACCGAGGCTGGCTTTGATACGCAGGGCATCGACGGGCGCACCGGACCAAACACGACCGACGCCGTCCGCGCGTATCAGTTGGCGCAGGGGCTGCTCCCGGATGGATATGCCAGTTTGAAGCTATTGGAGCGGTTGCGGTGATAACGAACGGGTCCTGTATAGTGTTTAGGTGCGTGGTGCGGACATTCTCTCAGTTTTCGGCTTTATGGGATGAGTAACCTCCCGACTACCGGCACTCACTACGATAGACGGGAGGTGGACCCAGCAGTTTAGCGGGTCGCGACGCCAGTAGAGGTAATAAAAAACCGGATCGCATTCATATATTTGAATCTAAGATGCTTTAAATCAAGTTTTTTATCGCGCGACAATTTTTATATTCCCGCGCGATGCGGTTGCATTGCTCGTGTGCTGAGCTTTGCTAAGCGCTTAAAACTGCTAGCACGCCTGACAGAAGCTGGGACTGATACACAGGGTTTAGACACAGGCGAACCGAGCCAAACACGACCGGCGTCGTACGAACGTACCAACTGTGCCGAATTTACTGCCGGATGATTTCGTCAGCTTGAATATGCAAGGGCGGCTTCAAACACTAACGTCACTGAGGTGTCTTAGTCTGAATCTTATGGTCTCGGCCGCCATTTTGTTGTGACTACCCGCCACGTATATTGCCGGTAGCTTCATCAATCCCAAGTGTGCCTCAAATGATGAGGCCGCACTATGACCGAAGACACACCACAACCAGCGCAGTACTATGACAAACACGACATCTGGACGTTGGATCCAACGTCCACGGACAAAGAGGTCTATGATGTCTTTGCTACCGAAGTCGCCAAACTTGTTCAGTTGCTGGATGAAAACGAGCCACTCATGTCGCGGGATTTTTACGCACGACTTTTTGTGTCACTATTGGGGTTGTCCCGAGTTTTGGGAGAGTACGATGATAGCTGGAGCCGGAGTAGCTTTTCTCCGGACGAAATCTAGCTCTGTCACATTTAACCTAATGAGGCAGAACAAGACTCGGATCTTCAAAGCTAAGGGCGGTTGCTAATCCAACCGCCCCTTGCGTTTCGTAGATACTCTGAACGCAGACCTATGCCGCCACCTTCATCAATCCTTGCGCGATGATTTCGGCATGTGCCTCATCCAGCGACTTGTAAATCCGCACGAACATCTCGTCGATATCCGCAGGGGTCAGGATCAGCGGGGGTGAGATGATCATCCGGTCACCCACATGGCGCATGATCAGGTTGTTGGCAAAGCAGCGGTCGCGGCAGATATAGCCCACGGTGCCGGGGTCCGAGGCAAACTTAGCACGGCTGGCCTTGTCTGGCGTCAGCGCGATCGAGGCCATCATGCCGACGATTTTGGCCTCACCGACCAGCGGGTGATCGGCCAGCGCCTCCCATTTCTCTTTCAAATAGGGCGCGGCCACGTCGCGGACGTGTTCGACGATCTTCTCCTCTTCGAGGATGCGCAGATTTTCCAGCGCAACGGCCGCCGCGACCGGGTGGCCGGAATAGGTGTAGCCATGGTTGAACTCGGTGCCGCCGATAACCTTGGCGATCTCATCACTGACGATGGACCCCCCGATGGGCGCATAGCCCGAGCTGAGCCCCTTGGCGATGGTCATGATATCCGGTCGGATACCTACGGTTTCTGAGCCGAACCAGTTGCCCGTGCGGCCAAATCCGCAAATCACCTCATCCGCGATCAGTAGGATATCGTATTTATCGCAGATCCGCTGAACCTCGGGCCAGTAGCTGTCGGGTGCCACGATCACGCCGCCCGCACCTTGCACGGGTTCGGCGATAAAGGCGGCAACGCGGTCTTCGCCAAGCTCCAGAATGGCGTCTTCCAACTCGCGCGCGCGGGCTAGGCCGAATTCCTCGGGGGTCATGGTGCCGCCTTCGGCCCACCAGTTCGGTTGGTTAATGTGGTGGATGTTGGGGATCGGAATGCCGCCCTGCGCGTGCATCCCGGCCATACCCCCGAGAGACGCGGACCCCACGGACGAGCCGTGATAGGCGTTGTGGCGGCTAATGATGATGTTTTTATCGGGCTGGCCTTTTTCGGCCCAATAGGTGCGCACCAGACGGATGTTGGTGTCATTCGCCTCGGATCCGCCACCGGCGAAGAAGACGTGGTTCAGATCGCCCGGCGCCAGTTCTGCCAGCTTCGCGGCGAGCGCGATAACAGGCACATGGGTCGTTTTGAAGAAAGTGTTGTAATACGGCAGCTCGCGCATCTGGCGGGCGGCGACCTCGGCCAGTTCATCGCGACCATAGCCGATATTGACGCACCACAGACCGGCCATGGCGTCCAGAATCTCCTCGCCCTCGCTGTCGGTCAGATAGACGCCATTGGCGCGGGTGATGACGCGGGCGCCTTCCTGGCCAAGCGAACCATTGGCCGAGAACGGGTGCATGTGATGGGCAGCATCCAGCGCCTGCAATTCAGCGGTGGGCATGTGATTAGTGATGGTGGACATCCGGACGTCTCCTGCAAAAGCGGTTGGCATTTACAATATGATCAAATTTTTCCCTGTCAATCGAATCGCCAATTTCTAGCCGTCGGTCAGGGCGTCGGCCATCAGTTCCATCCCCTGTTCGATATCCTGAGCCGTGGCTTTTGCTGCCATTTTCGCATCTTTTGCGCGCAGCGCGGTGATAATGTCCTTATGCCGGTCCGGCAGGCTTTGCGTGCCGAAACGGCCACAGACCACACGCAGAGACGGCCCGAATCTCAGCCAGAGCCGCTCGGTCAGATCAAGCAGAATTGGGGCGTCAGCGTAGGAATAGAGGGTTTCGTGAAACGTGTGGTTCAGATGCAGATAACCGCTGACGTCGCCATCCGCGATTGTGCGGTCAAGCCGCTGATCGATCCGTTCAAGATTATCGATATCCGCGCTGTTCATATTCGCAGCCGCGCGGCTTGAAAGCTCTGATTCTATTGAAATTCTGGCAAATATCATCTGTTCAACATCTCCCGCCGACAACAGCGGTACGCTGACCCTGCGGTTGCCCTGAAACACCAGCGCGCCATCCGAGATCAAGCGGCGAATCGCCTCACGCACGGGGGTCATTCCCACCCCCAGCGAATCAGTCAGCCCTTGTATCGTGACGGGCTGTCCCGGCACCAAGTCGCCGAACATGATCTGCGCTTTGAGGGTTTGATAGACCTGTTCGTGCGCGGGTCGTTTTTCGGTCTCTACCTTCGCGCTGGATGCCTTATTTTTGATCAAATCCAATTGGTTTGCCCCGTTTCCAGTGATGATGTCTTGCCAGGTTTCAGGCCTCGTGAAACCATACGCGGGATCGAGGGAAAACGCAAAACTTGATCAAATCCAAAAAAACGGGATTATACCCGTACACTTGCAGGGAGAAGAAAATGACAATCAAAACGCTGACCATGACAGCGGTCATCGCGCTGGGGACTTCTGCGGCCTTTGCCGAAGAAGTGCGTGTTTACAACTGGTCTGACTATATCGATGAGGAACTGCTGTCCAAGTTCGAGGAAGAAACTGGCCTGACGCTGATCTATGATGTGTTCGACAGCAATGAGGTTCTGGAAACCAAGATGCTGGCGGGAGGGTCCGGCTATGACGTGGTTGTGCCGACAGCGGATTTTCTGCAGCGGCAGATTCAGGCGGGTGCCTTCCAGAAACTGGACAAAACCAAACTTCCGAACATCGGGAACATGTGGGACGTGATCCAGGAACGCACAGATCAATATGATCCGGGCAACGAATATGCGATCAACTACATGTGGGGTACTACCGGCATCGGCCTGAATGTCGACAAAGTAAAAGAAGTGCTGGGTGAAGACGCTCCGCAGAACAGCATGGACTTGGTGTTGAAGCCCGAGAACATGGAGAAGCTGGCGGAGTGCGGCGTATATTTCCTCGACGCACCGACCGAAATCGTCCCGATGGTGTTGAAGTACCTTGGGGAAGATCCGAATAGCCAGGATCCTGATATCATCGCCAAGGTCGAAGAACCTCTCATGGCTGTTCGCCCGTATATAAAGAAGTTCCATAGCTCGGAATATATCAACGCGCTGGCCAATGGAGACATCTGCGTTGCCGTCGGCTGGTCCGGTGATGTGTTGCAGGCGCGTGATCGCGCCGCCGAAGCCGATAACGGCGTCGAGATCGCCTATAACGCCTTTGCTGAAGGTTCGCTGATGTGGTTCGACATGATGGCAATCCCGACGGATGCGCCGAATGTGGACGGCGCGCACATATTCCTGAATTTCATCATGGATCCGCAGAATATGGCGGATGCGTCAAATTATGTGTATTTTGCCAATGGCAACAAGGCGTCGCAAGCCTTGCTGGCAGAAGACGTGATCGGCGATCCGGCGATTTATCCGGACGAGGAAACGGTTAAAAACCTCTACACGTTCTCACCTTACCCGTCGAAAACGCAGCGGGTCGTGACCCGTCTGTGGACCAAGATCAAATCGGGCACCTGACCGGTTATCTGCACAGGGCGGATTGGCCCGCCCTGTGCCATTTCCCAGATTGATGCACGGGGGCCGTTTTGAACTCTGACGTCTTTGAGCCGTGGAATGATCCACAGGCGCAACCTTTGATCCAGTTCCGGAATGTCACCAAACGGTTTGGTGAATTCACGGCCATCGACAACCTGTCTCTGGATATCTTCGAAAAAGAATTCTTCGCATTGCTGGGGCCTTCGGGCTGCGGCAAGACCACCATGATGCGGATGCTGGCGGGGTTCGAAACCCCAACCGAAGGGCACATTATGCTGGGCGGTCAGGACATCGACCCGATCCCGCCGAACAAGCGGGCGGTGAACATGATGTTCCAGTCCTATGCCCTGTTCCCGCACCTCAGTATCTGGGACAATATTGCCTTCGGCCTGCGCCGAGACAACATGCCCAAGCATGACTTGGAAGAGCGTGTCGAAGAGATGCTGCGCCTGACCCGGCTGGAACAATTTGCCCGCCGCAAGCCGCATCAGATCTCGGGTGGGCAACGTCAGCGTGTGGCGCTGGCGCGGTCGCTGGCAAAGGCACCAAAGCTGCTGTTGCTAGATGAACCGCTTGGCGCGCTGGACAAGAAACTGCGGCAGGACACGCAGTTTGAACTGATGGACATTCAGGAAAAGACCGGCACCACCTTTGTGATCGTGACACACGATCAGGAAGAGGCGATGACCGTCGCCAGCCGCGTCGCGGTGATGGACCAGGGCAGGTTGATGCAGGTGGAAACGCCGGACCGCATCTATGAAAACCCGAACTCGGTTTATGTTGCGGATTTCATCGGGGATGTGAACATCATCGAGGGTCGGGCGTCCGCCAACGGCGAAGACTCTTATCAGATCGACTGGGCCGAGGGGCAGGCACCGCTAACGGCAACCTCAGCAAATGGGTTTTCTAGCGGTCAGACCTGCCATCTGGCGATCCGGCCCGAAAAAGTGACGATCTCGGCGGATCGCCCGGCAGATGCGATCAACGCAGTGCAGGGCAAGGTTCATGACATCGCCTATCTGGGCAACCTGTCTACCTATCATGTCGAGCTTGCAAACGGCACGATCATCAAGGCGCAGACGGCCAATACCCGTCGAATCTCGCGCCGGTCGTTCACCTGGGAAGACCCGGTCTGGCTGTCTTGGACAGCGACGGCCGCGGTTCTGCTGGCCAGCTGATGCGCCGCGCATTTCTGATTGCCGTTCCCTATGTCTGGCTGTTGGCGCTGTTTCTGGTGCCGTTCTTCATTGTTTTGAAGATCTCGTTGTCGGATACCGAACTGGCCATCCCGCCCTATACGCCAACACTGGACCTGTCGCAGGGCTGGGCCGGGATCAAAGAGTTCTTCAGCCAGCTGGATTTCGAAAACTTCGTCTGGCTGACCGAGGATGACCTGTATTGGAAAGCCTACCTGTCCAGCGTCAAGATCGCGGTGATCTCGACTTTTCTGACGCTGTTGGTGGGCTATCCGATTGCCTACGGCATGGCCCGCGCGCCGGTCGAGTGGCGGCCCACGCTGATGATGCTGGTGATCTTGCCGTTCTGGACCTCGTTCCTGATCCGCGTTTACGCGTGGATGGGGATTTTGTCGAACGAAGGCTATCTGAACCAGTTTCTGCTGTGGCTGGGCATCATCTCGACCCCGCTGACCATTCTGAACACGCAATGGGCGGTCTATATCGGCATCGTCTACACGTATCTGCCGTTCATGATCCTGCCGGTTTATTCGTCACTGGAGCGTATGGACGGGTCCCTGATCGAAGCGGCTGAGGATCTGGGCTGCTCACGCCTGCAGGCCTTTTGGCTGGTGACTGTTCCGCTGTCGCGCCCTGGCATCATCGCGGGGTGTTTTCTGGTGATGATCCCAGTGATTGGTGAGTTCGTGATTCCATCATTGTTGGGCGGCTCGGGCACATTGATGATCGGCAAGGTGCTGTGGGAAGAGTTCTTCTCGAACCGCGACTGGCCGGTGGCCAGCGCCGTGGCGGTGGTACTGCTGCTGATCCTTGTCGTCCCGATTGTGCTGTTCCAGCGCAACCAGCAAAAGCAGACGGAGGCCGAGCAATGAACAGGCTAAGCTGGTTCAACGCGGTGTCCCTGACGCTGGGATTTGCGTTCCTCTATATCCCGATGATCATCCTGATCATCTTCAGCTTCAATGAGAGCAAGCTGGTGACAGTCTGGGCCGGGTTCTCGACCAAATGGTATGGCGAAGTGATCCAGAACGAAGCCTTTCTGGATGCAGCCTGGGTGACCGTGCGCGTCGCGGTATTCTCATCCACATTGGCGACAATCTTGGGTACCGCCGCGGCCTATGTGTTAGTGCGCGGTGGGCGGTTCTTTGGTCGCACGCTGTTTTCCGGCATGATCTACGCGCCGCTGGTGATGCCCGAGGTTATCACCGGGCTGTCGCTGCTGTTGCTGTTCATCGGCATTGGGTTGGATCGGGGTATCCTGACCATCGTTCTGGCGCATACGACCTTTTCGATGTGTTTCGTCTCGGTCGTCGTGTCTTCACGCCTAGTGACCTTCGATAAATCTTTGGAAGAGGCTGCGCTGGATTTGGGCTGTTCACCCGCTCAGGCGTTCCGGCTGGTGACTTTGCCGATCATCGCGCCTGCTGTGATCTCGGGTTGGTTGCTGGCGTTCACTCTGTCGCTGGATGATCTGGTGATTGCGTCGTTCACCTCTGGGCCGTCGGCGACAACCCTGCCGATCAAGATCTTTTCGGCCGTGCGCCTGGGTGTCAGCCCCGAGATCAACGCATTGTCCACGATCATGATCGCGATTGTGACGGTGGGCGTTATCACCGCATCATTGGTCACAAAACGCGCGATGGTGCGGCAAAAGCAGGATGAAATGGCTGCTGCGCGTACCGAATGAAGCGGCTGTTCCCGGATTACACCTATGGGCCCGGCCCTCGGACCAACTGCTGGTGGGACGAAACGATTGCCAGCCCCGACTGGCCGGTTCTCAACGGTGAACAGAAGGTAGACGTCGCCATTGTTGGTGGCGGTTTCACCGGGCTGTCAGCGGCGCTGCATCTGGCAAACGCGTGTGTTTCGGTTGCGGTGCTTGAGGCCCGGACACCTGGTTGGGGCGCCTCGGGGCGCAATGGTGGCTTTTGCTGTCTGGGCGGATCAAAACTGAGCTACAGCGCAATGGTCCGCCAATTCGGTGAGGCGGCTGCACACAGTTATGATCAAGCTGAAATGGACGCGGTTCACCTTGTCGCTGATCTGCTGAAAACCAATGCCATAGATGCGGATGTGCATTCACAGGGTGAAACCCAACTGGCCCACACCCCCCGTGCGATGGAAAGGCTGCGCAAACGGGCCGAGGCCACGGGCACTTTGCACGCCCCAGATGATCTTCCCGGACTTGGGTTTGGTGGTCGGTTTTATGGCGGGTACACCAACCCGGTCGGATTTGCACTGAACCCCAGAAAATACCTGTTCGGGCTGGCGCAAATGACCCAGACACTGGGCGCCAAGCTGTTTCAGAACAGTGCGGTGCAGACAATTCGGAAGACGCAATCTGGCTTTGACTTGGAGGCAGCCTCGGGTCGGATCAGCGCCGCAAACGTTCTGATCTGCACCAATGGTTACTCCAGCGAGGACGTGCCGCCCTGGCTGGCTGGCCGGTATATGCCTGTCCAATCCACGGTTCTGGTGACGCGCCCCTTGTCCGACGCTGACTTGCAAGCTCAGGGTTGGACATCTGACCAGATGTCTTACGATACCCGCCATTTGCTGCATTATTTCCGCCTGATGCCCGACCGACGGTTTCTGTTCGGAATGCGCGGCGGGTTGCGCGCGTCTCCGCAGGCTGAGGCGGCCATTCGCCGGAAGGCTCTGAACGATTTCAGGCAGATGTTCCCGGAATGGGCGTCGGTCGATGTCACCCATATGTGGTCCGGTATGGTCTGCCTGTCGCGAGGGTTAACGCCGTTTGTAGGTCCCGTGACGGATCAACCGGGGATGTTCGCCGGGTTTGCCTATCACGGTAACGGGGTGGCGATGGGGACCTATTGCGGACGGGCGCTGGCCCGGATGGTTTTGCAGCATGAGACCGGGCTACCTGAACCCATAACACGTGTCCCGGCGCGGTTTCCGCTGGGACGCTGGCGGCGCGCATTGATGCCGCCGGCCTATGCCATGATGGGGCTATTGGACTTATGACCGCTCTAGCACTACGCGTTCTAGTTCCAACCCCGTGGCATAATCCGGTGACCCGTTTTCGATCCGCCACAAACAATAGGCCGCCATCCGCCAGGCATACCAACGACGCAGCGATTTGAACCGGGTCACGATGTCTGCGCGTCTGTACGAGGACAGAAACTGATCTTCTTCCTCAGGTGTCAAAGCTGACCCCCGGTACAGGTGCTGCATTGCGGGCGACATAAACAGTGCAACGTCTTCGCACGGATCGCCCTGCACCGGGCATTGCCAGTCGATCAGGGTCAGCCCGGATGGCGCAACCAGAATGTTCCCCGCAACCGGGTCGCCGTGTATCAGGCAAGTCTGTTGGGTCGGTTGTACCTGTTCGTCAGGTTTTAGCTGTTCCAATTGGTGCCGCATGGCCGAGGTGCATCCGTCAAGGATGCTCTGGCCGTGCCGGGCCAGATCCGCACTGCCATTGCATCCGCGGGGCGCCGGAACCGACACATCCAGTCCATGTAGTTTGCCGAGCAATTGGGCAACGTCGGTTGTGTCCTTACGCCAGGGCGTACCCGGCGCGTGTTCGTAAAACACCCATCGACCGTTTTGATGTTGACCCGCCGCGCGCAGACGCGGGGCAAATCCGGTCGGCTCCAACGCGGTTAGGCACTGCGCTTCCAACTCGGCATCGTTGCGAAACAACGGATTGCGCAACCCTGTTCGGTACAGTTTCAAAACCTTGCCGCCGTTCTCTTCCAGCACTTTCCAGACCTTATTGGTCCGACCGCCATACAGGGTTTGAAACTGTGCATCAGGTGCGATCAGCCTTCGGTGACGCAGGTCATCAACAAGATCCAAAGGGGGGAGTGTCGGGGCGGGCAGTGGGTTCACCAAAAAAACGAGTCGCAGTTTGCACTGGTTTGGCCTGTCCCGCCCTGCAGATCAAGTTCCGGTTCGGACCCCGGTCACCATCCCTGCCGGAACCACCTGCCCGCTTTCCAACGTCAGCACGACAGTGTCCTCGCCAACCTGTGCCTCGACCACCTGACTGTAGGTTGAGACAGGCTGGACTGAAAGCAACTCTTCCCCGTCATAGCTTTCCAATGTGGCTGAATAGCTGCCGGTCGGCAAAGGGCTGCCATCGCTCGTTGTCCCGGCCCAGTCAAATTCGGTCCGGGTCACCGGTACGGAAATCCTTTCGATCTCGGTGCCGTCACTGTCCCGGATCACCATCACCGCACTGTCTGCCGCCGGTTCAGCCTGCGCGGACAGGGTCACAGGCTCGCCATCAAAGTGGAACGCTGCGGTGGTCTGGACATCCATACCGACCCAATTGGCAAGATCCTCCAGCTTTATACCGCCCAGAGACAGCGCCAGTTCGGACAAAAGCTCGTTGCTCTGAACCTGTTGTTCAACCATCGAAAATTGCGCCAATTGCGAGGCGTACTCGGTCGAATCCATCGGCTCCAACGGGTCCTGATTTTGTGCCTGGGTCGTCATCAGCAACAGGAAAGTGTCGAAATCCGACGCGATCGAGGTTGCCTGTGACTGGGATGCTGATTGGGCCTGGGTATTGGCTTGCGTCGTCGATTGGGTTGGGGTGATCATGCTCAAAGCCTCATGTCGATCCGGCCGTCGGGGCCTAGTTTCTGAATGGTGGGGCCCGCCTCGGTGACAGGCTCGTCCTGCGTTTCCGCAAACCGGGTGCCGTCGCCCGAGTCAGACCTATCCTGCTGTGCGTCTGCAGAGGTGCCCAGATCAAAGGACAGGTCGCCCAGCCCAAAGTTCTGGAATTCGGCCTCCAGCACCGAGATGTGACGGCGCATCATATCCAGTGTTTCCGGCCGTTCCGCCGAGATTATTATGTGCAGGCCATCATCGCGACCATTCAAGATTATCGAAACGCGTCCCAGTTCTTCGGGGTTTAACGCGACCTCGATTGTGCCTTGCTGTCCACGGGTCGAAACAACGGTTGCCATTTGATTGGCAACCGAGCGTGCCGTTTCAGCGCGCGCCGTCGATGTCATGGTCTGTGTTAATGGTGCCGAATCTCGGGCAGAGGACAATGTCGGGGTCTCTCTGGTGGTCGATATCTCTTCGACTTCGGGAAAGGTCTGAAGCTCGGTCCGCGTGTTGGTTTGATCTTTGGCCAAAAGCTGCATTTGTATAAGTGTTGGCGCCCGATCAGGCACCACCGCTTGCGATTGCGCCACCTGTGGCGTCGCGGGGACACTTGGTCCGCCCAGGTCAGGTCGGATGATGGGCGAATGATCCAACATCTCTTTCGGGAGCATGTTCGGTGTTACAAGCCCGGCGGGAAAGCTTGGCGGATTGGTGGCCGCCTGGGGCGTTCTTCTTGGCGAAACTGTACCGAAAAGCGTGGCTTGAACGGCTGGAGATACCGCACGCCGAGCAGAGCCCGCCGCGGGTTCCAACCTGTCTTTTTGAGGGGGCGGGTGCGTCTCATCTACCGTTGCAGCCTCCGCCTCAACAGTCGATGACGTCATGGTTGGTTTTCCAGCCAAGGTCATGGCAACCGGAGCCTGAACAGCTTCCGGCACAGCCGCGCGGAGTTCGGCAGGCGGCTGATCCTCGGGGGTATCGGAAACATCCGGAATTTCAACGTTTGCTGCGATGTCGTCCACCTCTGACACCGTGTCTGGGTCCTGAACCAAAAGGCCGGTGAGATCGGGCTTGGCTGACTGCGGATCGCCCTCTTGATCCATGACCATTTGAAAGGACGCGGCCCCTTTGGACGCACGAGGTTCTTGCGGTGTTGCATCGGGTTTCGCGGCGGTGCCGGACGAAGACAACAGTGCTGAAAGTGGGTTGGGCATTTTGCTCCGACTCCGTTTGTGTGAACGGAAATCTGCCCGCAGGAGGTTACGTTTATTTTAACCGCTTTCGCCTTTGATCGAGAAAGTTAGATGCAAATTTCGGAGAAAGTGATGAAGATTTCCACAACCCTTCCTACCGCGCAGCCCCCCACCACGGCCGAGAAATTGCAGGCTGCGGCGGTCGAGTTGGAGGCCGCGTTTCTGGCGGAAATGCTCAAGTCTTCTGGGTTGGGCAAGGCCAGCGAATCTTTTGGCGGCGGTGCCGGCGAAGATCAGTTTTCGTCCTTCCTCGTGCAACATCAGGCGCGTGCGTTGGCCGCATCCGGCGGCCTTGGCCTGTCCGAAATTTTGTTCCAGTCCATGATGGAGAAAACCGATGCCGACCAATTCTGAAACCGACCTGATCCGATCCCTTGAGGAAGTGCTGGATCTTGAGCGATACGCGCTTGTCGACGGGGATCTGGACCGGCTGAGCCATATGGCGCCGGAAAAGGAAAAGCTGATCGGTGCGATCAATGAATTGCAGGTTTTGGACAGCGCCGAATTGATTCGCCTGCAGCAGAAAGTCGAACGGAACCAGGCGCTGTTGAACAGTGCCGCCGAAGGGATTCGGGCCGTTGCCAGCCGTATGGCTGAATTGCGGCGCGTTCGGCAGGAGTTCAGCACCTACGGAGCGGACGGGCAGCGCAACGGATACGCCGTGCGTCGCAATGCGAAACTGGAAAAACGGGCATAGGAGCGAGTTTGATTCAAATCCGAATTTTCTGAGTGAGGGGCTTTAGCATTCCGTTAGGGGATCAGGGGCAAAAGTGGCCGGGCATCTGAAACAACAGGTGGCGCGAACAGCCCGACGGTGGATCGCATTGATCAGAAAGACGTCAAAGCCCGCATGTGGTGCGGGGTAAGCATGGGCGCAAAGGGCCCGAACGGAAAAGGAAGAAAGCTATGTCCAGCATTCTGACAAACAATGGCGCAATGGTGGCGCTGCAAACCCTGAAATCGGTCAACAAGAATCTGGAGATGACCCAGAACGCGATCTCGACCGGTAAGGACGTCGCAACTGCGAAGGACAACTCGGCCGTCTGGGCAATCTCCAAAGTCATGGAGTCGGACGTCAAGGGCTTCAACGCGATCAAAGACAGCCTGGCGCTGGGAGAATCGACCGTTGCAGTGGCGCGGAACGCGTCGGAAACCGTGACCGATCTGTTGACGCAGATGAAAGAGAAAATCGTCGCCGCGCAGGAGGACAACGTTGACCGCGGCAAGATCAACGATGATGTGACCGCTCTGCGGGATCAGATTGCGTCGGTTGTTGGTGCGGCACAGTTCAACGGGCTTAACCTTGTGGACGGCTCGGCCGGTACTGCTTCGATCTTGTCCTCACTTGATCGGGATAGCACTGGTGCAGTGAATTCGTCGTCGATTTCGGTCGCAAGTCAGGACCTGTCCATTGGCGGTTATACTGCCAAAGGCGTACTTGCAGGTTCGGGAGGCGCGACCACCGACAATGATGTTGCAGGCTTTACCATGGATAAAGCCGGCGGGTCAGGTGACATTGTGATCGACAGCTCGACTGACAACTTTGAAGTCGGTGATAGTGTCTCGATCCGAGTCGGTGATCAGGATGTGTCGTACACCATTCAAGCCAGCGATCTGGATCCCTCTGGAACCTATGACGATGCCTATACAGATGCTCTTGTTGCTGTTGGCCTCAAGAACCAGGTTGATGCGCTGGGCATCACAGGTGTTGCAGTCGACTATGACTCGGGATCGCCGAACACCCTGTCCTTTACTACAGGTACGGCAACGGCTGGTGCGGATGCGGATCAGGACATTACCGTGTCGGCTCAATTCACTAATGCTGGTTCCGGTGGGCTTGGCGCACTCAGCTCGATTAACGTTTCGACAGATGCAGGCGCGGCAGCCGCGCTGGGCACCATCGAAACACTGATCGACACGTCGATTGATGCAGCGGCAGCCTTTGGTTCGGCGCAAGGCCGTATCGAAACACAGCAGGATTTCGTTTCCAAACTGACCGACTCGTTCAAGTCCGGCATCGGTTCGATGGTTGACGCCGATATGGAAGAGACCTCGGCTCGTCTGCAAGCTCTTCAGGTTCAGCAGCAGCTGGCCACTCAATCGCTGTCGATTGCCAATCAGGCGCCGCAGTCGATCCTGTCGCTGTTCCGTTAATTTTCGGAACCTGGTCGGGGCGCCCAGACGCGCCCCGACTCTGACCGCCAAAAGACGGCCTATTGGAAGGATTTCAAGTGACACCGCAAACTCTTGCACAACGTGCCTACGCGCAGACCGCCCCGACCCGCACCCCGCGCGATACCGAGTACGAGGCGATTTCGAAGATCACGCATCGGCTCAAGGTTGCGGCGGCCCGACGCAAAACCGATTTCGGAGGGTTCGTTCACGCGCTACACGAAAATCGTCGCTTGTGGACCGTTCTGGCAACTGGCGTGTCCGACTCGGACAACGCGCTGCCCAATGAATTGCGCGCGCGAATCTTCTATCTGGCAGAATTCACCGAGCAACACAGCAGTCAGGTTCTGGGCAATAAGGCGACCGTTGAGCCGCTGCTTGAGATCAATATGGCCGTCCTGCGCGGCCTGCGTCAGATGGGTGCTACCTGATGGGGGGGCTGGTTCTGAAACTGGCACCGAAAGAGAGGGTGCTGATAAACGGCGTGGTTGTCGAAAACGGAGATCGCCGCAGCCGCTTTTCAATCATGACGCCGGACGCAAATGTCCTGCGCCTGCGCGATGCCATTCATCCGGATGAGGTGACTACCCCGGTGCGGCGGGTGTGTTATGCCGCCCAGCTTGTCTTGTCCGGCGATATGGAGCCTGAGCGGGCGCGGCAACAGCTTTTGCGGCGGGTTGAAGAGTTGAGTCAGGTCTTCACCGATGCCGACAGTCGTCGTGTACTGTCCGAAGCTACTGAGGCTTTACTGGCCGAACAGTATTACAAATGCCTGAAATCCCTGCGGGCGTTGCTGCCGCGTGAAGAACGGTTGATGGCGTATCAGCAATGACATTCCGGCCTGTCATCCCCTCTGATGGTATTGTCGGCTGGCGTTTTTTGCAGCGTACCTATGATACGCAGCTCGAAAGCTTTTCGGCCTCGCCAGTCAATGAACGAGAGACAAAGTACTTTCTGGACAATATCGGCAAGGTACAGACGGCTGAGGAATTGGTTTCGGATAGGCGGTTGCTGCAAGTGGCGCTGGGCGCCTTCGGGCTAGAGGATGACATCAACAATCGCTATTTCATCCAGAAAATTCTGTCCGATGGGACAAGCGCCGAGGATGCATTGTCCAACCGTCTGGCCGATAAGCGGTATCGGGAGTTTTCCGAAGCCTTCGGCCTGGGTCCGGGCGAGGTGCGCAGAACGGGTTTGACCACCTTTATGGAAGCAATAGCGCAGGGCAATGTCGTGTCTCGGTTCGAAATCGCTGTGGGTGAGAGCGATGAGACGATGCGCATATCGCTTTACACGCAACATACCTTGGCGGATCTGGCCGCGCAGGACAGCAGTTCGGACACAAAGTGGTTTGACCTGATGGGGCAACCGCCGCTGCGAAGCATGATGGAGACGGCGCTGGGGCTGCCATCAAGTTTCGCGCAGTTGGACATCGACAGGCAGCTTGAGGTATTCAAGGATAGATTGTCGGGCCTGACTGGATCAGACGATCTGGCCCAATTTACCGACGAGGCGTCGGTGGCCCGGCTGACAGACCAATATCTTGCACGCAGCCAGATTGCACAGCTGCAAAACACGATTTCCCCTGCTCAAACGGCCCTGATTTTGCTGGGGGCGTAACCTAGGCGCGACACAGGTAACTATTCGAAAACTCAGGCGTTCAACACGGCATCCGCCGAAGTTCTGAGTGCAAATGAGGTCACTGGCTGGGACACATTGTGCAGCTTGACCTCGCCCAATGACAAAGCATCCGCGCATGCAGGCTGAATATCGGCCGAGACGACAATGCGCTGACCGATCGTTTTGCTGTATTCCCCCAACCGGGCCGCGACATTTGCGGCCTGTCCGATGACGGTGAAATCCAGCCGTTCGCGCGATCCGACATTGCCATATGTGACCCGACCATAGGCAACCCCGATCGAGCAATCGCAATGAACGTCTGAGCCAGATTGGCGCAACTCACCAAGTTTTTCGACAATTTCAACGGCTGAGCGTTGCGCGTTTCGGCGCGCGACCATGGAATCTTCACCCTCGGGAAAGACTGCCAGAACAGCGTCACCGATGAACTTCAATACTTCGCCGCCATTGTTATGCACGATATCGGACACGGTTTCGAAAAAGTCGTTCAGCACGTTGATATAGGCGGTACGGCCAAGCTGCTCTTCTAGGCTGGTCGAATTGCGCAGGTCGCAGAACATAATGGCCGCATCAATCTCATCCCCGTCGCCGCGCCGGATTTCACCGCCCAGCACCCGCGCGCCCGAGCGTTTGCCGACATAAGTCTCAAGCAACACCTGTGCGTTCTCGCGCTGCATGAAAACTTCGTAAAAGCGGGCAATGACAGATGAGCACTCGAACACCAGCCCGAGGTTTTCTGTTGTAAACCCGTCAGGATGATCGCAGGTCAGGGTCAGGACATTTGTCCGCCCGTCCGAGAACGGCAATGGCATGGCGACGTAATCGGTGGCACCCTTGGCCCGCAGGTCCTCCATAATCGGGAAGCTGTTTTGGGGGTTTTCGTCGTTCAACCGCTGGCGCACACCACCCAGCCCGTTCGAGACGTGACGCAGGGGGCTGTTGATATAGGCCGGGTGATCGTGGATTTCATACGTGGGCACGTTGGTCGAAATCTCGGCCTCACCCTTTTCCCAGATATAATGCTTGCCCGCGATCAGCGGATGCAGAGACCAGGCCAAAATGCTGAGCCGTTGAATGGCGATGCCGTGTTCCAACATCTTTTCGGCCAATGCCTTGGTGAAGGCTTCCGGCGTGCTGAGGTTGGATGCACCACGCATCAGCCAATCAATCAGAGGGCCGCTGATATTGCCATCCTCGGTATCTCGCAGTTGGTTTTCGCCCAAGTCGACCCGTGTATAGGCCGAGGGCATAAACCCGACATAGCCCTGAATGGCGGCGCTTTCAGGCAGTGCTTCTTCATAGGCCCAGACCGAGTTGGTCAGCCGTTGCCCATTCAGAATGACATCGTGATAGGTCGCCGTTCCCTTGAATGGGCAAAACGTCTGCAACTCGGTTTCTGCACCAAGATCGACACAGACATCTGCGCGCGGGACGTAAATTGTGGCCGGCAGCCGCGTTTCATACATGACTTTCGCGTCGGTGCTTTCGGCCAACAGGGTGTCATCCCGATAGATCGCGATCCGACCTTTCAGCGATTCGACCGATATCCCATAGCCTTTGGTCGGCGGTGTGGTATGGACGTTCATCATCAGTTTCCCTGACCCGCTTAGTAATAGGATGGGCCTTTGGGGCAAGCATTCCAAGGGGGATAACTGGCATTTTATCACACATACCTTGTGCGATGCGGCAAAGTCAGACCATCTGAATCACATCTTTTTCGATCGACAGCATATAGCCTTTTTTGGCGATATTCTTGACCAGCAACTCACTGACCATCTGATTGCCCAAGGCATCGCGCAGCCGTTTGATCCGTGTGGCACCTGCGGCCTCGTCACAATCGGCGGTGTCTTTGCCCGAAATCATCGACTCGATCTGGACGCCGGACAGGACCTCGTCGTCCAGCCGGGATTCGGCCAGCACCGACAAGGTCTCCATTGCCGCGGGGGTCAGTTTGAAATCCATGTTGTTCAGATAGACGGTATTTTCCTCGCGGCTGATCAACAGCGAGGTGACCTGAATGCCGGTGCGTTCGATCTGTGCCATTCGCCGGTTCAACAACACCAGCATTACCAGAAACACCAGCGCCGTTACCAACATAGCAGTGGCAAAAACCAGCAACACGAAAATCACCATTCGGTAGCTGGACAGTGTATCGGCAAAAGCGGTGCCCGATTGCGCCAATATCTCAAGCAAGCGGATTTCAGTTTGCGAGGTTAGATCGCTTTCGATGAACAATCGTTCGACCCGGGCGTTGAATGCGTTCGCATCGGGCAGGGTCCAGAATAAAAAGATGGCCGCTGTTACCAGAATCACCACGATCGCCGCGATGCCCGCGCCGACCAGTCTGACACCAGATCGGCGGGCCTCAGTAACGGAGATAGAATTTTCCGGCATTGGCCTTCCTTTTATCCAACCCTTCCGGCCCGAACACGGACATGACGTTCAGCAGGGTCCAGCCCGACCCCTTGAGGCGCTGGGCGACTTCTTTTTTAGCCTGCCCTTTACCGCAAGCCGATACCTGCATGACGCCGTAGTGCAGGCGCAGTGGATTGTCTTGCTTGGCCTTGTA
Source organism: Ruegeria sp. BI7 (assembly GCF_056537925.1). NCBI lineage: Bacteria > Pseudomonadati > Pseudomonadota > Alphaproteobacteria > Rhodobacterales > Roseobacteraceae > Ruegeria > Ruegeria sp. BI7. The sequence goes on from NZ_JBQFSK010000007.1 coordinate 51,540, forward strand.
GTCGGCATAGCAATCGGCCGCCGAAGCGGTGGTGCCAAGCGATATCAGGGCCAACAGGGCCAGAGAAGAGAGGATCTGTTTCATAGGCCGCATCCTGCGCATGTGTTGGCACGATATTCAATAACCTAAGGGGTTTCGCGGGCCTGATATCGGATAACACCGGGCCGTTATTGCCTGTCTGAACGAGGCGCGGCCAGTGTCGGGTCATCAGCACACGGCCCGCCACCGGGTCACCTCAAGACTACTGAAGGACAAGCACCATGCATAAGAAATTCATTGCCCTGATCGTGGCCTCGGCAGTTGCCATCACCGGTATTTCCGCGTCTCAGGCGCGGGCCGCGGATGTCGAGGATATTCTTGGCGGGCTTGCAGCCATTGCGCTGATTGGCGCCGCTGTGAAGCATTTCGACGACAAGAGCAAAAAGAACAACGTGACGCACAACTACAATCACATATATAAGGCGCCCCAGAAACACGTACACACCCGGCCAAAGCACCGGCCACATCACGTACGCCCGCTGCCTCCGCGTGTTGCGCGTTACAGCCTGCCGCAACGATGCTTGCGCACGTTCAAAGGGTATTCGCCCAATCAACGACTGTTGGGGCAGACCTGTCTGGGCAAGCATTACAAATACAGCAATAGCCTGCCTAACCAGTGCAAGGTCAGGTTCTGGAATGGCAAAAAGGTCGAGCGGGCATACCACCCCGGTTGTCTGCGCCAGAAAGGATACCGCGTTAGTTACAAGTAACGGTTTTCGAGCAGGAGCGGCGCCACAGAAGCGCTGTGCGGGAGAGGGCGGCGCAAGCTGCTCTCTCCTTTTTTCTTGCGGTGGGTGGCAAAACGCGGTTTTCCGGGGGTATGACGACTCCGGATTATGAAATTGAGAATGCCGCATCGGCGCGTGGATTTCTGCGGATCGCAGGTGTCGACGAGGTTGGGCGCGGACCGCTGGCCGGACCGGTGGTTGCCGCAGCCGTGGTTCTGAACCCCAGTGATATTCCTGACGGGCTGAACGATTCCAAAAAGCTGACGGCGAAACGGCGCGCTGCGTTAGAGGCAGCCCTGCGTGAGAAGGCCGAGATCGCAATTGCCGAGGCGTCAGTGGCCGAGATTGACGAACACAATATCTTGCGGGCTTCGCATCTGGCGATGGAGCGCGCGGTGGCAGCGCTGGACCCGCCGCCTGATTACCTGCTGATCGATGGGAACATGATTCCACGCGGCCTGACGATCCCCGCGAGGGCGGTGGTCAAAGGCGATGCGCATTCTGTGTCGATTGCGGCGGCTTCGATCGTCGCCAAAAACTGGCGCGATCAACTGATGGTGGATTTGGCGCAACAGCATCCGGGCTACGGATGGGAGACAAACGCCGGTTATCCGTCGAAACAACACAAGGACGCGCTGCAAAATCTTGGTGTGACCCCACACCATAGACGTTCCTTCAAGCCGGTACACAATATCTTGTATCAAGAGTAAATCTTAAGTCGCTGATTCAAAAAAGAAATTGACGGCGAATCGACTTTGACTCATCCTTGTCTCAACCAAATGAGCGCAAAAGCGCCGTGGATACTTGAGGCAGTACAAATGACAACAACCACTAAAAAGGGCGCAAAAGCGCTCCCTTTAAACACGATTCTATCCGGGGACTGCATCGATGTGATGAACAGTCTGCCCGAGGCGTCGGTGGACCTGATTTTCGCGGATCCGCCCTATAATCTGCAGTTGAAGGGTCAATTGCACCGCCCCGATAACAGTCAGGTAGATGCGGTTGACGATCATTGGGATCAATTCTCCAGCTTTGCCGTTTATGACCAATTCACCCGCGAATGGCTGAAGGCAGCGCGTCGTCTGCTTAAGCCAAATGGCGCGATCTGGGTGATTGGGTCTTACCACAATATCTTCCGTGTGGGTTCGGCCCTGCAGGACGCGGGCTATTGGATTCTAAACGACGTCGTGTGGCGCAAATCCAATCCGATGCCGAACTTCCGCGGCAAACGCTTTACCAACGCGCATGAGACGATGATCTGGGCGTCGAAACGCGAAGGGGCAAAGTACACGTTCAACTATGAAGCCCTAAAGGCGCTGAACGAGGGCGTTCAGATGCGCAGTGACTGGGTGCTGCCGATCTGCACCGGGCACGAGCGCCTGAAGGATGAAAACGGCGACAAGGCGCATCCGACGCAGAAACCGGAATCGCTGTTGCACCGTGTGCTGATCGGCTCGACCAATCCGGGCGATGTGATCCTTGATCCGTTCTTCGGTACCGGAACCACAGGTGCAGTTGCCAAGATGCTGGGCCGCGAATTCATCGGCATCGAGCGCGAGGAAAGCTATCGCAAGGTCGCTGAAAAGCGCATCTCGAAGGTCCGTAAGTTCGACCGTGAGGCGCTGGAGGTCAGCGCCAGCAAACGTGCCGAGCCGCGCGTGCCCTTCGGCCAACTGGTTGAACGTGGGATGCTGCGCCCGGGTGAAGAACTGTATTCCATGAACCAGCGCCACAAGGCCAAGGTCCGTGCCGACGGCACGCTGGTGGGTAACAACGTCAAGGGCTCGATCCACCAAGTGGGGGCGCAGCTGGAAAACGCGCCGTCCTGTAACGGCTGGACCTACTGGTGCTTTAAACGCGACGGCAAAACGGTGCCGATTGACGTGTTGCGTCAGCAGATCCGGGCCGAGATGAACTGATTTTACCAACACCGCCGGTGCCTGTGGCCTGACACAAGGCACTAAGCCTTGCCCCGCCGATCTCGGCGGGGTCTTTTGTTTTTCAACATCTGGTTTCGAAACGGGCCTTCTGTATCCTGCGGTGCAGTGAAGGAGCTTGTGCAATGTCGGAAACCACAGCCAGCGAGTCCCGCTTTGACCGGTTCTTTGTGACCCGCCCGGACAATTTCGATCTGGAAAACAAATATACCGAAGCCGCGATGGAACGACACAAGCGCGAGGGGCTTGAACTTGCGGTCCGCGCTCGCTGGATCGCGATGGCGCTGACTGGTGTGCTGCTGATCTACCTGAATCCGCAATGGGAAGTGCTGTGGTATCACTTCATCTTGCTGCTGATCTGCGCCAACGGCTGGTTTATCCGGCGCGCGGGGCGTGTGGGGCAATCGCGGACCGAGCTGCTTTTGATCTTTGTGGACCTGCTGATCATGACACTGGGGATGATTGTGCCCAACCCGTTCAGCGACGATGTCCGACCGTTGGCGATGCAGTACCGGTTCGACAATTTCCAGTATTTTTTCATCATTCTGGCGGCCGGTACGTTGGCCTATTCCTGGCGCACGGTGATTGCGATCGGATCATGGACGGCAGGGGTCTGGACAGCAGGATGGATCATCGCCTGGTGGGTTGCAACCCCGATGCCCGGTCTCAGCGAGCGTGTGGCTGAGGCATTGGCTGGCTATCCCGATGTGGCAGAATTGCTGGACCCCAACAGCTTTATGCCAGCGCAGCGTATTCAACAGGTGATCGTATTCATGATGGTGGCGGTGACATTGGGCGTGTCGATGCGGCGGCTCAATCGGTTGCTGATGTCGAATGCGGGGTTGGAGCGCGAAAGGGCAAACCTGTCGCGGTATTTCTCACCGAACGTGGTGGATGAGCTGAGCCAGAATGATGAGCCGCTGAAGCAGGTGCGCAAAGAGCAAATTGCCGTCCTGTTCATCGATATCGTCGGATTCACCAGATATGCCGCCGGGCGCGACCCTTACGAAGTGATTGAGGTTCTGCGCGGCTTTCACGCTCGAATGGAGGCCGAAGTGTTCCGGCATCACGGAACGCTGGACAAATACCTGGGTGACGGGTTGATGGCCACGTTTGGGACGCCGGTGCCGACAACGCAGGATGCGAGTAATGCAGTGGCCTGCGCGCGCGGGATGATCGATGTGATTGACCGTTGGAACGTGGAACGCCGCCGTACGGGCGAGCCTGAGATACGTGTGGGGATCGGGGTCCATTTCGGCGCGGTCGTTCTGGGGGATATCGGCGCCAACCGTTTGGAATTTGCGGTGATAGGGGATGCGGTGAATGTGGCCGCGAAGCTTGAGGCGCAGACCCGCGAATTTCAGGCAAAAGTCATCATGAGCGACGCAGTTCGGAGCCGTTTGGAGGAAGAAGGTCGCAACGTATCCGAGCTGATGGCGGGGTTTGCGAAACACGAAAATCGTGCGGTCCGGGGGGTGGAGGCCCCGATGGATGTATGGGTGATGACCGGGTGAGGGCTCCCGCCGAACAACCATGCATCGAAGATGCAAGGCGGATCGTTGGGCCGGGCAGCACGCTGACGCGTGCTGCGGTCAGGCACGTGGCAGCGGGTTTTGCAATTTGTTATAGGGCGTCCAGTCCGTAACTTCGGGATAATATTGGCGCCGCCAAGCGCGGACGCGCGGGTTCATGATGCGACGCCACAGCGGTGGGATCATCGCGGCGACCGTCATCACCGGATAGCCGTAGGGCAATTGCGGGGCGGCGTCCTCGGGGTGGTGTTGCAACAGTGGAAAGCGGCGGTTGGGTTTATAGTGGTGGTCCGAGTGGCGCTGCAAATTGATGAGTAGCCAGTTCGACGCTTTCTGTGACGCATTCCATGAGTGGCGCGGTTGGACATGCTCATACTTGCCTGCGCCCAGATGTTTGCGTGTCAGGCCATAGTGTTCGACGTAATTAACCAATTCTAGCTGCCAGATGGCGACGCCCGCCTGGATCAGGAACAGTGCGAGCCCCGAGAGACCTCCGATCACGAAGGCCAAAACCAGCATTGCACCTTGTAATGCCCAGTAGCGCCAGAACGGGTTGGAGAGGTCGCTCCACGGGCGGTCTTTGCGGGCCAGTTTTTCGCGTTCAGCCCGCAAGGCCGAGAACAGGCATTGTTTCAGCACCCGCGGATAAAACCGATGAAACCCCTCGTTATAGCGGGCAGTCACCGGGTCGCGGGGCGTACCGACATAGCGGTGATGCACCAGCAGATGTTCAGAGCGGAAATGTGAATACAGCACCATCGCCAGAAGGATATCGCCCAACCAGCGTTCGACCCGGCCTTTTTGGTGCATCAACTCGTGGCTGTAGTTGATGCCGATCGTGCCCGAGATTACTCCCATGCCGAAGAACAGCCCAACCTTAGCCAAGGTTGACAGGTGGTCGGTATGCGTGGCGTACCAGATCAGCCCGTAAAGGGTCAGGAATTGCACCGGTACCCAGGCTTTTGTCAGCAGGATGTACCAGTGCAACATCGAGTCGGGGGTATCGGGGCTGGCATTGGCCAGATCCAGCCCGGTGAGCCGGTCGAGCAACGCAAAGGCCCACCATGTGGAAAGTGGCACCAGCAAGACCCACCAACCGCCGGCCATTGCGGTGAACCAGATCAGCGGGATCAGCAGGAATGAGATCCAGAACGGCAGGGCCGATTGCCAACGGGGTAAGGTATCTGTTGCGGTCATTGGGTGGCTCCGGATGACTGCGCGCACATTAGCCACAGTCCGGCAGGACAGACAATGGGTTACCGGTTGCGCCAGAGGTCATATGCTTTGCGCATCACGGTCGGCAGGTCGCTGGGGCGGAAAGTGTGTTTTTCCAAAACGATCAGATCATCAAGGGTCGTTTCCGTCGGCAACGTAGCTGTCCAGACACACAGGATCAGGTGAAAATGGGTGAAGGTGTGGCGCACCTCACCTGCTAATGCTTGCCAGTCAGCGGAAAAGGGAGGGGAGTCTGCTGGCGCATCTGACCAAACTGACCCCGGCCAGCCCAGCATGCCGCCCAGCAACCCTTTGTCGGGGCGCCGCTCCAGCAGCAGGGCTCCATCCGTACGCTGAGCGATATAGACATGGCCATACCGCGTGGGTTTCGGCTTTTTCGGTGTCTTTCGCGGCAGGTCGGGCTGGGTTCCGGCCGCACGAGCCTGACAAGGGTTGCGCAGGGGGCAGATGCCACAGGCCGGAGATTTCGGGGTACAGATCGTGGCCCCCAGATCCATCACGGCCTGTACATAATCTCCGGGTCGCAGGTCGGGCGTTAGCGCAGCGGCTTTTTCTTTCAACAGGGGTTTCGAGCTTGGCAGAGGGTCGTGAATGTCATACAGACGCGCCATGACCCGCTCGACATTGCCATCCAGAACAGTCTCGGGCTGGTCAAAAGCGATGGCCGAGATAGCGGCGGCCGTATAGGGGCCGATGCCGGGCAGTTTCAGCAGGGCGTCATAGGTATCAGGAAAAACGCCGCCATGTTCATTGGCCACCGCGCGCGCGCATTTCAGCAGGTTGCGGGCACGGGCGTAATAGCCCAGCCCGGCCCATTCGCCCATGACTTGATCATCCGGTGCGGCCGCCAGTGTCTGAACCGTAGGCCAGCGCGCGGTGAATCGCGTAAAATAATCTCGGACAGCGGCCACAGTGGTCTGTTGCAACATCACTTCGGACAACCAGACCCGGTAGGGGTCGGGTATCATGCCCGCCGCCCGGTCGGCTGGTCTAACACGCCACGGCATCGTGCGAGCGTGGCGGTCGTACCAGGCCAGTAACGCACCGCTCAGGTCATATTGAATAGTGTCACGCAAGTTTTATCTATCTCTCTGTCGGGTTTCGCTGGCGTCCGATATCATGCCCTTTACAATAGCGGCGCAGGAGTTGGAAACCAGATGCAGCGCAGACGTTCTTCGACCCGCGGGTTCAAACGCACCGCGACATTGCTGAACGGCCAGATCAGGCGCGCCGGGGAAAGCCGGGGCTTTGCCGTTTCGCGTCTGCTGACCCATTGGGCCGAGATCGTGGGCCAGGATATGGCCGCCATCGCGCGACCGGTGAATGTGGGCTATGGCAAGGGCGGGATCGGCGCGACGCTGACGGTGCTGACCACTGGCCCGCAGGCTCCGATGCTTGAAATGCAAAAGGAACAGCTGCGCGACAAGGTGAATGCTGTTTATGGCTATAACGCCATCAGCCGGGTGCGTATCACCCAGACCGCGCCGACAGGATTTGCCGAGGGGCAGGCCAGCTTCGATCACAAACCGAAAGCGGCGAAACCCAAAATCGATCCCGAAATCGTGGCCGAGGCGGACCGGACCGCGCGCGACGTCAATGACGGTGATCTGCGCGCGGCCCTTGAACGTCTGGGCCGCAACGTATTATCCAAGCAAAAACGCTGAGAAAGGGCTGAGAAATGAGCCGTATTGCAACCGGAATCTGCGCGGCCGTCGCTATCGCCGCTGGCGGCTATTGGCTGTCGAATTCCTCTACTTCGTATCCGATGATTGGCAGTGCCGAGGCGCAAGAGGCCGATATTGACACCTCGACCATCGTCGAGATGGTGCAGGGGGCAGAAGATGCGCCGGTCGAGATCATCGAATATGCATCCTATACCTGCCCGCATTGCGCCAACTTCCATACGGGGGCGTATAAGCAGCTGAAGAAGGATTTCATCGACACCGGTAAGGTCAAGTTCATCTACCGCGAGGTGTATTTCGACAAATATGGCCTGTGGGCTTCGATGGTCGCGCGTTGCGACGGCCCCGATAAGTTCTTTGGCATTTCCGACCTGATCTATGAAGGTCAGTCCGAATGGACCCGCGCAGGTGGTCCAGCTGAAATCGTGGACGAGTTGCGCAAGATCGGGCGTCTGGCTGGTATTGACAATGACCAGCTTGAAGCCTGCCTGCAGGACGGCACCCGCGCGCAGACACTGGTGGCCTGGTATCAGGAAAACGCCGAACGTGACGGTGTTCAATCCACGCCTTCGTTCGTTGTGAATGGCAAGAAGGTCGACAACCAATCTTATGCCGATTTCAAGAAGCTGATCGAAGAAGAACTGGGCAGCTGATTGCCTGTTGCGACCGGTTCTACACGGACCGGTCGCACTTTACGGCGACGGGGCGATTTGCAGCAGCATCTGCCGCACCTTGTCGGCCTCATTCACTTGCAAACGCACAGGCAGGGTGATGACCTTGCTGCGAAACGCCGGTGGCAGGCGCACGGCGTCTTTTTCTGTTGTCACCATTTGCGCGCCCAGCAGGCGGGCCTCGTTCTCTAACCGGGTCATAAGGGCAGGGGTCAGCGGTTGGTGATCGTCCAGTGCCTCGGCCCGCAAGAGTGTCGCGCCCTGTTGGCGCAAGGTGGCAAAGAACTTTTCAGGATGGCCGATCCCTGCAAAGGCCAGAACCGGCGTATCTGCCCAATCCATACCGGTTTGCAGGGGCTCAACCGCGCCGGTGGCGTGGGGCACGGTCAGCTTCGCCCCCCAGCGATCGGCAAATTGGGTTTGCGCGTCGGTATCACCCAGCGACAGTACCAGATCGGTGCGCTGCAATCCGGTATCGACAGGTTCCCGCAATGGTCCGGCAGGTAGGCATAACCCATTTCCGAACCCACGCGCCGCATCGACCACGATGACCGAGAAATCCTTGGCGACCGAGGGGTTCTGAAACCCGTCGTCCAGCAGGATCACACTGGCCCCGGCTTCGGCCGCCGCGCGCGCGCCGGCGGCGCGGTCCTTGGCCACCCAGACCTCGGCAAAGGCGGCCAGCAACAGGGGTTCATCCCCGACTTGCGCGGCAGTGTGTTTGGCTGGGTCAACCTGCACGGGCCCTTCTAACGAACCTCCATGGCCACGCGTCACCACATGCGTTTCGTGCCAGGCGTCGCGCAATTGCTCGATCATCCAGATTACGGTTGGGGTTTTGCCGGTACCACCTGCGTTCAGGTTGCCGATGCAGATGACAGGAATGCCGGGTTTCATCCCGGGCTCGGACGCCACCCGTCGGGCGGTTGCGGCGGCATAAATGCGTCCCAGCGGCGCCAGCAATTTTGCGCGCATATCCAGTCGGTCGGGGGCGGTATTCCAGAAATCAGGTGCTCGCATCAACCCGCACTCCGCTGATCCAGGCAATCCTGCACCATATCGATCAGTTGATCCGCTTGTGGTGCGCCTTCGGATACGATCTGCCACCCGGCCAACGCCATATCTGCAGCCCGGTCAGGCGATAGCAGCTCGACCACGGCGTCGCCCAGTTCGGTTGCGGATCTGACCATGCGGGCAGCGCCGGCCCGATCCAGTTGATCGTACATCTGCTGATGACGATGCACAAACGGGCCGTGGATGACAGACGACCCAAGGGCAACGGCAAAAAGTGGATCGCGCCCACCCGCGTCGCGTTCTAGCGAACTGCCCATGAATGTGACTGGCGAGATCCGGTGCCACAGGCCCAGATCTTCGGAGTGGGCGGACAGGATAACCTGCGTGTTGTCTTCGATCTGACCGCTGGTGTCCCAATTGGTACAACGCAGATCCATAGTCTCAAGGCGGTTTTGCAGTGGTTCTGCCTCAGCGGTGTCTGCCACATGCAGCACCAGTGTCAGCCGGGGCAACATCCGCAATGCCTGGCGATGGGCACTAAGGATCGAGATGAACTCCTTGTCCCGCACACATGCTGCCAACCAGACGGGACGCCCCGCCAGTGCGTGATTGGTTTCGATCAGTTCATCCTCGGGCCAGGGCTGCGGGTTCGGGCTGACATACAATGGTGGAGAGTCGGTGACTTTGCCCGACGTGATGCCAAGGCGACGGATTGTCCGGGTGGTTTCCGAATTCGTGGTCAGGATGGTTTTGAAACAGTCTAAAGTAAAACGGGTGATGTCCGGCAGCCACCGGGCGCCGCGCGCGATCTTTATATCAACCCGTGCTTCGATCAGGATCAGGGGAATACCGCGCTCTTCGGCGCGCGTGATAACATTGGGCATCAGCCCGCCCCCGACCCACAGGCCGATTTCGGGGTGCCAATGGTCCAGAAACGCGCGTGCTGCCCCCGCTTGTTCGGAGGGCAGGTTCACCAGCGGGTAGTCTCCTTGCTCCCAAAGGCTCAGGTCGGCTTCGGCGGGCACTGTCAGCAGCACATGCAAAGTGGGTCGGACCTGCTGCAGCCTATGGCAGAAATCTACGACCGCGCGCTGGCGATCCTGCGCGTTGATATGGACCCATAGCAACTCGCCCTCAGGGCGCTGGATCTCGGGTTGGCTGCTCGGGTTGGACACGCCCCAGGACAGAACCCGATAGGCTGCCAGGCTGAGGGATCGCGGTCGGCTCATGGGCGGATTCCGGTGCTGCCCGGGTCAAGCTGTGCGTGCAGGGTGTCATGAATGGGCGTGCCGGCCGCGATCACGCCGTTCAGGCGCGGATGGGCGTTGTTGAACCGCAAGGGTTGCGCCAACCGGTCGGAACAGCGGCCGCCAGCCTCACGGATAAGCAGGTCGCCCGCAGCGATATCCCATTCCCAACTGGGCCGCAGCGTCAGCATCCCGTCGAAACGCCCTTGTCCGACCAGCGCCATTCGATAGGCCAGTGACGGGCGATAGACCCGTTCAAAGTCAGGCACCTGACCCTGCCGCCAATGGTGTGGCTTCATATTGGGTTTGGCCGCCAATATTTGCGCCGTGTCCAGCGTCGTGACGCCCGAGACGTGGATCGGCGCCCCATTCAGAAACGCGCCTTGTCCTTTGGCCGCAGTATACAGCAGATCGCGCAGGGGCAGGTAAATTACAGCCGCAATCACTTCGCCCTGTTCTGCAATGGCCAGTGAGTGTGCCCAGGTGCGCGATCCTTCGGCAAAGCTGCGCGTGCCGTCGATCGGATCGATGATGAACACCCGGTCCTTCGTCAGCCGGTCAGTGGAATCCTCGGTTTCTTCGCTCAGCCAGCCATAGCATGGACGGGCGGCGGGCAGGCGCTGTTCCAGCATGGCGTTGACGGCCAGATCGGCCTCGGTCACCGGTCCGGCGCCGTCGGGTTTATCCCAGCGCTGCGCCGTTGTGCCCGAGTATCGGGTGGCGATCTTTCCGGCCTCTAATGCGGCGTCGATCAAAAGTTGCAGGTCAGCTGCCGGCAAGTGTCATTCCTTCGATCAGCACCGACGGAACCACCCGCGACAGATACGGGCGCGCGTCGTTTGCCGGGATGATCCGTTTCAACATATCGCGCAGGTTGCCCGCGATGGTGCATTCGTTGACCGGATGCGTGATCTCTCCGTTCTCGACCCAGAACCCTGATGCACCGCGTGAATAGTCACCCGTGTTTGGGTTGATGGTCGAGCCGATCATAGATGTCACCAGCAGCCCGGTGCCCATGTCACGCAGCAGGTCCTGGCGGCTGTGTGTGCCTTGGGTCAGGCTCAGGTTCCAGTTGCTGGGCGAAGGTGGCCCCGACACGCCTCGCGTGGCGTTACCGGTAGAGGTCATGTCCAGCTTGCGCGCGCTGGACAGATCAAGCGTCCAGCCGGTCAGCACGCCGTTTTCGACAATGGCGCGCCGCTGCGTTGGCAGTCCTTCGGCGTCGAAGGGGCGCGAGCCCGCGATGCGTGGGCGGTGCGGGTCTTCGATCAGCGACAGGTGGTCAGGTAACACCTGTTCGCCCAGACAGTCCTTAAGCCAAGACGCGCCCCGCGCGATAGCCGCACCATTGCTGGCCCCCAGCAGGTGACCGATCAGCGAGGATGAGATGCGTTCGTCAAACAGCACCGGAAATGTGCCGGTGGCGGGTTTCTGAGCCCCGACCAGCGCCACAGCACGTTCACCTGCGGTGCGGCCAATTTCCTCGGGGCTGCGCAGGTCGCTTTGAAAGGTGCGGCTGTCGCCGTCATAGTCGCGCTCCATCCCGGTACCTTCGCCCGAGATCGCCACGCATGAGGTCGAGCGGCTGCTGCGGGCATAGCCACCGGAAAAACCGTTGGTTGCTGCCAGATGTACACGGTGCGTACCATAAGCCGCCGCTGCATCGGATACTTGCGATACGCCGTGAACCGCCAGTGCCGTAGCTTCGGCGGCCAGCGCGTCATGCAGCAGGTCTTTGGCCGCTGGTTCCGGGGTAGGGTCGAACAATTCCAATGCGGGCAGATCCCAATCCGTGGCCAACTGGGCCGCATCGGCCAGCCCGGTGAACGGATCCTCGGGGGCTTCGCGGGCCATGGCCACGGCGCGCTCGGCCATCGCGGTCAAGGTTTCCGGGCGGCTGTCAGAGCTGGACACGATCGCCTGCCGCTGCCCCAGGAACACCCGCAGACCAAGGTCAGTACCCTCGGACCTTTCGGCATGTTCCAGCGCCCCGCTCCGCACTTCGACTGAAGCCGAAGAGCCATCGATCACAATAGCATCCGCCGCGTCGGCCCCGGCATTGCGGGCCGCGTCCATTAAGGATTGGCTGATGTCTTCAGGTGTAAGGGTCATGCGGCCTCCGGTTGTATTGCATTGGACCTAGCCTTGGACCGCCCGTCCCGCAAGACCTCTGGGCAGATAGATCACAGGTCAGACCCCTTAGTTTGGCCCAAATTCAGATGGGGCAGCCGAAGGGTTTGCATTTCCGTATAAACTTTCATTAGTTGGGACGCATTACAGATTTCCGGGTGACGATCACAACAGATTGAAACTTTCACCCGGGCAAGTGAAGGCAAATAGGAGAGCTTGGCTTGGCTCAGTTTTTCGTAGTTGATTTTGACGAGCCGCATGTCGTTGCCGCGGGCAAAGGGTCGAGCAATATCATCAGCCATTTCACAAGGGTTCTTACCAAGCTGCAAGTCCCTGCTGAAGTTTTGCCTTTCCGGGAACTGATTGAGCGCGGCCCGACAACAGATCCGAAAAGCTATGTTTTGCTGCATTACAACGAGCTTTTCGTCGTTCAGTATCAAAAAGTAGACTGGCTGCGCGCGAGTGAGGCAGAGCTCGTGGCGCTGGGTCACAAGGTCCTGCATTCCGTTGAGCATGGGCGCGTCATTGGCCACAAAGTCCGCCAGAACAAGGTTTTGACGGCCGCGGGCGTTCCCATGCCTAAGTTGATTGAGGCGGGTGACAGTTTCGGCACTGTTTTTTCGAACGAAGTGTCAAACGCGCATGTTCCGGTACAACTCGTGAGTGACGAAAGGGAATTGGATTCCACGCGGTACAACACCGATTACATCAATTGCAAATACGAATACAAAGGTAAGCCCTGGCATGTATCCATTCGTGCCATGGCAGTAGGCGAACAGGTCCTGTTTTCGTGGATAAGAGCCGGAAAAGGACTCAATGTCCGAACTCGGGGGACGCCGGTTGATGCTGAAATGCTAACACATTTTCACGACCTACTGATCAAACCCAATATTGACCAAATCCGCGACATCGCGAAAAGCGTCAAGAATGCTGTGGGCGTCGGGCTTTACGCGCATGACATTCTTCCATGCGCAGAAACCGGGAAATTTTTTCTGTGTGAGACCAACTTCAAATTTTATGAGGGGATGTACCGGTTCCACATGCAGAGCATTGCTAAGGATCTGCCGACACCCGCGTATTTTAATGGTCGAACCGCCGGACGGCGTATCGCACGAGCTCTAGTCCACGAGTTGGATTTGCAGACCTGAGTCAGTTAGCGGGCGAAGCTCTGGTAATATTGAGCTTCGCCCCCCAACATCACTTGATGCGCTGACCGTTGGCCAGTATCTGGCCATCTTCCGTGAACTCGATTTTCGAGTTCAGCGTATCCGGTTCGTCGCCGGGTACGGCCATCAGGCCCATCATCATCCGCGCACCCATCGCGTCGCTTTCGCCGATCACGCCCATGGTGATCAGCGTGTCGATCAATGCGTTGGCGCCCGCCAGCTGAAGGTTCGCCACGCCGGCCGGGGTCGGCAGCCCGTCGAACTCCTCGGTGCTGGAATTGTCGAAAGTAAAGTCCGCGTCACCCGTCAATTTAGCTCCGACCATTGAGACCAGCAATTCGTTGATCTTCAGCGAGTTCAGCTCACCCGGTGCTTCGCCAGATGTTTCCAGAGCCTCGATGGCGGCCGGATCGAAGAAGTTCGTCAGGATTTTTGCGGTTCCGGTGGCGTCCAGCGCGATGGTTGCCGGGTCGCGCGGCAGGGCGCCTGCCGGGTCGAAGATGCTCCACAACACGTCAGACATGGTGAAATCGGTTACGTTGACCGACAGTCCAAAGGGCTGCTCTTCTTCGGATTGCTGCACCGGGAATTCGAACCCTAACCCTGTCTTGGCCATTGCCATCTCGATTGGGAACGGCAGCTCGGCCGTGGTCACGGCGAGGTTTGCGCTGTTTTGTTCGACATCATAAGCCAGACGCTGATCGTCCAAGCTGGCGCCGAACCGGCCACCTTCGGATTGGGTGGCCATCGAAAATGCCTGACCTTCGCTCGTCCCTTCAATCGCGGCCTGACCCGAGGCATAGGTGAACAGACCCGAGAATGAGACCCCGCCGTTGAAGAAGGATTGCGGGTCGGTGCCGTCGAAATCTTCGGGGATCACGTTGGTGCCTTCGAAGGTCAATTGGTTCATCGACCCGTTGATCTTGCCATCATCTGACCCTTCGGGATCGGTGAATCCCAGATCATAGGTCAGCCCGGCTGCGGTCATTTTCTGGTCCACTGTGCGGGTTTCGCCGATCTTCATCCGCGAATCTCCTGACAAGTCGGTCAGTTTGAAATCCATGGCCAGCATGTCGTTGGGCAGGGTCTCATCCTCGACCTGTACGCCACCCAGTTTCAGACCAAGTGTGGGCGCGGAATAGTCATAAGTCATATCGTCCGGTTGGCCCGAAACGACCATCTCAAGCCCGGTATGGTAGTACTCGATATCAACGGAAAACGCCTCGCCCTCTTCCTCGCCGGACAGGGTCATGGGAAAGCTTTCGGGGAAACCGATGCTGACTGTGCCGTCACCATTTTCAGTCAGGGTCATCTGCGGGACGGTCATTTTGAACGATCCGTCCGTGTCCGGCGAAGACAAGGCAACATTCATATCGGTGATCGTGGTCACCCCGCCCGAGATGGATTGTTCCGCCGAAACCGTATAGCCCATCTGGGACAGGTAGGCCTGCCAATCATCCCAAACCTGCTGGGCGGTGACATCGGCGAACGCGCCCTGAGTGACAACGGCATAGGCCAGAACTGCGCCGCTGCTGCGGCGGAGGAAAGCGGACATTTGAGAACCCTTCTTGATCAAATTTGCCGGCATCGTCGTGCCTGAGGCCGCAGGCGTCAAGGGGCAAGGGCTGGACCCTTTCCCCGTTGGCACGGTAAAGATTCACACAATCTAAAAACAACGGAGGTACAGGGTCCATATGCAGGGTAAAACCGTACTGATAACAGGGGCCAGTCGTGGCATCGGGGCCGAGGCGGGGCGCGTATTTGCCGCAGCGGGGGCAAATGTCGCGCTAGTGGCCCGTAACCTCGACCAGATTGATGCGCTGGCTGCTGCATTGGGTGACAATGCTATCGCGCTGCAATGCGATGTCAGCGATTTTGCGCAGGTCGAACAGGCTGTTGCGGATTGTATCGACCGTTTTGGCGGGCTGGACGTTTTGATCGGCAACGCGGGTGTCATTGATCCGATCTTTCACTTGTCCAATGCCAATGTCGCCGCGTGGAGCCAGGCAATCGACATCAACCTCAAAGGTGTCTTCTACGGAATGCGCGCCGCGTTACCGGTTATGCGCGCGGCGGGCGGGGGCACGGTGATCACGGTTTCTTCGGGTGCGGCGACAAACCCGATCGAGGCGTGGAGCCACTACTGCGCCTCGAAAGCCGGGGCTAAAATGCTGACCGAATGCCTGCATCTTGAAAATTCAATGCACGGCATTCGTGCTATGGGCCTGTCGCCGGGCACCGTGGCCACGGATATGCAGCGGGTGATCAAGGCGAGCGGCATCAATGCCGTTAGCCAGCTGGATTGGGATGATCACATTCCCGCCGATTGGCCTGCACGGGCATTGCTTTGGATGTGTTCGACGGATGCAGATGAGTTTCTGGGCTCAGAAATCTCGCTGCGACGCGAAGATATCCGGCAAAGGGTAGGGTTGACGTGATCAAACTAACCAAGAAGGACGGGTTGTGGACGGTCACACTCAACAACCCGCAAAAGGCCAATGCACTGACCGAGGCGATGCTGAGTGAACTGGTTGAGATCGCCGAAGCTGCTAATGAGGCGCGGGCCCTGATCCTGACAGGTGAGGGTAAGGTGTTCAGCGCCGGGGCCGATCTGGATGAGGTCCGTGCGGGACTGGCGACCTCGGATCTTTGGGAGAGGTTGTCAGGCGCCATCGCGGCCTTGCCGTGTCTGACGGTGGCTGCTTTGAACGGGACGCTGGCGGGCGGTGCCAACGGGATGGTGCTGGCCTGTGACCTCCGAATCGCGGTGCCGCAAGCCAAGTTCTTTTATCCGGTGATGAAGCTAGGATTTTTGCCGCAACCCTCGGACCCGGTGCGTATGGCTGCCCTGATCGGGTCATCGCGCACCAAGATGATTCTGATGGCCGGGCAAAAGATCACGGCAGAGGAAGCGTACGGTTTCGGTCTGGTCGACCGGGTTGTCGACCCTGATCAACTGATGCCAACGGCGCATGAACTGGTGGCAGACAGCCTGGCCGCCGATCCCCGAATTGCCGCTGGAATCGCAAGGATGTGCCAATGAAATTGTCCGCCGTGCTGCTGCGTGTTGCCGACCCCAAGCAACTGACTGATTTTTATACGGATGTTCTGGGTATGACGGCGCGTGCGCAGGGGGCGAATTATCGCATTGGCTATGGTGGCCAGGACGCGGACCTGCTGCTGATGCCGGGTGGGGGCGGATATGCCCACGATGGTGGACAGCGGTATTGGAAGATCGGTATTACCGTGCCCGATGTTGACCTGGCCGTTTCTCATCTGCGTGAAAAAGGCGTCGAGGTCTCGGAGCCGAAACAGTTCCGCGACATCGGCTATATGTGCCACCTGAAAGACCCCGAAGGGTTTGTGATCGAGCTGCTGCAACACGACTTTCAGGGCAACCGTCCTGACAACGCAGCCGACCCTGCCGCACCATTCGCCAAAGCCTGCATCGGCCAGATCACCTTGCGGACAGGGGACATAGCCGCCGAGGATGCGTTCTGTCGGGCGCAAGGCATGCAACTGCTTTCAGTGCAGGATGTGGCCCAATACGGGTTCGACCTGCATTTCTATGCCTTCACCGATGATGTGCCGCCTAATCCGGACCTTTGGTCCGTTGAGAACCGCGAATGGCTTTGGAAACGTCCCTATACCACGCTGGAATTCCAGCACATCGCCGGGGCGCAGTTTGCGCCGGCGCCGGATTACAGGGGGTTAGAGGTTCAGGGGCTGTCGACGTCCCTGAGGGATGCTTTTGGTGATCCGGTGCGGCCTGGCTGATCAGCGCCCACGTCGCTTGCCCGGAACTTTCGACCGAAATCCGGGTGGTCGTTTGCGCACCCAGATCAGGAATTTCTTCAGACGCGGGTGGGTGCGCAGAGCCTCGACCGTATTGAACGCGCGGGCCAATTCGCCCTCGGTCAGGGTGGCGTGGATCTCTTTGTGGCAAATCACATGCAGCAAAACCGTGGGTCCGCCCTTGCCCCCTTTGAGTTTTGGGATCAGATGGTGCAGGCTGCCGCCCCCATCCGGGATGGGGCGGTCACAGAGCGGGCAGATCGGATTGCTGTCTGACATGGCAGGTACAGATTTGCGCTGGATAGCGTGAAAGGCAAGGGGACGGACATGGCGCAGGCAGTGGTGATCGGGGCCGGACCCGCAGGCCTGATGGCGGCAGAGGAACTGGCCGCTGCTGGCCATGATGTGATGGTGGCCGAGGCCAAGCCCTCGATCGCGCGTAAATTACTGATGGCGGGCAAGTCGGGTCTGAACCTGACCAAGGACGAACCGTTCGAAACTTTGCTGCAATCCTACGGAGAGGCGGCGGAGTGGCTGCGTCCGATGATTGCTGAGTTCGACGCCGCCGAGGTGCAGGACTGGGCGCGGGGCTTGGGGCAAGAGCTGTTTACCGGCTCGACCGGGCGGGTTTTCCCGACAGTGATGAAAGCCTCGCCGCTGTTGCGCGCATGGCTGAGGCGGCTTGAGGGCGCGGGCGTTCGGATACAAACCCGCTGGCGTTGGTTGGGATGGGACGGCGATGCGCTGATTTTCGATACGTCTGAAGGTACACAGAGCCTGAAGCCGGATGTGACCATTCTGGCGCTGGGCGGGGCCAGCTGGGCGCGGTTGGGGTCAGACGGTCAATGGGCGGATATCTTGCAACAGAAAGGCGTCGCGCTGACACCCTTCGCCCCGGCGAATTCCGCCTTGTCCGTTGACTGGAGCCCCCACATGACCCCGCATTTCGGCGCGGCGCTGAAATCGGTGCGTTGGATGGCCGGAGAGCTGGACAGCCGCGGAGAAGCCACGATATCGGCAACGGGGCTTGAGGGCGGCGGGTTGTATTCTTTGACCCCGGCTTTGCGCGCCGGTGCGGACCTGGTAGTCGATCTTGTGCCCGATCTGGACGCAGTGGCGCTACAGTCGCGGTTGGATGCAAAGAAATCCAAGACCACACTGTCACAATGGCTGAAGAAGTCATTGAAGCTGCCGCGGCAAAAGATTGCGTTGTTCCATGAGATGTCGAAACGTTGTGGATTGCCGCAATCCTCTGAGGCCACTGCACTCAAACAACTTCCTGTTTCCGGGGCTGCCCTGCGCCCGATGGATGAAGCCATTTCAACGTCGGGTGGGGTCAGATGTACAGTGCTGGACGAGGGGCTAATGCTGACCGCAATGCCCGGCGTGTTCTGTGCCGGAGAGATGCTGGATTGGGAAGCTCCGACCGGGGGCTATCTGCTGACCGCTTGCATGGCGACTGGGCGATGGGCCGGGCGTTCGGCTGTGGATTGGTTGCGCACCGGCTAGCGGGATCGGGCCAGCATAGCCAGACGGATCATTGCCCGTTCCACCAGCGCCATGGCAGGCGCAGTCTGCCCAGCTGAGCGCAGTGACAGGTCAGTATCAGTCAGAACTGTCAGAGCCGTTTGCAACTTCGGTGCTCCCCAGCCCTGGGCCTGGCGTAAAATCCGGTCACGGCGTTTGCCATAGACCGGTGGCCGCAGCTTGCCGATGCCCTGTGCCGCCCCGCCGGGGTCCGAGGCACAGGCATACAATGTGCGAAAGTGCCGGGTTGCGCCGATACACAGGCTGACCGCATTGGTGCCCTGTGATTGCAGCCGTCGGATCAGCGGACCGATCTCTCCGGCGCGGCCTTCAGCCACCACGTTCAAAACATCATCCAACGCGGCCTCGGTCGAGCGGGGCGCGCAAGCTTCGATATCCTCGATGGCCAGTTCGGAACTGTCTCCACGTTTATAGAGCGACAGTTTTTCAATGGTTTGCGTGAAGTCTCCGGGGCTGATGCCGGTGGCCAGTTCAGCAAGGGCAGACATCGAATCGCGAGGGATGTTCTGCAACCCGGCCTGTGTCAGAATCCGTTCGATCTCGGCCCGTGAGGGCGGATCGTCATAAATGCCGACAGCATAGGCAGCGGGATGCGCCTCGAACGCCTTGCGGATTTTCGAGCTGGGTTTCAACTGCCCGGCTGTGACGATAATCTGGGCATCACCAGGGGCCCAGTCTTCGAACGCGGCGATAAATGCGGGGGCGGCGGTGTCGGTGGTGTCTTCGACGAATACGGCGCGGGGGCCTGGGAAAAACCCCACGGCCTTGACCGCATCCAACAAAAGTGCGGGATCGCCGCGCAAATCCGTGCCAGGAATGCGGGTCAGGCGCATTTCCTCTTCGGCATTGGCGCCCAGAAGTGCCGACAGAACCTGCTGGCGTTTCAGTGCCACGCGCATCGTATCCGCACCATAAATCAAGAGCCCGGCCTTGTCGGCGTCGGGCCGGGAGAAATACCCTTCAGCCTCGCGCGGGCTGAGCTTCATGAACCAAGGCCTGGCGCAGCATAGAGTTCGTTTACGATCTGATCCGATAGGATCGCCATCAACCGTTTGCGGGCGTCGCGTTCGTCCGCCAGCGTGGACACTGTCGATCCGGCGGCTGAATAGCTGACGAAATTCTCGACCGTGCCCGAGGCAATGACCTGACCGGTCTCGTTTAATTTGAGCGTGTAGCTCGACCTGCCTTCGAGGGTATAGCGGTTGGTTTCGTTCGTCGAAGTGATCGCAGACCGCTGGAAAGCAATCGAGACGTTTACATTCAGATTGTATTCGCTGCCCGAGGTCGCGCTGCGCCCCAACCGCTGTTCCAGATTTTGGACCAGCAAATAGGTGTCGACCGAGTTTGGCGCTGAAACGGCGACCTTGCCGTTCAGGGCCGCACCCGAACCACCGGGCGCGTAGACCGGTTCAAAGCCGCAGGCAGCCAACACCAGCGGTATCATCAACAGGATTCTGCGGTTAAACAACGACATTTACGATCCGGCCCGGGACAACAATAACCTTCTTAGGCGCATTGCCATCCAGCGCCTTTTGCACAGCTTCGGTGCTGAGCGCGATTTTTTCAACCTCGTCCTTCGCCATATCTTTGGCCACGCTGATTTCCGCGCGGCGCTTGCCGTTGATCTGAATCGGCAGGGTTACTGTGTCGTCGACCAGCATCGCCTGATCCGCAACGGGCCATGGGGCTACCGCCACCAAGCCTTCGCCGCCTTGATGTGCCCAGATATCTTCTGCAAGGTGCGGCGTCATCGGCGACATCAGCTGCGCCAGCGTTTTTATTGCCTGCTTTTGCGCCGCAGCGCCAGCTTTGGATTTTGCCAGCGTATTGGTGAAGGCGTAGAGTTTCGCGATCGCTGCGTTGAAGCCAAAGCTCTCAACGCCAAGGGTTACGTCGTGGATGGTCTTGTGCATCTCGCGCAAAAGCTCTTGATCGCCTTCCCCTTCGGCTGCTGGGTTCATGGCCCCGATCTTGTCGCAGAGGTTCCATACCCGGTTGAGGTGCTTATAGGCGGCCTCGGCCCCGGACGCGGTCCATTCCACATCGCGCTCGGGCGGCGAATCGGACAGCACGAACCAGCGCGCGGTGTCGGCACCGAACGCCGAGATAATGCTGACAGGGTCGACCACGTTCTTCTTGGATTTCGACATCTTGGCCGAAGGGATGATCTCGACCTCGGTGCCGTCTGCCAGTTTGCCGTCGGTCACATCCTCGGGCAGGTGATAGACCGGGCGGCCGTTTTCGTCGCGGGTCTGGTAAATCTCGTGGGTCACCATGCCTTGGGTGAACAGCGCATCGAAGGGTTCGATGGCCTTTTTGGGCAGATGGCCCGTGATGTTCATCGCCCGCGCGAAGAAGCGGGAATAGAGCAGGTGGAGAATCGCGTGCTCGATGCCGCCGATATACTGGTCCACATTCATCCAGTATTCGGCCTCGGCCAGATCAGTGGGCGTTTCGGCGCGCGGGGCGGTGAAGCGGGCGAAATACCACGACGAATCGACAAACGTATCCATCGTGTCGGTTTCTCGCTTGGCCGGGGCGCCGCAGTTCGGGCACGAACAGTCGCGCCAGGTCGGATGACGGTCCAGCGGGTTGCCTGGTTTGTCAAAGGTGACATCATCGGGCAGGCGGACCGGCAGGTTCTCTTTCTTCTCGGGCACCACACCGCAGCTGTCGCAATGGACAACGGGAATCGGGCAACCCCAATAGCGCTGGCGGGAAAGGCCCCAGTCTCGCAGGCGGTATTTGGTGACGCCTTCGCCCCAACCGGCCTTTTCAGCGAAGTCGACGGTGGCGTTGATGGCCTCATCACCCGTGGCTTCGGTGAGGCCCGCGAAATGGTTCACCCAACGGACTTTTTCGGTCTTGGGCGGCACGAAGGCGGTTTTGTCGACCGGAGTGGCGTCATCCAGCGCAAAGAACGTATCGACCACGGGCAGGCCGTACTTGCGGCAGAAATCCAAGTCGCGCTGGTCATGCGCGGGGCAGGCAAAGATCGCGCCCGTGCCATAGTCCATCAGGATGAAGTTGGCGATCCAAACTGGCAGTTCCCATCTTGGGTCCAGCGGGTGCTTGACGCGGATCCCGGTATCGTAACCCAGCTTTTCAGCCGTTTCGATGGCTTCTTCGGTGGTGCCACCTTTGCGACATTCAGCTACGAATTCAGCAACTTCGGGGTTCTCGGCTTCCAATTGCTTGGCAATCGGGTGATCCGGCGAGATGCCCACAAACGACGCGCCCAGCAGCGTGTCGGGGCGGGTCGTATAGACGGTGATCGGTTCGCCTCCGTCCGTGCGCTCGAACCCGAATTGCAGGCCGCGTGACTTGCCGATCCAGTTTTCCTGCATCAAGCGGACCTTTGCGGGCCAGTTTTCCAACGTGTCCAGTGCGTCGAGCAGTTCCTCGGAATAGTCCGAGATCTTGAAGAACCATTGGGTCAACTCGCGGCGTTCAACCAACGCGCCCGAGCGCCAGCCGCGCCCTTGTTCCACCTGTTCGTTGGCCAGAACGGTCATGTCGACCGGGTCCCAATTCACAACGGCGTTCTTGCGGTAAACAAGCCCAGCATCGAGCATATCCAGAAACAACGCCTGTTGCTGGCCGTAATATTCTGGGTCACAGGTTGCAAACTCACGCGACCAATCGATCGACAGGCCCAATGGCTTCATTTGCCCACGCATGTCGGCGATGTTCCCGTAGGTCCAGTCCTTGGGATGGCCCCCAATGGCCATCGCCGCATTTTCCGCAGGCATTCCGAAGGCGTCCCAGCCCATCGGGTGCAATACGTTGTGGCCGGTCGCCAGTTTGTGTCGCGCGATCACGTCGCCCATCGTATAGTTGCGCACATGTCCCATATGGATTCGGCCTGACGGGTAGGGGAACATCTCAAGCACATAGTATTTCGGCTTGTCCGCCTTGTGGTTGGCGGTGAAGATTCCGGCCTTGTCCCAGGCCTCTTGCCATTTTGCTTCGATTTCGTTGGCCGAGTAGCGAGACATCGTACGGTCCTTCGTGAATGAAAACGCCGGGTAGGAACCCGGCGTGGTATTAGTGTGATTTTCGACGAGTTGCTAGAACTTGTTGTCCGCAATGCGCAACTGACGGGCGCGGGACAGGATTGCATCTTCGACTGCGCGGGTCGTGGCCGCACTGACCGGGGCGCCACCGCTGGTCTGCAGCGAGACCGACAGAGACCGCGCCGCCAGGGCCGGGTCGCTGATGTGAACCGTCGCGCGATATTGCCGCCCCCCACCCGGAGGTGTGCCGTACCCGGTCACGATTACCCCGGTAAAGGGATCAACTTCCTGAACCGGCAGGAAATTCAATACATCCAGCGACGCCGTCCAAAGATAGCGATTCACATTTGTGATCTGTTCGGCATTGCCCCTGTTGAATACGTCCCAGATGGTCGACCGATTCGGATCGTTGAACTCTTGCTCGTCAGAATTGCCACCGGTCGCCAATGAATTCGGATTTGGCGCGGCACCCCGATTCTCACCACAAGCCGCCAGGGCAGCAGTCACTATGATCAAACCGAAAATCGTCTGCAGGCGCATTATCGACTGGTCCTGTTCACTTTGGTCAACATTGTCAGTTGTTACTCCTAGACAAGGACCCGTTCAGCAACAACCCTATTATTGTCACATATCAGTGGACGTAGGGTTGATCAGTGCCTCAAAACATACTGTGGCATCCTTGCACCAATTTTCCCCCAATACAGTCGAGTCATTTATGCCAAGCTTGCGTGTTGGGGGCAAAAAGAGCGAAACGGTTCCCGTGCTGAGACATGTGCTGAGGCATGTGTCGAGTAGAAAAACTTTTGAAACCGAGGGAAACAAGATGAAAAAAGTTCTCTTCGCATCAACCGCTCTGATCGCAACCGCAGGTGTTGCAGCGGCTGATTCCGGAATTAACCTTAGCGGTTACGGCCGTTTCGGTATTGGTTACTTCGAAGATCGCACTGGTGCTGTCACCAATGTCAACACCAACGTGACCACCACCTCGATCGTTGGCGGTGCCATCGTTCAAACGCCTGGCCAAACCACCACTGGCACAGCTGTTGTTGACACCGACGATGCTATCCTGGTTTCGCGCTTCCGTCTGAACATCGACGGTTTCACCGAAACTGACGGTGGCGTTCGCTTTGAAGCTCGTGTTCGTCTGCAAGCAGACGAAAACTCCGCCAACGGCGAAGCCAACAACGCTCAGCTGAACGGCGCGCGTTTCTCGGTTATCTACGGTGGTCTGCGTGTTGACGCCGGTAACGTTGCCGGTTCGTTCGACAACCTCGCAAACTACTACGGTAACGAAGTTGGTCTGGAACTGTTCGCGGGTCAGTACTCGGGCGTTGACTATAGCTTCCTGAGCTATGTTTCGGGCAGCAATCCGGGTTCGAACGCTGTGTTCTTCCAGTATGCAGTCGGCGACTTCGCGTTTGGCGCATCGTATGACCAAGTGACTGGTGCACTGAACGGTTCTGAAGTTGACCTGGACCGTTGGGACGTAAGCGCAACTTATACCTTCAACAACATCACTGCCGCTATCGCCTATGGTCAAACCGACCTGGGTGACATCGGTCTGGATGATGAGAGCCTGACCGTTCTGACCCTGGGTGGCGAATGGGGCGACTTCAACGGTACTCTGTTTGTTGCTGACGACGACGTGAACAACGCCGCCGACGAAGGCACCGCATGGGGTCTGTCCGCAGCCTACAACCTGGGCGCAGCAACTACTCTGCTGTTCACCTATGGTGACGGTAACGGCGACGCTGACACGCAAGAAGTTGCAATCGGTGCCATCTACGACCTGGGTGGCGGTGCATCGCTGCGCGGTGGTATCGGCACCAACGACTGTGACGTTTGCGACAGCCGCGTCCAAGCTGACTTCGGTGCACAGTTCAACTTCTAAGTTGGGTTGAACCGCAAGGTTTAAGGGCAGGTCTTCGGACCTGCCCTTTTCTTTTTTGCCGACATGGTGTTTTCCTGCGCTGAAAGCAGATTGAGGAAGCTTATGTCGCTGCAAGATATCACTGCCCGTATTTCCAAAGCCGAAACTGCCGCCGGGCGGCCTGCCGGTTCTGTCAAATTGATCGCCGTATCAAAAGTGCAGCCGAACGAACGTGTGCAGGCTGTTTTGGAGCAGGGCCATCGGTGTTTTGGTGAAAATCGGGTTCAAGAGGCCGTAGGTAAATGGCCGGGTTTCATGGAGCAGTTCGCCGACATTGATCTGCATCTGATTGGCCCGCTTCAAACCAACAAGGCCCGTCAAGCGATTGAGCTGGTCAACTCTATCCACTCGGTGGACCGGCCCAAGCTTGCCAAAACGCTGGCGCGGCTGGCACAAGAGGTCGGCACCTGCCCGGATCTGTTCATTCAGGTCAATACCGGGGAAGAGGATCAAAAGGCCGGTATCCTGCCTGCCGAGGCGGATACGTTCATTGCAGAATGCCGGGGGCTGGACCTGCCGATCCAGGGGTTGATGTGTATCCCACCCGTCGATGAGGAACCCTCACTGCATTTCGCACTGCTGGCGAAAATAGCCGAGCGCAACGGCCTGACTGGTCTATCGATGGGTATGAGCGGTGATTTCGAACAAGCCATTGCGCTGGGGGCAACCCATGTGCGCGTGGGCTCGGCCATTTTTGGTGAACGGGTCAGGCCGCAGGAATAATCACACGCGTGCCAGGCGAAATCTGGCGCGCGATCCAATGCAGGTGGTCCCGGCGGAAGGCTACGCAACCCTCGGTCGGGTATCCCGGGCGGCGCCATTGGTGAACAAAGATCGCCGATCCGTGGCCCGGTATCGCATTGGGCCAGTTCCAATCAGTGATCAACACCAGATCATACAGCGGATCTGCGCGGCGCAGCTTTTCATGGCTAAAGTCATAGGGCGCGCTGACCAGATTATTGTACTGGTCGTCCCGCCCGTCATCCGACCAAAGATCGCGCGGACCGATGGGAATCGCCCAAGGGGCCGGTTTGGCGATGCGATCTGGCCGGTACAGCATCCCCACGATGTGATGTACACCCGTGGGCGTGGCGCCATCCCCTTCGCGTTTTGCGTGGCTCAAACCGCCTTTGCCAATCGTGCACGGAAACACACGCCCGGCAAATCGTACCCCGCGCGGTGTCAGGACAAGATCATGCGGCGTCACAGCAGATGCCCGGACTTGGCCGCCTTGGTTGCAAGATATCCGCGGTTATGGGCGGTTTCGCCAACCTTCAGCGGCACGCGCTCGGTCACGGCGATACCGGTCTTCTCCATCATCGCGATCTTTGCCGGGTTGTTGGTCAGCAACCGGACCGAGTTGAACCCCAGAGATTTCAGAATGTCCGAACCCAGCCGGAAATCCCGCTCATCATCCTCGAACCCTAACCGATGATTGGCTTCGACCGTGTCGAACCCCTGATCCTGCAGGAAATAGGCGCGCATCTTGTTGGCAAGGCCAATCCCGCGCCCTTCCTGGTTCAAATACAGCAGCACCCCGGCCCCTTCCGAGCCCATCTGCGCCAGCGCACCCCGCAATTGCGGACCGCAGTCGCATTTCAGACTGCCCATAAGGTCTCCGGTAAAACAGGCCGAATGCAAACGGGCCAAAACCGGTTTATCCCGATCAGGGCGGCCGATCTCGACTGCGTAATGTTCCTCGCCACCGTCTTCGGGGCGAAAAACGTGCAATCGACCGGCCTCGGATACTTCCATCGGCAGGCGGGCGGCAACCACAGCATGAAGCTCACTGCGATCGGCCAGATGTGGCGCAGCGCGGGTGTGGTCAATGCATGTCAGGCCATGTGCCGCTGCAAAGCCACGCCCATCCTCAATGGGCATCACAACGGCTGCGGGCAGCAATCGCGCCGACTTGGTGAGGGCGATTGCGATGCGGTGCAGGTTGGCGTTGCCCTGACGTTCGGTCATCAGGGGGCCCTTCATCGGAGCGTTCAGGTCGTCTGACGGATCGGCCACCGCCTGCACCCAGGTCATATCGGCATCGGCAGGGATAATCACACGCGCCAGATCGCCATCATAAGACCGGGCCTTCAGCGTTTCCGCCCGCCGCACAGTGACAGCAACCACCGGGTCGCCACCAAGCCCGCGCAGATCCGCGAGCCGTTGCGCGCTCAGGGTCTCAGCCGCGATGGCCAGCACGCTGAACCCGCTGTCGTCGGTCAATGCGACGGGAACCCCCATGCGCAGATCGGCGCGGGCCCGCGCCAGCAATTCTGAAATATCCGGGATCAGACTCATTTATGTTACCCTGTAACGTTCAAGCCTTCCTGTAGCCTGATACGGCAGAAATGTGAAACATTTCCTCTACCTTGGACACGAGGGCGTGAGACAATTGCAGCAAACCTTGTTGATTGCATCTTCCGCGCGCAAGTGGTGGAAAAGGCTTAGGAGGACCGGACATGGCTCAGCTCAAGAAAATTCTGCTGGTGGATGATGACGAAGATCTGCGCGAAGCTCTAAGCGAGCAACTTGTGATGACCGAGGATTTCGACGTGTTCGAAGCCCATGACGGTCAATCCGCGATGGAGCGGGCGCGCGAAGCGATTTACGATCTGGTCATTCTGGA
Organism: Ruegeria sp. BI7; assembly: GCF_056537925.1. Taxonomy (NCBI): domain Bacteria; kingdom Pseudomonadati; phylum Pseudomonadota; class Alphaproteobacteria; order Rhodobacterales; family Roseobacteraceae; genus Ruegeria; species Ruegeria sp. BI7. The sequence goes on from NZ_JBQFSK010000007.1 coordinate 78,837, forward strand.
CGTTGGTCTGCCGGATACCGATGGGCGCGAGCTGTGCCGCCTGATGCGCAAGCAAGGTGTAAAAAGCCCGATTCTGATGCTGACCGGCCATGACAGCGACGCAGATACCATCCTGGGCCTGGATGCAGGTGCCAACGACTATGTCTCGAAACCGTTCAAGTTTCCCGTGCTGCTGGCCCGTATCCGTGCCCAGTTGCGCCAGCATGAGCAATCCGAGGATGCGGTGTTTGTTCTGGGGCCGTACACGTTCAAGCCTGCGATGAAGATGCTGATCACAGAAGAAGATCGAAAAATCCGGCTAACCGAGAAAGAAACCAATATTCTCAAGTTCCTGTACCGCTCGACCGATGGTGTGGTCGCGCGCGACGTACTGCTGCATGAGGTCTGGGGTTATAACGCCGGTGTCACCACCCACACGTTAGAGACGCATATCTACCGTCTGCGCCAGAAAATCGAGCCCGATCCGTCAAATGCGCGCCTTTTGGTCACAGAATCGGGTGGATATCGCTTGGTATCTTAACTCGTTGTGGATTGACGTGGATCAAAGTGATACTCTGGATACGTAATTAGATTACTCCCAACCCGCGCATGTCCGGGTTATGACATGCACCTCCCTGTTGGACTGCCGGGCCTGATGGCCCGGCCTTTTTTTGAAACAAGCTGGGTCGAAGATACAAATCCGATGGCCAGATTTGCTCCCCCAAACACAGTTTAGCTGGTGCCGTCGTTTTCCAGAACGGTACCGTAGGTTATGCCGCTGCGCAGGCTGCGAAAATCAGCATAAATTTTGCCATCTTCAAATGTGGCACCGATCAACCCGTTGACCTGGCGGTCTTCTCCGACCCGGGTTTCAACCATGGCGATTGAACCAGTGCCATCGCGGCTGATTGTCCCGGTAACCTGACCTTCGTTCCACCGGTCCGAGCCGATCCGGCTCCATTTGCTGGTTCCCCAGAACGCATTGTCCTGCTGTTGTTTGATCTCAAGAACCCACTCAGATTGATTAAAACGCGGGGCTCCGTCGCTGTGTTCGTTGGGCAGGGCCGCAACGGTGTGGGTGCCGCTCCAGACGCCGCGCAGATCAGGTGTGTTTTCCGCAACTGCATGGGTTGCAAAGGCAAGGGTGCTGGCCAGCGCGGCGGCGCCAAGTGTCTTGAATCTGGTCATGGTTTCCTCCGTTTTCTAGTCATAAATGTTGGGAACAGATGATCTGATTTCCATGCTGGCGGCGAAACATAAACAGGATTTAACCTGCGCTTTATGTTGCGAAGGGGGTAGTGGATTGAGCCCTTTTGCCTTCAAAACCAAAATCTGGCTTGGGACAATTTTTTCTCATGGCACCGGCGGAAACGCCACGCTAACCTGCGCCAATTGCGACAGAGGAATCCCCCATGCCCTTTACCCTTGCCACCTGGAACATCAACTCGGTCCGCCTGCGCGAGCCTATCGTGCTGAAATTGCTGCAGGAGGAAGCGCCGGATGTACTGTGTCTGCAGGAGTGCAAGTCGCCGGTCGAAAAGATCCCGACCGAAGGGTTTGCGGAACTGGGCTATACCCACATGGTTGCACGTGGGCAAAAGGGGTATAACGGTGTCGCCATCCTGTCTCGGCTACCGATGGAAGAGGTCGGCGACAAGGATTTCGCGGGTCTCGGTCACGCGCGACACATTGCCGGACGGTTGGAAAACGGGGTTACCATCCACAATTTCTATGTCCCCGCAGGTGGCGACGTGCCGGACCGCGAAAAGAATGAGAAGTTCGGGCAAAAGCTCGATTACCTCAGCGACATGCGCGATTGGTTCCATGCGGAAAAGCCGGAAAAATCCATTCTGGTGGGGGATCTGAACATCGCCCCGCGCGAGGATGACGTCTGGTCGCACAAACAACTGCTCAAGGTTGTTTCGCACACACCGATCGAGGTCGAATCGCTGGCTGAAACCCAGGATGCGGGCGCTTGGGTTGATATCACCCGTCAGGATATTCCCGAGGGGCAATTGTACAGTTGGTGGTCCTATCGCGCGCGCGATTGGGACGCCGCTGACAAGGGGCGGCGGCTGGATCACGTCTGGGCCACGCCCGATATCTCGAACGCGGGCCACTCCAGCCGCGTCCTGCGCGACGCGCGCGGATGGGAAAAACCAAGCGACCACGCACCCGTTTTTGCCAGTTTTGACCTGTAATTACGCAACTCTGCCCTTGGTTTCCGCTGCCAGCGGTTGCATATAGGGCGCAAGTTCGAACCGGAGAGTGAAAACCATGGATCTTCTGAACGCCGCAGCCAGCCCCGAGGCCACCGATCTGATCAAGGACGGGTCCGAGGCGACCTTTATGGTCGACGTGGTCGAGGCCTCTCAGGAAACGCCTGTCATCGTTGATTTCTGGGCGCCGTGGTGCGGGCCATGCAAGACGCTGGGGCCCGCCCTGGAAGAAGCTGTAACCGCTGCCAAGGGCGCGGTGAAGATGGTCAAGATCAACGTGGATGAGGCGCAGATGATCGCGTCGCAAATGCGCATTCAGTCGATCCCGACCGTTTATGCCTTTTTTAAAGGTCAGCCCATCGACGGGTTTCAGGGCGCTCAGCCGGGCTCGGAAATCAAGGCTTTCGTTGATCGTGTGATCGAAGCCGCGGGCGGTGAAAGCCCCGGTGGGCAGCTGGATGATGCAGTCGAAGCTGCCGAAGATATGCTGGCCGATGGCGCCGCTGTTGATGCGGCCCAAACCTTTGCTGCGATTTTGGGCGAAGATCCGAACCATGCCGGGGCTTACGGCGGGCTGGTTCGCGCACACATCGCGTCAGGCGATTTGGAACAGGCCGAAGCCATTCTGAACGGCGCACCTGCCGAGATTTCTACCTCGGCCGAGGTGGAGGCGGCGCATGCGCAGCTGGAACTGGCCAAGCAGGCCGCTGATGCCGGTCCGGTGGCCGAACTGACCGCTGCGGTCGAGGCTGATCCCGACAACCTTCAGGCCCGGTTCGATCTGGCGCAGGCACTGCACGCCAATGGCAATGTGGAGGAGGCCGTGGCGCAGTTGCTGGACCTGTTCCGCCGTGATCGCGAATGGAATGACGGTGCCGCCAAGGCGCAGCTGTTCACCATCTTCGACGCGCTAAAACCCAATGATCCGATCGTTCTGAACGGGCGGCGCAAGCTCAGCTCGATGATATTTGCCTAATTCGGGATCAGAGCTACACTCGGATACATGATGCATCCCGCTGATCTGCCGGAAACGGTATCCGTTTTTCCATTGCCGGGGGCGCTGTTGTTGCCCCGCTCGCGCCTGCCGCTGCATATTTTCGAGCCGCGCTATCTGCAGATGCTGGACGACGCACTGAAAACGCAGGAGCGGCTGATCGGCATGGTGCAGCCGAACCCATGTCACAGCAACGAAGATAAGCTGCACCAGATCGGCTGTGCTGGGCGTGTGACGCAATTTTCGGAAACCGAAGATGGCCGTTACCTGATTACCCTGACCGGGATTTCACGGTTCCGCGTCCAATCCGAGTTGGACGCCTTTACGCCTTACCGACGCTGTGCCGTGTCGTGGGGTGGGTTTGATCGGGATTTGGGCCGGGCCGAGATGGACGATAGTTTCGACCGCAGCGCATTTTTGGGCTTGTTGGAACGGTTTTTCGCCTCGCGCCAGCTTTCGACCGATTGGGATACGTTGAAAGATGCAGATGATGAGTTGCTGGTGAATTCACTGTCGATGCTGCTGGATTTTGATCCCGAGGAAAAACAAGCGCTGCTTGAGGCCCCCTGTCTGCGCACCCGGCGCGAGACACTAACGACACTGATAGAATTCGCCATGCGCGGCGGCACGAATGAGGAAAAACTGCAATGAGCGAACCCCAACACCCTTTCGACCGGCATATGCTTGAGGCTCTGATTTGTCCGCAGACACACACGACTTTGCACTACGATGCCGACAAGCAGGAACTGGTGTCCAAGGCGGCCAATCTGGCCTTTCCGATCCGAAATGGGATTCCGGTGATGTTGGTCGATGAGGCGCGAGAACTAGACTAGATCGCGCGACCCTGCAGCAGTTTTGGCAGGTCTCCGGTCAGCCCGGCGGCCTCACGCACGAAGCCACGGCGCAGGCCGGGCAGCGATCCCACAATTCCCATTCCAATGTCGCGTCCGATCCGCAGCAGTGGGTTGTCGTTGGAAAACAGCTTGTTGAACACGTCTGTCGCCATAGCCAGCGCCGCCGTGTCGAACCGCCGCCATTCCTGATAGCGTTCCAGCACCAGGACAGATCCGATATCCTCGCCGCGCCGTCCGGCCAGTGTTAGCACCTCGGCCAGAGCCCCGACATCGCGCAGACCCGCGTTCAGTCCTTGCCCCGCGATGGGGTGCATGCCGTGGGCGGCGTCTCCGACCAGGGCCATTCGGTCGCCAATGAAGGAATTGGCGATGGTCAGGTTCAGCGGATAGGTGAACCGGTCGCCCTGCAGGCGGATATCGCCCAGAAAATCTCCGAACCGGGGGCGCAGGACCTGCAGGTACTCGTCTTCGGGCAGGGTGTTGATGTGCTGGGCCGTCTCGGTCCGTTCGCTCCAGACGATCGAACTGCGATTGCCGGTCAGGGGCAGAATGGCTAGCGGGCCGGGTGGCATGAAGAACTGGTGGGCAACGCCGTGGTGGGGCAGGTCATGTTCGATGGCGCAGACCAGTGCGGTCTGGCCGTAATCCCAGCCAGTACGCTTGATGCCCGCCCGCGTGGCGGTGCCGCTGCGGCGACCGTCGCAACCGACCAGCATTGAACCGGTCAGTGTGGTGCCGTCGTCCAAGGTCAGCGTCACGCCGGTCGCATCGCAATCCTGCGCGACAACGGTTCTACCGCTGATTTCTGTGATGCCTTTTTCCTCGGCCATGGCGCTCATAAAGGCGCGGCGCAGGTGACGGTCTTCGACCATATAGCCCATCGGACCTTCTTCGATCTCGGCATGGTCGAAATGCATGAAGAACGGGGATGGCCCAACGCCCGCATACCCATCGGTGACCTTGATTTCCAACATCGGCTGGGCGTGTTCGGCCACGCGATCCCAGACCCCGATCGCATCCAACAACCTTTGCGAGGCCAGCGCCAGCGCATAGGCACGCCCATCAAAGGCTGCGTTCTTGCGCACTTTTTCCGCCAGCGCGTCAATCACGGTGACCGAATGGCCGGTCTGCGCCAGCGCCAAAGCCAATGCCGGGCCGTTCAAGCCGCCGCCCACGATCAGGATATCCGAGGTTTGTTCCATGCCCCGCAATATGCGCGCCCAATCGGGATTGTCCATGTGCGGTCCTGTCGCTACCGTCCGTCAAAGCGCAATTTTTTCAAGGGGGCGGTGATGCAGGATTGGCTGACCATGACGGCGTGTGATCTGGGTCGGGGCATCGGTATGGGGCGGATTGACCCGGTGGAATTGACCGAAACATACCTGTCGGCCATCGACGAACATCCCCACAGCGACCGAATCTATGCCCGTGTCACCCATGATCGCGCCCGGTCTGAGGCGGCAGCGGCGCAAGCCCGCGCCAAGCAGGGGCAGCGCCTGTCGCTTTTGGATGGGGTGCCGATCAGTTGGAAAGACCTGTTCGACACTGCCAGTATTGGAACCGAGTCCGGGTCGGCCTTGCTGAAAGGTCGGGTGCCGGAAACTGACGCGGTCGTGGTGCGCAACGCCACCGCATTGGGGGCGGTTTGTCTGGGCAAAACCCATATGAGCGAGCTGGCTTTTTCTGGCCTTGGCCTGAACCCAATTACTGGCACGCCGCCCTGCGTCGATGATGTAGAGGCGGTGCCGGGTGGATCCTCGTCTGGTGCCGGGGCATCGGTGGCCTGGGGATTGGCGGCTGGCGGGATCGGCTCGGACACCGGCGGATCGGTCCGCATCCCCGCGGCCTGGAACAACTTGGTGGGGCTTAAAACCACCGCCGGACGGATCAGCCTGGAAGGTGTAGTGCCCTTGTGCCTGCGATTCGACACCGCCGGTCCGCTGACCCGGTCGGTTGAAGATGCCGCGCATATGCTGGCGCTGTTGGAAGGAGGTACACCGGCGGACCTGCGGGGGGCCAGCCTGAAAGGTCGGTGCTTTGCTGATCTGCAGAACGTCGCCAAGGACGACCTGCGCGATGCGCCCCGCAAAGCTTTTGACGACGCTGTTGACCGGTTGCGCGATGCTGGCGCGGAAATCGTGCCATTGGAAGTGCCCGAACTGGATGAGGCGATGGGGCTTTCGGGCCTTCTCTACACCACCGAAGCCTATGGTTTGTGGCGTGACGTGATCGAGGCCAACCCTGATGCCATGTATCCCGAGATTCTGGAACGATTCCGTGCAGGCAAAAATAACTCTGGCCCCGATTACGTCGCCGCATGGTCCAAACTGAAAGCCTGCCGGGCCGCTTGGGACGCGGCAACCACTGGCTTTGACGCCGTTCTGGCCCCGACAGCCCCGATTCTGCCACCGAATCTGGACCGGTTGATGAAGGATCATGATTATTACGTCACCGAAAACCTGCTGGCGCTGCGCAATACGCGGATTGGCAATCTGATGGGGCTTGCGGCCCTGACCCTGCCCACCGGCACCCCCGGTTGCGGGCTGATGATGTTGGGCTATCCGGGCTCGGAAGAGGTGCTTTTGCGGCTTGGATCAGCGGCTGAGGCAGCGTTGGCCTGAATGCCACAATCCCCTGATTCGGCACCTCTTTGTCTGGACGAAGCCGGGTGCGGCCTGTAATCTACTAAAAAAACGGGGCGAAAATGATCCCGATATTGAGGCAGCAGTTATGAATTTCCCCGAGCGGTTTTCGAACCTACCGGAATACGCATTTCCGCGTCTGCGCACCCTGCTGGACCACCACCAGCCGGGCGGAGATGTGATTCACATGACTATCGGCGCCCCGATGCATGACTTCCCGGCCTGGGTGACGGATGTGATCATGGAAAACGCTGCGGGGTTTCAGGGCTATCCGCCAAACGAAGGCTCGCCCGAGCTGCGTGGCGCGATCACCGACTGGATCAAGCGCCGCTATGGCGTGGCGATGGACCCCGAAACCAACGTGATGGCGCTGAACGGCACGCGTGAGGGGTTGTATAACGCTGCCATGGCGCTGTGCCCGGAACAGAAGAACGGCCAAAGACCGGTCGTGCTGTGCCCGAACCCGTTTTATCAGGTTTATATGGTCGCCTCGATCTCGGTTGCGGCCGAGCCGGTCTTTGTGCCCGCAACCGCCGCAACGGGTCATCTGCCCGATTACGCTGGGTTGCCCGAGGACGTGCTGAACCGCACCGCTGTGGCCTATATCTGCTCACCCGCCAACCCGCAGGGGGCCGTTGCCTCGCGCGATTATTGGGCCGAGCTGATCCAATTGGCCGAGAAATACGATTTCCGCATCTTCGCGGATGAGTGTTATTCCGAGATTTATCGCAATGATGCCCCAGCCGGGGCCTTAACCGTAGCGCAGGAACTGGGGGCCGATCCCGAACGGGTCACCCTGTTCAACTCGCTGTCAAAACGGTCCAATCTGGCAGGGCTGCGATCCGGCCTGATTGCGGGCGGACCTGAGACGATCAAACGGGTCAAGCAGTTGCGCAGTTACGCGGGCGCGCCCTTACCAGCCCCCTTGCAGGCCGCAGCGGCACGGGTTTGGGCGGATGAGGCGCATGTCGCTGAGAACCGCGCGCTGTATCAGGAAAAATACGCGATTGCCGATGAGGTATTTGCCAATGTTCAGGGTTATATGCCGCCAGAGGCGGGGTTTTTCCTGTGGCTACCGGTCGAAAACGGCGAAGAAACCGCATTGAAGCTTTGGCAGCAGACCGGGGTACGGGTGCTGCCGGGCGCATATCTTTCTCAAGGTGATCCGGGGCAAAACCCGGGCGAACAATTTATCCGGGTCGCCATGGTGGCCCCAAAAACAGAGATGAAGCGCGGGCTGATCATGCTCCGCGACTGCATCTATTCGTGAGGTACGAGGGCAAAATGGCATCATATAACGCGCGCAACCGCGATCCATTGCTGGACAGCACGACTCAGGCCGCGATTGAGCGGCGCAGCAAAGAGCTGATCGGGATCGCCTTGATCCTGCTGGGCCTGGCCGCCGCTGCGATGATCTGGTCCTACACGCCGGATGATCCGAATTGGATGGTTTCAACGGACGCGCCGGTGCAAAACTGGATGGGGCGGATTGGTGCCTCAATCGCCGCACCGTTGTTCATGATCGTAGGTTGGGGCAGCTGGAGTATCGCGCTGGTGCTGATCGGCTGGGGCGTGCGCTTTGCTGGGCATTTCGGCGAGGAGCGCGCGGTTGGCCGTCTGATCTTTGCGCCGATCTGGATTGCCATTGTCTCGGTCTATGCTGCGACGCTGGTGCCGGGGGAGGCCTGGCGCGCGACCCACAGCTTTGGTCTGGGTGGTCTGTTCGGCGATACCGTAATGGGCGCGCTTCTGACGCTGCTGCCGATTTCCTCGCATTTCATGGTCAAGCTGATGTCACTGGCCATGGCTGCCGGGATGTTGGCGCTGGGTGTTTTTGTGCTGGGTTTCACCAAAGCGGATGTGCGCAAGGGCTTCCGCGCCTTCTTGCTGGGCTTGGTCATGTCCTATGACATGCTGATGAACTTGCTGGGCCGTGGGGCCACTGCCACCGCGCAGGCCGCTCGCGACCGTCGCACGCAGTGGGAGGAACGCAAGGCCGCCCGTACGGAAGCGGCGGAAGCTGTGTTTGAAGATAATCTGGCCTATGCCGATCCGGTGTTCGAAGAGCCGGACTATGAAGAACCCGAGCCCGCAAAGCCGGGCTTGTTGGCGCGGATGCCCAGCCTGATCCGCCGTCCCGAGTCGATGATCGAGCCCGAGCTGATCGATCCTGAACCCGTTGCTGGGTTTGACGAAATGCCGGGTGAGGACCGCATCCGGTCTAAGATCTCTGCCGCTGTGCGCAACCGCAAGGTCGCGATCGGCGAAATGACCCCCGAGCCTGATCCGCACCTGCCGCTGACCAAGGGGCGGGGCCGGGGGCCCGATCCGCTGATCCTGAACCCCAGAGGTGGTGACGAGCTACCGCCTGAACCGCCGATGACCTCGGCTGGCCTGCCGCCAGAACCGATGCTGACAGCAGAACCCGCGCCAGAGTGGCAGCAAGAACCGCTGCATCAGGACTTTGCGCCCGAGCCGGATTTCGAAGACGAAGCCGTGTTCGAGGACGCGCCCGAACCCGCGCCACAGCAGCGACCTGCGATGAAAATCCCGGTGGCCGAGCCGCGCAAACCGGTGGTGGCGCAGCCTGTGCGCCGGACCCCGCCACCCTCGCGACGCGCGCAGGCCGAGGCGCAGCCGACCTTGTCCTTCGAGGAACGGCATTCCGATTTTGAATTGCCGCCGCTGAGCCTGCTGTCCAATCCCGCCAGCATTCAGCGCCATCACCTCAGCGATGAGGCATTGGAAGAAAACGCGCGGATGCTGGAAAACGTGCTGGATGACTATGGCGTCAAGGGTGAGATTACCAGCGTCCGCCCCGGTCCGGTTGTCACCATGTACGAACTGGAACCGGCGCCGGGTCTGAAAGCCAGCCGCGTGATCGGTCTGGCCGATGACATCGCACGCTCGATGTCGGCGTTGTCGGCCCGGGTTTCGACTCTGCCGGGTCGCTCCGTGATCGGGATCGAACTGCCGAATGAAAACCGTGAGATGGTGGTTCTGCGCGAAATTCTGGCCAGCCGAGATTTTGGTGACGGTAACCATGCGCTGCCTCTGGCGTTGGGCAAGGATATCGGTGGCGAGTCCGTTGTGGCGAACCTGGCCAAGATGCCTCACTTGCTGATCGCGGGGACCACCGGGTCCGGTAAGTCGGTAGCGATCAACACCATGATCCTGTCGCTGTTGTACAAGTTGTCACCGGACGAATGCCGCCTGATCATGATCGATCCGAAGATGTTGGAACTGTCAGTTTATGACGGCATCCCGCATCTGCTGTCGCCCGTTGTAACCGACCCGAAAAAAGCGGTTGTGGCCCTGAAATGGGTCGTGGGCGAGATGGAGGACCGCTATCGCAAGATGTCCAAGATGGGCGTGCGTAATATCGCGGGCTACAACGGCCGTGTGAAGGACGCGTTGGCCAAGGGCGAGTTGTTCAGCCGCACGGTCCAGACCGGGTTCGATGACGAAACCGGCGAACCGATGTTCGAGACCGAAGAATTCGCCCCCGAGTCGATGCCCTATATCGTTGTCATCGTCGACGAGATGGCCGACCTGATGATGGTCGCGGGCAAAGAGATCGAAGCTTGCATTCAGCGTCTGGCGCAAATGGCGCGGGCCTCGGGCATTCACTTGATCATGGCTACGCAGCGTCCCTCGGTCGATGTGATCACTGGTACGATCAAGGCGAACTTCCCGACCCGGATTTCGTTCCAGGTGACCTCGAAAGTCGACAGCCGCACCATTCTGGGCGAAATGGGCGCCGAGCAACTGCTGGGGCAGGGCGATATGCTGTATATGGCCGGTGGGGCCAAGATCACCCGCTGCCACGGGCCATTTGTCTCGGACGAAGAGGTCGAAGAAATCGTCAACCACCTGAAACAGTTCGGCCCGCCGGATTACATGAGCGGCGTTGTCGATGGACCGGCAGATGAGAAGGCTGACAATATCGATGCCGTTCTGGGTCTGAACACGGGCGGCAATACGAACGGCGAAGATGCCCTCTATGATCAGGCCGTGGCGATTGTGATCAAGGATCGCAAATGCTCGACCTCATACATCCAGCGGAAACTTGCCATTGGCTACAACAAGGCCGCGCGGTTGGTTGAGCAGATGGAGGACGAAGGCGTTGTTTCTTCTGCAAATCACGTCGGTAAGCGGGAAATCCTCGTCCCCGAGCAGTAGGATATTTAATAATAAGGGCAAAGCGCTTATCTGGGTTTTATGAAACAGATTGCTTTTGCCCTTGCTCTGACCCTGGCCGCACCTGCCGCCTGGGCGGCCGACAAACTGCCATTGTCGCAGATATCCAATTATCTGAACGGTCTGAATACCGTTGAGACGACATTCACTCAGGTCAATGATGACGGCTCGTTGAGTACCGGCAAGCTGTGGATGCAGCGGCCGGGCAAGATGCGGTTCGAATATGATCCGCCCAACAGTGCCGTTGTTCTGGCCAATACGGGCACGGTGCAAATCTTTGACCCCAAGTCGAACCAACCGCCCGAGCAATACCCGCTGAATCGGACACCGCTGTCACTGGTGCTGGCGCGTAACGTGAACTTGGGGCAGGCAAATATGGTTGTGGCTCATAACTTCGACGGCACCGCCACAGTTGTCACCGCCCAAGACCCGAAAAACCCCGATAGCGGACGGATCGAGCTGATGTTCACCGACAACCCGGTTGAGCTGCGCAAATGGGTGATCCATGACAATGCGGGCACGAAAACAACCGTGCTGTTGGGTCAACTGGATACAGACAGCAACCTGAGTCGAGATCTGTTTACCAAAGCGAAAAGAAGCGGGTCAGGCAATCGCTGACCCGCGTTCTGGTCAATAGCGGCAACCAGACAGTTGCGCTTGGTAAAGTTTGGCGCGCGCATCCACATCATTGGCGACATTCAGCAACCAGGTCTTGCTATAGTGGCTGCCCCGGGCATAGCCGGTGTGGCCTTCGTGATAGGCTAGATACTGGTTGCGGGTGTCGCTGGGGTGAATGCCGTTCCGCTGATAACTTTTGTTCATATACCAGCCGATAAAGTCAGACGCATCGCGGATACGGTCACGCTTGGCCCGACGCTTGCCGGTCTCGCGCTGGTATTCATCCCAGGTGCCATCCAACGCTTGGCTGAAGCCATATGCGCTGCTCTGCCGGCCCATCGGAATCACACCCAGAACGTAATTATGCGGCGTGCGTGCGTCATGCTTATAGCGGCTTTCCTGATAGATCGTCGCCATTTGTACATGAACCGGGACGCCCCATTTGCGCTCGGTGCTCTTAAAGGCCTTCATATAATCGGGCCGTTCGCGCGCAATGCTGCACGCGTCATTCAATTTGCTGGGTGGTTGCTTGGACCCACCACCACAGGATGCCAAAAGCAGCACCCCGAAGAGTACGATTAGAATTCTGCTCATGTGCCTCGTGCCTTTTTTCTTTATTCTAGCGCAGATTGAGCGTTTAGGGAATCACAATCGTTACAGAATAATCGCGAGAATTATAGGTAATGCGCCCACGGACAACGCTGTTGAGACCATGACCATCCCGGCAACCGCGTCGGAATCGGCATCGAACCGCTCGGCCAGCAAGTAAGAGGTTACTGCCACCGGAGTACACATCTGCAGCACCAGAACGCCAAAGGCCACGGCTTCGAGTTTGAAGATCAGCGCAACAGACCAGCCCAGGGCGAAACAGACAGCCAGTTTAAGAAATGACAGCCAGACCGCCTGACCCAGCCGGTGCGTTGTCAACCGCGCAACCGCCACGCCCAGCGTTATCAGCATCAGGGGCACTGCCATCTGGCCCAACAATTCCAATGTGTTAGTCAGAAACATGGGCGTCTGCCATCCGCGCCACAAAAACAGCGCCCCCAATAGGGTGGCCCAGACCATCGGTTCGCGCACGACTTTGCCGAACGCGCCTTTTCCGGCCACAAGGTAGATGCCGTAAGTAAACGAAAACAACGCTGTTACTGACAGGAAAATGACCGCATAGCCCAACCCGGCCTGGCCAAAGGCGAAAATGCACAAAGGAAGACCCAAATTTCCGGTATTTCCGAATATCAGCGGCGAAAGATAGGTACGCTGTTCAAGTTTCAGCCCCCGGACGATCAGCCAGAAGACCGCTGCCATCACCAGATTAGCAACGATTGTTGCAACGGTAAAACGGGAAAGATCGCCGCCCGGAATGTCGGTTTGCATCAGCGCCACAAAGATCAGGCTGGGCACAGCAAGGGTCATGGCAAAGCGGGTGACGAACTGCAGGCGATACTCAAATCCCAGCTTGACCCAGGCAAAGCCGATGCCCGCCAGAATAAAGACCGGGGCCACGATTTCGAATACTGTCAGCAAAAGGTTCACAGACTGTTTCCCTAATTTACGGATCAATGATTGGCATTTCGGCCCGGAAAGAGGTAGTAAGTTCAATGGGGGCATAAACTATGCTGAAGACACACGCCAAGTACGGCCTGGGACAGGTCGTCCGTCATAAAAAACATCCCTTCCGAGGGGTGATTTTTGACGTGGACCCCGAATTTGCGAACACGGAAGAATGGTATCAGGCCATCCCCGAAGACAGCCGCCCGGTCAAAGATCAGCCGTTTTACCACTTGTTGGCGGAAAACGACCAATCCTTCTATGTGGCTTATGTTTCTGAACAAAATCTGATCGCTGACCAGTCGGGCGAACCGGTCGAACACCCCGATATTCCCGATATGTTCGGTCCGTTCGAAAACGGCGCCTATCCGCTCCACTTCCATCTGAACTAAGGGTGCTTGGCCGGGTGTCGGCCCGTCAGTACCCAAGGGCGCACCCGTCTTTTCGCGGGTCGCTTGCGCCTTGAAGAACGCCATCCTCACAGATTCGAATGGCTTGTGCGCCGCCCAACGGCGTTTCTGGAATCTCTACAGTGTGCCCTAAATCACGTAATTGTTGGACGGTGCTGGGCGAAATTCCGCGTTCCAGCTTTAATACGCCATTGTCGGCAAAGGCGCGCGGTGCGTCGATGCTGGCCTGAAGGCCCAACCCGTGGTCCGTCAAATTTGACACAAACCGGGCGTGGCCGGTGGGTTGATAGGCGCCACCCATCACGCCGAACGGCATCAGCACACGACCATTTTGCGTCAACAGCCCCGGAATGATTGTGTGCATGGGGCGTTTGCCGCCGCTCAGTTCATTCGGATGACCCGATTGCAGGGTAAAGCCTGCGCCTCGGTTTTGTAGCAGAATGCCGTATTTTTCGGATGCGATCCCCGAACCGAAACTGTGAAAGATGGAATAGATCAGCGAAACCGCCATTCTGTCCCGATCCACAACGGTGATATAGACGGTGTCCTTGTGAATAGCCTCGGTCAGTGGGGCGGCGGCGGGCATGGCGCGTTTCGGGTCGATTAGCGCGGCCAGCCTGTCGGCCACATCCTGATCCGTGAACCGATCCGCATGTGTTGTATGATCGGGATCGGCGATAAAGCGGTTGCGGGCGTCATAGGCGAGTTTCGAAGCCTCCGCCTCGATATGCAGACGCTGCGCCCCGAACGGGTCCATGCTGGCAAGGTCGAAGTTCTTGAGGATATTCAGCAAAAGAATGGCCGTGGCGCCTTGGCCATTTGGTGGATGTTCAACCAGTTCCAATCCATTGTAGTCACCGCTGACAGGCTGTGTTTCAGTACATGCGGTGGTCAGAAAATCCTCGGCTGTGTGAACGCCACCCAGTTGGGCAAGTGCAGCGACCATATCTTCAGCGATGTCACCGGAGTAAAACGCATCCCGCCCGGTACGAGCAATCTGGCGCAAGACTTCGGCTTGCCCGCGAGAGCGAAACACCTGCCCAACCTTAGGTGCGTCGTCATTGATCAGGTAATGCGTCCGCGCGGCCCCCTGTAGGGTAGCTGCCCCCGTTTCCCAGTCAAACGCCACCCTTGGGGCAACCGGGACCCCAGCTTCGGCATAGTGAATGGCGGGTTGCAGAATGGCTTCAAGCCCCAGCTTGCCCTCGGTTTGCGCTAGATGACAGAACGCATCGACGGCGCCGGGAACGGTTACAGCGTCTGCTGTGTTCAAAGGCACTTTTGTCAGCCCCTGCGACCGCAGTTTTTCTGCGCTAGCTGCTGCAGGCGCGCGGCCCGAGCCATTCAGGGCGCGTATCTGATCCTCACCCGCCCGGTTGTACAGCACGAAACAATCGCCGCCCAGCCCGGTCATCTGAGGTTCACAAATACCCAACAGCACCGCCCCGGCGATGGCGGCATCCATTGCGTTGCCACCCTGGGTAAGAATGTCCACAGCGACCTTTGCGGCCAAGGGATGCGACGTGGCGCACATCCCTTCGGTCGCCAGAACTTCGGATCGACCCGGTGAGTGAAAATCCCGCATGACATTATTCCCCGATTGAACGCGCCGAAGGTATCGCGCAGTCCGGGGTTGTCCAGTCAAATCAAAGGGAAGTTCCTCGGCGCCGTTCACTGGGTGGGGGCTGTGACACGTGGCGCCGAGGGAAGCTATCTGAGCTACAATTACTCTTTTGCCCTTTGTTTGCGGCGTTACAATGGTTCGATCTGGGCCTTATTGTGACGTTTTCTTGCCGTCAGGTGGGCTCTGGAAAGTCAAAGCGCAGCGACAACCGGTTACAACCATTGCTTCGTTCGTAGCGGATATCGCTGGTCAGTTCGTGGATTAGAAACCAACCGAACCCACCTTCGGGCAGGTCTTCGACCGTCGATCCCAGTGATGCCGGGATGCCGTCAGGTACACGAAATCCGGGTAACGGGTTGCCAGTGTCCGAGATCAAAATCTCAAGCCAGTTCTGATGCAGGCGGCACCGAACCTTCACCTTGGCCGGAGTTATGTCGGCATAGGCATGTTCGACCACATTATTGATTGCTTCGGCCAGCGCGATTTTCACATCACCCGCCTTGTGCGCCGGAAGCCCATGCGCCGCCAACCCCCGGCTGAGTTGCGCGATCCCGGCACTGGCCTCGGTCTCAGTTGCTGCGAAGCTCAGATCTAAACACTTGCCGTTGTACATGGGCATCGCGCCTATTCAGATAGTCAATTAGGTCAATCCGCGGCGGTCGACAGGGCATCATCCAGGGTTGGATACAGTTTGAACACCGTGTCCATACGGGTCAGGCGGAATACCTTTGCAACAAAAGGGTGCAGCCCAGCCAGGTCCAGCCTGCGCTCATTTCCAAGCTGTTTCATCGAGGCGACGATGGCACCCAAGCCACTTGAATCAATGAACTCGACACTGGTCAGGTCCAGCACCACGCGTGTGGCCCCGCCTTCGGCCTGATTGCGCATATCTTCCTTGAACTGGATGGCCATGGCCGCATCAATCCGGTCGGAATGCACTTTGATAATTTGGGTTGCGTCGGTCGTTGTGCTGGTCAAGGCCATGCGCGACGGTCCTCTAATATGAAACTCGCTAGTAGAAATACGCTAGACGACAATTCTTACCATTCGGTATCTATCAATGCTGAAAGAGGAGGATCATCGCGATGAAACAGGTTGTTATCGCGGGGGCGGCGCGGACGCCCATGGGCGGGTTTCAGGGTATGTTCGACGGTATTGCCGCTGCTGAATTGGGCGGGAGCGCCATTCGTGCTGCGCTGCACGGCGCGGGCGCTGATACGGTCGACGAGGTGCTGATGGGCTGTGTTCTGCCCGCCGGCCAGGGCCAGGCCCCGGCACGACAGGCCGGATTTGCGGCGGGATTGGGTGAAGAGGTGCCCGCAACAACCCTGAACAAGATGTGCGGGTCGGGAATGAAGGCTGCCATGATCGCCTTTGACCAGATTGCTCTGGGTCACGCTGATACGATGATCGCCGGTGGCATGGAGAGTATGACCAACGCCCCTTACCTGTTGCCGAAAATGCGCGGCGGTGCGCGCATTGGGCATGGTCAGGTGGTTGACCATATGTTTCTGGACGGCCTCGAGGACGCCTATGACAAAGGCCGCCTGATGGGCACTTTCGCCGAGGATTGCGCCGAAGCCTATCAATTCACGCGAGAATCGCAGGACGAATACGCGCTGCAGTCGCTTTCCAACGCCCTGTCTGCACAGGAAAGTGGTGCCTTCGAGGGTGAGATCACACCTGTTACCTCCAAGACCCGCAAGGGTGAGGTCACTTTTGCCCAAGATGAACAGCCGCAATCCGCCCGGCCAGATAAAATCCCGACGCTGAAACCTGCCTTTCGTAAGGATGGGACGGTCACGGCAGCCAATTCGTCATCGATTTCTGACGGGGCAGCCGCGTTGCTACTGGCTTCGGCTGAGGCGGCCGAAGCGCAGGGCCTGACTGTGCGTGCCCGGATCATTGGTCATGCCAGCCACGCGCAGGCCCCGGGTTTGTTCACGACCGCGCCGGTTCCGGCCGCACAGAAACTACTGTCGAATATCGGCTGGTCCAAAGATGACGTCGACCTGTGGGAGGTGAACGAGGCCTTTGCCGTTGTACCCATGGCCTTTATGCACGAAATGGGCCTGTCGCGCGACAAGGTGAACGTAAATGGCGGGGCCTGCGCTTTGGGACATCCAATCGGCGCCTCGGGCGCGCGGATCATGGTCACTCTGCTCAACGCGCTGGAAAAGCGGAACCTCAAACGCGGCGTGGCTGCCATCTGCATCGGTGGCGGCGAAGGCACGGCCATCGCCATCGAACGCGTTTGACGCTTGGGTTTATTCCACATACTGCGGGATAAACCTTTTCCAAAGAGCTCAATCATGACCGCCGATTACGACACGCTTGCTAAAACCATCGCCGCCTTGACCGAAGGTGAAACGGATCAGGTTGCCCTAATGGCGACAATTGCCTGCGAGGTGCATCACGCCGATGACCGGTTCGACTGGACTGGCTTTTACCGCGTGACCCAGCCCGGTTTGTTAAAGATCGGTCCCTATCAGGGTGGGCATGGCTGTTTGGTCATCCCGTTCGACCGGGGCGTCTGTGGTGCTGCCGCGCGGACTGGCGAAGTGCAGCTTGTGCCGGATGTCGAAGCCTTTCCGGGTCACATCGCCTGTGCGACGTCCACCCGGTCAGAATTGGTGCTGCCAGTGCGGGACGCATCGGGAAAGGTAATAGCGGTGTTCGACATCGACAGCAATCAGCCGGACGCATTTACCGATCAGGACGCCACAGCGCTTGGCGCCATTCTGACCGACGTCTTTGCAAGATGAATTCAGCCGGGACATGTCCCGGCTGATTGATGTTCAAAAAGGGTCGCGATTTATCAGCTTGCCAGGATCTTGGCCTTTTGCGCGGCGAATTCCTCTTCCGTCAGGTGGCCGCTCTCCTTGAGCTTGGCTAGCCGTTCCAATTCATCCGCGGCGGATACGCTCGCGACCGAGCGGATGTAATCCTTCTGCGCCTCTTCTATCTGATTCATGGTCTCGACATTGTGCTGGTGCATCTTATCCCCGCGCACGATGAGATAGCACAGCACGCCCAACCAGGGGATCAGGATCACAAAGGCGATCCACAACGCTTTGCCTCCGCCGCTCAGGTCCTTTGAGCGGAAGACATCGGCAACGACCGAAATCATCACCCAGAACCAGGCAACCATCAGGAACAACCAGAAGATTGACCAGACTATATCGAAGAAACCGATCCCGTTTTCCATATTCATCCAACCCTTTGCATAAAAAATAGAAATCTCTGCGCACAGAGACACCTATTTGTAACAGACAGTTGGCGATATGGTTAGATATTGTTTTAGGTGAATATAATATTTTTACAGTAGTTTTTCCGAGGCTTCGGTCATCACCAAGAATATTAGAGTCATTTGAACTCCAGTTATAGCGAACAGCCAGACTGAAAACCCGCGTTTGCGGGTTTTGTGCCTGAAAATCCATCGCCCGACCACTGCGCCGGGGCTGCCACCAAGCGCGGCCAGCCATAATAGGCGGCGTTCCGGCACCCGGTTTTTGCGCCGTCGTGCGCGGGCCTTGTCCCAGCCAAAGGCCAATAGTGTCAGGGTGTTGATCCCCCATAAATAGATCACTGCAATCCACATGCGAAAGGCATACCAAGCAAACTGATCAAGTGAAATGAAAAAACTCTTGGAAATTTCATGATTCTCAGCCATCGTGAAAAAGGAGAGGAAATTTTCACAAGAATCGGAACGCCCCTGGTGAATACCCAAGCCCCCCACAGCGCGACACTTGGTGCGGATATCCGCGCCCTGCGCAAGGCGCGCGGGTTGACCTTGACCGAGATTGCAGCGCGGTTGAACCGGTCTGTCGGATGGCTCAGCCAGGTTGAGCGCGACATGTCCGATCCCTCGATCTCGGACCTGCGCCAGATTGCTGAGTGTCTGGGTGTGCCGATGTCGATGCTGTTTGCGCATTCCTCGGTGCCGGTGGCCGAACAGGGTTATGTGGTGCGCGCCGGATCGCGCCGTCCGATGGGCTCGGGTGAGGAAGGGTTGATCGAAGAATTGCTTTCGCCCGATCTGACTGATGATTTCGAGATGGTACATTCCACATTCGAGCCACGCTCCAGCATGCAGAAACCGGCCAATCGGCCGACGCAAGAGGTTGGTTACATGATCTCTGGCCGATTGGACCTGACCATAGGCTCCAACCAGTTCACGGTGGGGCCGGGTGACAGTTTCCGCATCAGGCATGAACCCTATCAATGGGCCAACCCCTATGATGAACCCGCCGTGGCCATCTGGGTCATCGCCCCGCCGGTGTACTGATGAGTTACGAGGCCTGGACCATATTCGCGCTGTTTTGGGTAGTGTTCGTAACTACGCCGGGGCCGAATGCGGTCAATTGTATTTCGAATGGGATGAGCCTGCCGTTTCCAAAGGCGATGCTTAGCGTTCTGGCAATCCTGACGCAGGCCAGCGCGTTTCTGATTCTGTCGGCGCTGGGTGTGACCGCGCTGATTGCGGCCTCTCCAACCGGGTTCTTCATCGCAAAGCTGGTGGGCGCGGGTTTCCTGATCTGGGTTGGTATTCGTGGCTGGATGAATGCAACGAAACCTGCGCCAGCTTCGGAACGGCCTGCACGTCATGTCTATCTGCACGCGCTGGCCGTGGCGACGATCAACCCCAAAAGCGTGGCGGGATATCTGGCGGCCTTTTCACAATTTGTGCAGCCCGAGGTGCCGATCTGGCAACAGATGGGGGTGATCATGCCCACCGCGCTGGTCATCACCACGCTCAGCTATACCGGGTTCACCTTGCTAGGTGCGCAGATGGGCAAGGCGGCACTGGGGGCGGTGTTCAACATCTGGGTGCGCCGGGTCATGGCGACCTGTTTCATCATCTATGGCGTGTTGCTGGGGGCCAGCTCCACGCCCGCAACAAGGGGGTAATGACATGCAAGCCGGTTCCTGCCTGTGCGGCGCGGTCGCGTTCACGATTGACGGAGAGTTGTCGCCGCCCTCGGCCTGCCATTGCGGTCAGTGCCGCAAGCAATCAGGGCATTATTGGTCTTCGACCTCGACCCATCAGGACAACCTCAGCTTCGCTGCCAGCGATACGCTGAACTGGTTCCATGCCTCGGACATTGCTCGGCGTGGCTTTTGCAACGCCTGCGGTTCGTTCCTGTTTTGGCAGCACAATGACGAAGACACGATTTCGATTTCCATGGGCGCACTGGATGAGCCCACAGGATTGCACCTCGCCCGGCATATCTTTGTCGCTGACAAGGGCGATTACTATGACATCACAGACGATCTGCCCCAACGGGCACAGTAACAAGGATCAAGACCAATGAGCGATTTTCCGACAAAAGCCCGCGTGGTTGTTATCGGTGGCGGTGTGGTGGGGGCCTCCTCGCTGTACCATCTGGCCAAGAAAGGCTGGACCGACTGCGTTCTGCTGGAAAAGAACGAGCTGACCGCAGGCTCGACCTGGCACGCGGCGGGTAACGTGCCGACGTTTTCGACCTCGTGGGCGATCATGAACATGCAGCGGTACTCGACCGAGCTGTATGCGCGGCTGGGTGAAGAAGTCGACTATCCGATGAACTATCATCAGTCCGGTTCGATCCGTTTGGCGCACAGCAAAGAGCGGATGCAGGAGTTTGAGCGTGCCATGTCGATGGGCCTGTACCAGGGCATCCCGATGGAGATGTGGACCCCAGAAGAGGCCAAGGAACGCTATCCCTTCCTTGAAACGCATGATCTTGAGGGCGTGCTGTATGATCCGACCGATGGTGACATTGACCCGGCGCAGTTGACACAGGCGTTGGCCAAGGGTGCCCGCGACATGGGACAAAAGATCATCCGGTTCTGCCCGGCAACCGGCGTGACCCAGCACGACGACGGCACTTGGACCGTACACACTGACAAGGGCGATATCGCCTGTGACTATGTGGTCAACGCTGCTGGGTATTACGCGCAGCGCGTGGGTGAGTGGTTCAAGCCTTACGGTGGCCGCACTGTGCCCGCGATGGTCATGAGTCACCAGTACCTGCTGACCGACGAAATCCCCGAGGTTGAAGAATGGTCCAAGGAAAACGGCGGCAAGAAGCTGCCGCTGCTGCGCGACGTAGATATCTCGTACTACCTGCGGCAAGAGAAGCACGGCTTCAACCTTGGCCCGTATGAGCCCAACTGCAAGGGCCACTGGATGAGCGAAGACGACCCGATGCCCGAGGATTTCTCGTTCCAGCTTTGGAATGACGATCTGGATCGGATTGAGGACATCGTCACCGACGCGATGGAACGGGTGCCGCTGATGGCAACCTCGGGCGTTGGTCGCGTGATCAACGGCCCGATTCCTTACGCGCCGGACGGTCTGCCACTGATCGGTCCGATGCCAGGTGTGAAAAACGCCTTTGAGGCGCACAGCTTTACCTTTGGCATTGCGCAGGGCGGAGGTGCAGGCAAGGTACTGGCAGAGTGGATCGTCGATGGTCACACCGAATGGGACATGTGGGCCGTCGATCCGCGCCGCTATACCGATTACACCGATCAGGATTACTGTAACCAGAAGGGCATGGAAGTTTACGGCAACGAATACGCCATGCACTTCCCGCATCACGAATGGCCCGCAGCACGTGACAAGAAGCTGTCGCCGGTCCACGCCAAGGTACGGGAACTGGGCGGAGTCATGGGGGTCTACAACGGCTGGGAACGCGCCAACTGGTTTGCACAACCGGGTGACGACACCTCGCTAGAAGCCACTCATACCTGGGGCCGCTCGGGCCCGTGGGAGCAGCGGATCAAAGAAGAATGCGAGGCCGTGCGCGACAATTGCGGTGTGCTGGATCTGCCGGGCTTCTCGCGCTTTATGGTCAAAGGCGAGGGCGCGGCCGAGGCCCTGCGCGGGCTGGTGGCAGGTGGTCTGCCCAAGGTCGGACGCATCAATCTTGTCTATATCTCGGATGACCGCGGTCGCATCCTGACTGAGATGTCCTGCCTGCGTCTGGGCGAGGATGAGTTTGTCATGATCACCGCCGCCACGGCGCAATGGCACGATCGCGATATTCTGGTGAATGCGATGCCTGCTGGCGTTTCAGTCGAGGATGTCACCACCACACGCGACACGCTGATCGTGACCGGCCCGAAATCGCGGGATATCCTGTCGGGTTTGTCGGATGCCGATCTGACCACCGGGTGGCTGACCCACCAAGCGGCCACCGTCGCCGGGCAGCCTGCTTATCTGATCCGCGTGTCCTTTGCCGGTGAGCTGGGCTGGGAAGTGCATGCCCTGAACGAGCATATGCCTGCCATCTATGACGCGATCATTGATGCGGGGGCCAAGCCGTTCGGGATGTATGCGTTGAACTCGCTGCGGATCGAAAAGGGATATCGCGCCTGGAAGGGCGACCTGTCGACCGACTATTCGCTGCTGGAAGGTGGACTGGGTCGCTTCGTCAAACTGGACAAGCCGCAGGATTTCCCCGGCAAGGCTGCGATCCAGAACGAAAAGCAGCAGGGCGTGAAGAAATCCTTTGTCACCCTGACCGTGGATGCAGGCGATTGCGACGCGCCTTACATGTCTTGCATCTGGCAGAATGGTGAAATCGTTGGCGAAACCACCTCGGGCGCATGGGGCTACCGTGTTGGCAAATCCATTGCGCTGGGCATGATCAAGGCCGAGCTTGCCAACCCCGGCACCGAACTTGAGGTCGAGATTTACGGCCGGAAATGCCGTGCCGTGGTAGAAGAGGATCAACCGCTGTGGGATCCTCAGAACGAGCGGCTGCGCGCATAACCCCTGTCGGAGGAGCCATGAGCAAGCGATATTCCAAATTGGGGCCCGGTGAGGGTCCCAACTATGACTGGGAAAACGACCATACGTTCGTAAAGGTTTCGGCCCGAGATACGAATGGTGCCTATACGCTCATGGAAGACAATCTGAAGGCCAGCTTCGCGCTTGGCCTTCATCGCCACGATACCCATGCCGAGACCTTCTATTTCTTGGAAGGTGCAGTGGATTTCTATGTCGACGGTGACTGGCATCGATGCGGTCCTGGTACCACGATGCATGTCCCGCCAGGGGTTCCGCATGCTTGTCGCGTGGCCGATGGGGCACCGGCGCGGATGTTGATGATTTTTCAGCCTTCGGGGTTTGACGGTTTCCTTGCAGAAATTTCGACTATGACCAACGCCGATTTCGCTGATGAGGCTAAGATGGCAGCACTAAACGCCCGCTATGACATCATCCCGATGGGTCCCGTTCCGTCGCATCCAGACGATCAGGCATAAAGGCAGTATCTGATGACGACACCCACAGTCATGTCCGGCGTTTATCTGACCCAACACGGCGGACCCGAGGTGTTGGAATGGCGCGACGACCTTCCGGTACCGCAACCGGGTCCGGGGCAGGCGCTGGTTCGGGTAAAGGCCGCCGGGGTGAACAACACGGATATCAATACGCGGGTCGGCTGGTATTCCTCGGATGTGACAGGCGCGACGGATTCTGTTGATCAGGACGTCGATGCCGGAGGTTGGGGCGGTGCGCTGCAGTTTCCACGCATTCAGGGTGGTGATCTGTGTGGTGTCGTTGAACAAGTGGGTTCAGGGGTGGCGTTCCAACCGGGCCAACGCGTGACCTGCCCGATCAACCTGCCCCGCCCCAGACCCGGTCACCCGACCGGTTTCGTTGCGCTGGGCTCGGAGTTGGACGGCGCATTTGCGCAATACTGTCTGGTTGAGGCGGATGATCTGTACGACGTCAGCGCCTCGCCCCTGTCTGACGTGGAAATCGCCGCCATCCCCTGCGCCTTTGGCACGGCCGAGAACCTGCTGGCCCGCGCAGGTGTGACCTCGGGGCAAAAGGTGCTGATCACCGGCGCGTCAGGTGGCGTCGGTCTGGCGGCCGTACAGCTGGCGGTGTTGCGGGGGGCAACCGTCTGGGGCGTGACCAGCCCGTCCAAGGCCGAAGTGGTCAAATTGCAGGGCGCCGCGGATACGTTCGACCGTGATGCCGCACTGCCAGCCGATATGTTCGACGTGGTGATCGACGTTGTGGGCGGCCCGGCATGGCCCGGCTTGATCCTGGCGTTGAAACCGGGTGGCCACTACGCGGTTTCGGGTGCCATCGCCGGCCCGATCGTAAAGGCCGACCTGCGAGATATCTATTTGCGCGACATCACCATTCACGGCTGCACCCATCAGGCGTTCGAGGTGTTCGGACGGCTGGTTGAGATGATCAATGGCGGACGCATCATGCCCTTGATCGCAAAGACTTATCCGCTAAAGGACATCGCAACCGCGCAGGCTGATTTTCAATCCAAGGCGTTTGCGGGCAAACTTGTGCTGATTCCCTGAAAAGGATGAGATATGGCGGATATCACTCTTCTGGATGGCTCAATCGGACAGGAACTGGTCAAGCGCAGCGGGGACCGGGCCACGCCACTGTGGTCGACGCGGGTGATGATCGACTATCCCGAACTGGTGGGTGACGTACATGACGACTACTTTCGTCGTGGTGCAACTGTCGCCACCACAAACACCTATGCCGTCCACCGCTCGCGTCTGGTGCGCGTGGGGATGGAGGATCAGGTCGCAAACCTGATCGACACTGCCCTGACCCAGGCAGAACGAGCATGTGCAGGAACCAGAGGGCGGATTGCCGGATCGCTAGGGCCGCTATTGGCTTCGTACCGACCCGACCTGAACCCTGACCCGACAGATGCGGCGAATAAGTTTCGGGAGCTAGTGTCGCTGATGACCACGCGCGTCGATCTTTTCCTGATTGAAACGGTGTGTTCGGTGCGGGAAGCCCAAGGCGCTTTGCGCGGGACAGAGGGCTGCGGCAAACCTGTCTGGTTGGGGCTGTCGGTGATGGATGAGGACGGAACCCGCCTACGCTCGGGCGAGCCGTTGAGGGATATCGAACCGGTTGTGGCACGCTTTGCGCCCGACGCCATCTTGATCAACTGTTCGCGTCCCGAGGCGATTCCCGCGGCGCTGCCGATCATTGCGCAGATGGGCCGCCCGTTCGGGGCCTATGCCAACGGGTTCACCGGAATATCAGAAGGATTTCTGAAAGACGCACCCACAGTCGATGCATTGGAACAACGTCAGGATCTTGGACCTGATGCCTATGCCGATCACGCCATGGCCTGGGTGGCGCAGGGGGCGACGATTGTGGGTGGCTGTTGCGAAGTTGGCCCGGATCACATCGAAACGCTGGCCGGCCGGCTGCGCGCAGCCGGCCACCGGATTGTCTGAGGAAAAGGCGATGCGGACACGTTCGGACAACTTACCGCAGACACAGCAGCACTTCGATATCCTGGTGGCACCCGGCTATGTGTTGTTGGAACTGGCCTCGCTGGTTGAAGTTCTGCGACTGGCCAACCGCGTGTGCCCAACGCCTCCGTTCTCCTATGCCTACCGGTCACTAAAAGGGGGCCCGATATCCAGCAGCAGTGAAGCGATGGTTCAGACCGATCCCGTTCCGGCGCAGCCCAAGGCGGATTACCTGTTCGTGATCGGCAATTCTGACCCGGATCACCCTGACCTTTCACTGGGGCGTGTCGTGTCGAGTTATACGTTCCGCGGGGCCAAGGTGTTCCTTCTGGCCGAGGCCGCCAGCCGCTATATCAACGAACACGGCACGGGCGACATGGCGACCCATTGGGAGAACGCCTCGTTCCTGCGTGAGCGCGGCGCCCGGTTCGAGGCCAAGCTGTCCATTGCCACCGAACAGGGCGCGGTGGTGACCTGTGCCGGGATGGAGGCGACAACAGATGTGGCGCTGGCGGTGATCGGTCGCCATATCTCGGGACCTGCCAAGATGACGGTGGCCGATATCATGCTGCATGAAAACATCCGCGATTTTTCATCAATGCAGCCGTTTTCCGGGGCGAAACTGACCGCGACGGGCGACGCCAGACTGGATCAGTGCATCAAGCTGATGCAGGCCAACATTGAAGACCCGATGCCAATCCATCAGATCGTCGAGTCGCTGCACCTGTCGAACCGTTCGCTAGAGCGGAAGTTCAAAACCTTTTTCGGTACCACGCCCAATGGATTCTATCGTGAAATGCGACTGGCCAAGGCAAATAACCTGCTGCTGAACACCACAATGAGCGTTCGTGAAATCGGGCTTGCCTGCGGTTTTCCCAACGGTTTTTCCTCGGTCTACAAAAGCTTCTTCGGGGTTACGCCCTTTGTTGTAAGGCGGGAAAAACGGGCCGCGATACAACGGTGAAAATCGCCAATACAGTGACGGTTTTGGCGCATTTATTGTCGATCTTCCGTGGCATTTTGGCGCAAACCTGACACATCGGAGATTCTCAGGATGGTTGATCTTCCCAGCAAGGCCAAAGTGGTCATCATCGGCGGCGGCGTCATCGGATGCTCGGTCGCATATCATTTGACCAAGAAGGGCTGGAATGACGTTGTGCTGCTGGAGCGCAAGCAACTGACCAGCGGCACCACATGGCATGCCGCCGGTCTGATCGCGCAGCTGCGCGCCACGGCGAACATGACCAAGTTGGCGAAATACAGTCAGGAGCTTTACGGCTCGCTTGAGGAAGAGACCGGTGTGGCCACCGGTTTCAAACGCTGCGGGTCGATCACCGTGGCGTTGACCGAAGAGCGCAAGGAAGAAATCTATCGCCAGGCTGCCATGGCCCGTGCCTTTGGGGTGGAAGTCGAAGAGATTTCCAACGAACGCGTTCAGGAACTGTATCCGCATATCAACCTCGAAGGTGTGACGGGCGCGGTTTACCTGCCGCTGGACGGGCAGGGCGATCCGGCGAACATTGCGCTGGCTTTGGCCAAGGGCGCACGCCAACGCGGTGCGGTTGTCAAAGAGCGGGTGAAGGTTGCCGATATCGTCAAGCAGGGCCGCAAGGTGACCGGTGTCGATTGGGTTGCGGATGACGGCAGTGCCTCGGGTCATATCGAATGTGACATGGTGGTGAACTGTGCGGGAATGTGGGGGCATGAGGTCGGTCGCATGGCGGGCGTCAATGTCCCGCTGCACGCGTGCGAACACTTCTATATCGTCACCGAGAGTATTGACGGGTTGACCCAGTTGCCGGTGCTGCGGGTGCCGGATGAATGCGCCTATTACAAGGAAGACGCAGGAAAAATCCTGCTAGGGGCCTTTGAGCCCAACGCCAAGCCTTGGGCGATGAACGGCATCCCTGACACGTTCGAGTTTGACCAGCTGCCTGAAGATTTTGATCACTTCGAACCGATCCTCGAAGCTGCCTGTGAACGGATGCCGATGTTGGCCGAGGCCGGTATCCATACCTTCTTTAACGGACCGGAGTCTTTCACACCCGATGATGCATACCATCTGGGCCTCGCGCCCGAGATGGACAATGTCTGGGTTGCCGCGGGGTTCAACTCGATCGGTATCCAGTCCGCCGGTGGCGCGGGTATGGCGCTGGCTGAATGGATGGATACGGGCGAGAAGCCGTTTGATCTGGGCGATGTGGACATCAGCCGGATGCAACCTTTCCAGGGCAATAAGCAGTATCTGTTTGAACGCTCTAAGGAAACGCTGGGCCTGCTTTATGCCGACCACTATCCCTATCGCCAGAAAGCCTCCGCGCGGGGTGTGCGGCGGACCCCGTTCCACCATCATCTGCTGGAACAGGGCGCCGTGATGGGCGAATTGGCTGGTTGGGAGCGCGCCAACTGGTTTGCCAATGAAGGGCAAGAGCGAGAATACCACTACAGCTGGAAGCGCCAGAACTGGTTTGAGAACTCGGCCACCGAACACCACACCGTGCGTGAGAATGTGGGCATGTACGATATGTCCTCGTTCGGTAAAATCCGCGTCGAAGGACCGGATGCTGAGAAGTTCATGAACTATGTCGGCGGCGGCGACTATTCGGTGCCGAATGGCAAGATCGTCTATACTCAGTTTTTGAACCGTACCGGCGGGATTGAGGCGGACGTGACCGTCACCCGCCTGACGGAAACTTCCTATCTGGTGGTCACTCCGGCGGCGACCCGTCTGGCGGACCAGACCTGGATGATGCGTCACGCAGGTAACTTCAACGTGGTCATCACCGATGTCACCGCGGGCGAGGGCGTTCTGGCCGTTATGGGGCCGAATGCGCGTACGCTGCTGGAGAAAGTCTCACCCAGTGATTTCTCGAACGCGACCAACCCGTTTGGCACCGCGCAGGAGATTGAGATTGGCATGGGCCTCGCTCGCGCGCATCGCGTGACCTATGTGGGTGAGCTTGGTTGGGAAATCTATGTTTCATCCGACATGGCAGGGCACGTGTTTGAAACCTTGCACGAGGCCGGGCAGGACATGGGTCTGAAACTGTGCGGCATGCATATGATGGACAGTTGCCGGATCGAGAAGGGCTTCCGCCATTTCGGCCATGACATCACCTGTGAGGATCACGTGGTCGATGCGGGCCTGGGCTTTGCCGTGAAGGTCGACAAGGGCAGCGACTTTATCGGCCGCGAGGCGGTGATTGCACGTAAGGAAAGCGGGCCGAAGAACCGTCTGGTCCAGTTCAAACTGACCGATGCCGAACCGCTGCTGTTCCACAACGAACCGATCATCCGGGATGGCGAATATGTGGGTTATCTGAGTTCAGGCAACTATGGCCACACGTTGGGTGGTGCCATCGGTCTGGGCTATGTCCCGTGTGAGGGTGAGAAGGCAGCAGATGTGCTGGCCTCGACCTACGAGATCGACGTGTGCGGTGTGAAGGTCAAGGCAGAGGCTTCGCTGAAGCCGATGTATGACCCGAAATCCGAACGCGTTAAGGTGTAATCAAATTGTCGGGGCGCTGCGGCGCCCCGCTCGATTTTGGTGCCTGCCTGTATTGGCACGACGTATCAGATTTCCTGATGACCCTCTTCACAGTTTTCGCGGTTTCCAAGCTAGTCTGATTTGCCGTAGAGAAATACGGTATCAGTCGGAGACCCGCCGTGGCAGACGCCCCCCTACCATCGAACAATGCAGACACGCCCAAAGGGCTTGCGCTGGCTGTGACGGCCTATGTCCTGTGGGGATTTTTGCCCCTGTATATGAAGGCACTGTCGCACGTTGGCCCGGTTGAGATTGTTGCGCATCGCGTCATCTGGTCGGTGCCTGTGGCCGGGTTGTTGCTTGTGGCGCTGGGGCGTACGCGGGATCTGAAGGCGGCGCTGGTAAACCCAAAGATGTTAGGGATGGCTTGCCTGACGGCAGCGCTGATCTCGGTGAATTGGGCAATCTATGTCTGGTCGATTGCCAATGACCGGGCTTTGGATGCTGCGCTGGGATATTACATCAACCCGTTGTTCAGCATTGCGCTGGGCGCGGTTCTGCTGCGCGAGCCTTTGACGAAAACGCAGCTGATGGCAGTGGCGATTGCGGCCCTTGGAGTGCTGGCTTTGATCATCGAGGCGGGTAGCCTGCCGTGGCCAGCACTGGGGTTGATGGTAACGTGGGGATTTTATGCCTTTTTCAAGCGGTCACTGCCCATTGGCCCCAACCAAGGCTTTTTGCTTGAGGTCCTGATCCTGCTGATCCCGGCGTTGATGTACGTCACGTGGTTGGGTGTGAAAGGTGCTGGCAATTTTGGGGTGGGTGCATCGGACACCTTGCTGCTGGCTGCGGCCGGGGTGGTGACAGCGGTGCCCCTGCTGGTTTATGCCAATGGGGCCAAGCTGGTACGGTTGTCGACCATGGGTATTCTGCAATATATCGCTCCGACCATGATTTTCATCACCGCCATTACCGTGTTTGGTGAACAGATTGACCGAGGACGCATGATTGCATTTCCTCTGATCTGGACGGCTCTGGTGGTGTATTCGATTCCGATGATCCGGCAGATGCGGGCTCAGGCCTGACGCAAAAGGCGGGCCGCCTCTTCGGCCCAGATCGCATAGGTTTTTGGACTTGGGTGATATCCGTCCGGCGCGACCAGTGCCGGATCGTCGGCCAGATCCATCGACAGATACCGCGCCTGCGCGAAGCTGGCCGTAACATGCCGTAGGCCCTGATCCAACCGCCTTGCCTGATGGCCTAAGACCCAGGCCAGCGGCTGCGGCAGGGCCGGGAACCGGTTCATCTGCGGTACCGCTGTAACGGCCAATCGTTTTACGCCCAGAGGGCCAGTCAAAAGCTTCAACAATTGGGTCTGGCGGTCCACGAAGCGCTTGTACGTCACGCCGCGCGTCACGTCATTTACACCGAGCGCTGTCACTGCCATGTCGAACTGGCCGCTCAGGCCGCGCAATCGGTCAATCGTATCCTGAGTTGTGTGTCCAGTGGTGGCCTCAAGCCGCCATTCGACCGTGTAGTGACTGGCCAGTCGGGACACAAGATGCCCAGACAGCGCTTGCGCCTGCGTCCCCGCACCGACCCCGGCGGCCGAGCTGTCGCCCGTGATCAGCAACCGCAACCGGGGCCCACGCCCTTCGCGCCCTTCGCACGGGCCAATTGGTTCCGGCAGCAATTGGGCGTTGCGGCGCACCAACAGACCCTGCATCGCCAGAACCGGCAGTAAGGGCACGCGCAACAGCTGATCCGGGGCAAAAGGCATGGTCAGTTGAGCGCGTTCTTGAATTCTAGGAACCGCGCATCGGTCATGATCCGCGCCATCATCGCCTCGCGCAGGGCACCGATGGTTTTGTGGGGGCGCATGACGACCTCGAATTCCTGGATCAGCCCATCATCGTTCAGTGTGATCAAATCGACACCCACCGCATCCAGGTCACCGACCTTGCACTGAAACTCCAACGCCCAGTCCTTGCCCGCACCCATCACACGGCGATAGCGGAAGTCCGAGAACACTTGCCCCACGTGCCCCAGTACCGCCGCCACCGGTGCGCGCCCTGTCCAGGTGCTGTAATAGGTGGGCGGTGAAAACCGCACATCCTCGGCCAGCAACTCGTGGATCAGGCTTTCATCGCCCTTGGCCACCACTTCTTGCATGTGTTTGATCGTGGGATGCATGGTCTCTCCTTCCGTATTGGAGCGAGAGTTGCTGAACCGTTCCGTTCAGGCAAGCGCGACGTTGCGGGAGGTCGCGCGCTGCGATAGGCAGGCGCGCATGAGCGAGACCTATAATCCCCCGATGACCCCCTTGGACGTGTTGCACGAGGATGCGCAGCTAATTGTGGTGAACAAGCCCTCGGGCTTATTGTCCGTGCCGGGGCGGGGCGAGCATCTGGCCGATTGCTTGCTGACGCGGGTTCAGGCGACGTTTCCGCAAGCGCTGTTGGTGCATCGGCTGGATCGGGACACTTCCGGCGTCATGGTCTTTGCTCAGACACCCCACGCTCAGCGGCATTTGAGTATGCAGTTCGAAAACCGTCAGACCCGCAAGATCTATGTGGCGCGCGTCTGGGGGAGGGTCGAGGACAAGACTGGAACCGTCGATCTGCCGCTGATCGTGGACTGGCCCAACCGCCCGCTTCAGATGGTGTGTCATGAGACCGGCAAAGCGGCCGTCACCGACTGGCGCGTGGTCAAGCATGAAGGCGAAACAACCCGCATGCGGCTGTTTCCAAAGACCGGCCGGTCGCACCAGCTTCGGGTACATATGCAGGCGCTGGGTCACCCGATCCTGGGTGACCCATTCTATGCCGAAGGTGCGGCGCGGCAATTCCCGCGCCTGATGCTGCATTCCGAAGAGCTACGCCTGAAAAGCCCCGAAGGCGGGGTTGCAATGAAGTTTCGCGCCAAGGCGGATTTCTAATCCTAGGCTGTGCTGGTCCAGAACAGTTTCAGATTGCCCAGTGAAAACCGCTTCGCTCGTTTCTTAGGGGCGCAAGGTCGGCGAGCGGTCATGATTTCGCGTTCGATTTCAAAGGCGCGCAGGGTGTGATCCTGCGCCCAGCGGTCCAATTTCAAGGTCATCATCACGTGATTGTCGCGGCTTGGCATGGGAACTCTCCTTTCAACTGATCCCAAGTCTGGCCCATCACTCCTGACACCACCCTGTCAGGGGGGTGTGCTAGTGTGTCAGCAGATCAATCGGAGACCCCCATGCGCCGTTCGACACGCCTGTTTGAAATCATCCAGATTTTGCGTTCAGCCGAAACGCCGGTGACGGCTGAGATGTTGGCAGAAAAGCTGGAGGTGTCTGCCCGCACCGTCTATCGCGACATTGCGGCCCTTCAGGCGCAACGTACCCCGATCGAGGGAGAGGCTGGTGTCGGCTATCTGATGCGGCGCGGCTATGACCTGCCACCGCTGAATTTCGATGCCGAAGAGGTCGAGGCCTTGTGGGTCGGCCTGTCGATGCTGGCACGGACCGGGGATAGCACGCTGCAGCAGGCCGCCGACCGTGTGTGCCGCAAGATCGAGGCGTTGCGCGTGCCGACAGACTGGTTGCAGGTTGCCCCATGGGGGGCGCCGATGGATGATCCTGAAAAGGGTTGCGTACCGGTTGTGAACTATCGCGAGGCCATACGGAACGAGCGCAAAATCCGCATCACCTATGTCAATGCCAACGAAGATCGGACCGAACGGATCGTCCGGCCCGTTGCGCTGATCTATCATATCGAATGCACCATGCTGGCCGCGTGGTGCGAGTTGCGGAACGGGTTCCGCCATTTCCGTACCGACCGTATCTGGGCCTGCGAGTTGATTGACGATCACTTTTGCGGGCAGGGTGAGCCGTTGCGCGCGATCTGGCAGGAACAGAATCACTGGGATGTCCCCACAGGTACGTCGTAGGTGGCAGGTATTTGCCGATTTCACTTGATTGTTGCTTGAGCCCACCTGCGGGCAACGCGATATACTGCGCCAAACAATACGCGCCCGAAGAACGGGCGCCGGAGCAGAAGGTGATATCATGACGATTTCCAAATTTGTTTTGTCTGCCGGGCTATCCTCGGCTCTGGTTTTGGCGGCCTGTACGGACCCTGGCACGCTGAACCTGCCATCCGACCCCAATCAGAACACCAGACAAGGTGCGATTCTGGGTGGTCTGGTCGGGGCCGGAGTTGGCGCCATTGCAAACGACTCGGATCCGCTGTTGGGCGCGCTGGCAGGTGGTGCCATCGGTGCTGCAGGTGGTGGTCTGGTCGGCAACCAACTGGACAAGCAGGCGGCGGAACTGCGTCAGCAGCTGGCCAATCAGGGCATTACCGTCACCAATGCCGGAGATCGCCTGATTGTCACCGTGCCGAATGATATCAGCTTTGACACTGACAGCGCGACCGTGCGCCCGGCGCTGCGTGCCGATCTGGTGCGGGTAGGGCAGAACCTGACGCGGTATCCGAACTCGAACATTCAGGTCATCGGCCATACCGACAGCGATGGCGAGGCGTCCTATAATCAGGCCCTGTCCGAACGCCGTGCACGGTCCGTGGCAGATATTCTGCAGGCCAATGGGGTGAGCAGCGCCCGTCTCACGACTATCGGGCTGGGGGAAAACCGCCCCGCTGCGTCGAACCTGACGCCCGAAGGCAAGGCCCGCAACCGCCGGGTTGATATCGAGATTGTCCCCAGCGGCCAAACCTGACGAAACGGGGCACCTGCGGGTGCCCCTTTTTCGCACATTGACTGCGCGTCACATGGGCTTTGGTGCGCGCGTGCTTTGGGCTAGCTATTGGGAAACCCAAACCGGAGTTCCCCAATGTCCGCACCAATCCTTCTGAGCCTGTCCGGTTCGCTGCGTCAAAGCGCCACCAACCGCAAACTTCTACGCGAGGCGGCGCGGCTGTTCGACCCCGGCACCTATATCGAAGCCGACCTGAACCTGCCGCTCTATGATGGCGATCTGGAGGATGGTGAAGGCATTCCCGCGCCTGTTCAAACTCTGACCGATCAGATCGCGCAGGCGCATGCGGTGATCATTTCCACACCCGAATACAACAAAGGCCCGTCAGGCGTGCTGAAAAACGCGTTGGACTGGGTCAGCCGAACCGAGGGCCGCCCCTGGGCTGACAAGCCGGTCGCCGTGATGTCGGCGGCGGCGGGTCGTGCCGGGGGTGAGCGCGCGCAGATGGTGTTGCGTGGCTATATGGTGCCGTTCCAGCCGCGCATCCTGCAAGGGCCCGAGATCCATCTGGCCAACAGCTCTAACGAGTTTGATGAACATGGAAAACTGACCAGCGACCGCTATGAAAGCAGCTTGCGAACCCTGATGGAGAAGCTTCGGTCCGAGGCGGGGTTCTAAGGCTTGTTCGCACAGGTCAGGCTGCCTAATCTGCGGCCATGGCAGAGGAAATTCAGACCGATGTGATTGACCCGGCCCGCGCCGCCGCGTTTCAGGTGGCGCTGGGGCAGGAGGGAAGGGTGACCGACGGAACGCCGCTGCCGCCGTTTTTCCATCAGCTCTATTTCTGGTTGCCGCGCCCGCCGTCCCAATTGGGCCGTGATGGTCACCCCAAGGTTGGCGGGCTGATCCCCGACATGGGACTGCCACGCCGTATGTGGGCCGGAGGGCGATTGGATTTTAATGCGCCATTGATTGCGGGCCGTAGTGCCAAACGTCGGTCGACCTGCGACAGTGCAACCTCGAAAGACGGGCGCAGCGGGCCGCTCGGTTTTGTCACTTTACGGCATGAAATCTGGCAGGGGGATACCCATTGTCTGACCGAATGGCAGGATCTGGTGTACCGTCAGGACCCTTCGCCAGATCAGGTCAAGCCCGCCCCACCCACGGCGCGCACCGATGAAACTGACCGACACGAGGTCACGTTCGATTCCACCTTGCTGTTTCGCTATTCGGCGCTGACCTTCAATGGCCACCGTATCCATTACGATCTGGACTATGCCCGCGATGTCGAAGGTTATGCCGGACTGGTCGTGCATGGCCCGCTGCTGGCGCAGCTGCTGATGTTGTTTGCCGAAGAATTGAAGGGGCCTTTGGCGCGGTTCTCATTCCGTGCAACCGCGCCGTTGATGCATTTTGAAACCGCGACCTTGTGCCGGGAAGGGCAAACCCTGTGGGTGAGCGGCCCCGATGGGCGGCAATGTATGATCGCCGAAGCTGTTGCCCGGTCAGAGTGAGGCTTCGGGCCGGAAATCGTCGGGGATGTTATCGCGTCCGTCCAGAACCAGATCGGCCATGGCCTCGGCCACTTTGGGTGCCATGCCAAAGCCGATCTTGAAGCCTCCATTGGCGATGAACTGCCCCTGATGTAGCGGGTGTTCCCCCAGCATCGGGGCACGACTTTTGCTGCGGGGGCGCACGCCGGCCCAGCGGTCGATGACCTCTGCCCCATGCAATACAGGCACCGCGCGGGTGGCGCGATCCAGCACATCATCCAGCGCGGCATCCGTACTGGCCGGGTCATCATATTCGCGTTCCGAGGTCGAGCCGATCGCCAGTGTGCCATCCGCATGGGGGACGATATGGATCGCATCCGCAAACAGCTGTGGCACTTCCCCAGCATCGAACCGCAACAGCGCAGCCTGCCCCTTGACGCCATTGCCGACGGTTTTGCCGAAGGCTTGGCTAAGTTCCAGTAGTCCGGCCAGACCAGTGGCATGGACAACCTGCCCCTTGTTCGGCGCGTCTGTCACCACCTCGACACCCATCACCGCAAGCGCAGAAACCAGCGCAGCGCAGGCGCGGCGGGGGTGCATCCGGGCACTTAGCGTATCGTGGATCACGAAGCCGGTTGGGCTGGGTGGGCACCATGACCCAAGCGTATCAGTCGCAACAACACGCCATTCGGCGTGACCCTGCCACAGCTTGTCCGCCGTAACCGCGCGGGCATGGGCAAGCTCCAATGTGCGGGCGTCAGTGACGGGTTGCAACCGGCCCAGACGCGCATACCCGGCGGAAACCCCGCCGGTGGCTTCGACCTGTTTCCAGAAGGGTTCGGCCAGGATCAGGCTGTCGAATTGAAAGGCCTTCTTGGCGTTCCAGTTTTCGGGCACATGCGGGGCCAACGCGCCGACCAAACCACCGCTGGAGCCTGATCCGGGACCGAACGGATCGACAACCTGTACCTTGGCGCCGCGCCGGGCGCAGGTCCAGGCAATGGACAGGCCAAAGATGCCCGCGCCACGCACCGTTACATCGACCATTGCCATTCCCCTTATCCTTGTTCAGTGTCGCGCCGCTTAGCTACAGGATTCCCCGATGGCAGACCAGCGCGCCGAACTGACATGGACCGAGGATCAGATCCCGGTCTCGGACCGTTTCGACGATCCTTATTATTCGTTGCAGAACGGGTTGGAGGAAACGCGGCATGTCTTTCTGGCGGGTAATGATCTGCCCGCGCGATTTGCGCCGGGGTTTCGTATCGCCGAGCTGGGTTTTGGCACGGGTCTAAACATGCTGACTGTGTGGTCCGAATGGGAGAAATCTGGCCAAACCACGCCCCTGACCTTCACCAGTTTCGAAGCCTTTCCTATGACGCCCGAGGACATGTCCCGCGCAATGGCATCGTTCCCCGAATTGACACCGTGGAGCGACCGTTTTCTGGCGCAGTGGCAGAGTGGCGGGTGCGATCTGGGGACCCTGCGCCTTGAAGTGATCGAGGGCGACGCTCGTCAGACATTGCCTGACTGGGCTGGTCGGGCAGATGCATGGTTTCTGGACGGGTTTTCCCCGGCAAAGAACCCTGAATTGTGGGGGGCTGATCTGATGCAGCAGGTGGCGGATCATACGGCAGCCGAGGGCACGGTAGCCACCTACACTGCCGCCGGATTTGTGCGGCGCGGGCTGGAAGAGGCGGGCTTTACCGTCGCCCGAACCCCCGGCTATGGCCGCAAGCGTCATATGACCCGGGCGCGCAAGCCATGACGCAGCAGAATAACGTGCGGGCCGGAATTGGCCTGATGATCGCGGCCACCATCGTGTTTGCCTTGCAGGACGGTATCTCGCGCCATCTGGCCGGGACCTACAACACCTACATGGTTGTGATGATCCGCTACTGGTTCTTCGCCGCGTTTGTCATTGCGCTGGCAGCGCGCGCGCCGGGCGGGTTACGGGCCGCAGCGCAGACGAGCCAGCTGGGGCTACAGGTGTTTCGTGGCGTCTTGCTGGCGGCAGAGATTTGCGTGGCCGTGTTTGCGTTCACCGTTCTTGGCCTGATCGACACGATGGCTGTGTTTATCTGTTATCCATTGTTGGTCGCAGCGTTAAGCGGTCCTGTGCTTGGTGAGAAAGTAGGTTGGAGACGCTGGTCCGCTATTGGTGTCGGTTGCATTGGAGTTCTGATCATCCTGCAGCCCGGGGTCGGGGTGTTCAATCCGTGGGCCATCGTTCCGCTCATATCCGCGCTGATGTTTGCACTCTATGGTCTACTGACCCGGTTCGCTGCCCGTATAGACAGTGCGGCCACCAGCTTTTTCTGGACTGGAATTGCGGGCGCTGTTGCGATGACTTCGGTGGGAATGTGGTTCTGGGAACCGATGGCCCGCCCGGACTGGGTCTGGATGGCGGTGTTGTGTGTCAGCGGCGTGTTAGGCCACTGGCTGCTGATCAAATGCTATGAGATGGCCGAGGCCAGCGCGGTGCAGCCCTTTGCCTATTTCCACCTGGTCTGGGGTACGATTTTGGGCATCACGGTCTTTGGCGAGGCGCTGCGGCCAGAGGTCGTTCTGGGCGCAGCTTTGGTCGTGGCGGCAGGTCTGTTCACCCTATGGCGCGAACGACGCCAGGGTTGAACCGATTAGTTCCTGCGAGAATGGAATCGGCAGTGCAGGCTGACCCAGACGCGCGCGATAAACAGGCAGGCTTTCTGCCACCCGCATCACGTAGTTGCGCGTCTCGCTGAACGGGATGGTTTCGATCCAGTCGACCACGTCGATCTCACCGGCACGGGGGTCACCATACCGATCCATCCACGATATCGGACGGCGCGGCCCGGCATTATAGCCTGCGGCCATCATCACCACATTGCCGTTGAAATCCTCTGCCAGCCCAGACAGGTAATTGGCGCCCAGCTTGGCGTTGTATTGCCAGTCCGAGGTCAGCTTGATTGTCTTGTGACCGCTGAGAATTCCCAGCTCCTTAGCTACCAGTTGCGCCGTGGCCGGCATCACCTGCATCAGCCCGCGCGCGCCCGCGCCGCTGATCACCACCGGGTCGAACTCGCTTTCGCGACGGGCGATGGCCAAGGTCATCTCTTTCGCCATGGGCAGGCCCATATCGGCGACCGGATGCACCGGGTAATAGGCGGCGGGCAGAACAACGCCCGTTTTCGCCGCCCGTTTGGCGATCATCACCGCCAGATGCGGCTCCTTGAGTTCGATCACCAGATCGCCCAATTGCGTCGCCTGCACCTGATCCAGTTCTTCTACCAGATGGGTTAGGAAGCGCTCGGACAGGTTATCTTCGCCCGCACGCAACAGCAGCAGCCCGGCTTCCAACACGCTGGAGTCGGCAAACTCGGCCTGTTTCCAATGCGGCGCGCGGCGAGGGTTGGCCAATTCGCTGTCAAACGGTCGTCCAATGCGTTCAGCCGCCAACAGGCCATAGAACGACGTCTGATAATCCGCGCCCATCGCATAAGCTTCATAGGCTTTGTCGGCATCGCCTTGCGCGCTATAGGCCCGACCCAGCCAGTATCCGCCGCGCCCTTTCGAGATCGGAGACTGCACCGCGCCTGAAAAGTTCTGGAAATGCCGCACGGCCGTGGCCGGATCGTTCAGCTTGCGCAGGGCCAAGAACCCCGCCAGCCATTCCAGATCGGCATAGGCATAGCCCATTTCCGGCGTCATGTGATGGTTCGCAGCGATCTGATAGGCGCGATTCACGTCGCCATTGCGCATCTCAAGCCGGGCCAGACGGCGGCGGCCCTCGGCCCATTTGTCAGGTTCACCCAGCGCCTCAGGCCCGGTAGAGCGTGCCAGCATCAGGTCAATTGCGCTGTTGTCCAGCTCTTTCCGGTCGCGCCAGACAAAACGGTCAAAGGCCAACCCAGGCGCGTCGGCCAGGGATTTTGGAACGGCTGCAACCTTGCCATCTACGCCGGGCAGGCGTTTTTGCAGGGCAATCCGCGCTTCGGCCAGCTTGCGCTGATCAGCACTGACCAAGGGCAGCATCTGCCCCGCGCTGACCAGATGGTTGTCCCAAAGCATCCGGTCCAGCCGCGCCGCGTGGTGGGGTTTCAGCAGCTTGCTGAAATTCTCAAGGTAATTCTTCTGCAGACCCTTACCCATCGGCATGGTGCGCCATGCTGCCACAATGTCAGCCTCGGCATCACCTTCGCGCCCTTTGGCCATCAAGGCGACGGCATAGTTCAGCGCCCCTTCGGCGGATTGCGGCGGTACGTCGGCGTAGAATTTCAAGACCCGATCGGGATCAGCCCCGGTAAAGACCGGCTCGCTTTTGCGACGCAGCCAGGCCAGACCTGGCCAATCCGGTCGACGTTCCAGAAACACCAGCACATCGCCTGAGCTGCCATAGCCTTCGCGCAGCCAGTGCCAGACAATGATGTCGCGACTGACCGACCCCCGATTGCCCGACACCCGCAGGGCGGCATTCCAGTCGCCCTTACGCATTTCGTTCATCCCGGCCCGCAGATCACCGACCGAGTCGGCCTGCGCTTGCCCCATTGCCCCAAGAATCATTGCTATCAAAAGCGCTAGAACGCGTGTCATGCCTTGCATTTCCCAACCAACCAAGGATAGAGCCATTCAGGATAAACCTTGTGCCAACGGTATCAACTCACATCGCCATGATTGTGACGATCCTTGGGCACAAAAAACACAAACTGCACACTAAGGAGCGTGTCATGTTCAAAGGCTCAATGCCAGCCCTCGTCACACCGTTTTCAAACGGCGAGTTGGACCTGAAGACGCTCAAACACTTGGTGGAATGGCAGATTCAGGAAGGCTCGACCGGGCTGGTTCCTGTGGGCACCACCGGTGAAAGCCCGACCCTTAGTCATGAAGAGCATGAAACCGTTGTGGAAGAGGTGGTCAAAGCGGCCGCCGGTCGGGTTCCGGTTATCGCCGGGGCGGGGTCGAATAACACGGTTGAGGCAATCCGCTTTGTGCGATTCGCAGAACGGATCGGTGCCGATGCGGCACTGGTGGTGACGCCGTATTACAACAAGCCGACCCAAAAGGGTCTGGTGGCACATTTCCGTGCGCTGCATGATTGCGCCGATATTCCGATCATCATCTACAACATCCCCGGTCGGTCGGTCGTCGACATGACCCCGGCAACCATGGGTGAACTGGCTGAACTGCCGCGCATCGTGGGCGTCAAGGACGCCACTGGTGATCTGGCGCGCGTCAGCCAGCAGCGTGCGGCCTGTGGGCCCGCGTTCTGCCAGCTGTCCGGCGAAGACGCGACCGCGCTGGGCTTTAACGCGCATGGCGGTGTTGGCTGCATCTCGGTGACCGCGAATGTCGCACCGAAGCTTTGCGCCGAGTTCCAGCAGGCGACGTTGGCAGGCGATTTTGCCAAGGCGCTGGAATATCAGGATCGCCTGATGCCCCTGCACGAGGCGATTTTCCTCGAGCCGGGTCTGGTCGGGGCAAAATACGCGCTTAGCAAACTGGGTCTGTGCAGTGACGAGGTACGCTCGCCTCTGACACCGCTGGAAAACAGCACCAAGGCCGCCATTGATGCCGCAATGGCCTATGCCGGTTTGATTTGAGCCCGGCCTGGCCGGATGTTTTCACCCGGTTGGCAATCCCTTGGAAAAGATGGATTGGCCTGTCAGGCTAAAAAAGAAGGGGGCTGAGAGCCCCCTTTTATTATCGTTTTCCGTAGTACAGCCCGACGACGTGTTCGGCCTGTGCAAAGAATAGCCATCGGGAAATTGCAACGCCAGTCAGATGGGATAGGACGGCGAGCAATGCCAGTATGTGATGGAATGGCAGCATCAACAGGATCAGCGGTACGAAAATGGCCAACGTGAACGAGATGATCCGCAGCTTTTCGGCGTGTTTGCGCCCGACCACGTGGACGAACTCGCGCAGCAGATAGTTGGTGCCGGTATGGGGTGGTTCAAACGCCCGAACCGAACCGCGCCCGCCCAGGCCTGTAGCGGTGCCCAGATCAGTGCCGGATTGGGCAAAGGCCTTGTCCCCTTGCCGCCAGTACATCAGTTGCACCGCGCCGGCGATCAACAACAACGGCATCGCCCAAGCAAGTTGCCCGGACAGAAGCGCCCCGCCCGCAAGGCTGAAGCTGAGGAACATGGCGGGTGTCAGCTTCATGTTCCAGCGCGGGATGGTCTTGAGCTGGGTATAGATCATCGATGTCGTGAACACTGTTGCCAGTGAGAACAAGGAACCGAGAACGCCCAGAGCGCCCCAGCGCTGCCCAAAAAACACCGCGCCGATGGCGTAAAGCCCCATCAGGACCAGGGCGATGACTGCGCACCAGCCTTCACGGCTGAGCCAGCTTGACCGCCATTGCGTGAAGGCCTTCATCGCGCGTTCCGGGTGGCCCAGGTGGAAGGTCGAGGCCAGCAAGCCGCCGACGGAAAGACCAAAGCCGATGGCAAAAAGCGCAAAGGCGACCCAGCCGGTGACGACGGGCAAGCCGAGGCCGAGGAAAAACAGCAGGCCAAAACCCAGGCCCGAGAGGGTGGTGAAGACGATGACGGAAGGTGCGGGATGCATCAGAGCTTCTCCAGAGTTTTGTCGAGCCAGCCAAGGAATCCTTTGGGTTCTTCGGCGACCGGGGCCAGCAGCGGGGCCAGAATGTCGATCTGATCCTCGATCTGATCCTTGGGCCGGGGTGGCAGGTATTTGTTGACGGGTTTGGTGCCCATTTCCGGCATCAGGTCCATGCCCTCACGCTCAGCCACCAGTTTGCTGACGTCGCTGTCAGGATCGCCAAGATCACCGAAATGCCGGGCCCCGGCGGGGCAAGTGCGCACGCAAGAGGGGACACGATCCACCTCGGGCAGGTTCTCGTTGTAGATGCGATCAACGCACAGGGTGCATTTCTTCATCACACCTTCCGCCTGATCCAGCTCGCGCGCGCCATAAGGGCAGGACCACGCGCATAGGCCGCAGCCGATGCAGTCGCTTTCATTGACCAGAACGATGCCATCCTCGACCCGCTTATAGCTGGCCCCGGTGGGGCACACGGTGACGCAGGGCGCGTCTTCGCAATGCAGGCAGGATTTGGGGAAATGGATTAGCTGTGCGTGACCCTCATCCGGTGTCACTTCGTAGGAATGCACACGGTTCAGGAAGGTGCCCGACGGATTGGCGCCATAGGCATCCTGATCCGACAGCGGCGCGCCATAGTTTTCGGTGTTCCAGCCTTTGCAGGAAATCACGCAAGCATGGCAGCCAACGCAGGTGTCCAGGTCGATAACCAGACCCATCTTACGTTCGGTGGATTGGGGGAGTTGGGTCATTTGCCTACCTTCCACGCCAGATCTTTCGGGCCGGTTCCCACCGGCGATTTAATAGGGTCGAATTCCGGTTGGCTTTCGGCGTCACCCGGGGCTTCGGCTTTTTCGATTTTGACCTTCAGGTCGAACCAGGCGGCCTGACCGGTAATGGGGTCGGAGTTGGCCCACCGCATGCCGTCGCCTTTCGGCGGCATCAGCTCGTGAATCAGATGGTTCAACAGGAAGCCCTTGGTGGCCTCGGGCGCGTCCTCTTGCAGGGCCCAGGCGCCTTTGCGCTTGCCGATGGCGTTCCAGGTCCAGACGGTGTTTTCATTCAGCGCTGCCATTTCCATGACCGGCACCGTGATTGCCCCATGCGGCGAGCTGACCTTGGCCCAGTCACCATCCTGCAGCCCGTGCTCGCGCATCAGTTTGGTCGGGACATAAAGCGGGTTGCGCCCGTGCAACTGGCGCAGCCAGGCGTTCTGGGTGCCCCAGCTATGGTACATTGCCATCGGGCGTTGGGTCAGGGCGTTGACCGTGAAGCCTTCGTTGCTCTGTTGATCGGTCTCGTACCAGATCGGCAGCGGGTCCATCGTGTCCTTGATACGCAGGCGCAGATGCTCGGGTGGTTGCCTCTCACCATGGCCTTCGGCTGCCAGTTGGAATTTGCGCATCGGTTCCGAGTAAAGCTGGAAAAGGTAAGGTTGCGGGCTGTCATAGATACCCATGCCCACGGCCCAGTCCTGATAGGCTGCGTTCCAAGGTTTGTAGTAATCCGCACCTTCGGGAATATGCGCGACATAGAAGCCGCCGTTGTCGATATAGCGGTTCAATTGTTCCGGGTTGACCTCACCACGCCCTTCCTTGTCGCCATCTGGGCCACGGAAACCGGCCAGCGGGCCAATGCCCGGGCGGCGTTCGTGGTTTACGATATAGTCGGCATAGTCCTTCCACTTGGCGCTGCCATCTTCGTTGGTGAAGCCGGGCAGGTTCATACGGTTGGCCAGTTCGATCAACACCGACTGGAAACCGCGGACGTCGCGATCGGGTTCGATCACCGGCCAGCGGATCGCATCGGCGGCGGCATCAGCCTCGCATATCGGGCGGTCCAGCAGCGAAATACAGTCGTGCCGTTCCAGATAGGTGGTGTCGGGCAAGACCAGATCGGCATAGGCCACCATTTCCGAGGAATAGGCATCGGAATAGATGATGTTCGGAATGACGTAATTTCCGTCATCATCTTTGGCGGTCAGCATTTCCATCACGCCTTTGGTGTTCATGGACGAGTTCCACGACATGTTTGCCATGTACATAAACAGCGTGTCGATCTTGTAGGGATCACCCGCAGCAGCGTTTGAAATCACCATATGCATCAGCCCGTGGGCCGACATCGGGTTTTCCCAGGTGAACGCCTTGTCGATGCGAATGGGGCTGCCGTCATCGTCCAGCAGCAGATCGTCGGGACCGCGTGGAAAGCCCAGATGCGGCCCGTTCAGCGGTCGGCCCGGACGGCGGTCGCCATGCGGTGTCGGGTGCGCCTCGACCGGTTTGGGATAGGGCGGTTTGAAACGGAAACCTCCGGGCACTTCGACAGTGCCCAGCAGGATTTGCAGCACGTGCAGCGCGCGGCAGGTCTGGAACCCATTGGCATGGGCCGAAACTCCGCGCATCGAGTGGAAGCTGACCGGACGACCGATCATCTTGGAGTGCTTCTCACCCCGGAAATCGGTCCATTCGTGATCCAGCTCGATCGCTTCGTCAAAGGCAACACGGGCGATTTCGGCCGCGATGGCACGAATGCGGCTGGCGGGGATACCACAGCGTTCGGCCACGGCCTCGGGCGCGTTGTCGTCGCTGAGGTATTTGTCCGCCATCAGGTGGAAGACCGGGCGGTGAGTGACGCCATCTTTTTCGTAGGTCGCCGACAGGTCAGGTCGCGCACCCGGCTTGTCAAAGGCGGTCAGCTCGCCTGTGGTTCGGTCGATCACCAGCGGTTTTCCATCGGCGTCGCGCAAGAACAGGCCTTTCTCAGGGCCTTCGGCGGCATTCACCAGAACCGGCGCGTTGGTGTAGCGGCTGAGGTAATCAAGGTCGATCTTGCCCGCCTTCATCAACACGTGGATCAGCGACAGGATGAACAGCCCGTCGGTGCCCGGCGTGATCCCGACCCAGTCA
Organism: Ruegeria sp. BI7; assembly: GCF_056537925.1. Classification (NCBI taxonomy): domain Bacteria; kingdom Pseudomonadati; phylum Pseudomonadota; class Alphaproteobacteria; order Rhodobacterales; family Roseobacteraceae; genus Ruegeria; species Ruegeria sp. BI7. Next base: position 123,298 of record NZ_JBQFSK010000007.1, read on the forward strand.
TCGGCGACAGCGTTATAGCCCGAACGGATCGGGTTCACCCCGATTACCCGCGCGCCGCGCTTTTTGATCTTGCCGATGCCCATCTTGATCGGGTTGCTGTCATGGTCCTCGGCCACGCCGAACAGCATGAACAGCTTGGTGTGATCCCAGTCGGGCTGACCGAATTCCCAGAACGCGCCACCCATGGTGTAGATGCCGCCCGCCGCCATGTTGACGGAACAGAACCCGCCATGTGCCGCATAGTTGGGGGTGCCGAAATTCTGCGCCCAGAAGCTGGTGAAGCTTTGGCTTTGGTCACGACCGGTAAAGAAGGCCAGTTTCTGCGGCGCGGTTTCGTGCAGCTCGTTCAGCCAGCCAACGGCAGTGCTGATCGCTTCGTCCCATTCGATCTCGCGAAACTCACCCGAGCCGCGCGGACCAACCCGGCGCAGCGGCTTGCGCAGCCGCGACGGCGCGTTGACCTGCATGATCCCCGCCGATCCCTTGGCGCACAGAACGCCCTTGTTCACCGGGTGATCGCGGTTGCCTTCGATATAGGCGACCTTGCCGTCTTTCATATGAACGTTGATGCCGCAGCGGCAGGCACACATGTAACAGGTGGTGCGCCGAACCTCGTCCGAGACTTTAGGGCTGGTGTCTATCTTCGGTTGCTGGATGGTCATCTGGCGTCCTTCTGTCGGGGCGGATCAGGTCAGGAAAGTTATTCCGGCTAGGATAATTCCTGCAATGAAAAGAGTTTCTACGACGATCAGGCCGATGGCAGCGCCGCCGACCGAAAGGATTTGTTTCAGGTTGGTTTTCATGCCCACCGCCGCGATGGCGATCAGCAGCAGCCACCGCGATGCCTGGCTAAGCAGTTCAGTGATGAAAGGCGGGATCAGGCCGAATGAGCTGGCGGCAGCCAGAACAAGAAATCCAAGGACAAAGCCCGGCAGGATCGGGGGCCGTTTGCCAGTTTCATCCATTTCAGCAACACCGCGGATGATCAGCGACGCGACCAGAACCACCGGGGCCAGCATCGCCACACGGATAAGCTTTACCAGTGTTGCGGTGTCGCCGGTCTGCTCCGAGATCGAAAATCCTGCGCCAACCACCTGTGCCACATCGTGGATCGTACCGCCCAGGAACACACCGCCCGCGATGTCATTCATTCCCAGTGTCCGCACCAGGATCGGATAGGCGATCATCGCTATGGTCGACAGAACGGTCACGCCCAGAACGGTAAAGATCAGCCGTTCCTCGGACCGCTCATCTTTGGGCAGGATGGCACTGATGGCCATTGCGGCAGAGGCGCCGCAAATCGCGACAGACCCTGCCGTCAAAAAGGCAAAGCGCCATTTGTGGCCAAAAAACCGTGCAACCAGAAGGCCAAAGCCGATCGTTGCCAGAACCCCGCCCACGACCAGCGCGATCAAATCCCAGCCCAGCCCCATCATCAGTGTCATCGAAACCCGAACGCCCAAAAGGGCCACGCCCAGGCGCAACAATGATTTCGCTGCAAAGCCGATACCGGGAACGGTTTTACCTTCTTCCCCAAGAAAGCTGAGCGCAATGCCCAACAGCAACGCCATCAGCATGGCTGGCGTCGCATAATGCTCGGACAGAAACTTGGCGGACACGGCAACGATGACCGCCACCAGAATGCCCGGAAAAAGGGTACGGGCCTTCTGCGTGGCGTTTACACCGACAAAGTTTGAAATCTGGGTCTTGGCCAGCATCAATTTAATAGTCCTTCTTGACGCTGTAGCGTCATCGGCGGGCTTGTCGCCGGGGTTGTTATGGGCTCAGGTCAACACGTCTCGGGCTCAGCTTCGGCATGCTGGGCCTGAACAGCTGTAACGGCGATCATGTGCAGCACATCATCGGCTGAACAGCCGCGCGACAGGTCGTTTGCCGGTTTCGCAAGCCCCTGCAGAACAGGGCCGACGGCCTCTGCCCCGCCGATGCGTTGCGCGATCTTGTAGCCAAGGTTACCGGCGTCGAGATTCGGAAAAACAAACACATTGGCTTGCCCTTTCAACGGCGAATCTTTGGCCTTTTTGCTGGCAACTTCGGGCACGTAGGCGGCGTCGAACTGCAGCTCTCCGTCGATCAGCAGGTGCGGGCTTGCGGCTTTGGCGATCCGGGTGGCTTCGACCACCTTGGAAACTTTGGGATGGTTGGCGCTGCCGCCTGTGGAAAAGGACAGCATGGCAACACGGGGTTCTTGGCCGGTCAGTGCGTGGTACGACGCCGCCGATGCCTGCGCGATTTCGGCCAGTTCCCGTTCGTCGGGATCAACAACCAGACCGCAATCGGCAAAGATGTGAACACCCTGAACCGCGTGGTGGTCGCGGTCATAGATCATCAAAAAGAAGCTGGACACCATATGAGCGTCGGGCGCTTTGCCAATGATCTGCAAAGCGGCGCGCACAGTGTCCGAGGTGGTTTCAACCGCCCCTCCGACGGTGCCATCAGCCAGTCCCAGGTGGACCAGCATGGCGGCATAGTTCAGGCGGCTTCTGATCAGTTTCTGCGCGTTCTCTGGCGTCATGCCCTTGTGCTTGCGCAGCTCATAATAGGTCGTGGCGAACCGATCTGTATGGGGGGATGTCGTGGGGTCATGGATGGTAATCCCGTCCACATCGGATCCGCCTTTTTCCGCCAGCAAGGCGGTGATCTTGGCGTGATCGCCCACAAGGATGATATCGGCGGCATTTTCGGCACGCGCTTTCAGCGCACCTTCCACCACACGTGGATCATCGCCCTCAGCAAGGGCGATGATCTTTTTGGAACTGGTCGCAGCCCCAAGTATTTGGCGCAGGGGCTTCACGTAATTATGCTCCGGCCTGGGGCTTCATGTCCGCAGCGTCGATACCAGCGACCTCGACGGGCTTCTTCATCGCATCGCGGCGGAACGGGTCACCCAATTCCTGGTTGATCATCGCTTCGATCAGCGTGGTGATGCCGTTTTTCTGATCGATGATCGCCTGGTTCAGCGCCGCAGTCAGCTCGTCCTGTGTGCGCGCCTGAACGCCCTTCAGTCCACAAGCTTGCGCGATGCCCGCATACGATACTTGCTGGTCCAGCTCTGTGCCCACGAAGTTGTCGTCGAACCACAGGGTCGAGTTACGCTTTTCCGCGCCCCACTGATAGTTGCGGAAAACGATCTGGGTTACAGCAGGCCATTCTTCGCGACCAATCGCCGTCAGCTCGTTCACTGCGATGCCGAATGCGCCGTCACCTGAGAAACCAACAACCGGAACATCGGGGCAGCCAATCTTGGCACCGATAACCGCTGGCAGGCCATAGCCGCAGGGACCGAACAGACCCGGAGCCAGATATTTGCGACCCTCTTCAAACGACGGATACGCATTGCCGATGGCGCAGTTGTTGCCGATGTCGGACGAGATGATTGCCTCTGTCGGCAGCGCCGCCTGAATTGCGCGCCACGCCATGCGCGGGCTCATCCAGTCGGGCTTGGCGGCGCGGGCGCGCTCGTTCCAAGTGGTGCCCGGATCGTCGTTCTCGTGGGTCAGCGAGCTCAGCTCTTGCGCCCAAGCAGATTTGGTGGTGGCGATGGTGTTTTTGCGATCTTCTCGACCTGCGTCACCAGCATGATCACCCAGACGGGCCAGTAGACCTTCGGCAACTTTCTTGGCATCGCCAACGATGCCAACCGTGACATCTTTGGTCAGGCCGATACGGTCAGGGTTCAAGTCAACCTGAATGATCTTGGCGTCGGTCGGCCAGTAGTTGATGCCGTAGCCGGGCAGGGTCGAGAACGGGTTCAATCGGGTGCCCAGAGCCAGTACGACGTCTGCTTTGGCGATCAGCTCCATACCAGCTTTCGAGCCGTTATAGCCCAAAGGACCGGCAAACAGCGGGTGCGAGCCGGGGAAGGCGTCGTTGTGCTGGTAGCCAACGCAGACCGGTGCGGTCAAACGTTCGGCCAGCTCGGCAGATGCGGGGATCGCACCGGACAGAACAACGCCAGCGCCGTTCAGGATGACGGGGAACTTGGCTTCCGACAGAATGTCAGCCGCTTCCTGCAGCGCCTCGTCACCGCCTGCGGTGCGAGCGAATTCAACGATCTTCGGCAGCTCGATGTCGATAACCTGGGTCCACATATCGCGCGGGATGTTCATCTGAGCCGGTGCCGAGGCACGCTTGGCCTGCAGGATTACCCGGTTCAGAACTTCGGCGACACGCGACGGGTCACGCAGTTCTTCCTGATAAGCCACGCAGTCCGAGAACATGCGCATCTGCTCCATCTCCTGAAAACCGCCCTGACCGATGGTTTTGTTCGCGGCCTGTGGTGTGATCAGAAGTACTGGTGTGTGGTTCCAGTATGCGGTTTTAACAGCCGTTACAAAGTTGGTGATCCCAGGACCGTTTTGCGCGATCATCATCGACATCTTGCCGGTCGCGCGGGTGTAGCCGTCGGCCATCATGCCGCCAGACCCTTCGTGCGCACAGTCCCAGAACGAAATTCCGGCCTTCGGGAAAATATCCGAGATCGGCATCATGGCCGAGCCGATGATACCGAACGCATGTTCGATCCCGTGCATCTGCAACGTCTTAACGAATGCTTCTTCAGTCGTCATTTTCATGTGTGTGATCTCCGCGCATGTGTGGAATGGCCGGGCCCGGTGCCCCGCCTTTGCATACGGTTTTGACCTATGGGGGAGGGCTGCGTTAGGGCCAGATGGATTTGCGGAATATGTCCAGTATGGCGCTAACAGCCGCGGATGGCTTCTGCAATCAATTTCACACCCGGTTCGATACGGTCCTGCCGGATCGAGGAATAGCCGATACGGTAGAAATTCTTCGGCTGATCCGGCCCCGAAAAGAACGGCGCGCCGGGTTCGATATGAACGCTCTGGCCCTGCAGCGTGTGGGCCAGTTGCGTTGTGTCGACGTGTTCAGGGGCAGACATCCACAGGGATGATCCGCCCATGATGCCACGCCCGGCCACTGTCAGCCCGTGTTTGTCGATCGCTTGGTCCAAGGCTTCGCGCCTGCGCGCCAAAGCCTTGGACATGCGTCGGATCTGCGCGTCGTAATGGCCCAATGACAGGAAATAGGCGGCGGTGCGCTGGATGTGCCCCGGTGGGTGGCGCAACACCAACGAACGCAGTGCCCGCGCCTCGCGGATGAAAGGTTCCGAGCCAACCATGTATCCCAGGCGCAATCCCGGAAATAGCGATTTTGAAAAGCTGCCGACATAGATCACGCGGCCATCGCGGTCCATTGACTTCAACGCCGGAGAAGGCGCGCCCAGAAAGGCCATTTCGAATTCATAATCGTCTTCGACCACCATCGCGTCCAAGTCATGCGCGCGCTCCAGCAATTTGTGCCTACGCTCAACGGGCATAGTTGCAGTGGTTGGGCTTTGGTGACTGGGCGTCGTAAAGATAACGTCGGCGGTGTCAGGCAATGTCTCAGGGGGCAGCCCGTCGCGGTCGACGGGTATCGGAGTCACGTCGCAATCCCAATGCTCTAGCAGGCTGCGCAGAGAGTAATAGCATGGGTCTTCGATCACCGCGGTGCGATTGTGGGTCAGCAAAATGCGTGAGGCCAGCCACAGTGCGTTCTGCGCGCCCATGGTGATCAGAATCTCTTCGGGGCGGGCGGCGATGCCGCGGCGGGGCAGGGTGTGACGGGCAATGAATTCGACCAGCAGCGGATCATCCTGATCCACGTAATCGGTGGTGAGGGATTCGAAATCCTTGTGCCCAAGGGCGCGTACGGCACACAGGCGCCAGTTGGCGTGGTCAAAAAGATTGCGATCCGCCTGCCCGTAAATGAATGGATAGCGATAGCTGCGCCAGTCCCGTGGTTTCGACAGCATGTCCCCGCCCGAGAATCGGCGGGCCAGCGCAGCATCCCAATCCACGGTTTCGGCACCGCGCTGAAGGGGTGTGTATTTCGGCGGCACCGGTGCGTTTTGCGAGACGAAATAGCCCGATCGCCCCTTTGCCGTCAGATAATCATTGGCCAGCAGTTCGGTATAGGCCAGCGTCACCGTAATCCGGCTGACACCCAGATGAGCGGCCAGTTTGCGTGATGAGGGCAGCTTTTCCCCCACATGAAACCTGCCGGACAGTATGCCTTCGGCAATCATCTGCTGGATCTGCGCCTGCAGCGTACCTTGCCCGTTCAGCTCAAGAAAGAATGTATCGACCGATATTGCCATGAGGTCTTATAGGGTGGACCTAAAAGATGAGCAATCTGGACTTATGACTTTTCCAAAAATTCCCGCGTTGCCGTGGTTGACGGTGGGTTTCAATTCACCTAAATAACTAGAAAACTAGTTTAATGGAGAATCGAATATGTGGGAAACTGCTGCAGCAGGATTTTCGGCCATGGGGTCCGAGGCCCGGTTGAAGGTTCTGAGAACTTTGGTCCGCGCCGGGCAGGCGGGCCTGACGGTTGGTGAAATTCAAGAGCGGACGGGAATAGCACCGTCAACCTTGGCTCATCACCTTCGGTTTTTGGCCGCTGGCGGTGTCGTGGAACAAGAGAAAGTCGGGCGCAGCACGATCAACCGTGCCAGCTATGACGAGTTGAGAAATCTGGCGCAGTTCATCCTTGCCGAATGCTGCGCGGACGAAGTGGGAAAGGCCGCGAACGATGGCTGAACTGACGCAAAATCCCAAAGTGTCCGTGAAGGCGCTTGATCTGATCAAAACCCCTTGGGCATTGATCGTTGCAATCCTGGCCGCCGTGGCTGTTCTGGACCCTGGTAATTGGGTTGAAATCGTGACTTTTGCTGGTAAGGCGCTGATCCATACCGGCCAGTATATCCTGTTTGCCGTTTTGTTGCTGTCCTACCTCAAGGCGACCGGGGCCGAGGTGATGGTCGCGCGCGCCTTTGAAGGGCGCGAGACGCGGATGATCTTCCTTGCTGCGGTGTTTGGTGGATTGGCGCCGTTCTGTTCCTGTGAGGTCATCCCGTTCATTGCCGGATTGCTGGCGCTGGGTGCGCCCCTGTCTGCGGTGATGGCGTTTTGGCTCAGCTCTCCGTTGATTGACCCGCCAACCCTGTTGATCACCGCCGGTGCGTTGGGATGGCCCTTTGCGATAGGCAAGGCGGTTGCTGCGGTGGCGCTGGGTCTGTTCGGCGGTTTCGTTGTGCGCGGCCTGATGCGCTCGGGCGCCTTTGCCCAACCGCTGCGCGACTACAAACCGGCCGGTTGCAGCGCTTGTGGTGGCCCAAAACAGGATGACAAACCGGTCTGGAGATTCTGGCAGGAAGCTGAGCGTCGTCAGAGGTTCCGGTCGGAATTCGTTCACAACGGGCTGTTCCTGCTGAAATGGCTGGCCCTGGCTTATGTGTTAGAGGCGCTGTTGGTCAGCTATGTTCCGGCCGATCTGATCGCCCGCGTGGTGGGGGGCGAAGGTGTCGTACCCATCGTGATCGCGGCGTTGGTTGGGATGCCTGCCTATCTGAATTCCTACGTCGCGCCGCCACTGCTAGCGGGGCTGACAGAACAGGGGATGAGTGCGGGGGCCGCGATGTCGTTCATGATCGCGGGTGCGGTCAGCTCGATCCCGGCGATGGCAGCGGTGTGGTCACTGGTCAAACTACGGGTCTTTGCCACCTATCTGGGGCTTGGGATTACCGGGGCGATCATTGCTGGTATTCTGTTTCAGATGATCTAAAGGAAAAACCGCCCGGAGATACCTCCGGGCGGTTTTGCTTATTGGTTGGCCTCGCACAGGCTCGGCAATTTGAACCTGTACCGTGCTTCTCCGCTGTTTACGTAGACACGTTTTTCGACACAGGCTGTGGTGCCTACTGTTCGTGCGACATGCTCTTTGGGTTCGTTGATGGACGTAGCCGACCCATCCGGCAATTGAACCGAGGCTATGACACCGTTCTTCAAATCCCCGTTCACGGGGGTTGCCGAAAGAACCGAAACGGTCAGGTACGAGTCATGTTCGTGCGTGCCGTTGTCATTGAAAACCAGCAATGCGGTAGCAATTGAGATGGTGCCGACGATTGCAACCGCCAACAAACCCCATGTCTTCAAAAAAGCATAGATCGATACGGCGCGGTGCGGGCCAAAGATTTTGGACAGGATGGTCAGCATGGAATCCCTGCGGGAAAAAAGCCCCAGCCTGTTCGGACCGGGGCCATCTGTGCCTTAGGGGCGCAGATCGTCTTCGTCTTCGTCCTCGGTCCCGCCTTTGGGCAGGTTGAAGAAGCTGTCGGCGTCGATGACCGGCTCTTCTTCTTTCTCTTCCACAGGCTCGTCAGACAGCGAGAAGGTTTCCAGACCTTCGATTGCGGTCGGGATCTTGGGTGCTGCATCCATTTCCAGCGATTGTTCGGTCGAAACCAGCTTGCGGCGTTCGTCATCGCTCATGACGCCACCTTCGGCTGCCTTCTTGGCCGCGGCTTTCTGAACGATGGCGTCCAGCTCGGATTGTTTGCACAAGCCCAGCGCAACCGGGTCGATCGGTTGCATGTTCGAAATGTTCCAGTGGGTGCGCTCGCGGATCGATTGGATGGTCGGCTTGGTGGTGCCGACCAGCTTGGCGATCTGACCGTCGCTAAGCTCGGGGTGAAATTTTACCAGCCACAGGATCGAGTTCGGACGGTCCTGCCGTTTGGACAGCGGGGTATAGCGCGGACCACGACGTTTTTCTTCACCGCTGGCAGCGGGGTTGAACTTGAGCTTCAGCTTATGCAGCGGGTTACCCTGCGCCGAGTCGATCTCATCCTGGGTCAGCTGGTTGTTTGCGATGGGATCGAACCCTTTCACGCCCGCGGCTACGTCGCCATCGGCGATGCCTTGCACTTCCAACTCGTGCATGCCTACGAAATCCGCGATCTGCTTGAAGCTGATCGTGGTGTTGTCCACCAGCCATACGGCTGTTGCCTTGGCCATAAGCGGTTTTGCCATCAGCCCGTCTCCTATAAATACATCTGTCCCGTCGCCGGAATTCGGCGGCCCCGTGGTTTTGGGGCAGGTTTCCGTTGTCGGGGAACTTGGGGCCTATATAGTCGCGGCAAGGCAAGAAGGGAAGAGGCGAATGCGCTGGGTGATTTTGTGGGTCTTGAGCGCGGTCGCCGCACTGGCAGACGGAGAGAAAGCCGGTGAATTCGACTATTACGTCCTGTCGCTGAGCTGGTCGCCCAACTGGTGCGCCCGCGAAGGCGATGCGCGCGGGTCAGACCAATGCGATGCGCGCCATGATCACGGTTGGATATTGCATGGGTTGTGGCCGCAATATCACCAGGGGTGGCCAGCGTTCTGTCGCACGGCTGAGGCGCCGCCAGCGCGCCGCATGACACGCGAAATGACGGATATTCAGGGCTCTTCGGGTTTGGCGTGGCACCAGTGGAAAAAGCACGGAACCTGTTCGGGGCTGTCCGCGCCCGACTATTTCGCGCTGTCTCGGGAGGCTTATGACGGAGTTGTGCGTCCGCAGGTGTTCCGACAATTGGAGACATCGGTCAAGTTACCCGCCTCGGTGGTCGAAGAGGCGTTTTTGAAGGCCAATCCCGGTTTAGAGCGGGACATGATCACAATCACCTGCAAGCAGGGCTATATTGAAGAGGTCCGTCTGTGCCTGTCGCGCGACCTTAGTCCGGTGCCTTGTGGTCGCGACGTTATCCGCGATTGCACAGCCAAAGACGCGCTGTTCGATCCGATTCGTTAGAGCTTCCGGTTCTGGCAGTCGCGGGCATAGTCCAGCGCTTTGGCGGTGCCCTTGAGATCAATTGCCATCACCACTTCGCCTGCCGGGTTATAGACGGTCATGGTTTTGTTCTGCGCGATGGCGTTAACGAAACTGCGGTCGGTGAAGAACACTGTCGCGCCCGGCACGTCACGCTGATTGAAGCCGATGGCAGTGGCATCAAAGCTTTTACCATCGAGTTCGAAGCGGATTGGGTAACTCTTACCCTGCTCAATATCGCCCCAGGCCTTGTTGTAGACGGCGAAATACCCGCGATTGTCCAACGCGTCATAGCCGATACGCACCACCGAGAGGTCTTGATAGATCGTCTGGATCAGACACCCGTTGCCAAGCGCGGGGTCCATCATGATGTTCCAACCCTCAACAAAGCCCTTATCGATCAGTTCCTGCGACCAAGCGGCAGTTGCGGTGAAGGCGGCGATTGTGAGGGCGAGAAGGCGGGTCATCAAACAACTCTCAAACTAACAGGGTTCTATTGACGTTATTAATTTTTTATTGAATTACAAAGGTATAACTTCTTTGTAAGAAATTACAGTGACTTGGAGCCGATGAAGCTGTTGCTCACCGCGCTGTTCAGCGTTTTCGCATACTCTATGACTTCTCTATTCCTGTTCGGAGGTGTTTTTCAGCCAATAGCATTTATTACGATTTGGAACGGTCGATTGGGTGCCCCATTTTGGTTGGCTTTTGTGTTTCTCGGCGGTTTTTTTGGTTTTTTTGTTGGTGCGTTCTTAAGTAAGCTTGGTTTCAAGTCCCAAGTGACCCTGCCGGTGTTTATTGTCATGGCTATGAGCCTTTCAGGCGTGTTTGTCGGGTCGTATACAAGCTTTCTACGTGCCCGAGAAATCAATGCCTTCGGTGCGGACGTAGAGTTTAGGAATTCGTTCTTTCAAACGCTTCGAAATGCGCCAAGAGAGTTTCAGTTCTATTTACATGCAGCAGCCCTAAAAGACTGCGTTCCATATGCTTGGAGTTATCGGAGCATGTCATTTTATCAACTGCCGAACAACGTCGCGGTCAATGTTCTGCCGTATGAATGGTTGGTGCAATGCAATATCACCAGAAATTAGCTTGAGCACTTGTCAAACGGAACACCTGACAAGATCAAAGCTCTTTCCGCGCCCTCAATGCCGCCGTAATCGTCCCGTCATCCAGGTAATCCAGTTCTCCGCCAATCGGCACGCCTTGCGCCAGCGAGGTCAGGCGGACCTGTCCTTCCAACTGATCGGCAATATAATGGGCGGTGGTCTGACCGTCGACGGTGGCGTTCAGGGCGAGAATGATCTCGGTGATCCCTTCGGCTGTCACGCGGTCCTTGAGGCGAGGAATGCGAAGTTCGTCCGGGCCGACACCGTCCAGTGCCGACAACGTGCCGCCCAGAACGTGATAACGACCTTTGAACACACCTGCGCGCTCCATCGCCCACAGATCGGCGACGTCTTCGACAACGCACAGTTCCCCGGTCGCGCGGTCCTCGCTGTCGCAGATGTCACAGATATCGGTGGTGCCGACGTTGCCGCAGTTCAGGCATTCGCGGGCGGTGATGGCAACTTGCTGCATGGCGTCCGACAGGGGTGTCAGCAGCAGGGCGCGCTTGCGGATCAGGTGCAAAACCGCGCGGCGGGCCGAGCGGGGGCCGAGGCCCGGCAGCTTGGCCATCAGATCAATCAGGTTGTCGATATCGCTGTTCGAACTCACCGAGGGTGCTCCTGCAAATGGGCCGGGCAGGGGCGCCCGGCCGATGATCCGTCAGGAGGGTGTATCAGAACGGCAGCTTGATGTCTGCGGGCAGGCCCATGCTTTCGGTCAGCTTCGCCATTTCGGCCTGTGCGCGTTCAGTCGCTTTGGTTTGTGCGTCCTTGATGGCGGCCAGGATCAGGTCCTCGACCACTTCCTTGTCGTCGCCGTTAAAGATCGATGGGTCGATGTCCAGACCTTTCAGCTCACCTTTTGCGGTGGCGGTGGCCTTGACCAGTCCTGCACCGGATTCGCCAACGACCGTCATGTTGTTCAGCTCTTCCTGCATGTCGGTCATCTTGGCCTGCAAGTCCTGCGCGGATTTCATCATCTTGGCCATGTCGCCCAGACCGCCGAGTCCTTTGAGCATCGGTATTCTCCTGTGTATCGCTTTGTCGCCTAAATACGGGTGGTACCCGTGTGGCACAAGGGGGTGGGGTTGCTCCCGCCCGTCGTCAAGGTCTTTGAAAGACCTTTCCTCCCGTTGGGCCCGGCAGCGCGGGCAAAGCCCGCGCTGCCGGGCCCAAGGCCGCTCAGGGCGATCGGCGTCAGCCGATGGCCCGTGGCGGGCGCGGGAGGATTTCGGGGGTGTGTGTTGAAGTGGCTCAGTCTTCCTCGAACGGGTCCCATTCGTCTTCGACCTCGGGCAGGGCTTCGGTTTCGACCTTGGCTGCGCGTTGCTCTGGCGTTTCGATGCTTTTGATCCGCGCCTTCGGGAACTGGGCCAGAACCGCCTGCACCAGCGGGTGTTCGCGGGCTTCTGCCTTCAGTGCTTCCTCAGCCGCGTTTTCCTTTTCATAGATCGTCTCGCCGCCGCCTTCGTTGACGACAGTGACTGCCCAGCGGTTACCGGTCCATCGCTGCAGGGCGGTCCCCAGACGTTGCGCCAACTGGGCCGAGGCACGCTGGGTCGGTTGGAATTCGATACGCCCGGGTTGATAGGCTGCAAGCCGCAAAGACCGCTTGACCTCATCCAGAAGCACACCGTCCCGGTTTGCGCGGATCAGTTCGACCACATGATCGAAGGTCGGATAGCGTGCCAGGGCGGCCTGCACATCCTGCGCCAACGCCGCGCTGGGAGCGCCGCCGCCCCCACCATGGGCGGGAGCTGCGTAAGAAGATGCCACCGGCGCTTGCGTCTGAACCGCGGCATGCGATGGCACCGGTATCCCGCCACCGGGTCCGCCATTTGGCGGTGGGGGCGTGTCTTGCAGACGTTTGATCAACTCTTCCGGGCTGGGCAGGTCAGCCACATGGGTCAGTCGGATCACTGCCATTTCAGCTGCCATCATTGCATTTGGGGCCGCCGAGACCTCTTCGAGCGCTTTAAGCAACATCTGCCACATCCGGGTCAGGACGCGCATCGGCAGGGCCTCGGCCATTTGTTGACCACGCGCGCGCTCGTCCGGCGAAACGGTGGGATCATTGGCTGCGTCTGGCGTGATTTTAACCACAGAGACCCAATGGGTGATCTCGGCCAGATCGCGTAGCACGGCCAGCGGATCGGCTCCTTCGGCATATTGCCCGCCCAACTCGGTCAGCGCGCCTGCAGCGTCCCCGCGCAGGATCATGTCCATCAGGTCCAGTACCCGACCGCGATCAGCCAGGCCCAGCATCGCGCGGACCTGATCGGCGCTGGTTTCACCCGCACCGTGCGAGATCGCCTGATCCAGCAGCGAGGTCGCGTCCCGAGCCGAGCCTTCAGCCGCACGGGTAATCAGCGCCAGCGCGTCATCCGCGATCTGAGCGTTTTCCGCCGCCGCAATCTTGCCGAGCAGGCCGATCATGTCCTCGGGTTCGATCCGGCGCAGGTCGAACCGTTGGCAGCGCGACAGAACCGTCACTGGCACTTTACGAATCTCGGTGGTGGCAAAGATGAACTTCACATGCTCGGGCGGTTCTTCAAGCGTCTTGAGCAGCGCGTTGAACGCGCTGGTCGACAGCATGTGGACCTCGTCGATGATATAGATTTTGTAGCGCGCGCTGGCGGCGCGATAGCGGACACTGTCGATGATCTCGCGGATATCGTTCACACCAGTACGGCTGGCGGCGTCCATCTCCATCACGTCAACGTGGCGGCCTTCCATGATGGCCACGCAATGTTCGCATTGGCCGCAGGGCTCGGTCGTTGGTTTGCCGTCACCATCGGGGCCGATGCAGTTCATGCCCTTGGCGATGATCCGTGCCGTGGTGGTTTTGCCGGTGCCGCGAATGCCGGTCATGATGAAAGCCTGTGCGATCCGGTCGGCCTCGAACGCATTTTTCAGCGTGCGCACCATGGCATCCTGACCGACGAGATCGGCAAAGGTTTCCGGGCGGTATTTGCGGGCAAGAACCTGATAGGCGGGGCTGGGCGTGTCGTTCATATCTGCTCTGTCGGATTCGGGTTCCGATGCAGCGTAGAGACCCCCGCCGCCCGCGTCCACAGCAGGCTTGGGTGAATTTCGGTTTGCAGCACAATTTGCACGCTTTAGAAGCGAGTATCAGGGAGGGTCCGTAGTGAGCCAGTTCGCACTTCATTCAGTTCAGATTGGAAACGGCACCGTTGCCTTGTCGCCCCTTCCGGGGCGCGGTGGCGGGTATACGCGGGACTTGGGAACGATCTGCGACTGGCAGCCGGATCTTGTGATCTCGATGACCACCGAGGTCGAAATGCTGCAAGAGGGCGCAAGTGGGCTTGGCGAAGACCTGCACGCACTCAATATCGAATGGGTGCATCTGCCGGTTGCGGATTTCGGTACGCCGCCTCCTGAGGTTGACGCGGCGTGGGGCAGTGTCAGCCCTGCGGCGACTGATATTCTGTCCCGCGGGGGGCGGGTGTTGGTGCATTGCCGGGGCGGCTGTGGCCGGTCCGGGATGATCGTGCTGCGCCTTATGGTCAAGCATGGCGAAGACCCCGAGACAGCGTTGGCCCGTTTGCGGGCGGTGCGGTCCTGCGCCGTCGAGACCGACGGCCAGATGGAATGGGCAGCCCTTGGGCGGACGCGCGACTAGATCAGAGCGCCACCTGTCGTTCTGCCTGTGCTACCGGGTTGGGCGGGATCGCTGTGACCTCAAGCATGGCGCAGGGTGGGGTGGTTAGCATGCCTGCAGGGCGTATAGTCACATCCGGGCCGAACATCATATCTGCGTAAGCATCCAGCGACTCGAGGGGCGCATCATCACTTGCGTCGCAAAAGACGCGGATCAGGTCTTTTTGCGCGCGAAACCGTGCGCTGCATCCTTGCGTGCAATAGGCCAGCTCAGTGCTGCCGTCGAACTCAAAATCAGGCGTCGTCGCAGGAACGGCCGCGTCCATCGCCTGCACGATCGTGCGCGCCATCCGGGCCAGCGCCGGACAGGTTTTTCCTGTGCGTTGGCAAACGGTTGCGGTAAATTGGTGTGTCTTTGTCTTCCAGATCATATTGCGCCCTCCGCGCGTGGAACGGGGGCATGGATCAGGTGTGGCAGCGTGCTGACGACCTGCCCGGACACCCCGTCCGAGTTTCGGTTTCTTGTTCGATGGCAGGTCTCCTGACTTGCGGGTCGTTGCGTTGCCGACCTTCCCAGCCTTGCGGCCAGTGGTGTTTCGGCATTGCTCACCGCTTACAGTTGCGGGGGCAGTCGCGGCCTTGGTTCGTTCCGGTATTCCGGGCAGAACCGCACCGTGTTCCCTTTTCATCCCGCCCCGGGGACCGGGGACGAGAACCATCACCCAATCGCTAGCGGGTAGGGGTGACCTGAGTCAAGCCGCCTTTTGGTGGGGCAAAGTGGACGCGTGGTCATGCGGAAACAGGATTGACTTAGGGTGGCAAAAGATGCCGTTTGGGGTGGTGAACTAATCGGTTCAGATTGAGGGCGCCATGCTGGATACCGCACAAGCTGTTTTAACCGAGGATTTTCAGTTTCCTTCTGGTTCGACCCAACTGTCGGCTCGGCTGTACCTGCCGGTGGCCGAATCTGGGATCGCAGTGGTGATCCACAGCGCCACCGGGGTGCCGCGCGACTATTATCAGCATTTCGCACGCTGGTTGGCTGCGGAACATGGCATTGCCTGTCTGACCTATGATTACAGCGATTTCGGTCATTCGCAGAGCAGGCCATTGAAGTCAGCTCAGGCCACGATGGCGGATTGGGCGCTGATCGACATGCCTGCGGCTCGGGCCGAGATGCGCAGGCGATACCCCGACGCGCAGCACTGGAGCATCGGCCATTCCGTCGGCGGTATGCTGGGGCCGATTCAGCCCGATATTGATCAGATCGACCGTATGATCTGCGTCTGCGCCGGGCCGGTGACTGTGTCGGACCATCCCTGGCCTTATCGGGCGTTGGCTTTGCTGTTTTGGTACGGACACGCGCCCCTGGCCGTAAAAGCGCTGGGTTACCTGCCGGGCAAGGCACTGGGATTCGGATCGAACCTGCCTGCCAGCGTCTATTGGCAGTGGCGCCGCTGGTGTACTGCGCCGCGCAACTACCTGCCCGAAATCGGCGTGTCCTTGCCCGAGGCCCGCTGGGCACAGTCAGACACACCAGTGGATCTGTTCAGCTTTGAGGATGACGATCTGGTGCCAATGAACGCGGTCTGGCGGCTGGCTGATCTGTACGGGCCCAACGCACGCCGCCATTTGTTGTCTCCGGCCGAGTTCGGACTGTCCGAGGTTGGCCATATCGGTGCCTTTGCCCGGCGCAATTCGGCTGTCTGGCCACGGTTGATTGCCTAGGCCTGTTCGCAACTTTTCAATGTCGGGAGTTAAAGTGAGAGGTTGGACATCGACCCAAGCGGGGCTCGTTGTGGCTGCTTCCTTCCGGACCTGACCAGGTTGGCGAGGCGCTCGCCCGCGCCAACCTCTCGGGGTCTGATATAGGCAACGGGCGCAGGAAACACAACCCGTCAGAGCGTCAAACGGATCAGCAAAAAGCCCTCATCGTCTTCTCTGACGACGTGAGGGTCATATTCTTCAAGCTCGGCAATGTGGGTTTGTGCCTTCGGACCGGTTCTTAACAGCGCAGTCGCGCCCTGCATCGGGGCAAAGCCAAAAGGATAGGGCGCATATTGCAAGGGATCTTGCGGCAGTGCGCCGGACAGATAGTCCTGCAAGACGCGCTGAACAGGCAGGTTCGGCAGCGCGATGGGCTCGGCCTGATCAACAAAGGGAAAGTGACCCCCGCCATTGGCACGGTAATTGTTCAGTGCGACGACGAACCGTTGATCGGCGGCCATCGGTTGGCCGTCAAAGCGAATGTTGCGAATGCGCCGGTTGACGGGGTCGATCAAGTGACCGCCAGCGTCGAACCGAGCCGGTTGAGAGAGATCAAATTGATAAGTAAGTCCCTGTATAATATCAAAATTATGCCCCGCCCTGTTGATGTCGACCAATGTGGTCTGATGTCCCGGCGTAATCTGGTTGAACACACCTGCAGACATCTCAAGCCAGTCGCTGATCTGCTCTCCGGTGACAACTACCGCCTGCAGCTCATTGGGAAACGCATACATGTCGTTGACATGGCGCAGGCATATCTGGCCGGGCGGGACGTCGGTGAAAAACCGGGGGCCGGCACGCCCCCCGAACTTTGAAGGCGCGGTCGCGGACAGAACAGGAAAATCCGCAAATGACGTGTCCTGCAGATAGGGCCGCAGGGCTGCTGCCTGGGCCGCGGCGGTCAGAACCAAACCTCTGTCCGGGGCGCAAAAACTGAAATAGCTGTGCAAATGCTGATCGGTCTGGCCAACGGGTTGCGCCGTGCGCCGCCGGGTTTCCGAATGGCCCCGGGCGAAAAGGCGCGCCAAAACAGGGTCTTCCTGGATAAGCTTGGGTGAGCCGTCGGGTTTGGTTGGGCATATCGAACGCAGACTGACGCGATGATCCTGAACGGTCCAATGGCCATTTCCCGCCCTGTCCAATGTCAGGTCGATCACCCCCAGAAATGACCCGGACGCACCGGGCATGACCACCGGCTTTCCGTGAACCAGACCCCGATTTGCATCGACGTGCTCAATCCCGTCATGTGCGTTTCCGGGCAGTGTCAGATGTGAATGCCCGGCAATCAGCGCATCAATTCCTTCGATACCGGCCAGCGGGATGACGGCATTTTCCAAACCCGTTTCCGGTTCGGCCGACCCTATCCCTGTATGCGCCAACGCAAGGATCAAATCGCAACCCTGCGCTTTCAGATTCGTCACTTTTTGTGCGGCGCAGGTCAGGATATCTTCGATGACGACCTTGCCTTGCAGCAGGTGTGCTTCCCATTTGGCTGTCTGCGGTGGTAGGACTGAGAACGCACCAATTTTCAGCGTAACATGTTGATCATCAAATTTTATTTCTCGATTCAACATCGTATGATCTTGCCAGCAGTTGGGGGCGTCTTGTCGGTGTGCATTGCTGCAAATCACAGGGCACGCAGCATCTGCAATTACGCGGTCCAGCGTTTCCAGTCCAAAGCCGAAATCATGATTTCCGAGGCCGATTGCGTCATAACCCAGCTCGGAAAATGCCTGCATCAGGATGTGCGGTGCATTTTCGGATTGAACCGCCCATTCCCCCAGTGGCGTGCCTTGCAGTGAATCTCCGTTGTCGCACAGAACCACCAGAGCACCCTGCGCTTCGGCCTCGGACCTGGCTGCGCGGATCAGGCTGGCGGTGCGGGTAAAGCCGATTGAGGGGTCGGGGCTGTCCGAAAAATAGTCGAAGCCGCATAGATTCATGTGCAGATCGGATGTTGCCAGAACCCGTATCTTCAGTGGCGCGCGGGACGGGGGAAGGGGATGTGTCAAGTTTCTACTTCTGGCGGTTATATGTTAATCATTTTCTCCAAAAAGTATAATAAATGCAACTTGCATAGCGTGCTTTTAGTCAATTGACGGCTTCAAGTTTTCGGGTGGTGCGAATTGGCATTGCAACATTGGCATTGCAACAAAAGGGCAGCCGTGGCAGCCCTGTGCCGACGACCCAAGGGAAATCCTATGAAACACGCGGAACTGGTGACATTTGGCAGCTCGGGCCTTGATCGCGCGGCGCATATTCGAGGGAATGCAGACCATTTGGCGCAGGTGCGCGCGCATCCGCAAGCGACCTGCCTGTTGCTGTGGCGTGGTAAGCCGCTGGTTCAGGGGGAAGCACTGGACCGCCTGGGGTTGATTCCCATAACCCACGGACTGGTACAAAACGGCCCGGGCGGCAGTATTGAAGAACCTGTATTTCTGGGACTTTCAGACGGTGATCCGGTTTTTGCGCTGGATATCTCGGGCTGGTCCCCCGAGGGGCTGGACATGTCGCAGGTCGGTGCCTTTATCGACCCGTCGGAACAGCAACACCCGGACCTGCCAACAGGCTATGTCTTTGCTGAGTTGCGCCGGATCATGACCCGACTGTCTGCCCGCGATGCGGAATTGGCTGCGGCCGCCAAGGCCGTTATTGGCTGGCACGAAACGCATCGGTTCTGTGCCCGTTGTGGCGCACCCAGCGAAGTATCCCAAGCTGGATGGCAGCGCAGTTGCGCCGAATGCGGTGGTCAGCATTTTCCGCGCACCGATCCGGTGGTCATTATGCTGATCACCCATGGGGATTCGGTTTTGATGGGGCGATCACCGGGCTGGCCCGAGGGGATGTATTCCCTGCTGGCTGGATTTGTCGAGCCCGGAGAAACGCTTGAGGCAGCGGTTCGACGTGAGGTGATGGAAGAGGCAGGCGTGCCGGTTGGCCCGGTCAGCTATCTATCCAGCCAACCCTGGCCATTCCCGGCCTCGCTGATGTTTGGTTGCGCGGGTGAGGCGTTGTCGCGCGAGATCACCATTGATCCGGTGGAAATCGAAGATGCAATGTGGGTCAGCAAGCCCGAGATGATGCAGGCCTTTGCCGGGGAACACCCGGTCCTGCTGCCAGCTCGCAAGGGGGCCATTGCGCATTTCCTGCTGCAAAACTGGCTTGCGGATACGCTGGACTGACAAAATACTAGGCCAATAGACAAGAGACCCACGAACCATCATGCAGTTTACAGCACGCGAAGATATCGAAGCCCCGATCAATGCGGTATTCGAAATGGTCGCTGACTTTGAGCGGTTCGAACGCATGGCCATGCGCCGGGGGATCGAAGTAAGGCGCATGTCGGGTCATATGGGTGTTGTGCCCGGTACGCAGTGGGAAACCGAGTTCAACCTGCGTGGCAAGCCCCGCCATGTTGCGGTTGAGATGGCTGAATGCGATCCGCCTGCCTTGATGCGGTTTCAGGCAGCAAGCAAGGGCATGAACGGGACAACAACTGTCGAGTTTCTGGCCTTGTCGCAGCGCCGCACCCGCTTGAGTGTCGAGATGGCGCTGGCGGCGAAAACTCTGCCGGCCCGGTTGTTGCTGCAGTCACTGAGACTGGGCCAGTCGCGGTTCCGACGACAATTCCAACTGCGGCTCAGCGAGTTCGCGCGCGAGATGGAAGAACGCCATCTGCACGGTTCCTGACAGGAGGCAAATGGACAATCTGATCATCCGACAGGCCGGTTTGGACGACGTCCAAGGCATTTCAGACGTGTTGCATGAAATCACTGCTGCCGGAAAACGCACAAGACCGAGTGACCCGGGCTTTGTACTGACGAACTATGTCGGGCACCCGGATCAGTTGACATGTGTCTTGGCACTCAGCGAAACCCGACTTTTGGGGTTCCAGTCCATGAAACGGGCGGTCGCAGCCAATCCTTACGGAGTACAAGTCGGCTGGGGAATCATCGGTACCCACATTCGACCCTCGGCCGCGCGTTGCGGGGTGGGGCGGGCCTTGTTTCAGGCGACATTGAAGGTTGCCACAGAGCAGGGCATTCCCGCCATCGACGCCACCATTGCGGCGAGTAACGCCGAAGGTTTGGCCTATTACGCCGCAATGGGGTTTATCGATTACAGATCACACGAAGGGGCTGTGTGCAAAGCCTACACAGTTGGATGAAACCAGGCGCTTACCCGCGCGAATGCGCTGCCGGGTAGACGCCCAGTACTTCGACATTGGTGGTGAAATGCTCCAGCTCTTCCATGGCCAGCTGCACGTTGCGGTCTTCGGGGTGCCCGACGATATCGGCATAAAACTGGGTCGCAGTGAATGACCCGTCGACCATATAGCTTTCCAGCTTTGTCATGTTGATACCGTTGGTGGCAAAGCCGCCCATCGCTTTGTACAGCGCAGCCGGAATGTTGCGCACCTGAAACACGAAGCTGGTGATCATGCCATGCGGGCCGCGTCGGGACATGTCCGCCTGCCGCGACATAACCAGGAACCGCGTGGTGTTGTTGTCCTGATCTTCGATGTGACGGGCCAGCACGTTCAGCCCATAGATTTCGCCCGCCAGCTCACTGGCCAGTGCCGCAGAATGCAAATCACCTTGCTCCGAGACCTCACGCGCGGCGCGCGCGTTGTCGGGGCTGACGCGGCCGCGAATGTCGTGTTCTTTCAGAAAGCCTGCGCATTGCGGCAGTAGAACCAAATGCGAATGCGCCTCGGTGATATCTTCAAGCGTTGCCCCGGGGACGGCTAGCAGATTGATATGCACGCGTACGAAGGCCTCATCAATGATGTGCAGCCCACTATGGGGCAGCAGGCGGTGAATATCGGCCACCCGGCCATAGGTGGTGTTTTCGACCGGGAGCATCGCCAGATCAGCTTCGCCTGACCGAACCGATTCGATCACATCTTCGAAAGTACGGCAGGGCAGGGCCTCCATATCGGGGCGCGCATTGCGGCAGGCCTCGTGGCTATAGGCGCCTGGTTCTCCCTGAAATGCGATACGATTGCTCATTTGGTCGATTCCGTGCAACAAGTTCTACAATTGGGCGTTTAGTCGCGGTGTCTATACCTTGCCTCTTGCAAGGGGAAGCCTTAGACACCCCGCAGACAGCTGAAATGGACTCGCGATCAATGTTCGACACGATGACAGTTACCAAGGCCGCCGCAGGCCTATTTGGCACCTTCCTGGTGCTTCTTCTGGCCAAATGGGGTGCCGAAGTTCTTTACCATGCGGATGGGCATGGCGAGACAGCCTCTTACATTATCGAAACCGAAAGCGCTGGTGAAAGCGCCGACGGTGAAGAGGTGGTCTTCGAAGATATGCTGGCCGCCGCCGATCCGGAAAAAGGCGCCCGTGTCTTCCGTAAATGCACCGCCTGCCACAAGCTGGAGGACGGCGCAAACGGTACCGGCCCCTACTTGTACGGTGTCGTAGATCGCCCGGTTGCATCAGCCAACGGCTTCACCGGCTATTCAGCCTCGATGCAGGCCCATGGCGGCAATTGGACTCCCGAAGCGCTGGATGCGTTCCTCGAGCGCCCAAGTGCTTACATCTCGGGTACTTCGATGAGCTTTGCAGGCCTCAAGAAACCGCAAGAGCGCGCCGATCTGATCGCGTATCTGCAGACCATCGGCAATTGATCGTTTGATCAAAGCATGATTTTCTAAGCCGCTGCCTCGCGCAGCGGCTTTTTTTTGCCTAAGAAAAACTTCACAAAGTGTTCACGCATTCTAAACTTGAACCTGACAGTGCTGGTCATTTAGCTGGCGCGAACAAGATAAAAGACACAACGACCCAGAGGATGAGCAAAATGATATCCAATCGACTTACTGCACAGGCGCGCTCGGTGGATATTAAGGGTTGGTCGCACGCTTTGATGTTCGGGTTGATTGTGGTCATGCTGACCTCGGCGCAGCTTTTTGCGGAAGAAAAGATAATCAAAAGCCACGGATTCTCGGAATTCGGCGATCTGAAATACCCCGAAGGTTTCGCTCATTTCGACTATGTGAACCCCGACGCTCCGCGCGGGGGAGAGCTATCTTATGCCGCGCAAGGCACGTTCTCTAGTTTGAACCCGTTTACGCGGAAAGGGCGCGCAGGCGCGCGGTCTGCTGACCAATATGAAACCCTGCTGATACCATCCTATGATGAGCCCGCAGCCTATTACGGGTTGCTGGCCGAAAGCCTGGAATACCCCGAAAGTCAGGATTGGGTTATTTTCAACATGCGGCCCGAGGCCCGGTTTTCAGACGGCAGCCCCGTGACAGCCGAGGATGTTGTGTTTTCCCACAATCTGCTGCTGGATCAGGGGCTGAAATCTTATGCAGATGCGGTGCGCAAACGTATCCCACGCGCCGAGGCACTGGATGAACACAGGGTCAAATTCTATTTCGCACCGGATATCTCGCGCCGGGCATTGATCTCGCAAGTGGGCGGAACGCCGGTGTTTTCCAAAGCCTGGTTCGAAGCAGACCCGGAAAACCGGCGTCTGGATGAACCGCGTTTGGTTCAGGGGGTTGGATCGGCCCCCTATGTTCTGGACAGCTATGACATCAACCGGCGCATCATTTACAAGCGCAACCCCGATTATTGGGGCGATCACGTCAACGTAAACGTGGGTCGCAACAACTATGACACCATCAGGATCGAGTATTTCAGTGACTCGATTGCCGCGATGGAGGGATTCAAGGCAGGTACGTTCACGTTGCGGCAGGAAAACAACTCGAAAAGCTGGGCGACCGCCTATGATTTTCCGGCCATTGCGAACGGCTCAGTCATTCGGGACGAGTTGGCGAATGGAAACGTGCCATCTGCGTCGGGCTTCATCATGAATCTTGATCGCCCACAGTTGCAGGATCCGCGTGTTCGCGAAGCCATCCAGCTCGGTTATAATTTCGAATGGACCAACGAAAGCCTGCAGTACGGGTTGTTCCAACAGCGTAGTTCTTTCTGGGAAGGCACGCACCTTGAGGCGACTGGCCTGCCCGAAGGGCGTGAATTGGAGGTGCTGCAAAGCCTCGGCGATGCGTTGGACCCGGACGTTCTGACCGAGGAACCGGTCAGCGCCCATGAATCGCGCCCGGCGCGTCAGAACGACCGTCGCAACCTGCGCGCGGCGATGAAGCTGTTGGACGAGGCCGGTTGGCTGGTTGGTGATGACGGCATTCGCCGGAACGACAAGGGCGAAGTGTTGTCGATCGAGTTTTTGTCGGACCAGCCGACGCTGGACCGCATTGTTCAGCCCTTTGTCGACAACCTGCGGGCAATGGGTATCGACGCGCTGTATAACCGGGTGGACAATGCCCAGTTCACGCTGCGCCGCCGGGATCGGGATTTTGACATGATCGTCGGCGGGTATCCGAAATCACTGCAGCCTTCGACTGGCCTGTATCAGCAATTCGGGACCGAGGCGGCCTCGTATTCCGTATTCAACCCGTCGGGTGCGCATGGTCCCGATATTGAACCATTGATCGACAACATCGTTGCCGCCACCGAAAGCGAGGAGCTTTTCGCCAATGTCCGCGCGTTGGACCGTGTTCTGCGGGCCAAGCGGATCATGGTTCCGACATGGTATCTGGGCAAATATTGGGTCGCGTATTGGGACATGTACGAATACCCGCAAAACCTGCCACCCTATGCGTTGGGCGTGGAAGACCTGTGGTGGATCAACGCCGAGAAAGAAGCCGAGTTGAAATCCTCGGGCGCGTTGAGGTAATCCGCCCCCATGGGAGCATATATTCTAAGACGCCTGTTGCTGGTCATCCCCACATTGCTTGGGATCATGATCGTCAATTTCACGCTGGTTCAGTTTGTCCCCGGTGGTCCGATTGAACAGATGATCGCCCAGATGCAAGGGGGCGGTGACGTGTTCGAAGGCATCGCAGGCGGCGGCAGCGATATCGAGCAGCAAACCAGCAGCGTGAATGACCGCTATATCGGCGCGCGCGGACTGCCGCCCGAATTTATCGAAGAGTTGGAAAAGGAATTTGGATTCGACAAACCTCCGGTCGAACGGTTCCTTGACATGTTGGGCAACTACATGACGTTGGATTTCGGCGAGAGTTATTTTCGCTCGATCAGCGTGATTGATCTAGTGCTGGAAAAAATGCCCGTTTCGATCTCGCTGGGCCTGTGGTCCACATTGATTGCCTATCTGGTGTCGATCCCGCTGGGTATTCGCAAGGCGGTCAAGGATGGTTCAAAGTTCGATACCTGGACCAGCGGCACCATCATTGTGGCTTATGCCATTCCCGGGTTCCTGTTTGCGATCCTGCTGTTGGTGCTGTTTGCCGGTGGGTCCTACTGGCAAATCTTCCCGCTGCGGGGGCTGACATCTGACAATTGGGACAGCCTCAGCCTGATTGGCAAGATCGCGGACTATTTCTGGCACATCACACTGCCGGTCATTGCCCTGACGATTTCCGCCTTTGCGACGCTGACGCTGCTTACCAAAAACTCGTTTCTGGATGAGATCAAAAAGCAATATGTCATGACTGCCCGCGCAAAAGGTCTGAGTGAGGGCAGGGTGCTGTATGGCCACGTGTTCCGCAATGCCATGCTGATCGTGATTGCAGGCTTCCCGGCAGTGTTCATTGGCGTCTTCTTCGGAAGTTCGATCATCATCGAGACAATCTTCTCACTCGATGGTCTGGGCCGTCTGGGGTTCGAGGCAGCTGTCGCCCGCGACTACCCGGTGATCTTTGGCACGCTGTTCATCTTTGGCCTGATGGGTCTTGTCGTCGGTATCGTCAGCGATTTGATGTATGTGCTGGTCGACCCGCGCATCGATTTCGAAAAGCGGGAGGGGTAAATGGCGCTTTCCCCCCTCAATCAGCGCCGGTGGCGTAATTTCCGGCGCAATGGCCGGGCTTTTTGGTCGCTGATCATCTTCTCGGTACTGTTCGGTATCTCGCTGTTTGCCGAGTTCATCGCGAACGACAAGCCGATCCTGGTGAAATATCGGGGCGAGTTTTATACGCCGATCTTCAACTTCTATGCAGAAACCCAGTTCGGTGGTGATTTCCAGACCGAGGCGATCTATCGCGACCCCGAAGTGAAATGCCTGATCGATAGCGGCGGTCTTGAGGAATGTTTCGACGATCCCGAAGGGATCATTGACGAAATAAAAGACGGGACCTTTCAGGCCGAGGGGTTTGAACGCGGTTGGGCGATCTGGCCGCTGATTCCATATTCCTTCAACACCAGTGTGGATCGTCCGGGGGCCGCACCGCTGCCGCCCAATGGGCAGAACCTGTTGGGAACCGATGACACCAAGCGCGATGTGTTGGCTCGGGTAATCTATGGCTTCCGCTTGTCGATCCTGTTCACATTGATGGTCACAGGGGCCGCCAGCCTGATTGGCATTTTCGCCGGTGCCATTCAGGGCTTTTTCGGCGGCTGGTTGGATTTGGTCTTTCAGCGCATCATCGAGATCTGGTCGGCCACCCCATCGCTGTACGTGATCATCATCATGTTCGCCATTCTGGGTCGAAGTTTCTGGCTGCTGGTGGCGTTGATGATCCTGTTCAGTTGGACCGGATTGGTCGGCGTTGTCCGGGCCGAATTCCTGCGCGCGCGCAATCTGGAATATGTCCGCGCGGCACGGGCGTTGGGCGTGGGCAACATGACGATCATGTTCCGTCATATGCTGCCCAACGCGATGGTTGCGACGCTGACATTCATGCCCTTCATCGTCACTGGCACCATTGGCGGATTGGCATCGCTGGATTTCTTGGGCTTTGGCTTGCCGTCTTCGGCGCCGTCGCTGGGGGAATTGACGTTGCAGGCGAAACAAAACCTGCAGGCGCCGTGGCTGGCCTTCACTGCGTTCTTCACTTTTGCCATCATGCTATCGCTACTGGTCTTCATCTTTGAAGGCGTTCGCGATGCGTTTGACCCCAGAAAGACCTTCTCATGAGCCTTTTGGATGTGAACAACCTTAAGGTCTCGTTCAAGCAGGACGGGCAGGTGAGCGCGGCGGTCAAAGGTGTTTCGTTCACTGTGGACCGGGGGGAAACCGTCGCACTTGTGGGGGAATCCGGATCAGGCAAGTCGGTTACGGCTTTGTCCACCGTGTCGTTGCTGGGGGACAGTGCTATCGTCGAAGGTTCGGTCACCTATGACGGTGATGAGATGATCGGCGCCACGCAAGACAAGCTGATGGACGTGCGCGGCAATGATATCAGCTTTATTTTTCAAGAGCCGATGACCTCGTTGAACCCGCTGCACACCATCCAAAAGCAGATGGCAGAATCGCTGGCCCTGCACCAGGGTCTGAGCGGAGATGCGGCACGCACACGTATTGTTGAACTGCTGACCAAGGTGGGGATTCGTGATCCACAGGATCGGTTGGACAGCTATCCACACCAGTTGTCCGGTGGGCAGAGGCAGCGGGTCATGATCGCAATGGCGCTGGCCAACAAGCCCGACATTCTGATCGCGGATGAACCGACAACTGCCCTGGACGTGACCATTCAGGCGCAGATTCTGGAGTTGTTGGCCGAGCTGCAAAAGTCTGAGAATATGGGGATGCTGTTCATCACCCATGATCTGGGCATTGTGCGGCGCATCGCCGACCGGGTTTGCGTGATGAAGGATGGTGAGATCGTCGAGACCGGCGCCACTGCCGAGATCTTCAACAACCCGCAGCACCCCTATACGCAGAAACTGCTGGGGGCCGAGCCATCGGGCCATCCCGACCCCGTCGCCCCCGAGGCCGAAGAGGTCGCCCGTACCGATCACCTGAAGGTCTGGTTCCCGATCCAGCGCGGGTTTTTGAAACGGACCGTGGGCCATGTGAAGGCAGTGAACGACGCCACGCTTAGCGTGCGTGCGGGCGAGACGGTGGGCATTGTCGGTGAAAGCGGGTCTGGTAAGACGACGCTGGCGCTGGCGATCATGCGCCTGATTGCGTCCGAAGGCGCCATCACTTTCCGCGAACAGGACGTGCGCCGCTGGTCCACGCGAGAGTTGCGGCGGTTGCGCAAAGACATGCAGATCGTGTTCCAGGACCCGTTTGGCAGCCTTAGCCCGCGGATGACCTGCATGCAGATCATTGCCGAGGGCTTGGCGATCCATAAGGTCGACCCCCACCGTGCCCCGCGCGAATTGGTGGCCGAGGTGATGACCGAAGTGGGATTGGACCCGGCGGCAATGGACCGATACCCGCATGAATTCTCGGGCGGACAACGTCAGCGTATCGCGATAGCGCGCGCCATGGTGTTGCGGCCCAAGCTACTGGTACTGGACGAACCGACCAGCGCGCTGGACATGACGGTGCAGGTGCAGATCGTTGATCTTTTGCGCAATCTTCAGCGGAAATACGGGCTGGCCTATCTGTTCATCAGCCACGACCTGAAGGTGGTCCGGGCGATGTCTCACAAGGTGATTGTCATGCGGAACGGAGATGTCATCGAAATGGGTGCGGCCGAAGATTTGTTCGAAAATGCTCAGACAGATTATACCCGTGAACTGATTGCGGCAGCGGGGTAGGGTGAGTACCTACCCGCGCGGCAAAGGGTTATAGACCCAGATCTTTCTTCAATTTGTTGAACTTTCTCTGGTGCGGGTTGCCTCTGACTTGCGAACGGATACTGTGGCGATACCAGTTTGACTTCTCAGGGACAAACCTCTCCCAGATTGTTCCGTCCGGGGCTGTCACAAACTCCCAACATTCTTCGAAACGTTTGTATTGCCTCACCCCGTTTTCGAACCAGTACCAGTCAGTCTCGTTACACAGTTTACCTCTGTTTGTGACGTACCATCGCCCAATGCCAACGGCGCCTTCTTTTTGTCCGATCCCCTGTAAGGTGCCGTTAGGAGCCCAATAGAACGACCCTCCAAGTCTCCAATTTGTTGTCTTGCCGGAATAGAGCTGAGCTATCGTTTGTGGGTCAGTGCGTTTTGCGCCTTTGGGTTTCCCCTTGGCAAGGCTTTCCCCGGCAGCCAGAAATATGGCCGCGACTACAAATGTCGTCAGGACGGTTGTTGAATACGCCATAACTGCGGCTCCTCTTTAAATAACAAACCTGTAATGCGGGGCGGCCCTCCTGTGTATTCTCTGACCGGGGTGCCGGTCAGAGGTTTTCTGAGAATTTCACTGTGCGTTGGCGGCCTCGCGCGCTGCACTTTTCGGAAGTGGTCCGCGCAGCTCTTCATAGTGATCAAAGCTCAGCTTGACCCAACCGGTGCCGCGTGTGGCACTGGCGAGGGTTCGGTGCAACTCGTCCTCGGCCACGGCGGGCAATTGGGCGTTGAAGATCTCCCAGCCTGAGGCGTTGGGATTGCCTTCAAAGCCCAGAACCTGGCCTTGCAGCGAACTTATGGTCGGAACCAGATCGCCTACAAAATCCGACGGCAGGTGGATTTCGGCACTCAGGATCGGCTGCAGGACCACCGGTTTGGCCTGTGGCAGGGCCTCACGCACAGCATTCTTGCCCGCGGTACGGAAGGCATAGTCCGAGCTGTCCACGTTGTGGTGCTTGCCATCGCTAAGCGTGACTTTCACATCAACCACCGGAAAGCCCTCGGGCCCCTGCACCAACGCATCCTTGGCGCCGTGTTCGACCGATGGAATATAGTTCTTGGGCACCGCGCCACCTTTTACGATTTCCTCGAACTGGAACCCCGAACCCCGCGGCATTGGCGCAACCGAGATTACTACGTCTGCGAACTGTCCAGCCCCACCAGATTGTTTGCGGTGGCGGTGACGGTGTTCGACGGGTGCGCGAATGGTTTCGCGATAAGCGGTCTCGACCGCGTCGGCAGTAATCTCGATCCCGAAATCCTCATCTAGTTTGGCGGTGACACGACGCATGTGTTGCGGACCTTGTGAACCCAGAATTGCATGACCGCTAAGTTCGTCCTGTTCCAAATGCAGGCCGGGGTCGATCTCGACCAGTCGGGTCAGTGCGTTAGACAGGCGCACGTCGTCTCGCTCATGGGTGGGCGACACGATCTGACGATGCGCTGCCGGGTGGGAGGCGGCCCATTCGGGCAGAGGGGTCGCCGAAGAACTGTCATAGAGATTGCCGGGATTTAGATGATCGGATTTCACGGCGAGCCCAATTTGCCCAGCTGGTAGCTCGGCAATCTGCGTCTTGGCGTCCAGCGTAGTCAGGTTGCCGACGGTTTCGCCGCCCAGATTCTCATGCGCTTTCACACCTGCGCCCAGCCCGCGCAGAACGACGATCTTGCCGATATGTTTTTTTACATCCGCGAAGCCAGCGATCGCGCGGGCGTTTTCTGCCGCTTCGTCGCGCCCGGCGGCTATGTCAAACTCCGGGGCCTCGTGCCGCAAGGCTTTCATCAAACGAGTCAGCCCGTTTCCATGGCTGGCTGCGCCCAAACAGGCGGGTATCAGCTGGTGGTTCTGCAGCACTTGTGCGGCCAGATCGTAAACCTCGGCGCTGGGCGGTTGCTTGTCTTCGATCAGTTGCTCAAGCAAGTTGTCGTCGAAATCTGACAAAGTTTCCAACAATTCCGTGCGGGCCTCCTGCTCGCGGTCCTCGACCGATTGCGGCAATTCGATCAGGGCCGAGGGCTGGCCCTCCTGATATTTCCAGGCCCGCTCCGAGATCAGATCAACCGCACCGACGATCGTGTCGCCCTCGCGGATCGGCACCTGACGCAGAGCGATGTGGTGGGTGCAATAGGTCTGCAACGCCGCAATGATGTCGCGAATCCGGCCATTGGGGTTGTCCATACGGTTGATGAACAGGAAGCAGGGAATGCCAGCCTCTTCGACCAGTCGCAGATATGGGGCGCACAGAACGGCAGCCAGTGGGTCGGGCGGCACGACCACCACGGCGGCGTCCGAGATTGCCATGGCAGGGCCGACATAGGCCAGATTATCGCCGCCGCCATCGACATCAATGGCGCACCAGGGTTCGTCTAAATAAGAAAAACCGTGCAAATGCACGGTTCCGGATACGTCGAATGTGGTGGACCGGCCGTCGAGGCGGCTGATGGCCTCGACCAGAGTGGTTTTGCCCGATTGGCTGGGGCCGAGGACGGTGAAAACGCGCATGGGTGCTGTCCCTCTTTCAAATTGCAGATCGGCTGCACGAAAGGGATAGCCTTACGCAAATGCGTTGGCGCGAACTGTCTGGTATTGGGCCTGCCTCGGGTGCGGGCGGGTTCCGCCCGCCCTGCAAGTGTGGAAAAAACCGACCCGCCGCGTCAAGCCCTGACCTGCCTTGATGTCAGATTGCCGAACTGTGGCCGGCCAAGCTCAGGTCATAGGCGTCAAAGCTGCGGGCAATCATGCGGGTCAGCGGCCGGGCCTCGGGCGGGATGAACAAGCCATCTTCGGTGATCCGCAGCAGGCCGTCAAAGGCTGTATTGGCAGCCTGATATATAGCCTGCAACTCTGGCCCGGTGATGTCGTGATTGCGCAGAATCTCGGCTGTATTGATCTGGAAATCGCACATCAGCGCTTCGATCAGCCGGGCGCGCAGAACGTCCTGCCCTTTGAACAAGTGCCCGCGTGAGGTCGAGAACCGCCCTTCGCGAATCGCCTTGGTATGGGCAGATGTTGCGGGCGCATTCTGGGCATAGCCTTGCGGAAAGCGCGAGATAGAGCTGGCACCAACCCCGATCAGAACCTCGGCCTGATCGTCGGTATAGCCCTGGAAGTTCCGCTTTAGCTGCCCGGCCTTCAGCGCATGGGTCAGGCCGTCATCCTGCGTGGCGAAATGGTCAATGCCGATCTCGGCATAGTCATCCCACATGAACAGGCGGCGGGCGGTGTCGAACAGATCAAGACGTTCTTCGGGGGTCGGCAGGGCATCTGAGGGGATCAGTTGCTGCCGCTTGGCCATCCATGGCACATGGGCATAACCGTATAGCGCGACACGATCCGGGCTGAGCGACAGAAGTTTCTGCACGCTTTCCGTCATCCGCGATTTGGTCTGGTGCGGCAGGCCATACAGGATATCCGCATTCAGGCTGCTGATACCACGGGCGCGGATCATGTCCACGGCTTTGCGTGTGACGTCATAGCTTTGGATACGCCCGATGGTCTTCTGAATTTCGTCGTCGAAATCCTGCACCCCG
This sequence comes from Ruegeria sp. BI7, assembly GCF_056537925.1. Lineage (NCBI taxonomy): Bacteria > Pseudomonadati > Pseudomonadota > Alphaproteobacteria > Rhodobacterales > Roseobacteraceae > Ruegeria > Ruegeria sp. BI7. Next base: position 154,523 of record NZ_JBQFSK010000007.1, read on the forward strand.
ATTGAGGCGCGGTTCATCCCGGCCTCGGCCAATGCGTCCAGACGGGCCTCATCAATCTCGTTCGGGTCGATCTCGACCGAGAACTCGGCATTCGGGCCCAGCGGTACGACATCCAGAATCCGCGCGGCCAGATCCCGCATCAGATCGGGGTTCAACAGGGTTGGCGTGCCGCCACCCCAATGCAGGCGCGACAGGGTAATTCCCTCGGGCAGGCGTTCAGCCAGCAGGTCAAGCTCGGCTTTCAGAACGTCCACATAGGCAATCACCGGGTTGTCGGTTTGCGTGCCCTGCGTGCGGCAGGCGCAGAACCAGCACAGCCTGCGGCAGAACGGGACATGGATGTACAACGACACCTCGCTGCCCGGCTTCAGGCCGGAAATCCAGTCGGAATAAAGGCTTGACCCCACGTCATTGCTGAAGTGGGGGGCGGTGGGATAGCTTGTATAACGCGGGACTTTCGCGTCAAATAGTCCAAGCTTGGCCAATTGTGGTTTCACTATCATGGCGATAGCTTTAAGGGACGGACCGTCTAGATGCTTTGACCGAGATCAAGTGGAAACGTGCATGACACCGATACTCAAATTCGACCATACAAACTGCGGAGATTGCCCCATCCGGCATCGTGCAGTATGCGCCCACTGTGATGCGAACGAGCTGGTAGAGCTTGAAGGCATTAAATACTATCGCAGTTTTGAGGCGGGTCAGACGATCATCTGGTCGGGGGATCAGATGAATTTTGTGGGCTCTGTCGTGTCAGGCATCGCCTCGCTGACCCAGACAATGGAAGACGGTCGCACCCAAATGGTCGGCCTTTTGCTGCCCAGTGATTTCGTCGGGCGGCCAGGCCGCGATTCTGCGCCATATGATGTGCTGGCAACAACCGATCTGGTCATGTGTTGTTTTCGCAAGAAGCCGTTCGAAGACTTGATGAGCAATACCCCGCATATTGCACACCGGCTGTTGCAAATGACGCTGGACGAGCTGGACGCCGCGCGCGAGTGGATGTTGGTGCTGGGGCGCAAGACTGCGCGAGAAAAGATTGCCAGCCTGCTGTCGATTATCGCCCGGCGCGATGCGTCGATCAATCAAAAGGGAAACACGGGGCCGATCGTGTTTGACCTTCCGCTAACCCGCGAGGCGATGGCGGACTACCTTGGGCTGACGCTGGAAACAGTCAGTCGGCAGATCTCGGCCCTGAAAAAGGATCAGGTCATCACGTTGGAAGGCAAACGCCACGTGACGATTCCGGATATGGGCCGCCTGATGGAAGAGGCAGGCGACGACTCGGATGGAGGTTTTCTGGTCTGACACGCTTGCAGCGTGACTGGATCGGCTGGCCATGTTTAACTGGGGTCATTTGAAGCAGACCTCAGGAGTAAGTCATGGGATTCAGTAGCATTCTGGCGATGCTGTTCATCGGCGCGATCGCCGGGTGGCTGTCGGGCAAGATCATGGAAGGCCGCGGCTTTGGCCTGATGGGCAATATCATCGTCGGCATCGTCGGCGCGTTTCTGGCCGGTCTGATCTTTCCCGCGCTGGGTTTTGCTGTGGGCGGTGGTGTCTTTTCATCTATTTTCTTTGCCACCATCGGCGCGATCATCCTGCTGTTCCTGATCGGATTGGTGAAAAAGTAAAAACCGCCCCAGGAGGCGGTTTTCTGTAACGGCCTATACTAGTGAGCCAGGAACACCGGTACTGTGGCTTGTTCCAACATGTTCCGTGTCGCGCCGCCCAAAATGGCTTCGCGGAACCGCGAGTGCCCATAGGCCCCCATCACGATCATGTCTGCCTCGGTATCTGCGGCGTGGCGGTTCAGGATATCGGATACCCGCGTCATGGTCTTGCTCAGCACGTCGATTTCGCATTTCACGCCATGGCGGGCCAGCATCTGCGACAGCATCCCACCAGGGTCCGAGCGGTCGGGGCCGTGGCGCGGCGGATCAATCACGACGATGCGCACCAGATCGGCTTGCGTCAGAAACGGCAGGGCGCGGCGGATGGCCCGCATGGCCTCGACGCTCTCGTTCCAGCCGATCAGGATGTTGCCCGGTCGTGCGAACGGGGTTGCATCGTCAGGAACGACTAGAACAGGCGCGTGACCTTCGAACATGGCAGCTTCGACAATGGGTTCGGCCTCGGCGTCGCGGTCAGGTCCGTAAGGTTGCGGGAGAATGACAAGATCGGAAAACCGCGCGCGGTGCGCCACGTGGCGCCCGATATCCGAGATCTGGGCAACACCGCTTTCGGCGGACCAGCGGATTCCAGTCTTGCCCAGATAGTCTTTGGCATAGGCCAGTACCTCTTCGGCTTCGGCATTCGCGCGGCTCAGTGTTTCCTGAAGTATCAGGGCGTTTGCGCCGGCGTAGTAATATCCCGTCTGGCTGCGGTCGACGCCCAGACACAAAGCCTCGGCATGCGCGTCTTGCGAAGCAGTCAGAGCGGCCATCTGGGCCAGAGGCGCGTCACTGTGGTTCGTGTCTGTCATCACCGTGAGAAGAGATTTGTATGCCATTTTGACCTCTTGTCTTTCAGGCTCATGTACCTGCGGCCCTATGGCCCAGTTGTCAGTTTACGATTGTCACAGAAATCAGTGTATTGTCTTGACACAGATCAAAGTAATTCTGGCCGCCGTTCGACAAAACGGCAACCAGTCAAAAGGGTCCTGCGATATACAAGAATCACGTGGGGCATGGCAAAGGGACGCAATATGTCAAATTACATCAAGCTGATCGTGCTTGGTCTGGTTGTGGTGTTCACTGCGATCGGGTCCAACTATGCACGCGATTTGGCGTATCAGGTGCATTCGATTCTGGTGATGCTGATCGCCGGTGGTTTGTTCATCTGGACGCTTAGAAACACCGACGAGCCAGATATTCTTGTAGACCGTTCGGGTGAATACATGGATGGCGTGATCCGCTATGGCGTGATCGCAACTGCCTTTTGGGGCGTGGTCGGGTTCCTTGCAGGGACTTTCATCGCGTTTCAGCTGGCCTTTCCAGCGCTGAACTTCGAATGGGCGCAGGGCTATCTGAACTTTGGTCGTTTGCGTCCGCTGCACACATCGGCGGTGATCTTTGCCTTTGGCGGTAACGCCTTGATCGCAACCTCGTTCTATGTGGTACAGCGCACCAGCGCCGCGCGCCTTTGGGGCGGCAATCTGGCGTGGTTTGTGTTCTGGGGCTATCAGCTGTTCATTGTACTGGCAGCGACCGGCTACGTTCTGGGTGGCACTCAGTCCAAAGAATATGCCGAGCCTGAATGGTATGTTGACCTTTGGCTGACCATTGTGTGGGTTGCCTATCTGGCCGTTTTCCTTGGAACGATCGTCAGGCGGAAGGAACCCCACATCTATGTGGCGAACTGGTTCTATCTGGCGTTCATCGTGACTGTCGCCATGCTGCATCTGGTCAACAACATGACCATCCCGGTCAGCATCTGGGGCTCGAAATCGGTTATCGTCTGGTCTGGTGTGCAGGATGCCATGATCCAGTGGTGGTACGGCCACAACGCTGTGGGTTTCTTCCTGACCGCGGGTTTCCTGGGCATGATGTATTACTTCATCCCGAAACAAGCCGAGCGTCCGGTATTCAGCTATAAACTGTCGATCATCCACTTCTGGGCTCTGATCTTCCTGTATATCTGGGCTGGTCCGCACCACCTGCATTATACCGCGTTGCCTGACTGGGCTTCGACGCTGGGCATGGTGTTCTCGATCGTGCTGTGGATGCCGTCATGGGGTGGAATGATCAACGGTCTGATGACCCTGTCGGGTGCATGGGACAAGCTGCGCACTGATCCGGTTATTCGGATGATGGTGATCTCGGTCGGCTTCTATGGAATGTCCACCTTTGAAGGCCCGATGATGTCGATCCGTGCGGTGAACTCGCTGTCGCACTACACCGACTGGACCATCGGTCACGTGCATTCGGGCGCGCTGGGCTGGAACGGCATGATCACTTTTGGTGCGCTGTACTTCTTGGTGCCTGTCCTGTGGAAGCGTGAGCGTCTGTATTCGCTGCAGATGGTCAGCTGGCACTTCTGGCTCGCGACCATCGGCATCGTGCTTTACGCCGCGTCGATGTGGGTCACCGGCATCATGGAAGGTCTGATGTGGCGTGAAGTGGATGCCAACGGCTTCCTGGTGAACTCGTTCGCCGACACCGTGGCTGCCAAGTTCCCGATGTATGTGGTGCGTGCTTTGGGTGGCGTGATGTTCGTCGCTGGCTCGCTGATCATGTGCTACAACCTGTGGATGACTGTGCGGAAAGCGCCGGCCAAAGAGGCCAGCCTGTCCGTCGCGGTCCCGGCTGAATAAGGAGGGCCGGAGCAATGGCAATTCTCGACAAACATAAGATCCTCGAGACCAACGCGACCCTCCTGCTGATCTTCAGCTTTCTGGTCGTGACCATCGGTGGCATCGTACAAATCACCCCGCTGTTCTATCTTGAGAACACCATCGAGAAGGTAGAGGGCATGCGCCCATACACCCCCCTCGAATTGGCCGGGCGTGACATCTACATCCGCGAAGGGTGCTATGTCTGCCACAGTCAGATGATCCGCCCGATGCGGGACGAGGTTGAGCGCTATGGTCACTACTCGCTGGCGGCTGAATCGATGTATGATCACCCATTCCAGTGGGGCTCCAAGCGTACCGGGCCAGATATCGCTCGTGTCGGTGGCCGTTATTCGGACCAGTGGCAGGTGGACCACCTGCGTGATCCGCAATCGGTTGTGCCTGAATCGGTGATGCCGAAATATGGCTTCCTCGAGCATCGGAAGATCGACGGTAAGTACATCGGTGATGTCATGGCTGCCAACTCTGTGGTCGGTACGCCGTACACAGACGAGATGCTCGAGCAGGCACAGGCGGATTTTCGGGCACAGGCGGATCCGGACAGCGACTATGACGGATTGCTGGAACGCTATGGCGACAAGGTCAATGTCCGCAATTTCGATGGTCAATCTGAGTTGACCGAGATGGATGCGCTCGTTGCTTACCTTCAGATGCTGGGCACGTTGGTTGATTTCTCGACCTTCACCCCGGACGCTAGCCGATAACAGGAGGGTGTGATGGAAGAATATACTCTCTTACGGCAGTTCGCGGATAGCTGGATGTTACTTGTGCTGTTTGCCTTCTTTGTAGGCATCGTGATCTGGGTTTTCCGCCCCGGTGCCAGCAAAGAATACAAGGATACCGCCAACATCCCTTTCCGGCATCAAGATAAACCCGCCGAAGTCAAGGAGGCGAGGAAATGAGCAAAACACCTGAAAAACAGCCGGGTGATCCGAATACCACCGGCCACAGCTGGGACGGAATTGAGGAATTTGACAATCCGATGCCGCGCTGGTGGCTGTGGGTCTTGTACGCAACCATTGTTTGGGGCGTGATCTATACGATCATGTATCCGGCTTGGCCGTTGGTTCGGTCTGCAACGGCTGGTGTCATGGGATGGTCTTCCCGAGCACTTGTGCAGGAAGAGATGATCTCGTTCGAGGAGGCCAATGCGCCGTGGAACACCAAGCTGATTGAAACGCCGCTGGAGGATATCTCGAAAGATGCCGAGTTGCAGCAATACGCGGTGAACGCAGGCGGTGCGGTGTTCCGTACCTGGTGTGCGCAGTGTCACGGCTCGGGGGCGCAGGGTGCGCCGGGTTTCCCGAACTTGCTGGACGATGCCTGGCTGTGGGGAGGGTCGCTTGAGGATATCGAGATGACCGTTGCCTATGGTATTCGCAACGAAGAAAGCGACGATGCGCGCTATTCTGAGATGCCGGCCTTTGGCGAGGTTCTGGAACAGGACGAAATCACTCAGGTGGTGCAGTATGTCATGTCGCTGACCAACGCTCAGACTGATGATGCGGCGGCGCAGGCGGGCAAAGTTGTTTTCGAGGACAACTGCGCAGCATGTCATGGCGAAGACGGCACCGGTGATATCACTCAGGGCGCACCGAACCTGACCGATGCAATCTGGCTTTATGGCGGCAGCGAAGAGGCTTTGACCGAAACGGTCACCAACAGCCGCTTTGGCGTGATGCCATCCTGGGAAAACCGTCTGACCGACGCGCAGATTCGCGCGGTCACAGCTTATGTCCACCAATTGGGTGGCGGTCAGTAACGGCAAAAGAATACCTTCGGACGGTTCGCCGCCCGAAGGTTAGGCACCGGCTGTTCCATCTGTTCGCGCGTTTCCTGAACAGCCGGTGCTACAAGTTCAGATTAGTTCTCTGTTTTGATCGGGTCCAGAGGGCCCGTCATTTCGCACGGGAACGTGTGACGCGCGTGGTTCTCTTCCACCAATTGTCCTCGGGGCGGTGTTCGCGGTTTTGCGGTGTCGTTAGCCCATCCGTGTGGGTGGCGACCATGAATGTACGTGCAAGAATCGATAGCATCTGATCTCTCCTTAAGTTGGGTCTGATTGCACTCAGGATTGATGTTTTGCGAGGAATATGCGACTCAATTGCCATTGGATAATGTAATCTAGGCTTACATATGAACTGGATGACAATGCCACCCCTTGCATCGCTGAAGGCTTTTCATGCCTTTGCGGAAGCAGGAAATGTGGTGCAGGCCGGGGTCCTGTTAAATGTCAGCCACGCTGCCATCAGTCAGCAATTGCGCGCATTGGAAAAACACCTTGGGGTGACCCTGCTGGACCGCAGCGGTAAGTCCATGACGTTGACGGTCGAGGGTGAAAAGCTGGCCCGCGCCTTACATCTGGGTTTTGGCGCGATCGGGGCAGCCGTAGCGGATCTGACGCATATCGCCGAAGATCGCCCGGTTCATGTATCCTTGACGGCATCTTTTGCCGCGTCCTGGCTGATGCCCCGCTTGCCGGCGTTTCAGGCCGAGTATCCTGATATACCCCTGGCACTGGACCCTTCGCCTGACCTTGCCAGTCTGCGTCCGGGTGGTGTGGATGTGGCGATCCGATACGGGGATGGATCCTGGCAGGGGGTGAATGCAGAGCCTCTGTTGCAAAGTCCGGTCGTGATAGTTGCTGCGCCGTCGCTACTGGGAGGCCGGGAAACCATTACGCCGGATGAGCTTAGCCAACTGCCTTGGTTGGAAGAGCTTGGAACTACAGAGGCAACATCGTGGCTGGCCCGCCGCGGGGTTGAACACGGCCCGCGGGCTGGGCGAATCTTGTTGCCCGGCAATCTGGTGCTTGAGGGGCTGCGCGCTGGTCAGGGTGTGACATTCACGGCGCGACATTTTGTCGAAGCTGATATTCAGGCGGGTCGCATCATCGAGTTGTTTCGCGAACCTGGCGCGCGTGGATACCACATTGTGACAGGGGATGCGCCACTGCGCCCGGCTGTCAAAATTTTTGTTAGCTGGCTCAGGCGGCAAGCTGGTATGGTGTGACAAAAGGTGTCTGCGCGATGCGCTTTTGACCCATGTCAAAGTGACTGCTTTTGTGATCTGGAAAAAGACGCCTAAAAGACAGCCACATCTGGAGCCTGCTTGTGAGCGATTCCGACCCTGCCCCCAGCCTTTACGCTGCAAGGGAGCCGATCTTTCCCCGGCGCGTGTCCGGGCCATTTCGAAACCTGAAATGGATCATCCTCGCGGTTACGCTTGGCATCTATTATGTAACGCCCTGGATCAGATGGGACCGCGGCCCCAGCCTGCCGGATCAGGCGGTGCTGCTGGACCTGGCAAACCGGCGTTTTTATTTTTTCTGGATCGAAATCTGGCCGCATGAGTTTTATTTCGTGGCTGGCCTGTTGATCATGGCCGGTCTGGGCCTGTTTCTGTTTACCTCTGCGCTGGGGCGCGTGTGGTGCGGCTATGCCTGCCCGCAGACGGTGTGGACGGACCTGTTCATTCTGGTCGAGCGCTGGATCGAAGGCGATCGCAACGCCCGTTTGCGACTGCACCGGCAGGAAAAGCTGGATTTCCGCAAGGCGCGCCTGCGTATCACGAAATGGACGGCGTGGTTTCTGATCGGTCTGGCAACCGGCGGGGCCTGGGTGTTCTATTTTGCCGATGCCCCTACGCTGATGCGGGATCTGGTCACTGGAAACGCTCATCCGGTTGCCTATACAACGGTCCTGATCTTAACAGGTACGACGTTCTTTTTCGGCGGCTTCGCCCGCGAGCAGATTTGCATTTATGCTTGCCCGTGGCCGCGTATTCAGGCCGCTATGATGGATGAGGACACTCTGGTCGTCGGGTACCGCGAATGGCGGGGCGAACCGCGCGGCAAGGGTAAGCGTACTACCGATTCCGAGCTGGGCGACTGCATCGACTGCATGGCTTGCGTGAATGTTTGCCCGGTTGGGATCGACATTCGCGACGGGCAGCAGATGGAATGCATCACCTGCGCGCTGTGCATCGACGCTTGCGATGACATGATGGCCAAGATCGGCAAGCCGCGTGGCCTGATCGACTATATGGCGCTGAGCGACGAAGCTCATGAACGGGCAGGCGAGCAACCCATCAACGTCTGGAAACACATCCTGCGTCCGCGGACGATCCTGTATACGGCTTTGTGGACCCTGGTTGGCCTTGCGCTGTTGTTTGCACTGTTTATCCGGTCCGATATTGATCTGACCGTGGCGCCCGTGCGCAACCCGACATTTGTCACTTTGTCCGACGGAACAATCCGCAATACCTATGATGTGCGCCTGCGTAACAAGCATGGCGAGGACCGGGCGTTCCAATTGTCCCTCGCGGGTGATCCGGCCTTGCAGATCCAGATCGAGGGCGTCGAAGGTGAGATTGTCAATGTCACGGCAGATACGGCACAATTGACCCGCGTCTACATCGTTTCTGCGGGCGACGCCGGGCCGGCGGCTGCGGATGCAACCTCGGTGCGCATCTGGGTCGAGGATCTGGAAAGCGGTGAACGCGCCTATAAAGACACCACTTTCAACGGGCGAGGGAACTAGTATGGCCGAGCGTCAATTTACCGGTAAGCACGCTCTGGCCATTTTCGTCGCCGCGTTTGGTGTGATTATCGCCGTAAACCTCGTACTGGCCTATAGCGCGGTCAAAACCTTTCCGGGGCTTGAGGTAAAAAACTCTTATGTCGCCAGTCAGGAGTTCAACGACCGTCTGAAGGAACATCAGGCGCTGGGTTGGACCATTCGTGCCGAAATGTCTGGCGGCTTGTTGATCCTGCATATCACTGACAAAACCGGAGCTCCGGTCGAAGTGGCCGAGTTGCAGGCTGTTGTGGGTCGCGCCACCCATGTCGAGGATGATTTCTCGCCCGAATTTATCTTTGACGGTCAGGCCTATGCAACGCCGGTATCGTTGGGCAAAGGCAACTGGAACATACGGCTGGTTGCCAAGGATAGCGCGGGTGCAGAGTTTGCCCAGCGTGTGCCGTTGTACGTAAAAGGGTGATGGGATGACGACGCAGTTCACATCCGGCACTGCGGCCTGCCCCGGTTGTATCGCCAGCCCGGCGGAACCGGCGCGGCCCATCCCACAGGATGCTCAGATTGCGTTATCGTTGCCGGGCATTCATTGCTCGGCTTGTATTGCCACGGTCGAACGGGAACTGAACGCCTATCCGGGGGTCGAGGACGCGCGGGTGAACCTGACACTCAAGCGGGCGATGGTCAAAGCGTCGCCTGATCTGCGTGCAGCCGATCTTATTCCTGTGTTGGAACGGGCGGGCTATGAGGCGCACGAGCTGGACCCAGGTTCGTTGTCAGCGACGCAGGCCAATAAGGCCGGTCGCGATCTGTTGATGCGGCTGGCGGTGGCCGGTTTCGCTTCGATGAACGTGATGCTGCTGTCGGTGTCGGTCTGGTCGGGCGCATCGGATGCCACGCGCGATATGTTCCACTGGATTTCCGCGGCCATTGCGTTGCCAGCCATAGCCTTTTCGGCGCAGCCTTTTTTTGCCAACGCCTGGAGCGCCCTGCGGGTCAAACGCCTGAACATGGATGTTCCGATTGTTTTAGCCATCCTGTTGGCGTTGATCACATCGCTTTGGGAAACCGCGCTCAGCGGCAAACACGCTTATTTCGATGCCGCGCTGACGCTGACCTTCTTCCTGCTGGCGGGGCGGTATCTGGATTACCGCACCCGCGATGCCGCCCGATCCGCGGCCGAAGAACTGACCGCACTAGAAGTACCGCGCGCCATCCGCCTGGTCTACGGTGTCGAGGAAGAAGTGGCCGTGGCCACCCTTGCAGTTGGCGATCTGATCCTTGTCCGGCCCGGTGGGCGTATGCCGGTGGATGGCGAAATTGTGTCAGGGCAGTCAGAGCTTGATCGGTCCCTGTTGACCGGGGAAACCCTGCCTGTTTTTGCGCAAGCGGGCATGGCAGTCAGCGCTGGTGAGGTTAATCTGACTGGCCCGCTGACCATTCGGGCGACAGCGGTGGGTGAGGATACGTCGCTGCACCGTATGGCCGATCTGGTCGCCATCGCTGAATCGGGCCGGTCGCGCTATACCTCATTGGCGGACAAGGCGGCCAAGCTTTATGCGCCGGGTGTACACATCCTTGCGGGGCTCAGTTTTCTGGGTTGGTACATCTATTCCGGCGATATCCGCACCGCGCTGAACATTGCAGCTGCGGTGTTGATCATCACCTGCCCCTGTGCGTTGGGTCTGGCGGTGCCTGCGGTGACAACGGCAGCCTCGGGGCGATTGTTCCGCAAGGGGATGCTGATCAAACATTCCACCGCCCTGGAACGTCTGGCCGAGGTGGATACGGTGGTGTTCGACAAAACCGGCACGCTGACCTCGGGCACGCCCGAACTGATCAACCTGGGCGATCATGCCCGCGCTGATCTTGAAGTGGCCTTGGCGCTGTCCGAGGCCTCCTCGCACCCGCTGTCCGTTGCATTGACCACCGCAGCACGCGATGCGGGGGTCAAACCGGCCCGTCTGAAAGATATCACCGAAGTTCCGGGTTACGGCACCGAAGGCACCTATCGAGATCAGCGCGTGCGTTTGGGCCGGGCAGCGTGGACGGGTGCGCAAGAGGGTGATCAGACCGCAGCATGGTTGTCCGTCGCAGGGCAGGCGCCTGTGTGCTTCCAGTATTCGGACAGTCTGCGCCCCGGCGCGGCCGAGGCGGTTCAAGCCTTCCGCGACGCAGGCAAAGAGGTCATCCTGATTTCGGGTGACACAGAAGGCGCGGTTCAGGCGCTGGCTGAAAAGTTGGGGATCGAACACTGGGTCGCGCAGGCTTTGCCGCAAGAAAAAGCCGCCCGAGTGCAGGAGCTGAGCGATCAGGGCCGACATGTTCTAATGGTCGGTGACGGTCTGAACGATACCGCCGCGCTGGCAGCGGCGCATGTGTCGATCTCGCCCGCATCGGCGCTGGACGCGGCGCGGGTGGCCTCGGATATCGTGCTGTTGGGTAATGATCTGGCCCCAATTGCCGATGCCTGTGATACGGCCGTGAAGGCGACCAAACGGATTCGCGAGAACTTTCGTATTGCCACCGTTTACAATATCATCGCGGTGCCGCTGGCGGTGGCCGGTCTGGCCACGCCCTTGATTGCGGCGCTGGCGATGTCGACCTCGTCCATTACCGTGTCCCTGAACGCCCTGCGTCTGAGGTAGCTGCTATGGAAGTTTTGGCTTATCTGATTCCGATTTCCCTGTTTTTGGGCGGGGTTGGACTTGTGGCCTTTGTGTATACTGTCCGCTCGAACCAATATGACGACCCCGAGGGTGACTCTCGGCGCATCCTGAGCGATGAATGGGACGACAAGCCCAAGCCCTGACACGTGGCAATCAAGCGCTCTTGAAATTGCCGCAATGCCCGGTTATGTCCGGCTCATCCGCTAGCAGAGAGAACCAAGCCAAATGGCAACTATGAATCCGATCCAGTTCATTCAGCAAGTCCGCGCCGAAGTTGCAAAGGTCGTCTGGCCGACCCGGCGTGAGGTGCTGCTGACCACGGTCATGGTGTTCATCATGGCGGCGCTGACTGCCGTGTTCTTTGCGTTGGTTGATCTGGGCATTCGCGGCGGATTGCAACTGATCTTGGGTGCATTCAGTTAAACCGGTTTGGGCGGGCTGAAACGCCACTGCCCCCTTGCACAGCGCGCAATGTCAGAGTAGTTGACGCGGTACTATTCGGAATGGGCGTGCGGCGATTCGGGCTGCGCGCCGCTTTTTATTCCGGGTGACGTGACAGAATTTCAATGACGGTGCTTGCGGCATTGCCAGCGCACCGAAGGCAAACAAGGACGACAGGTTCATGGCGAAACGGTGGTACTCGGTCAGCGTTCTTTCGAATTTCGAAAAGAAGATCGCAGAGCAGATCCGCACGTCGGTGGCCGAGCAGGGCCTTGAGGACGATATCGACGAAGTTCTGGTGCCCACCGAAGAGGTGATCGAAGTGCGCCGGGGCAAGAAGGTCACGACCGAACGCCGCTTTATGCCCGGTTATGTACTGGTGCATATGGAAATGTCCGATCAGGGTTATCACCTTGTGAACTCGATCAACCGCGTCACCGGCTTTCTGGGCCCGCAAGGCCGCCCGATGCCGATGCGCGATGCCGAAGTGAACCAGATCCTCAACCGCGTTCAGGAAGGTGAAGAAGCGCCCAAGCTGATGATCACCTTCGAAGTGGGCGAGAAGGTCAAGGTAAACGACGGCCCGTTCGAGGATTTCGACGGTATGGTCGAAGGTGTTGACGACGAAGCTCAGAAGCTGAAGGTTTCGGTCTCGATCTTCGGTCGGGAAACCCCGGTCGAGCTGGACTTCACGCAGGTTACAAAGCAGAGCTGATAGCTACTTCAGCAAGATTTTAGCGCCGCGATGCCACGAGCACCGCGGCGTTTTGTTTTGGCGAACCAGTTGTCAGTTCAGAAGTCCAAGGTGGTTTTCTCAACGACAAGGATCACCTTGCAGTTACGGCGGGCCGGGGATCAGTTCTTGCCGTTGAAGGACCGTCAGAATATCGAGAATGGTCGAAGGGCTGACATCCACCGATCCTTCAAGGAAGACACCAAGCCCACCTTCTCCGATCTCTTTGGGTCCGCCATTGTCATAAACCGGGTCAAGTGACGCGAGTTCTGCCGGTAATTTCGGACACAAAGGGGTATCGTTCAATACAAGATCTACAGCAGCCAGCATCAGTTCCTTTACAGAGTCCAGCGTATCATCCTCCAGAAGTTGCTCTCGCTGTTCTTCGGGGGCAGTCAGTGTAAGATCAATGAGTTTGAAATAGGCGCAATTGTCACGCAGTTCGACTGTCGCTTCGGTGGACATGTTCGCCAGGATAGCCTTTTTTTGCTCACCCCGTTGAAAATTGCGCTCACTGGTTCGGCTGCATTCAAAGATCGTGATGGTTACATCCCCATCCAGATCAATCGCATCGCCTTGGGCCCCAAAACTCAAGTCATCCAGCCGGACTTGCAGGCCGCAATTGTCGACTATTGCGTTGTCAGCCAGTCGCTCAGGCACAGTCTTCTGTATTTCACGCAGATCAAGAAGCGCGCCCACCCCGATCCGTGTCGGCGCAACAGCGGCGAGGTTCAGATCAAGCGTATAGGGCAGCTCTGTATCACGAACTGGCAATGTCGCGTCGACGACAAAGTCCACTTGTTGCGCGCTTGGTGCCCGGGCGTCCAGAACGGCTGCCATTAAGACCGGGAAAATCAACCAGTGTCTCATTCAGCAAACTCCAATACGCCAAGTTCCTTCAGCCCACCCAGGACTTTGACGATTGTCCCGGCGCTGACATCGGCAGATCCGACAACAGCCGCCCCCATCCCGCCCGGAGCGATTTCGCGGGTGCCTCCTGATTCGTAGATCGGTTCGAGAACAGAGAATTCGTCGGGCAGTGGCGGGCAAACCGGATGGGCTGCCAGAAACTCACCACCCTTTTCCAGAACTGCGTCGTTGATGCGGTTGGTCAAACCAAAGAGGTTGGAAACAGCGCCGATGAATCCGCGCGGGCTGAGGTCGGCGCTTTCGATGCTGAATGTTAGGCATTGGCCTTTCACCTCAGCCTTGGCGACAGCGACCGCGTCCACGGTTGCTCCAAAATAACGAAAGCCCGGTTCTTCACGCCGGTTGCACCTTGTAAACTGCGCGCGGGCGGAACCTTCGACCTTTACGGTGTCACCTATGGCGGTAACGTCTCGGATCTCAAGGTAAATCTGACGTTTACAGGTTTCTTCCAAAGGGCCAGTCAGGATTTGAGGGGCCTTTTCCTGTAGCCCACGCAGATCCATGAAGGCCTTCAACCGCAATCGGGTTGGGCTGGATTCTTCAAGGCCACCGTAAACGGTAAAGGGAACCGGAATGTCGCGCAGGGGTATTTCTTTTGTCAGCTTGATTTGAAAGCGACCGGCATAGGTGGCTGGATCAATCCCTGTCGTTACGGACGAATTGGATTTTGTGACCGCGTTGGTTTCGGCATCCAGAGCTTTTTGGTCTTCGGCCTTGCTGCCACAACCCGGCAGCATAGCGACCAGTACACAGATCAGCAGTCCTTTGTTAAGTCGAGATGACCCCATCCCTGACCACCTCATTTGTGTCCAAGTTGCACCAAGATACCCGCCTTCGTTTCTTAAGCAACTCAAGTATTAGGATTAACTGATTTGTTCCGCAAATCTCGACCTTCGCTGAGGCGTTATTGGGCCTCAATCAGGTAATTGGGAACATAGGGGCAATCGTTTGTCTTCTCTGGACCTCCGTCAATGATGGCCCTTTCGTGGGTCTCGACGAGGTGGTGCCAGTGATGCTCTTATTTTCCGAAGGCTAGCCAACTGCTGCATTCCGGCCCGAGCTCCGCCAAGGCTCTAGCCTCATAGCGGGCTTTGTCCTCTTCAGGGAGAATCTCACGCCAACGACCGTTCACGCCGCGGTGGATGAATGTCTCTGCGCCGCCATCCCAAAAAATACCGCCTCCAGGGACGGATTTACTTGCATGTGCTTTCATGTAGTCAAAGGAACAGTGCGTGAGGATCGCATCCCAACGACTTTCGTCAATCTCGATGTCCAGGAAATTTGCGATGCGGCGAATTTCCCCCGGCATGTCGCGTTTGAGCGCTTCGAAATGGATAAGTTGCACGTTGGGCTGATCGCGAATCTCCCACCAGGTTCGAATATTTTCCCAGAAAGGCCACATCGGGTAACCATCATTCTCCAGCCATTCCCTGAAGTATTGAACGGTATCTCGTGTTGGTCGTTCGATCGGTGGGCCTACCCGGCCGGGCGTATCATTCAGAGTTTCATACCAAGTGTCATTCGCGTTCGAATGATGGTTGTGAAAGCTCCATACTACGTCACGCCCATCGCGCCCAATGTATATGTATTTGGCTTGTTCTGAGAAAACGAGCGCATCCACCGGTAAATGCGTTTTCAAGAAGCGTCGGTGTGTTTGCGACGCGACTGCTGGTAACTTGACCTCTTTGGGCGGGACCCGAAGGTCAAGCCACGGCGACATCTCGGCGACGTCGAGGTCTTCAGCGCCGTTAAATATCAGCTGAGCGACGATTTGCTGAACCCAAGTCGTTCCAGACTTTGCATAGGTAGCGATGATGATATCGTCATTACGAAATTCGAAATCGTTCCACATGGAGGAGTCAAAGTGGTGGTTGTGAAACTCCCGTGTTTTCTTCGGCGACCCAAACCCGTTCATTTTCCGATCCCTCCTGCACCTTGAAAGTGCCAGTCTGCCACAGAACTCCAGTCCGAGGAAGAATTTGTGGCGCTAATCGGTCTTGCAGTTGAGGAGACAGGCAGAGATGAGTACGCGTGTTTCGGGCCCAAAGCGGTGATGCCAAACTGTAACGCCAACCTCTTGCCAACCCCACCATTCCCCTATACATGCCGCCTCTATCGTCTTCGGGCGAGATTCTCTCGTGGGAGGTTGCTGGGATCGCGATCCCGGATCGGACCACGCAACATAAACCGGGTAGGACGCGTCCTATCTACGTTGAAAGGAAAACCAAATGGCCAAGAAGCTTGCTGGTACAATGAAACTGCAGGTTCCTGCAGGTCAGGCGAACCCGTCGCCGCCAGTTGGTCCGGCGCTGGGTCAGCGCGGCATCAACATCATGGAATTCTGCAAGGCGTTCAACGCCAAGACCGCAGATATGGAGCAGGGCGCACCTTGCCCGACCGTGATCACCTATTATCAGGACAAGTCCTTCACCATGGACATCAAGACGCCGCCCGCGTCTTACTACCTGAAAAAAGCAGCTGGCCTGAAGCCGGTCGGCAAGCGTAACCGCCCTCGTGGCGCGGAAAACCCAGGTCGCGAGACCGTGGCAACCGTGACCAGTAAGCAGGTTCGCGAAATCGCCGAAGCCAAAATGAAAGATCTGAACGCCAACGACGTCGAAGGCGCAATGCAGATCATCCTGGGCTCGGCCCGCTCTATGGGCATCGAGGTGAAGTAAGATGGCAAAACTTGGTAAACGCACCCGCGCTGCGCGCGAAGCTGTCGCTGGCAAGGAAAACCTGTCGGTCGAAGAAGCTGTTTCCCTGGTCAAAGGCAACGCCACTTCGAAGTTCGACGAGACCATCGAAATCGCTCTGAACCTGGGCGTTGACACCCGTCACGCGGACCAAATGGTTCGTGGCGTTGTCGGCCTGCCGAACGGCACCGGCAAAGCGATGCGCGTTGCTGTGTTCGCACGTGGCCCCAAGGCTGACGAAGCGAAAGAAGCAGGCGCGGACATCATCGGCGCAGAGGACCTGATGGAAACTATTCAGGGCGGCACCATCGAATTCGATCGCTGCATTGCCACCCCGGACATGATGCCGATCGTTGGCCGTCTGGGTAAAGTTCTGGGCCCCCGCAACCTGATGCCGAACCCCAAGGTCGGTACTGTTACCATGGACGTGAAAGCGGCCGTTGAAGCAGCCAAGGGTGGTGAAGTTCAGTTCAAGGCGGAAAAAGGCGGCGTTGTACACGCTGGAGTTGGCAAAGCGTCGTTCGACGAAGCCAAGCTGGTTGAAAACGTCCGTGCCTTCATCTCGGCCGTGGCCAAGGCCAAGCCGTCTGGCGCCAAAGGCACCTACATGAAGAAAATCGCGCTGAGCTCGACCATGGGCCCCGGCGTGACTCTGGATGTGGCGGCTGCGGCCGGCGAATAAGCCCCAGCCAAGCGCTTAGAAAAAGAACCCGGGTTGCATATGCGACCCGGGTTTTTCATTTTTGCGGTCCGCGTGATCAGAGGTATGTGCGCAATACGCGGGCTTCATGCGCCCCGATTGTCTTGACGGCCGTGTGCTGGAACGCATTTCCGATCTCTTCAACCGATGGGAAAAGCGCGAGGATTTCCGCCCTTTGCGGGGATGATAGGGAATATTTGGCAGTATCGCCGTAATAGTAGCTTTCCGTCAGCGCGCCGTTTGATCGCACAATGTGGTGCCGGTCGAACATGAAATGCGTATAGGTGATGCGGTCCGTCTCACGGATCGAAACGCCGGGAAGGCCGCATAGGTGCTTGGCGGCCACGAACACTTCGGACGAGCCAAACAGCATGTCGGTTGCGGGTGACTGTATCAGGACCCTGTGCTGTTGCGAGACCACAAGCTCATGCGTGTTTCCGATGGCGGCAGCTTCGATCACGACCGGAGCGAACGCGCCGTGGCCATGAACCTCGGTCGTTCCGATCCACAGGATCGGTTGCAGCCCGCCATCCCGGGTCCAGACGCGCTGACCCTTTTTCAGGGTCTGCACTTCGACGTCACCATCTTCGGTTTCGATCAGGGTTCCCAGGCCAAAGCAGGTAATGAAATCCGTATAGGGCGACGACCCCGCGTTTGAGCCGCTGATTTTGACATAAGAGGTTCCCGGCACCAGGGGGGCCGACGTGCTATAGCCCCAAACGTCCTGCGTGACCCCGTTCTGGGAAAACACGTAGATGTCAATCTCGGGTCCGGTTGGGTTTCCGTTAATGTCCAGAGCCCGCACGGTGATCACGGACTCAGATTCAACCTGTGTGCCATTTGTGACGATGCCACCGCCATCTGTAATTACATGGCCCGTTTCCTGATCGTCGTCGAATATATCCGGGCTGCCGCTGGTGTCGTCCAGCGTGACAGTAGTGCCAAATCCACCCGAATAGGCAAAAATGGTGCCGTCCGGTGTGTCTGAGTTGTTGATAATAGATCCACCGACGACAATGTCATTGGCATCGCCCCCGGCCGGAACGAATGTGGCGATGAGACTGGCACTGTCCTGAGCGAAAAAACTGCGGAGAACCATCTGCGCGATTATTCCTCTTTTGTACTTGTTTTGTTGGGCCAAAGGCGACGAAGGCCACGCGAAATTATGCTGAAAGATAAGAAATTGGTTGGGTGGATGCGTCAACCGGGTTCTTCAAAATACCGCACAAATAGTTGTCAACTGGGACGGTTACCGCAACAGTCTCATTATCCTTGAAACACAACTTTCAAGCGATTGCCCAACCGCTGTCGTTTGTCTTCCTCAAACGGGCTACAGTCGTGGTTGGGTTGCCACAACGCCAGCCAGTCCTTCAACAACCGCCCCCGGATGCAGTAATCCAGAATTTCCATGTTGATGGGATGTCGATAACGGCGAAAGAACATATCCTTGTTTTTTCTGAGAATACCGCTGCGATCCACATCGGGTCCGGCCCCGTCGCGAAAAATATCTGCCTTTAGAAAGTCGACGATATCGTACACGGCCAGCTTTTCGCGGGATTCAGTAAAATCCAGGCCAATCGTTTTTCCCTGCCCGACAATCAGGTTCTGCCCGTGAAAATCTCCATGCGAAAAGACCCGGATATCCTGAATGCCCTTCAGGCGAGCAGCTTCGGCCAGCATGACGTTTACCATTTTCCGACTTGTGCACGCGATATCATAGGGCACTGTAGTTGACAGGTCGCGAATGCTGTCCGTCATCCATTTTGGCCGAAATGCATAGCTCGCCGGGGGGTGGCGGTCATGAAGATCATTCAACCATGATCCAGCACGGCGAAAAATCTGGGCAACCTGATTTTCGTTCTTGCTGTTATAGATCAGGTCGACCGCGGTTGGCCGGTTGATGAATTCGGTGACAAAGAAGGTTTCAGATGGCGACAGGTAAATCGGGCGGATAACCTGCGATGACGGGTTGTTTTCAAAATGCTGGTGAAGATCGGTTAGCAGGCTGAACTCATCCCGCAGCCTTCCGGTGGTGGGAGAGTTGTTGTCTATTTTCAGTGCAAAGCTTTCAATTCCGGTTGTGATTTTCAAGACCAGACGCGAATCCGGAAACGCGTGCGAGCGATAGACGCATTCGACTTTCTTCACAGGCCCGACAGGATTGCGCCGTGAAAACTCGGCCACATACTCTGAAGCGATTGTCTGTTCAGTATCGGAAAGATCCAGCATTCAAGCGCGTCGTTCTATTTTAAGTGCCGTTTGCAAGGTATTCAATTCGCACTCTCTGTCAACGAGAGGCGCTGATGTGGCTGGAGCAGGCGAAGTTTTCTCGTGCGACATTGACCTAGCTACAGTCTTAGTGTCCGGGGGGGCAATTGAGTGCTGCATGCCACGGGTGAGAAAAAAATAAAAACACCTATAGGGGTAGCTACCCTTCCGTTTGTGCAATCACTATTGGTGATCTCGAACACGACTAAGAGATTTAAAATGATGAATGGAAGAAACATCGCAGCATTGATTTGCGGCGCGCTTTTCTTGTCCGGATGCGTTCAAAACGATCCCGAATACCAAACACAAAAGGTAGAACAGCAGCAGCGGGCATCGGCCCAAGACACAAAGCTCGTGACTGCCGAGCTCGCCCCGTTGATCGACGTCTGCCTGGATGTTCTTGAAACGGGTCAGTCGGCCCCCAGCGATAAGATGGCGGCCCTGGGCTTTTCGAAGATGAATACTTTGAGGGGAGAGGGTTACAAGAAAAAACGCGGCGATTCAGGGTGGGACAGGGTGAACGGCTCCAACACGATCTTAAACTACCCGCCCAAAAAGAACTGGTGTCAGTTCTTAATCGGGAATTTTTCCGGCTATCGCGAAGCCTTTGTCTTTGTTGCCAATTCGCTCAATTCCAGGGGATACAAGCCAGTGGGAAATCCCAAAAAGGGCTTAAAATACCAAAAAGGTGATCAGGTGTATGTTGTGAGAGGAGCTTACATAAGGCAAGCCTACCAAACTGCGGTGTCTATCTCCCGAGAGAACTGAGCGACTTGACGCACGTCAGATATGGCAAGCTTGTGTAATTTACCCCTTGGAAACCCCGCGTGTCTGGCCTAAATAGAGCTGCGGAATAAAGCGTGCGATTCGTCGTGCGCTTTATTTTGTTTCGTCCAAGACGGTGGGTGGGTCCATTCGGCCCCTTAATTCCCTGCCTGAGACGGGTAAGACCAAAGAATTCTGAGGGTCACGATCCTCGGGCGAGTTTTGGCCAATCCCGTAACAACGGACCTGAACGCCGGGGTTAACCCTTCGGCAAATATGAGCCGGGGTGAGGTATCACCCCTAACTTGGAGAGAACTGTGGATAGAGCCCAGAAAGAGAAAGTGGTCGAGGAACTCGGCCAAATCTTCGAAAGCTCTGGCGTCGTAGTGGTTTCGCACTACGCCGGTCTGACAGTTGCCGAGATGCAGGACCTTCGCGCACGTGCTCGTGACGCGGGTGGCGCCGTGCGTGTTGCCAAGAACAGGCTCGCCAAAATCGCCCTTGAGGGTAAGCCGTGTGAAAGCATGGCCGACCTGCTGACAGGGATGACCGTTCTGACCTATTCCGAGGACCCCGTGGCAGCAGCCAAGGTGGCCGAGGACTTCGCCAAGGATAACAAGAATTTTGAGATTCTTGGTGGTGCAATGGGTGAGAACGCTCTGGACCGCAAAGGCGTCGAAACAGTTTCGAAAATGCCGTCTCGCGAGGAGCTCATTGCTTCGATCGTGGGCTGCATTGGCGCACCTGCTTCGAACATCGCCGGCGCGATTGGCGCACCTGCAAGCAACATCGCAAGCATCCTTTCCACCATCGAAGAGAAGGCGGAAGCTGCGTAAGCGGTTGGCACTGAATGATCTGCGTAGGGTGAATACCCTGACGTTGGAACACACACTGTAAACGGAAAGAGCTGATAAAATGGCTGATCTGAAAGCACTCGCAGAAAGCATCGTGGGTCTGACCCTGCTGGAAGCACAAGAACTGAAAACCATCCTCAAAGACGAATACGGCATCGAGCCCGCAGCTGGCGGCGCCGTAATGGTCGCAGCTGGTGGCGACGCCGGTGGCGCAGCTGAGGAAGAGAAAACCGAATTCGACGTCGTTCTGAAGAACGCCGGCGCTTCGAAAATCAACGTGATCAAAGAAGTTCGCGGCATCACCGGTCTGGGCCTGAAAGAAGCCAAAGAGCTGGTCGAAGCTGGCGGCAAGATCAAAGAAGCTGTGTCGAAAGACGAAGCCGAAGAGATCAAAGGCAAGCTGGAAGCAGCTGGCGCCGAGGTCGAACTGGCCTAAGCCCGTTGTCTGGCGCATCGCTGATGCGCCGCAAATTTTGGCTGGGCCCGGAGAAATCCGGGTCCAGCCGAACCTGTCTTAGAAAGGGCCTCATGAACGGGGGCGTTTTCTAAGACGCGGTTTTCGGATCGGGAGGCTGCCTTCGGGACGGTGGCCACGAATTGATCCGGACGTGTCGTCTCGAATGTGCAAGGCGCCGGGGCCCGACGGTGTCTTTGCCCGCTGAGAACATCGAAAGGTGACATCTGACATGGCTCAAACGTTCCTTGGCCAGAAACGTCTTCGGAAATATTACGGCAAAATCCGCGAAGTGCTGGAGATGCCGAACCTCATTGAGGTCCAGAAATCTTCTTATGATCTTTTCCTACGCTCCGGCGATGCAGAGCAGCCCACTGACGGCGAAGGCATCAAAGGTGTGTTCCAGTCGGTTTTCCCGATCAAGGATTTCAACGAAACCTCCGTTCTGGAGTTCGTGAAATACGATCTGGAAAAACCCAAGTACGACGTCGAAGAGTGCATGCAGCGCGACATGACCTACAGCGCGCCGCTGAAGGTCACTCTGCGTCTGATCGTGTTTGATGTCGACGAAGATACCGGCGCCAAGTCGGTCAAAGACATCAAGGAACAGGACGTGTTCATGGGCGATATGCCCCTGATGACGCCGAACGGGACCTTCATCGTGAATGGTACCGAGCGTGTGATCGTGTCCCAGATGCACCGCTCGCCCGGTGTGTTCTTTGACCACGACAAGGGCAAAACCCATTCCTCGGGCAAGCTGCTGTTTGCCTGCCGCATCATCCCGTATCGCGGCAGCTGGCTGGACTTTGAGTTCGACGCCAAGGACATCGTGTTCGCCCGTATCGACCGCCGCCGCAAACTGCCTGTGACAACCCTGCTGTATGCGCTGGGTCTGGATCAAGAAGCGATCATGGACGCGTATTACAACACCGTGTCCTACAAGCTGGACAAGAAAAAGGGCTGGATCGCGCCGTTCTTCCCCGAGCGAGTGCGCGGCACCCGCCCGACCTATGATCTGGTTGACGCCAAATCCGGTGAAGTGATTGCTGAAGCAGGTAAGAAAGTCACTCCGCGCGCGGTCAAGAAGCTGATCGAAGAAGGCGTCGTCACCAACCTGTTGGTTCCTTTTGATCACATCGTCGGCAAGTTCGTCGCCAAGGACATCATCAACGAAGAAAACGGCGCGATCTATGTCGAAGCCGGTGATGAGCTGACCCTGGAATACGACAAGGACGGCGAGCTGATCGGCGGCACAGTGAAAGAGCTGATCGACGCAGGTATCACCGACATCCCGGTTCTGGACATCGACAACGTCAATGTTGGCCCCTACATGCGCAATACCATGGCGCAGGACAAGAACATCGGCCGTGAAAGCGCGCTGATGGACATCTACCGTGTCATGCGCCCGGGCGAGCCGCCCACCGTCGAAGCGGCCTCGGCCCTGTTCGACACGCTGTTCTTCGACAGCGAGCGTTATGACCTGTCCGCCGTTGGCCGTGTGAAGATGAACATGCGTTTGGCTCTGGACGCGCCGGACACCCTGCGGACCCTGCGCCGCGAAGACATTGTGGCCTGCATCAAGGCGCTGGTGGAGCTGCGCGACGGTAAAGGCGACATCGACGACATCGACCACCTCGGCAACCGCCGTGTCCGTTCGGTCGGAGAGTTGATGGAAAACCAGTACCGCGTCGGCTTGCTACGCATGGAGCGCGCGATCAAAGAGCGTATGTCGTCGGTCGAGATCGACACCGTCATGCCGCAGGACCTGATTAACGCTAAGCCGGCTGCTGCTGCTGTCCGCGAATTCTTCGGCTCGTCGCAGCTGTCGCAGTTCATGGACCAGACCAACCCGCTGTCGGAAGTCACCCACAAACGCCGTCTCTCGGCGCTTGGTCCCGGTGGTCTGACGCGCGAACGTGCGGGCTTTGAGGTGCGTGACGTTCACCCGACCCACTATGGTCGGATGTGCCCGATTGAAACGCCGGAAGGTCCGAACATCGGTCTGATCAACTCGCTGGCCACCTTTGCCCGCGTGAACAAGTATGGCTTCATCGAAACACCTTACCGCGTTGTCAAAGACGCCGAGGTGACCGATGAGGTTCACTACATGTCCGCGACCGAGGAAATGCGTCACACCGTGGCGCAGGCGAACGCGACGCTGGATCAGAACGGCAAGTTCATCAACGATCTGGTTTCGACCCGTCAGGCCGGTGACTACACCCTCGCTCCGCGCGAGAATGTGGACCTGATCGACGTGTCGCCGAAACAGTTGGTTTCGGTTGCTGCATCGCTGATTCCGTTCCTTGAAAATGACGACGCCAACCGCGCTCTGATGGGCTCGAACATGCAACGTCAGGCGGTTCCGCTGCTGCGGGCCGAGGCACCGCTGGTCGGTACCGGGATCGAGGAAAAGGTTGCGATCGACTCGGGCGCTGCGATCCAGGCGAAACGCGCCGGCATCATCGACCAGGTCGATGCCCAGCGTATCGTTATCCGTGCCACCGAAGATCTGGAACTGGGCGACGCTGGCGTAGACATCTATCGTCTGCGTAAATTCCAGCGTTCGAACCAGAACACCTGCATCAACCAGCGTCCGCTGGTGAAAGTGGGCGACACCGTCATGAAAGGCGAGGTTGTTGCCGATGGTCCGTCCACCGATATCGGTGAACTGGCGCTTGGTAAAAACGTGGTCGTCGCGTTCATGCCGTGGAACGGCTACAACTACGAAGACTCGATCCTGATCAGTGAACGTATCGCGCGTGATGACGTCTTTACCTCGGTTCATATCGAGGAATTCGAAGTCGCCGCCCGTGATACAAAGCTGGGCCCGGAAGAGATCACCCGCGACATTCCGAACGTCGGCGAAGAAGCGCTGCGCAACCTCGACGAGGCTGGCATCGTTTACATCGGCGCGGATGTTGAGCCGGGCGATATTCTGGTCGGCAAGATCACTCCGAAGGGCGAAAGCCCGATGACCCCGGAAGAAAAGCTGCTGCGCGCCATCTTTGGTGAAAAAGCATCTGACGTGCGCGACACCTCGCTGCGCGTGAAGCCGGGTGATTACGGTACGGTCGTCGAAGTCCGGGTCTTCAACCGTCACGGCGTCGAGAAAGACGAGCGTGCGCTGCAGATCGAGCGTGAAGAAGTCGAACGTCTGGCCCGTGACCGGGACGACGAGCTGGCGATCCTGGACCGCAACATCTATGCGCGTCTGCAAGGCCTGATCCTGGGTAAAACTGCTGTCAAAGGCCCGAAAGGTGTCAAGGCAGGCTCGGCAATCACCGAGGATCTGCTGGAAACCCTGACCCGTGGTCAGTGGTGGCAACTGGCGCTGGAAGACGAGAAGGACGCACAGATCGTCGAAGCGCTGAACGAGCAGTACGAAGTGCTCAAGCGTGCTCTGGACGCCCGTTTCGAAGACAAGGTCGAGAAGGTCCGCCGTGGCGACGACCTGCCGCCGGGTGTGATGAAGATGGTCAAAGTCTTTATCGCCGTGAAGCGTAAGCTGCAGCCGGGCGACAAGATGGCCGGTCGTCACGGGAACAAAGGTGTGATTTCCAAGGTTGTTCCGATGGAAGACATGCCGTTCCTGGCCGATGGTACTCCGGTTGACTTCTGTCTGAACCCGCTGGGCGTGCCTTCGCGTATGAACGTTGGTCAGATCCTTGAAACCCATATGGGTTGGGCCGCGCGCGGTCTGGGTCTGAACATCGACGAAGCTCTGGGTGAATACCGCCGTTCCGGCGACCTGACCCCGGTGCGCGAAGCGATGAAGCTGGCCTATGGCGAGAATGTCTATGAAGAAGGCATTGCCAACATGGACGAGGGTCACCTGATCGAGGCGGCGGGCAACGTGACCCGCGGTGTTCCGATCGCGACCCCGGTCTTTGATGGTGCCAAAGAGGCTGACGTCAACGATGCGCTGGTGCGTGCGGGCTTCTCGGAAAGCGGTCAGTCGATCCTGTTCGACGGTCGCACCGGTGAGCAATTCGCACGTCCGGTGACCGTGGGCATCAAATACCTGCTGAAACTGCACCACCTGGTGGACGACAAGATCCACGCGCGTTCGACCGGGCCGTACAGCCTGGTTACCCAGCAGCCGCTGGGTGGTAAGGCGCAGTTCGGTGGTCAGCGCTTTGGTGAGATGGAGGTCTGGGCTCTGGAAGCTTACGGTGCCGCCTACACCCTGCAGGAGATGCTCACCGTGAAATCGGATGACGTCGCCGGCCGGACCAAGGTCTATGAGTCGATCGTCAAGGGCGAGGATAACTTTGAAGCGGGCGTACCGGAATCGTTCAACGTTCTGGTTAAAGAAGTCCGTGGCCTCGGCCTGAATATGGAACTCCTGGATGCGGAGGTTGAGGAGTAAGGGCCTCGGCTCTTCCTCCCGTCCCCCCTTCCGCAAAATTTGAGGTATCAAAATGAACCAGGAAATCACCAACAACCCGTTCAACCCGCTGACGCCGCCGAAGGTTTTCGACGAGATCAAGGTCTCGCTGGCCAGCCCTGAACGGATCCTGTCTTGGTCCTATGGTGAGATCAAGAAACCCGAAACCATCAACTACCGGACGTTCAAGCCCGAGCGTGACGGTCTGTTCTGTGCGCGTATCTTTGGCCCGATCAAAGATTACGAATGTCTGTGCGGCAAATATAAGCGGATGAAGTATCGCGGCGTTGTCTGCGAGAAATGCGGTGTGGAAGTCACCCTGCAAAAAGTCCGCCGCGAGCGTATGGGCCATATCGAACTGGCCGCGCCCGTCGCACATATCTGGTTCCTGAAATCGCTGCCGTCCCGCATCGGTCTGATGCTGGACATGACGCTGCGTGATCTGGAACGCGTTCTGTACTTTGAAAACTACGTCGTCATCGAGCCCGGTCTGACTGACCTGACCTATGGCCAGATGCTGACCGAAGAAGAGTACATGGACGCGCAGGATGCCTATGGCATGGATGCGTTCACCGCCAATATCGGTGCTGAAGCCATTCGTGAGATGCTGGCCCAGATCGATCTGGAAGCCGAAGCCGAGCAGCTGCGCGCTGATCTGGCCGAAGCCACCGGTGAGCTGAAGCCCAAGAAGATCATCAAGCGTCTGAAGGTTGTTGAATCCTTCCTCGAGTCGGGCAACCGGCCCGAGTGGATGGTGATGACCGTGATCCCGGTCATCCCGCCGGAACTGCGTCCGCTGGTTCCGCTGGATGGTGGCCGCTTCGCGACCTCGGATCTGAACGATCTGTATCGCCGAGTCATCAACCGGAACAACCGTCTGAAGCGTCTGATCGAACTGCGTGCACCTGACATCATCGTCCGCAACGAAAAGCGGATGCTGCAGGAATCCGTTGACGCTCTGTTCGACAACGGCCGTCGTGGCCGCGTGATCACCGGTGCCAACAAGCGTCCGCTGAAATCGCTGTCAGACATGCTGAAAGGTAAGCAGGGCCGCTTCCGTCAGAACCTTCTGGGTAAGCGCGTCGACTTCTCGGGCCGTTCGGTCATTGTGACCGGTCCGGAACTCAAGCTGCACCAGTGTGGTCTGCCCAAGAAGATGGCGCTGGAACTTTTCAAGCCGTTCATCTACTCGCGCCTTGAAGCCAAGGGTTTGTCTTCGACCGTGAAACAGGCGAAGAAACTGGTCGAGAAAGAGCGTCCCGAAGTGTGGGATATCCTCGACGAGGTGATCCGCGAACACCCTGTCATGCTAAACCGTGCGCCGACGCTGCACCGTCTTGGCATTCAGGCGTTCGAGCCGGTCCTGATCGAAGGTAAAGCCATCCAGCTGCACCCGCTGGTCTGTTCGGCCTTTAACGCCGACTTCGACGGTGACCAGATGGCCGTTCACGTTCCGCTGAGCCTTGAGGCCCAGCTGGAAGCCCGTGTTTTGATGATGTCGACGAATAACGTTCTGTCGCCTGCAAACGGTGCGCCGATCATCGTTCCGTCGCAGGATATGATCCTGGGTCTGTACTATGTGACCCTGGAACGCGAAGGCATGCCGGGAGAAGGCAAAGTCTTTGGTTCGATCGAAGAAGTCCAGCACGCGCTGGACGCGGGTGAGGTGCATCTGCACTCGAAAATCACCGCGCGGATCACGCAGATCGACGACGAAGGCAACGAAGTTCAGAAGCGTTACGAGACCACTCCGGGCCGTCTGCGTCTGGGTGCCTTGCTGCCGATGAACAACAAAGCGCCGTTCGAACTGGTAAACCGCCTGCTGCGGAAGAAAGAAGTGCAGCAGGTCATCGACACCGTCTATCGCTACTGCGGTCAGAAAGAGTCGGTTATCTTCTGTGACCAGATCATGTCGATGGGCTTCAAAGAAGCGTTCAAGGCGGGCATCTCGTTCGGCAAGGACGACATGGTTATTCCGGATGACAAATGGGGCATCGTTGATGACACCCGCGGTCAGGTGAAGGACTTTGAACAGCAGTACATGGATGGCCTGATCACTCAGGGCGAAAAGTACAACAAGGTTGTCGATGCCTGGTCGAAGTGTAACGACCGCGTGACCGAAGCGATGATGAGCACGATCTCATCCTCGGATCGGGCAGAGGACGGATCCGAGCAGGAACCGAACTCAGTCTATATGATGGCCCACTCCGGTGCGCGTGGCTCGGTCACTCAGATGAAACAGCTGGGCGGTATGCGCGGCCTGATGGCCAAACCGAACGGTGACATCATCGAGACGCCGATCATCTCGAACTTCAAGGAAGGCCTGACCGTTCTTGAATACTTCAACTCGACCCACGGCGCCCGTAAGGGTCTGTCGGATACCGCTCTGAAGACGGCGAACTCAGGTTATCTGACCCGTCGTCTGGTAGACGTGGCGCAGGATTGCATCGTTCGTGAGATCGACTGTGGCACTGAGCGCGCGATCACCGCCGAAGCTGCGGTGAACGACGGTGAGGTTGTTGCCTCGCTGGCCGAACGTGTGCTGGGCCGAGTCTCTGCCGATGACGTTCTGCGTCCGGGTACGGATGAGGTGATCGTGGCCGCTGGTCAGTTGATCGACGAACGTATGGCCGACACCATTGACGAAGCCGGTGTTGCGTCCATGCGCATCCGCTCGCCTCTGACCTGTGAGTCTGAGGAAGGCGTCTGTGCGACCTGCTACGGTCGTGACCTTGCGCGCGGTACCATGGTGAACACAGGTGAGGCTGTCGGCATCATCGCCGCCCAGTCCATCGGTGAGCCCGGTACACAGCTGACGATGCGGACCTTCCACATTGGTGGTGTTGCGCAAGGTGGTCAGCAGTCGTTCCAAGAAGCCAGCCAGGACGGTGTCGTTTCCTTCGAGAACCCGCAGATTCTGGTCAATGCCGCAGGCGAAAGTCTGGTCATGGGCCGGAACATGAAGCTGGTGATCAAGGACGAACACGGCGAAGAGCGTGCCAGCCACAAGCTGGGCTATGGTTCCAAGCTGTTCGTCAAGGATGGCACCAAAGTGGCCCGTGGCGACAAGCTGTTCGAGTGGGATCCCTACACCCTGCCGATCATCGCCGAGAAAGCCGGTACTGCGAAATACGTTGACCTCGTTTCGGGCATCGCTGTCCGCGATGAGACCGACGACGCAACCGGCATGACTCAGAAGATCGTGATCGACTGGCGTGCGGCCCCCAAAGGCAGCGATCTGAAGCCCGAGATCATTCTGGTCGGTGAAGATGGCGAACCGGTCCGCAACGATGCGGGCAACCCGGTTCACTATCCGATGTCGGTGGATGCGATCCTGTCGGTCGAAGATGGCCAGCAGATCGAAGCCGGTGACGTTGTCGCGCGTATCCCGCGCGAAGGTGCCAAGACCAAGGACATCACCGGTGGTCTGCCGCGTGTGGCCGAACTGTTCGAAGCCCGACGTCCGAAAGATCACGCGATCATCGCAGAAGCCGATGGTTACGTGCGCTTTGGCCGCGACTACAAGAACAAGCGCCGCATCAGCATCGAACCGGCGGATGAGTCGATGGAAACGATCGAGTATATGGTTCCCAAGGGCAAACATATCCCGGTCGCGGAAGGTGACTTTATCCAAAAGGGTGAATACCTGATGGATGGTAACCCGGCCCCGCATGACATCCTGTCCATCATGGGTGTCGAAGCGCTGGCGGATTACATGATCGACGAGGTGCAGGACGTCTATCGTCTGCAGGGCGTGAAGATCAACGACAAGCACATCGAGGTCATCGTGCGCCAGATGCTGCAGAAGTGGGAGATCCTGGATTCAGGCGACACCACCCTGTTGAAAGGCGAACATGTCGACAAGCAGGAGTTTGACGCAGCCAACGAGAAGACCCTCTCGCGCGGTGGCCGTCCGGCTCAGGGCGAACCGATCCTCTTGGGGATCACCAAAGCCTCGCTGCAGACGCGTTCGTTCATCTCGGCGGCGTCGTTCCAGGAAACCACCCGCGTGCTGACCGAAGCGTCAGTACAGGGCAAAAAGGACAAGCTGGTTGGCCTGAAAGAGAACGTCATCGTCGGTCGCCTGATCCCTGCCGGTACAGGTGGTGCAACCCAGGCTGTGCGTCAGGTTGCCCAGTCGCGCGACAACGTCGTGATCGAAGCCCGCCGGGAAGAGGCCGAAGCGGCCGCTGCCTTGGCTGCCCCGATTGTCGAAGACGACATGGTTGGAGACGAGCTGGACGTTCTGGTGGAAACCCCGGAAAGCCGCGAGTAAGCGACTACGATAATCCAAAGATCAGGCCCCGCGATTTCGCGGGGCCTTTTTCTTTGGGTGGCCGCCTGTGCCCTTTGCCTGGATTGAAGCGCTGACAATGGCAAGGGATGGGTCGCAGACTGTGCGGCTCGGTTCGGCGCAAATTAATATGAGCAGTTTTATTCTAGAAAAACCCTTTTCATGGTATGGTTTTTTACGTCTCGCGCACAAATCCACCGGAGATTTGAATTATGAGAGCTGTATTGAAATTGTCTCGTGCATTATCGGTTTTGGGGATTGGCCTGCTGGCGGCATGCAGTGACTACGCCTATGTCGGGATGCCGCAGGGGCAGCCGTCTCGGGAAGTAAAAATTCCCGATGGTACCACACGGCTTATTCCAGTTTCCGCTTCGATAGTGGGTCTTGCCTATGACCAGCCGCGGCGGCGGATTTTCCTGCGCAATCTCCCCGGTACACAGTTGCAGGAACTTGATCGAAATGGCCGCGTTCTACGCACCTTTTCGGCGCAGCGCGTACCAGCCGGTTGCGGGGGGGTTACTCCTGACGACTTCCCGATCAAGGAATGCGGGCTCGCTATTCGGGGTGCAGACGGTCATCTTTTCCTGGATCATCCAAACGGTCTGATGATTTCAGAATTGACGCGCGACGGGCAGTTCGTGCGCCATATCAGGCTTGCGCAACCGCAAGGACCGATAGGCGGGCTGGCCTTCGACAAAAATACCGGCACCCTTTACGTGTTGTTTATTCGGAATCGTCTGATTGCCGAGATTGATCTGAACGGCACCACCAAAAGGGTCATTCGCCCAACCAACCCCTCGGTTGGTGCGGCATTGCAGATTGAGCGCTTTGGCCTCGGGATCAACGCTGAACGCCGTGAGCTTTACGTTGCACTTCAAAACGGCAACCGGCTTGGGGTTTTAAACATGTCCGGAGGGCTGATCGCGACGCATAACCTAAGTGCCGGGGTGACCGTCGAAGGTATCGGCGGCGGGCGCGTCTTTGGATTTTGATGACGATTAGATTGTGTCCGGCAAATTGAGATGTAATTTTCCTGTTCGCCCACTAAGTTGCGTTGACAATAAGTCGATCGATTGAGCCAATGCAGCAATCGACTTTCGACCGGATTCTTTAACCATGACTCCAAACGTGAAAGGCGCGCTGCTGATGATGGGCAGCATGGCCGCCTTTACCATCAATGATGCTCTGATCAAGGCGGCAGGCGCCGAAGTGCCGTTGTTTCAGATGGTAGCAATGCGCGGATTTTTGGCGACGGTTTTGGTGTTTCTGCTGGCGCGTCATCTGGGGGCGATGCATCTGAATTTCCCGCGTCACGACAAATGGCTGGTGGTGATCCGGTGTCTGGCCGAGCTGTCGGCCACGTTCTTTTTTCTGACCGCGTTGCTGCATATGCCGCTGGCCAACGTGACCGCAGTGCTGCAGGCTCTGCCGCTGACGGTCACGCTGGGCGCAGTGCTGTTTTTCCGCGAACAGATCGGGTGGCGACGAGTTCTGGCGATTGTGTTGGGCTTTGCCGGGATGCTGTTGATTGTGCGGCCCGGCCCCGAGGGATTCAGCATATACGCGATCTATGCCTTGATTGCGGTGGCCTCGGTCACGGCGCGGGATTTGATTACGCGGCGGATGTCAGTGCATGTGCCCTCGCTGGCGGTTACCTTGGCGACGTCCCTGACGATTACCGTGTCGGCGGGGATTGCCACGGTGGCAACAGGTTGGGAACCGGTACCGGTCGGTGCTGGTTTGATGGTGGCATCGGCAGCGGTGTTCGTACTTGGGGGCTATCTTTTCAGCGTCATGGTCATGCGCGTAGGCGAGGTCGGGTTCGTCGCGCCCTTCCGATACTCCAGCCTGATCTGGGCTCTGGGGCTGGGGTGGCTCATTTTCGGGGAATGGCCGGACACGATTACCATGTTCGGGGCAACGCTGGTCGTTGGCGCAGGGCTGTTCACATTATTCCGCGAACGTCAGACGCAGCCCGCCGAGTGAACTTGGCGCACAAGGTTCTGATCTATCGCAAAGCGGGCGATGAATTCACCTTCTTGTTCGGGTGTCAGAGGCAACAGCTCAGTCTTAGTGTCACGCGCATTGCGTGAATCGTTAAACTGGTTGAGCGTGCGCACCCACATCGGCGCGTCAGGATAACTGATGACCGGCATGAAATTCCCGATCCGGTGATGGGCGAAATTCATAATTGTCTGCTCGCAATTTCCACGCACATGCATCGCAAAGCCTATCCCCAACAGGGGGCGCATAACCTGGGCAGCCTGAATGCCATCTGTCCCGAATTCGGCCAGAAAGCCCTTGTTATAGTCGATGGCGACCGTTCGGTTGTTCTCCATCAGACCTTTACTCTCGTCGACGGCAAGGCGCAGACGTTCGACAAAATCCACTGACACGGCATCATCGTCGTCATGGCGGAATTGAACGCAAGGGTCGCTGGGGTCGTTGCGGGCGGCATTCAGAATCTCTTTCATCACCTTGCGATGTCGACCCGGAGCGCGGGCGATGATCTGAACCTGGGGCATGCCGGCGGTTAGATCGCGCAATCGATCCAGAGCGGGTTTGGGAAAGCAATCACCGATCACGATGAGAAACTGAAAATCCTCGTTGGTCTGTTCTCGAATGCAGGGCAGTGTAGTGGTTTCGAACAGGCGAAAGCGTTCTTCTAGGCGGGCGGGGTTGTAAAGGTACCGCCGGCGTTCTTCGATCGTTTCATGTTCGACCTGAAAGCCGCCATAGGCAGGATAGGAAAAGCGGCACAGGCCGATGATTTGCATATTTGATCCGTGGGGCAGCGTGTTGCACAGACTATGCCTGCCCGAAAAGGGTGTCGCAACGGCTGCGGTGCTGGAAATCCCGGAAGGGGCCTGATATTCCCGCATAAACAGACCGGTGAGACACCCATACGGGTGCACTGTTGACACTTGCTCCGACTCCCCCTATTACGCGCGCTATCTCGGTACCGGGGGCCGCCCCATAACCGATTTCAGTAATGGACTGGTCAAGGCCTGAACAATTTTGCAGTTCGCGCCCTCTGATAACCAACCGCGACGTTCACCTCGGAATGGGAACGCTCGCGGGTTTTGCGCTTGTGGACGCATAAGTGCAGCAAGTTTAACCGCACGCAACGCGCGTGCATGTCATGTGTGTTGCAAAACGGGGAAGAAACCGGAATGCCAACTATTCAACAGCTGATCCGCAAACCGCGGCAGCCCAAAGTAAAACGCTCGAAGTCCATGCACCTGGAGCAGTGCCCGCAGAAACGCGGCGTCTGCACCCGCGTGTACACCACCACACCTAAAAAGCCGAACTCGGCTATGCGTAAGGTTGCCAAGGTGCGCCTGACCAACGGGTTCGAGGTCATCTCGTACATCCCCGGTGAAAGCCACAACCTGCAGGAACACTCGGTTGTTCTGATCCGTGGCGGCCGTGTAAAAGACCTTCCCGGTGTGCGTTACCACATCCTGCGCGGTGTTCTGGATACTCAGGGCGTCAAAGACCGTAAGCAGCGTCGTTCGAAATACGGCGCGAAGCGTCCCAAGTAAGAAGGAGAGGCTGATATGTCACGTCGTCACGCCGCCGAAAAACGCGAAGTCCTGCCTGACGCCAAATTTGGCGACAAGGTACTGACCAAATTCATGAACAACCTGATGATCGACGGCAAGAAGTCGGTCGCAGAGCGCATCGTCTACAACGCGTTTGATCGCGTTGAAGGCAAGATCAAGCGCGCACCGGTCGAAGTGTTCCACGAAGCGCTCGACAACATCAAACCGTCGGTCGAGGTTCGCTCGCGCCGGGTTGGTGGTGCAACCTACCAGGTTCCGGTTGAAGTGCGCCCCGAGCGCCGCGAAGCCCTGGCCATCCGCTGGCTGATTTCGGCCGCGCGCGCCCGCAACGAAAACACCATGGAAGAACGCCTTGCCGGTGAACTGCTGGACGCTGTACAGTCCCGCGGTACTGCCGTGAAAAAGCGTGAAGACACCCACAAGATGGCCGAGGCGAACAAAGCCTTCAGCCATTATCGTTGGTAATCCAAGAGGCTTAGACCAATGGCACGCGAATATCCGCTCGAACTGTACCGTAACTTCGGTATCATGGCGCACATCGACGCAGGTAAGACCACCTGCTCGGAGCGTATCCTGTATTACACTGGTAAATCCCACAACATCGGTGAGGTGCACGATGGTGCAGCCACCATGGACTGGATGGAGCAGGAGCAGGAACGCGGCATCACCATCACTTCGGCTGCGACCACCACTTTTTGGGAACGCACTGAGGACGGTCAGACCGCAGAAACGCCTAAGCACCGCCTGAACATCATCGACACTCCCGGCCACGTTGACTTCACCATCGAAGTTGAACGTTCGCTGGCAGTTCTCGACGGTGCCGTCTGCGTTCTGGACGCAAACGCCGGTGTTGAACCCCAGACCGAAACCGTGTGGCGTCAGGCTGACCGCTACAAGGTTCCGCGTATGGTTTTCGTCAACAAGATGGACAAGATCGGCGCTGACTTCTTCAACTGCGTCAACATGATCGAAGACCGCACCGGCGCACGTGCTGTTCCGGTTGGTATTCCGATCGGCGCCGAGTCCGAGCTGGAAGGCTTGATCGACCTGGTCACCATGGAAGAGTGGCTGTGGCAGGGCGAAGATCTGGGCGCAAGCTGGATCAAAGCTCCGATCCGCGACAGCCTGAAAGACATGGCTGACGAATGGCGCGGCAAGATGATCGAAGCGGCCGTCGAAATGGACGACGACGCGATGATGGAATACCTGGAAGGCAATGAGCCCGACGTTCCGACCCTGCGCGCCCTGCTGCGCAAAGGGACACTGGAAATCGCGTTCGTTCCGGTTCTGGGTGGTTCGGCGTTCAAGAACAAAGGCGTTCAGCCGCTGCTCAACGCTGTGATCGACTATCTGCCCAGCCCGCTGGACGTTGTTGATTACATGGGCTTCAAGCCCGGCGATGAGGAAGAAGTTCGTGACATCGCCCGTCGTGCAGACGACGACATGGCCTTCTCGGGCCTGGCGTTCAAAATCATGAACGACCCCTTCGTTGGCTCGCTGACCTTCACTCGGATCTACTCGGGCACCATGAACAAGGGTGACTCGATCCTGAACTCGACCAAAGGTAAGAAAGAGCGCATCGGTCGTATGATGATGATGCACTCGAACAACCGGGAAGAGATCGAAGAGGCGTTTGCAGGCGACATCATCGCGCTGGCGGGTCTGAAAGACACCACCACAGGTGACACGCTGTGTGATGCGAAGGACCCGGTGGTTCTGGAAACCATGACCTTCCCCGATCCAGTGATCGAGATCGCGGTTGAGCCCAAAACCAAGGGCGACCAAGAGAAGATGTCCCAGGGTCTGGCCCGTCTGGCGGCCGAAGACCCGTCCTTCCGTGTGGAAACCGACCTGGAATCGGGTCAGACCATCATGAAGGGCATGGGCGAACTTCACCTGGACATCCTGGTGGACCGCCTGAAGCGCGAGTTCAAGGTTGAGGCGAACATTGGTGCGCCGCAGGTGGCCTACCGTGAAACCATCTCGATGCCGGTCGAACACACCTACACCCACAAGAAACAGTCTGGTGGTTCGGGTCAGTTCGCGGAAGTCAAGCTGGAGATCCAGCCGACCGAGCCAGGCGAAGGCTATTCGTTCGAGAGCCGCATCGTTGGTGGTGCCGTTCCAAAAGAATACATCCCCGGTGTTGAAAAAGGCATCAACTCGGTCATGGATAGCGGCCCGCTGGCTGGCTTCCCCGTGATCGACTTCAAGGTTGCCCTGCTGGACGGTAAGTTCCACGACGTTGACTCGAGCGTTCTGGCGTTCGAAATCGCATCGCGGATGTGTATGCGTGAAGGCATGCGCAAAGCTGGCGCAAAACTGCTGGAACCGATCATGAAGGTCGAAGTGATCACCCCGGAAGAATACACCGGCGGTATCATCGGCGACCTGACTTCGCGTCGGGGCCAGGTGTCTGGACAAGAGCCGCGCGGCAACGCGATCGCCATCGATGCGTTTGTTCCGCTGGCCAATATGTTCGGCTACATCAACACTCTGCGTTCGATGTCGTCGGGTCGTGCCCAGTTCACCATGCAGTTCGACCACTACGATCCGGTTCCGCAGAACATCTCGGACGAGATTCAGGCGAAATACGCATAAGCGAAGATTTGAGGGAGCGCGGCTAACGCGCTCCCTTCATTACCGAAAAAGGAGGCCATCATGGCAAAGGAAAAGTTTGAGCGTACAAAACCGCACGTCAACATCGGCACGATTGGGCACGTTGACCATGGTAAAACGACGCTGACCGCAGCAATCACCAAGTATTTCGGTGACTTCAAAGCGTATGACCAAATCGACGGCGCGCCTGAAGAGAAGGCTCGTGGCATCACCATCTCGACCG